>DASZVY010000093.1:0-9286 GCA_035546855.1 Nitrobacter sp. | reverse complement strand
ACATAGGGGACGGACGACACGATGCCCTGCTCGATGGCGGGTGCAATCTTGACGATGGCATCGATGATGGCCTCCGCGGCCGCGACTCCCGCTTCGATCTCTGCTGCGGTCACCATCTCATTGTACTCCTGTCGCGAGCGTTTGCTGGATACCGCTCAGCGCGGCCCTCGCCGCCGCGAGCGCGTTGGTGAGATCCACCGACGGATAGGTCTTGTGGAGCGTGACGAGGCTGTCGACCGCGACGCGCGCCTTCCGCATCCCGGCCTGAAGGCCGATCACCGTCGACCGCTTCGCACAGACGTTGGCCGCGCTCGGGACCGTTCCGGTCTTGCAAAGCGGCAGCGCCTTGTAGGCGTTGGCGGCCGCGATCGCGACGCCATAGGCATTCTCGATTCCGTAGATCGTGTTCAGGCTCACCGCCGTGCTCAGGTTGAGCGACGGCAATCCCACCGTTTGGCAACCGGCCAGCGCGAGGCCGCCCGCAGCGATCGCCGCGGCAACGAATTTCCGCATCATATGATCTCCTCGGCGATCAGTTGACGCCGCCGGTGGCGGCATTGACGACCGGAACGTCGGCCCGCGCGGCAACGACCGCCGTTGTCGCGCGCGTACCGAACTTGACGTAGACGCCCCAGGCGACGGTGAAGAGCGTGCCCAGCGCGCCGATCGCGGCGGTCACTTGGTCCGACGTTACCCAGCCCCTGCCGGTTGCGAAGCTGCCAGCCGCGATCAGCAGATAGCGCGCGATTTGCCACACCGAATCCGATGTCATGCTTGCCTCCAAGGATGTGTGATTGCCTGAGGCCGTCAGGCGGCGATTTACCCGGCGTTAACCAGGAAATGTCATCGTTTCTTAAGGACGCGCGGAATGGAGGCTGATCGCAATGATCCGATTCGCCGAATGTCGCTGGTGTTTTTTGCTGCTGGCGACGTTGTGCTTTTTGGCGTCCGTCAGGCTGGCAGGCCATATGAACTGGCGATCGGAAGCCGATTCAGGAATGAGCCACCACCAGCGGAACAGCAGCACGTCGCCCGCGCCGAGCGCCTCGCGCGAGATCGGAACGAGATGCCGGAACGCAGCCGCAGCCAACGTCTCCTCGCCGCGCGCCTCGGCCCAGTCGGGCGCATAGGGCGGCGGCGTCTCCGGCTCGTCGCCGATACAATGCCGCCAGACCCCGCGGACGAGGCCGAGGCAGTCGCAGCCGACGCCCTTGAGCGACGCCTGGTGCCGATAGCGCGTGCCGATCCATGCGCGGGCTTCCGCGACGATGGCGTCGCGCGTCAGTCTTGGAACTGTCACCGCAAGGCTCCGTTCAGAACAGGGACTCGCCGCTGCTGCCCGATGCACCCGACACCGGGTAGCTGATGACGAAATCGTTGCCGGGAATCTGCGGAAAGCCGCGGAAATTGCCGGAATTGGCGAAGCGGTCGCGGCAAGTCGCGAAACTCTTGTCGCAGCCCGCGGTCACCGTGAAAGCATCGCCGACAGCCACGGCTTCGGCCATCGCCTGCCACAGCGACAACCGCGCCTCGCCCGACGACAGGCGATGATCCTTGATCTCCATCGACAGGCCGGCACTGGCGCCGCCGCTCCAGGTCAGGCGGCCCTGCGCGAACCATCCTTCGGGAAACCCGTCGAGACCCGACACCGCAAAGGCCGACGTTCCCTCGATCGCCGTCACCGTCCCGCTTCCGCGATAGGCCGGATTCGTCAGATCGATCCGGCAGCGTCCGTCGCCCAGGTCGGCGTTGCAGCGCGCCGTATAGAGACGGCCGCTGTCCTGTGCCAGCGCATCAGTCAGGCCGCGCAGTTCCGCCGTGAAGGCCTGGCCCTCGCGCCGGACCTCGCCGATGGTCCCGCGCGCGGTCAGCACGCGCAATGACACATCGCTCCAGTCCACCAGCCAGGTCTCCACCGCGGCGGCGTCGTAACGGCCCGCGGCGAGGTCCGCCTCGGTGAGAGATGCATCGGCGAGAGCGCCGGAGATTTCCGAGCCGTCCACGGACAGGTCGAACTGGCTCGTCGCCTCGGATGCCGTGAATCCAGTGCCTGCGCGGCATGTCACGCTGCCGATCGCGAGATCGTTGTCGTGATCGGTGAATCCCATCACGACGCCATCGCGCCGGGTCACGATCCAGCAGCGCGCCAGGGTGGTCGCGCCGGACTCGAGCTTGGCTTGCAGCACGGGAGGAATGCTTCTCACGGCCGGATCTCCACCAGCGGGATTTTCGGAATGACACCGGCGGCGAAGGTCGAGAGATCGACCTCGAGATAGTCGGTATCGAACCGCACCGGCACGTCGAACGTAAACCCCGCGGTAATCGCGGCGCCCGCCGGCGGAATATGCCCGGGGAGAAACGTGACGACGCCGGTGGCGGCATCGCAGGTGAACGCCGTGCCGGCTGCGACTTCAGTGCCCGCAACTGCGATCCGCACGCTACCGTCGACGGGTTTTGCGATCGTACGCGGATACGGCGCGAACGAAGCGCCATAGGTCTTCACCAATTGAAAGGATGACGTTGCGCCATCGCCGACGCCGATGCCCTGGTCCAGCGGCGAAATCGCCGGGCCGGTCGCGGCCGAGCCGCAATCCAGCCTGTCGTGCCAGCGGAATCCGTAGAGCTGGCCGCGCCGCTCCTCGAAGAACGCCACCACCGCCTGCAACGCATCGAAGGTCTTGATGCCGTAACCGGCATCGTAGCGGCGGCGCGACTGCGCCCAGCGCGCGTTGCGCGCCTCGCGTCCGGAGCCGAAACTGACGATATCCGTCCGCCGCTCCGGGCCGCCCGCGCTCTTCAGCGCGATATCGAGCGGGAACAGCACGTCGTGAAAGCCGGTCATGGTGGCATTCTCCGTCACAAGCTCCGCTGTCCGCGTGCCACGGCGCGCGCGATCTGGCCGGTGACGTAACTCTCCGAGCGGCGGAAGCTGTCGACATCGGGCGTCGCGATCTGCACCGTGATGCTGTTGCCGCCGCCCGCGCCGGAGACGCCGAGCCGGCCGTCGGCGCCGCGCACCAGCGGCATGATCGCCTCGGGACCCGCCTCGCCGGCGAGACCGACGCCGCCATCCATCATCGGAAAATAGGTCGGTGTCCCGATCACGCCGCCGGCCGCGAACGGCTTGATCGCGCCGCGCGCATTGGCCTGCACGGTCGCCGCCGAAGCGCTGCTTGCGCCGGTCAGCCCGGAGAACAGGCTCGCGATGCCGCTCGTCAGTCCACTCGCCACAGGCTTGAACGCCGCGGTCACCGCGAGACTCGAGACCCGTAACGCCAGGTTCTTCAGAACATCGTCGAGCTGCTTGCCGCCGGTGATCGAGGTCGAGAACGCCTGCGTCATCGCCCGGGCGAATCCGCCCGCACTGATCGTCAGCGCCTGGGTTTTCGTTGTCAGGCTGTCGAGCGTGCTTGAAGTGTCCTGCAAGCTGGTATCGTCAGCCATGGTCCGCTCCCTTCATGTCCGGAAACCGCGTCATCAGACCGTCGAGATCGCCGCGCGCGAGCGGCACAACGGCGGGGCCGCGCACCGCATGGATGGCATGCGCCAGTTCGCGCGGCGTCATGCGCCAGAACGCATCCGGCGCGAGGCGCAGCACGCCGAAGCCGAACCGCATCGCCTGCTCCCATGGAAACGGCGTCATCGTGCGTCGTCCTCGCCAAACGTCGCTGCGATCAGCTCGGCTGCGATCCGCACAAAGCCGGAAACGCCGCCCGCAGATGTCATCGCCGCCACTTCATCGTCCGTCACCGCCTCGCCCGCGCCGCGCAAGCCGGCGGCGATGATGCGGATCAGATCACGTGCAGACAGCCGCCCCGATCCGAAACGCTCGGCCAGCGCGGCCAGGTCGTCGGCGCCGAAGGCCGCTTCCAGTTCCGCCAGCGCGCCGAGCGTCAGCACCAGGGTGCGGCGGCGGCCGCTGAGCTCGGCGTCGATCTCGCCGCGATGTCTGTTGGCCATGACATACTCCGTATTCTGTCATGCCCGCACGTGTTGCGGGCATCCACGTCTTCAATCGTTTCCAGGAGCAAGACGTGGATGGCCGGGACGAGCCCGGCCATGACGAGATAACTCATTCACGTCTGAATCACATCGCCGTAAACGTCAGCGCGCCGGCGGATTCCAGCGCGATGTCGAAGGTCATCTCGCCATTGTGCTGGCCGGCGAATTCCAGGCTCGTGATCTGGAACAGCCCTTCGACGGTGCCGAAGTCGGGCAAAACCACCTGGCAGTCGTTGACGGCGCCATCGAAGAAAGCCTGTCGCACCAGCGCGTCGGACGCGGCATCCTTGAACAGGCCGCTGCCGGACAGCGACGCGCGCTTGACGCCCGCGCCGGCCAGCAGCTCGCGCCAGCGATCGGTGGAATCCGCATTGGTGATGTCGACGGTCTCGGCATTGAAGGCGATGCGCCGGCTGCGCAGCCCCGCCACGGTCACGAAATTCGTGCCGTCGCTCATCTTCAGCAGCAGGTCCTTGCCCTTTTGCGCGCCCATGTCGGCTCCTTCAGGTTGGTTCGGTCACGGCGCGGAATCGCACCTGTGCGTGATAGGTGCGGCCGTCGGACTCGCGCCGGATGTCCGCGACCGCGAAGCGGAGATTCACCAGGCGATAGCCCGTGAGCGTCAGCGGCGCGTCGTCGAGCGCCTGCAGCACGGCGCCGGCGATGACATGCGCCTCGCTCTGGCCGCCCTGGCGCGAGCGGGCATGCAGCGTGATCTGATGCTCCTGCGTCGGACCGTCGTCGACCGAGGTGTCGGTGATGCGCGCCTCGCCGATCGAGACATAGGGCAGCAACGCGCCGCGCGGCGGCTCGTCATAGACACGCGCGCCGCCGAGCGCGGCATGAAGGCCGGTATCGGCGGCAAGCGCATCGTGCACGGCGGCGCGAAGCGCGGCGTTGGCGCTGATCATGGCGATGTCCTCGAAAGAAGGTCGTCTCAGAGACCGCGCACGCGATAGCTTGCGATCATGGCGTTAACGCTCGCCGGCATCATCGCGACCGACTGACCGATGGCGATCAGCCCGCGGTTCTCGTACCAGTGCGCGACCAGCGTCCGCACCGCGTGGCGTAGCACGTCCGGCACGTCGGTCGCAGCGGCTCCGAAGCCGAGCTCGACATCGAGTTCGATGCCCGCATTCGCGCGCCCCGGCACCGGCAGGGACCAAGCCGGCGACGCGACCACGCCGGCCGCTGTATCCAGAACGAACGTGCCGACGTCGACGCTCGTGGCATGGCCGGCGGAGTCGTAAACCCGCACCGCCACCAGCGACAGCACCGGCCCGCGACCAAGCCTGATCCGCCCGTCCTTCGGCCACTGGTCCAGCACGAACCGCCAGGTCTGCGCCAGCAGCGCACAGCGCGTCATCGCCTCTACGTGGCTGCGCGCGGCCGCGATCAGCGACGCGATCACGGCATCGTCGTCATCGTTCTCGGCACGCAGGAAGCTCTTGGCGTCGGCGACCGTCCACGGCTCGACGGTCGGCCCGTTCAGCAGGATCGAGGGCATCAGGCGTCCTCATTGTAATGGAGACAGGATTGACAGGCGCGCGACGCGATGGCTCACATCGCCGCATGACTCGGCAAAATCGTCTTGCAGTTGCGCTTCTCGTTGCAGCGCTGGCGCCGCCGGCGTCCGCGATGGTCGGCGGCGGCGGCGCGCCCTCGCCTGCGGTGGCGAACGCGATCGTCACGATCGTCGGTTCGCACGGCACGTCCTGCACCGGCACGCTGATCGCCCGCGACATCATCCTCACCGCCGCCCACTGCATCGCGCCGGGCACCACCTACAAGATGGTGGACTACAACACCCGGCCGCCGCGCCTGCTCGACATCCGGCGCGTCGCGGCGCATCCGCAGTTCAACATGCAAAGCCTGCTGGCGCACCGCGCCACCGCCGACGTCGCGCTTCTGCAGCTCGCGGCGCCGCTCTCCACTCAGCCCGCAAAGCTCGGCGGCGCGCTGATGCCGATCACTGCCAGCATGCGTCTCACCGTTGTCGGCATGGGCGTCGCGGTGCGCGGCGACGGGCGCAGCGGCGGCGTGGCCCGCGCGGCCAGCCTCGCCGTCACCGGACGGCCCGGCACGCTCCAGATTCGCCTGGTCGATCCCATCACCAACAACGCGCGCGCCGGCCTCGGCGCCTGCACCGGCGATTCCGGCGCGCCGGCGTTTCTGGATTCAAGCGGCGGCAGCACCATCGTTGGCGTCGTGAGTTGGTCCACCGGCCCGAACAACGCCTCGGGCTGCGGCGGCCTCACCGGCGTCACGCCGCTCGCGCTCTACCGCGACTGGATTCTGAGAACGGCCCGGAGCTGGGGGGCGGGGATGTGAAGGCGTCTCGACGCGACCGACGGCTGTTTTCAATCAGCCGCGCCTCGACTCGGCATCCATCCGGTGCCTGAACGGTGATCGGGTCGGTCTTGCGCAAGGATTCAGGGTAATTGTCCAAGGTTGCAAGAAAGGCGCGACCCAGCCAGTATTCGTCCTCATCGTGCCAAGCCAGAATCATCTCGATGCCGTTCGGCTTGATGCAGATTTCCGTGCGGAATCTCGGCATGATCTTATCGGCCCCTGTTCCTGGGAAACGCGGTCTCGACGCGGTACCCTTTGCTGCTTCGGCCGTCAGGCACGATCACCGCGCGTACGCCGTAACACCTGTCGTTGGAAGACGGAGAATGGGCGCATCGTGTCCCGGATGCAGCGCAGCGCGAAGCGTTGCGCTGCTGATCCAGGACCGCCCGAAGGCCGAGCCCGTGACGGTCCCGGTTCAGCGCCGCGGCGTTGCACGCCGCATCGCGCCTGGGACACAAGGCTCTCAGCTCGCGGCGAACTTCATCAGCTTGATGGCGTCAAAATCCTGCACGCCGCCGCCCACCCGCTTGGTGGTGTAGAACAGCACGTAGGGCTTGGCGGAATACGGGTCGCGCAGCACGCGGACGCCGGCGCGGTCCACCACGAGATAGCCGCGGCGGAAGTCGCCGAACGCGATCGAGAGCGAATTCGCCGCGATGTCCGGCATGTCCTCGGCCTCGACCAGCGGGAACGTCATCAGCGTGGCGCGGCCGCCTGCCTGCGCCGGCGGCTGCCACAGATAAGCGCCGCCCGTGTCCTTGAACTTGCGGATCGCGGCTTGCGTCTTGCGGTTCATCACGAAGGCGCCGTTCTGGCGGTAGCCCGCCTTCAGCGCGTAGATCAGGTCGACCAGCGCGTCGGACGGATTGCCGGAGGCGAAGGCGCCGGCCGCGCCGCTCGCGACATAGCCGAGACTGCCCCAGCTCCACGAGCCATTGGCGACCGTGGTCGACTGCAGAAAGCCCTTCGGCTTGTTGGTGCCGTCGCCGTTGACGAACGCCGCGCCCTCCTGCACCGCGAAGGTCAGCTCTACCTCCTGCGCGATCCACTCGTCGATGTTGACGGCGCTGTCATCGAGCAGCGTCGCGGTCGCCGCCGGCATGGCGTAAAGCTCCATCGCCGGAAAGCTCAGCGCATCCAGCGTCGGCGATGTGGTCTGCGTGCGCGAGTCGGTTTCGCCGACCCAGCCGGTGGCCGGCCCCGCCGTCATGAACGGCTTCTTGTAGACGTTGCCCGAGATGGTGCGCACCGAGGCGATCGCGCGGATCGGCGAGATCGCCGCCAGCCGCTCGCCGATGGTATGCTCGAGTTCGACCGGCACCAGGTAGCCGCCGTCGGCATTGGAGCCGACCGACATCGCCTTGGTCTCGAGGTCGCGCAAGGCGCCCGCCTCGCCGCCGCGCACATACGCCTCGAACGCACTCTTGTGCTCGCGGCTCGCCGCGTCATTGGCAAGACGCGCGCGGCCCTCCAGCGCGGGGCGCGCGTGTTTCAGCGCCAGCTCGTCCATGCGCCTGTGCTGGGCGTCGAGCGCGGCGTTGATGCGGTCGACCTTCTCCTCCAGCAGCACGTCGCCGCGCTTTTTCTCGAGCCGCGCCAGCCGCTCGTCGTTGGCTGCCTTGAACTCCTCGAAAGTCGTACGGAAGTCGTCGTAATCGCCGCGCGCGGCGATGCCGGATTTGTGCTTCGGCGCGGTGTCGGTGATGTCAAAGTCCATGCGGGTTCTCCTGATGGTGATGGGGTCGATAGAACGAGATGCTGCGCCGCCTCTTCAATCGGCGAGCATCCTGGGTTACAGATCGGCGGAGCCACATTTCTGCGAGTCCACCGATGCGCCTTGCGATCCTTGCCTGGATCATCCTCGCCATCGCCGCCGCCGGCGGCGCCTGGTACGCGATGCAGCCCCAAAAGCGCGGCGGCGCCTGGTTCTGGATTGCCGTGTGCGCGGTGCTGCTGATCGCCTTCGCGGCGTCGTTCGTCATGCTCGGCAGCAGCGCCGACAAATCATTTCTCTCGATGGCGCTCTATTTCCTGAACTGGGGCATGGCGGCCGGCGGCGCCGCGATCTGCACCGGCGTCATCGCCGGCCTCGCTGCGGCGTTGGCGTTCAAGCGATGAGCGTCACCGATCAAAAATAGCGGCTGTCAGCCGAAATCCGGCTCTCGATCTCATCCTTAGGCCGCCTGCGCGCCGCGCCATGTAGAGCCACGCGTCGCCCTTCCCTGCCGCGCAGCGACGACACAACGACCGCCGGGCGCGGGCGGAGCCGCGGCGCCGGTTCATCCGCGGCCACCGTCATGCTCCGCCAGGCGCGCTCGGCCTGTGCCCGCTGCGGTGACCGGCGCCGTGGGGCGTGCGCCTCCTTCACCGCGCGGACACGCGCTCCCGCCAGCAGCGGGAACGTGACGATGGAGATTTCCCAGAGATCGACCTGGTAGAGTTTGCGCACGCGGGTGCGCGGCTCGATCTGGCCGCGCACGGTGCGATAGCCGATCGAGAGACCGTCCACCGCGCCGGCCTCGACCAGCGCCAGCAGTTCGCGCGCGCGCGTCACATCCGGAATCAGCTTGCCGTGCGCCCACAGCCCGCGAAAATCTTCACGGAGTTCGAGCCAGACGCCGACCGGCTCGGCGGGATCGTGCTGGAACAGCATCGGGATTTTTCGCAGGCCGCGTTGCTTCAGGGTTTGCGTGAAGGCGCCGGGCATCACCATATCGCGCGCCTGGTCGATCTCGCCGAACAGGCTGGCATAGCCCTCCACCGTGCCGTCGCCGGCGAACACGAGGCGCGACACTGACGATAACGGGGCGTGCATGATCGGCCTCGCAAGTGGCGGGGGTGAAGGAAATTGACCAGGTATCCAGGAAGTCTGTCATCCCGCACAACGGCTTCGCCGTCGTTGCTGGAGAGGTGCGAGCCCCGGCAATGCTTT
>DASZVY010000092.1:0-12996 GCA_035546855.1 Nitrobacter sp. | reverse complement strand
CCAGATCGACGGTAATGTGGGTGCCGCGATAGCTCGTCGCCGCGATGCCCCAGAAGATCAGGATGCCGAGCAGGAACTGGCCGAAGTTGTAGTAGTCCGGAATCGTCACCGCGAAGAATTTTCGCATGAACACCGCGGTAAACGTGTTCAGCGCCACGATGCCGACGAAGAACGCCGCCACCCACTCGATCGAATCGATGAAGCGATCCATGAAATTCTTGCGGCCCGGCTCCGGAGGGCCGGTGAGGACGCCGTCGCTAGAAACTTCGGAAGATGCGGTGGTCATGTTCGTGCCAAGGTCGCGAGTTCAACAAGAGCGGGCTAGCTATCCCTCCCCCGCGAAACGTGGGGAGGGTGGCGCGTGAGAGCGGAGCGAACAACGCGCCGGGTGGGGCAAACTACGGCACAACGCCCCCACCCCGGCCTCCGCTTCGCTCGGCCGCCCCTCCCCACGCTCCGCGAGGGAGGGAAACGTCGAGCGCCCGCGCTTAAAGTCCCGCGCCGAACTTCTTGATCGCGGCCTGCAGGTCGGCATCGATCTTGGCGGGATCGCCGCCCGCCTTCTTGACGTCGGCCGCCCAGCTATCGTGCAGCGGCTTCACCGCGGCCTTCCACTGCGCGAGCTGCTCGGGCGTCAACTTGTAGACCTCGTGATCCTTGAGCGCCTTCATCTTGGCGCGGCCATCGAACTCGAACTGGCTCCAGGGATCGGTGACCCTGGAGGCCCATTCCGGCGTGCAGTGGTCGTCGATGACCTTCTTCTGCGCCGGCGACATCGAATTGTAGGTCTTCAGGTTGATGTTGTAGGTGAACACCGTGGTGTAGAGCGGCACGTCCATCGCGTACTTGATCGCCTTGTCGATGCCGAACAGGAACATCGATCCCCACGGGAAGGTGATCTCGTCGGCGACGCCGCGCTCGATGGCGTCGCGCGCTTCCGGCGCCGAAGCCTGCACGTTGGTGCCGCCGAACATCTTGACCATCTCGCCGATGGTCGATTGCGCCGGGCGCACCTTCAGGCCCTTGAGATCCTCGGGCACCAGGACCTTCTTCTTGCCGAACAGCGCGCCGGGATCGTGGATGAAGGCGAAGCACAGCTTGGTGTCCTTCATCTCGGTCGGCGCGTACTTGTGATACCACTCGTTCAGCGCCAGGGTGCCCTTCTTGCCGTCGCTGAACAGGAACGGAAGCTGGCCTGCGGCCGCGATCGGGAAGCGGCCCGGCTGATAGCCCGGATTGACGTAGGTGATGTCGGCGATGCCGTCCTTCGCCATGTCGTAATGATCGAACGCCTTGCCGAGCTGCTGCGAGGGAAACACCGTGGCCTTGATGGTGCCGCCCGAGGCCTTCTCGATGTCCTTCGCCCAGGCGATCGTCGCCGGCACAAGCGGATGCGCCGGCGGCACCCACAAGGATATTTTCAGGTTGACGGTCTTGTCCTGCGCCACGGCAGGGTTGAGGGCGGGCATCATGCTCGCGGCCAGCAGCAACGGCAGTAGTGCTTTCTTCATCGGCTTCTCTCCCTTTGAGGATTGATGTCGGACCTTGGCGACCCTGTCTTATTACTTAACATGTTATATATTTTCATGGGTTTCGCAAGGTGAACGCGACGGTTCATCCTGCAAAACTCGGAGGGCTTGAGTAACAGATATTCCGCGCTCTGCAAGCACGACAACTTGTGAGGTTTTCAAAGGCATGTCAGTGCTATAAAGAACACGTCAAAGCTATGGAGATGCGAGTTCGACAGATGAAACCATAGCGCAGATTGCGAGAGCGGACATTGCGGACAAAAGTAGCAATCATTGGCGCCGGCCCTGCGGGGCTTCTGCTCGGCCAATTGCTTCATCTCTACGGCATTGAAACCGTCATTCTCGAACGCAAGGATCCCGACTACGTGCTCGGGCGCATCCGCGCTGGCCTGCTCGAACAGGGCACGGTGAACCTGATGGATGAAGTCGGGGTCGGAGATCGCCTGCACCGCGACGGACTGGTGCACGACGGCATCGAACTCGCATTCGACGGCGCCCGTCATCGCATCGACATGAAGAAGGCGACCGGAGGACGCACCGTCACCATCTATGGCCAGACCGAAGTCACGCGCGACCTGATGGACGCGCGCGCGGCCAAGGGGCTGACCACGATCTACGAGGCCAGCGACGTCACGCCGCGCGACTTCGACACCGATCATCCGCGCGTCACCTACCGCAAGGACGGCGTCATCCACGAGATCGCCTGTGACTTCATCGCCGGTTGCGACGGCTTTCACGGCGTCAGCCGCGCCAGCGTCCCAGCCGGCGCGATCCGGACCTATGACCGGGTCTATCCGTTCGGCTGGCTCGGCATCCTCTCGGAAACGCCGCCGGTTTCCCCCGAACTGATCTATTCCCGCCACGATCGCGGCTTCGCCTTGTGCACCATGCGCTCCGCCCACCGCAGCCGCTACTATCTGCAATGCACGCTCGACGACCACGTCGACAACTGGTCAGACGACAGGTTCTGGGAGGAACTGAAGCGGCGGCTCGACAAGGAAGCGGTGGACAATCTCGTCACCGGTCCCTCGATCGAGAAGAGCATCGCGCCCTTGCGCAGCTTCGTCGCCGAGCCAATGCGGTTCGGCCGCATGTTCCTCGCCGGAGACGCGGCGCATATCGTGCCGCCGACCGGCGCCAAGGGATTGAACCTCGCCGCCAGCGACGTGCATTACCTGTCGCAGGCGCTGCGCGAGTTCTATGACGAGAAATCCGTGGCCGGAATCGACGCTTATTCGCAGACGGCGCTGGCCCGGGTCTGGAAGGCGGAGCGGTTTTCGTGGTGGATGACCTCGATGCTGCACGTCTTTCCGGACACCGACGCCTTCACCGCGCGCATCCAGTCAGCCGAATTCGATTACGTGGTGAATTCGCAGGCGGCGATGACCTCCTTGTCGGAAAACTACACCGGCCTGCCCTATTGACGCGGCGGCTCGTTTGAAACGGTTTCTGTAAGCCCGCTTCAAACTATGTTGGCGTGGATTAGCGCGGAATTTTCTGCGTTGATGCGGTGACGATGGCTCAATCCGCGAGCGACGCATGACCCCGCAGACAATTCCCGAGGGCTTCGGCCCGCAGCGCCGGCGCAGTCCGCTAACCGATCCCTGGGAGCCGATCTACTGGAAGGAAACCGAGCACGCCATCATCCTCGGACTGTGGTCGGACACGCCGCATACCAACGCGCGCGGCTTCGTGCATGGCGGACTGATCGCGGCGCTGACCGACAAGGCGATGGGCCATAGCTGCGGCCACAAGCTGCGCGGCGCGCATTCGCTCGTCACCGTCAGCATGGCCATCGACTTCATCGGCGGTGTCCGGACCGGACAATGGCTGACGGTCGAGCCCGACGTGATCAAGGCTGGCACGACACTCTGCTTCGCCCAGTGTGCCGTCAAAGCGGACGGCCACGTCGTCGCCCGCGCCAACGCGACGTTTCGCGTGGTGAAGAAGGCGGGATAGCTACTACGATCCGTCAATCCGGGACACGCGCTTGCGCATGGACCCGGAATCCATGCTCCCGCGATGGCTATGGATTCCGGGTTCGTCGCTTCGCGACGCCCCGGAATGACGGAAGTATTGCGGCTTCTCACCGCCGCGAGAAATTCCAATCCGAGCCCTCCATCACCAGTTCGATGAAGGCGCGCACCTTGGCGGACAACAGCCGCGACGTCGGATAGACCAGATGGATCGGCAGCAGCGGCGGCTCGAACGCACGCAGCACCGGCTTCAGCTTTCCCGCCGCCAGCGCTTCCGCGGCCTGATAGGCCAGCACCCGCGCGAGCCCGCCGCCCTGCTCCGCATGAAACAGCGCGGTATCGGCATTGTCGGTGATGTAGTGCGGCGCGCAACTCACCCGCGTATTCCTGCCCTCCTCCACGAACGGCCATTCCGTGGCCGGATCGAAGCCGCCGAAATGAATCGTTCGATGCGCGGCGATGTCGGCGGGGACGCGCGGCTCGCCATGCGCCGCGAGATACGCGGGCGAGGCCACGATCATGCGGCAGGTGTCGCCGACATGGCGCGCCACCAGACCCGAGTCCGGCAGATGTCCGATGCGCACCGCGAGGTCGATTCCCTCCTCGATCAGATTGACGACGCGATCCGACAGCCGCAGTTCGCCGGTTACGGCGGGATAGCGCAACAGATAGGCCGACATGACGGGGCTGACATGATGGCGGCCGAACGCCGCCGGAGCCGAGACGACAAAGCGGCCGGCGGGCGCCGTGCGCTCGGCCTGGGCCGAGAGTTCGGCTTCCTCGAGGTCGGCAAGAATACGCCGCACCCGCTCCAGGTAGCGCGCGCCGACATCGGTAAGTGCCACCGAGCGCGTGGTCCGCTGCAGGAGCCGCGCGCCGACGCGGTCTTCGAGCGCGGCGATCTGCCGCGTCACACCCGAAGCTGACAGGCCGAGTTTGCGGGCGGCCGGCGCGAATCCCTTGAGATCGGCAACCGCCACGAAGGCATGCATCGCGTCGATACGGTCCATGGCTCTATTTCATAATATGCAATTATGAAGTGTCAAATCGTATAATTATCCCAAAATAGGGAACGAACCATATTACGGTCATGACGGGCGCGGACCGGCACGGCCGACATCAACTCCCCCTGGGAATGAGATGAGAATCGCGGCGTGGGGGATCTCGTGACGAGACGCGCCGGGGGACGCGCCTCCGCCATCCGCAAGGGAGGTCCAGATGCCGGACATGCCAACCTATTCCAGCGATGTGGCCTTCACCCCCGCGGTGAAAGCGGTTCAGGCGCGCAAGGGTTCTCGCGCAATGTTTGCGGAGGTCGAGGAGAACGGCGGCTGGCGCACCGAGATCGACGAGAATCTCGCCGCCTTTCTCGCCGAAACCAACAGCTTCTTTCTGGCGACCGCGAGCGCCGCCGGCCAGCCCTACATCCAGCATCGCGGCGGACCGAAGGGCTTCATCAAGATCCTTGACAGGACCACCCTCGCCTTCGCCGACTACGCCGGCAACCGGCAATACATCACGCAGGGCAATCTCAGCGAGAACACCAAAGCGCATATCTTTGTGATGGACTTCGCGCACCGTCGCCGGGTCAAGATCTGGGGCGAAGCGCGGATGATCGACGATGATCCGGCGCTGTTGGCGAGCCTGATGCCGAAAGGCTACCGCGCGCGGCCCGAGCAGGTGATCGTCTTCAAAATCGCGGCGTGGGACGCCAACTGCCCGCAGCACATCCCGCAGAAATTCGACGCCGCCGATGTCGCCGCGGCATTGATGGCGCGAGACGGACGAATCGCGGAGCTCGAGGCGGAGGTGGCGGCGCTGAAAGAACAGCGCGCGCCGGAGCCTCGGTGACAGGAGCTATGCCGCCCGCTCCTGCAGGAGCCGGTCATGCTCCGGATAGAACACCTCCATCATCCGTTCGACATAGTCGGTGAGATTGCTGAACTGCAGCGCCATTTTCCGCATGTCAGAATCGAAGAACGGGGTGAAGAGCCCGGCGAGCATCCCGAAAGCCGTGGCATCGGCGCCGCAGGGCTGATTGCCCATCAAATAGAGTTTGCCGCCAAGCTGGACCGAAAGCGCCGACAGCGAGTGTCTGGCGAGACCGACATCGCCGTCCGGCGCGTGACGGCCAAGCCCGCTCAGCCGATAGTTCTGCGCGACCTGAAACTGCGCATCCTCGCGCGCCTTCTCGCGCAAATGCTCGGGCAGGCCGTCGAAGAAATGCGCGGGCCCCTTGTCGAAATTCTCCTGGACGACCCACCGCGCACCGACAACCGCCCAGTAGATATGGCTCTCGATCATGCGCTCGCAGGCCCACATCTGGGCGCGCTGCAGGGCGTCGAGCCCGGCGTCGAAATCGAAGCCGTATTTGCGCTCGATATGCGCGCGGATGAAGGTCGAATCGGCGATGCGCTCGCCATCGTCATCGATGAACGGCAATTGTCCCTTGGGCGAGTCGGACGGCATCGCCCGGTGCTTCCGGTACGGAAGCCCCGCCATCTTCAACTGCACCTCCGTCTTGGTGACGAAGGGACTGATTTCCGGCAGGCCGAATCCGGCGCCGAAGCCATAGAGCGTGATCATGCCAATCTCCAGATCGAAGACAGAATTAGAAAAAAGCCTAGCGGCGTCCTGCTGCCACCGTGTTGTCAGCAGGCGAAGCCGAACTGGCGGCAGGAGCCGCCCGGAAGGCCGGCGGACCGGCCTTCCGGATCGGATGCGCGGGCCTTGCGCGCAGGAGTTGCGCGTAGCGTGCGCAGCGCAAGCGCGATCAGGGTCGCGCGCATGTCTCCCGGAACGCAGCCTGCGTCACACATGCGCGCGAGCGTCCAGAACTGGACGGTCCGCGCCCAGCCAAAACCCCTTTCGAGTCCGAAGTATCGGCGAATCATCATCGGAATGACCTTCCCTTGAAGCGATGCGCCGGTATAACCACCCCCTGCTGACAGCATCCTGTCAGCAGGGATGGACGACGCCGCAAGAGATATCCCGATGAGACGCGCAGACCGGCTGTTCCAGATCATCCAGGTGCTTCGGCGGACCCGCAAGCCGCTGACCGCCGACGCCATCGCCGTCGAGCTCGAAACCTCGAAGCGCACGATCTATCGCGATGTCGCCACCCTGATCGGGCAGCGCGTGCCGATCCGCGGCGAGGCCGGCATGGGCTACGTGCTCGACAAGGGATTCGACCTGCCGCCCCTGATGCTGACGCCGGACGAAATCGAGGCCGCGGTGCTGGGCGCGCAATGGGTCGTAGGCCACGCCGACCCGGCCCTGGCGCGCGCGGCGGAGGATCTGATCGCCAAGATCGCGGACACCGTGCCGGAGCGGCTGCGACCGTTCGTCCATGAGCCCGCGAGCCGCGCCCGGCCCGACTGGCGCCGCGAACCCGACCGGATCGACATGGCGAAGACCCGCGCGCAAATCCATGCCGGCAGAAAGATCGCCCTGCACTACCGCGACGAGCAGGGCCGCGAAACCGAACGCACGATCTGGCCGATCGCGATCGGCTATCATGAAGCAGTGCGGCTTCTGGCGGCGTGGTGCGAGTTGCGCGGCGACTTCCGCAGTTTCCGCACCGATCGCGTGATCGCCGCGAGCTATCTCGACGACAAGTATCCGGAGCGGCGCGAGACGTTGCGCAACAAATGGCGCAAGAGCCTGGTCCGGGAATTGTCCAAGGAGCCGTGAGGTCATGCAGCGGCCCAACACGGTCATTCCGGGGCGTCGCGAAGCGACGAACCCGGAATCCGGCGAACATCGAAGCTTTCGGGCGGCTGGATTCCGGATCGCCGCTAACGCGGTGTCCGGAATGACCATAGAATGCATTTTGACGACCTGCTAGATCCTGAGCATGACGACATCCGCCGCTCCCGTCGATGCCAGCGACCTCTGCCAGTCCTGCGGCGCGTGCTGCGCCTATTCGCGCAACTGGCCGCGATTCACCATCGAGGACGATGCCGCGCTCGACCTGATCCCTGCCGCCCTGGTCAACGAACGCCTGTCGGGCATGCGCTGCGACGGCGAACGCTGTGGCGCGCTTCTCGGCAAGGTCGGTGAATCCACCTCATGCAGCATCTATGCGATACGACCGGAGGTGTGCCGGACCTGCACGCCCGGCGATCCCGAATGCGCCATGGCGCGGCGGCGGTTCGGCCTGCCGATGCTGCCGATACACACGGAACAGTTGCGATAGACTTGAAGTAGTGATTGTCACGCGGTGGCGAAGGTGACGTCCGCTTCGTCATCGATCTCGTCGTCCAGCGGCTTGAAGGCGCTGAGCGGCTTGGTCGACAGCGTGATGCCCTTGCGGCTACTCGTAGCCGATACCGGCCCGGATGAGGATTCGCGGGACAGCGCGTAGAGCGTCGACCCCACCCGGCCGCCGATCTCGATGAGATCGCGCTCGCTGCAGCTCGAGGCGATCGCCAGCGCCAGCGCATGAAGATGGCTTCTGCGATAACAGAACAGCGCCAGCATCGCTCGTACATCCGGAGCGATACTGGCGACGAGCTGCGGCAGTCCGTGCTCGCTTGCGCGATACAGGGCACCGAGCAGATCATCCTTGACCGGACAGACATCGTTCTCGAAGGCGTCGCGGCTCGACCACATGACGAATTCTCCTCGATGGGAAGGATGCAACGCAATTTCCTAACGAGAAGTTAACCACGCACACGGACGGCTCGGACTGTGACTTGAAATCCGCTCGCGAATCGGAAGCGGAAACAATGCTTTTGGTTTGTCCTGCCCGCGCTTGTCGCGAATAAAGGAACCAAGACGTAGATGGCCGGGGCATAGGCGAGCGGAAGCGACGCCGTTCTTCGAACGGCTATGGCCCGGCCATGACATTGCGAGGCGGCGGAACGCGCCGTCCCGCCGGAAAAACGCCTTACAGGCCGTTCGCCGTCATCCACTCTGCCACCGCCCGGCCGATGGCCGGGCCGGAATCCTCCTGGATGAAGTGAGAGCCGGGCACCGTGACCTCGGTCTGATTCCTCCAGGTCCGGCAGAACTCCCGGGTCGCGCCGATCAGGATCGCGCCGGGATCGGCGTTGACGAACAGCTTTGGCAACGCGTTCTCCGCCATCCAGGCCGAATAGGCGGCAGCGATCTCCACGACGTCGGCCGGTTCGCCAGCGATCGGGATCTCGCGCGGCCAGGTCAAGGTCGGCCAGCGATCCTCGCGTTGCAGGAACGGGCGGCGATATTCGGTCATCTCAGCGTCGGTCAGCTTGCGCAGCACCGATCCCGGCAGCACGCGTTCGACGAAGATATTGCGGTCGAGAATCATGCTCTCGCCCTTGTCGGAACGAAAGCCCTGAAACACCGGCGTCGCGGACGGGCTCCAATCCTCCCATCCGGCTATGGGCCGCGCGATCGCCTCCATGTAGGCGATGCCGCGAACCCGGTCGCGATGGTGGTTGGCCCAGTCGAAGCCGAGCGCCGAGCCCCAATCGTGCACGACCAGTACCGGCTTCGAGTCGGCGCCCGTCACCGCGTCGATGAAGGCCCACAGAAAATCCCGATGGGTGGTGAAACGATAAGTGCCAGGGCCGGCATTCGGCAACTTCGCGGAATCGCCCATGCCGATCAGATCGGGCGCGATCAGGCGGCCGCGGCCCTCGAGTTCCGGAATGACATCGCGCCACAGATAGGACGACGTCGGATTGCCGTGCAAAAACAGGATCGGCGCACCCTCGCCGCGCGCGTGATAAGCCATGCGCTGGCCCCGCACGTCGATGAATGTCTTGCTGAGCGGCTGTTCCGTCATGACGATAATTCCTGGCGACCCGATTCCTGGCGACCCGATTCTCGGCGACGCCATCTGGCGAAACCGCAGGATGCAGCGCCACGGCGGCCGATGCAACTTACCCGTTGGCTACGGCGAAGATCGACAGCCCGAAATCGGTCAGATGATGCAGCGCCTGATCGATTCCGATCAGCCACCAGAACCACTGATGTTCCGGCGTGACGTTGAACGTGGAGACGCAAAGCCCCTTGGCCCGGTCGACGGCGATGTGGATGACGAAATCGATCAAGCCGAGAAACCACAGCCGCGGATCGACCGCCAGCACCAGCGCCGTCGTCAGGACGCCGTGGATCGCGCAATGCGTCACAAGCGGGAGCGCCCATCCCGTCTTCTGATCCTTGCCAAGTGCCATCCAGGAATTCTGCAGGAAAAAATCCGCCACCACGTGCTTGACCGTGAGAGCAAGCATCCACCCGACGAGCGGACCCACCGCAATCGACGCCGACATGGGAGGAAACGACAAGCGGACGCCCTTTGCTTAGAGGCTGGACCGGAATCGCGGGGGATAATCTGGAACGACCTGAACTGGACTTCGGATACTCAGCGTTTCGACTCCGTTCGGGGACATCGGCGTCATTTATGACACTTCCGCGACCGGATTGCACCTGCGCGGAAGCGGAAAATGCACAACTCGCCGCCGGCGCAGACGCGCCTTCAGGACGGCGCAGGAAAGACGATCCCGCGTGCCTGGTCTCGACCTTTGAATACCGCGCGCGCACGGATCGCGGCGATGGCCTCCTTGAGCCGGACTTGCCGTGGGTCGGGCCGGACGGCGGCCCGCGCCTCGACGATGGCGCCCGCAAGGTCGGACAGTTGCAGCACGCCGTCGAGCACCGGCTTGACCAGCCCGTCGATGATCTGATTCCAGTCGCGCAACGCTTGGCGGTAGTCGTCGCCGTATCCCTGCAGCATCTCCGCGCTCCTGACGATTTCGGTCACAGCACCCGGCTGCCTGGTCAGGCCGCGGTCGATCATATGCAGCCACCGCTCCGTCAGCGCGCGCTCGCGCGCGTAGCGCCCCGATGACAGCCGCCACCGCTTCAGCGCGGCCTCGATCTTGAGCCGACGCAAACCGAAATGAGTCGCGGCGCTGAAACGCAGGGTAATCGGCCAATGCAGCCATCCGGCGCAATCGAGAAACCAGAGCACGGGATCGGCGACCATGTCCGGCAGCGACGACACCATCTCGTCGAGCCGCAACTTACGGACATCGTCTGGCGGCACGCCGTGGCCGGCTTCGGCCTCGGCGAGTTTCGCCTGCGCCATTTCGATGGCATCGTCATAGGCCATGCGCATCGTCAGAAGCCGTGCGATCTCCGCGAACGCGCCGTCAGCGAGACCGCGCCGGCCGATGAACCGTTTGAGCCGATCGACATAGAGCTGCGCGTAGCCCGGTCCCTGATAGGCGAGCAGGCGTTGCACGCCGGCGGCGGCGACCGGCCTTACGGCGACCGGCAACTCCGCCGGCAACACCGGCACCGGGCTATCATCATCGCCGAGCACATCCGCGAAGATCAGGCGGATCGCCGGGAGAACCCCCGTGACTTTGGGAATGCCGAAATTCATGCGGGCTGCGACACCGGCTCCGGCGTCGGGCCAAGCTCGGCCAGCCGCTCCTCCAGCTTGCCGATGTTCTGAAACAGCCGCGCGCTGGCAAGCCGCAGGAAGTAGAAGCCGAATTCCGGATTCTGGACGTAGAGCTCCTCGACCTGACGGTAGCTGACGCCCAGCACCGTGCCACTCTCGATGCATTCAAGCGTCTGGGTGCGGACGTTCGACGGCGACAGCATGCCGAGCTCGCCGACGATGGCACCGACCGGAAGTTCAATGCCGGACTCCACCAGCCGGAAACGGCCGCTGACGATGTAATACATGTCCTCGGCCTTCTCGTCCTTGTAGAACAGCGCCTCCCCTGCTTCACATCGGCGTTCGGTCATGAACGGCTTCAGCCAGTCCATCGACAGGTCGCTGTTGACCGACCTCTTCACATCGCGCACGAGTTGCAGCATCTGGTGCAGGCGATAGCCGTTGAGACAGAGCAGCCCGGCGTGGAGCCCGAACTGGAGGAAGCTGTGAATCGGAATCGCCGTCAGCATCAGCACGACATTGGTCAGCATGCCGAACACCCGGAGCGGAATCATGGTCCGCATGGTGTAGGTTGCCACCACGAAGACCGAAGCGAACAGACTGCCGGCCGCGCCGATGTGCTCTGCGAGATGTGATGTATCCATGGCGATCCAGCCAATTTCCCGAAGTGATGATCTTCGCCGCAATCAAGACAGCCGGCCCCGGTCGAAATGCCGGCCGCCGGGAGCGGCATCACCATGATATACCGGGCCGACAACAGGCATTATACGGGATTATATCCGGTCTCCTCGCCAAAAATTCCGCCCGGACCTGGGACCATCGAGGCCAGCCATTGACGCCGGGGCCGAATGGCGCGACCTCAAAGAACACATTCATTCCCCACCAGGAGCCGCCATGCTGGAGACAAACGAACCCGCGACGACGCCGGTGCTTGAGATCGATGGTCCCCGCGCGACCATCCGGCTCAACCGCCCGAAGCATCTCAACCGGCTGCAGCCGGATGACCTCGCGGCGCTGCTCGACCTGTTCGGCCGGATCGAGGCCGATCCGGCGATCCGCGTGCTGGTGCTGACCGGCACCGGGCGCGCCTTCAGCGCCGGCTTCGATCTCGGCAACCTCGCCGAGCGCGCCACCTCGAAGCCGACCGAGGACAGCGCCGGCTCCGCGTTCGAGGTGGTCGCCAATCGACTCGAGGATCTCGCGCTGCCGACGATCTGCCGGCTCAACGGCGGCGTCTATGGCGGCGCGACCGATCTGGCGCTGGCCTGCGATTTCCGCATCGGCGTCGACACCTGCGAGATGTTCATGCCGGCGGCGCGGCTCGGGCTGCACTACTATACGAGCGGCATCAAGCGCTACGTCACCCGCCTCGGGGTCAACAACGCGAAGAAACTGTTCCTCACCGCCGAGAAGATCGACGCGCAGGAGATGCTGCGCATCGGCTATCTCACCGGCATCGCGTCCGCGGCCGCGCTCGACCGCGAGGTCGATGCGCTGGTGGCGATCCTCGCCGGCAACGCGCCGGCAGCGATGCGCGGCATGAAGCGCGCCATCAACGAGTTTGCCCGCGGCGAACTGGATGAGAAAGCCGCCGGCCGCCGCGCCCGCGACAGCATGCGCGGCGACGAGATACGGGAGGGCGTCGCGGCCTTCAAGGAGAAACGCGCGCCGCGGTTTTGAACAGGACCTTCGCCAGCAGACGCCAGGAGACTATTCCCTGATACGAACTCTCTTTCGTCATGGCCGGATTTATTCCGGCCATCCACGTCTTCGCGGCAACAAGACGTGGATGCCCGGGACAAGCCCGGGCATGACGGAGAATAACGACTCAGGAGCCGCTTGGTATTCTTCCCTCTTCCCTTATGGGAGAGGGAAAGAAACACTCGCGTTGCAATCTCACTCCACGAACGTCACTGCGTCCGCGATACTCGCGCGCGAGGTGCGGTAGCTATTCACCTTGTGGGCATGGTCGGCATAGCCAAAGGAGATGCCGCACACCACGCGGCGGTCGTCACCGAGCTTGAAGTGCTTGCGGATCAGGCCGGAGTGCCGCGCCAGCGCCGCCTGCGGAATGGTGCCGAGCCCGAGCGCC
>DASZVY010000091.1:0-20057 GCA_035546855.1 Nitrobacter sp. | reverse complement strand
TGGTTGCGGGGACAGGATTTGAACCTGTGACCTTCAGGTTATGAGCCTGACGAGCTACCGGGCTGCTCCACCCCGCGATAAACCTTTGCATGCCTTCGACAAAACAACCTGACGTTCCGTCGGAGCCAGAGGCGCCGATAGTCCGTCCAGTAGCTTCCTGAGAAGGCGACCCGGGCATATGCCCGCGGTGCGAGGCGTATGTACCAATGCGGGCCCGCTTTGGAAAGGCCCTGTCGGCGATATTTTCGGGATTTCATGACGGTTTCTTGCACGCGCGTCCGGTTTTGAACGAATATCGGCGGTGACGCCCTTGCCAGACAGCGCCAGGGACCAGCGTCAGCCGAATTGGCCGGAGGGAACCCATGGATCAGCCACATCAAGGCGTCGCGCGCGACGCCTTGCATGCTGCGTTTCGCCGCATGGCCGACCTCTCCCGCGCCGCGCCGCCGCCGTCCCTGGCGGAACGTCGGGGCCGACTGGTCCGGCTGCGGGCGCTGATATCCGAGCATGAAGCGCAGTTCCGGGATGCGATTTCCGCCGATTTCGGTCACCGCTGCGCCACCGAAACCACCATCGCGGAAACGCTGTTCGTGCTCGGCGAGGTCAGGCACGCCGCCAAGCATCTCAAACAATGGATGACGCCGCAGCGTGTCCCCACCACGCTGCAGTTTTTTCCGGCGAAAAACCGGCTGATCCCGCAGCCGCTCGGCGTGGTCGGCATCGTCGCCCCATGGAACTATCCGCTGCAGCTCACCCTCGCGCCGGCGGTCGCCGCGATCGCCGCCGGCAACCGCGCGATGATCAAGCCGAGCGAATTGACCCCGCGCTTCGCCGCGCTGCTGCGGGAGACCGTTGCCTCGCGGTTCGATGCGACAGAACTGACGGTCACCGGCATCGATGATGGCGTGGCCGAAGCGTTCGCGGCGCTGCCGTTCGATCATCTGATCTTCACCGGCTCGACCGGGTCGGGCGCCTCGTGGCGGAAGCCGCCGGCCGCAACCTGACGCCGGTGACGCTCGAGCTGGGCGGCAAGTCTCCGGCCATCGTCGACCGCTCCGCCGACCTCGACCAGGCTGCCGCGCGCATCGCCTACGGCAAGCTGCTCAATGCCGGGCAGACCTGCATCGCGCCCGATTACGTCCTGGCGCCGGCAGACTCGGCTGAGACTTTCGCAACAAAGCTTCAGGCGCACATGCGGCGAATGTACGGGACCGATCCCGAGAATCCCGATTACACGTCGATCATTTCGGATCGTCATTATGCGCGGCTCGAGCAGCTTGTGGCCGATGCCGCGGCCAAGGGCGCGCGGGTCGTGCAGCCGGCAAGCGCCGATCAGCCGGCATGGAAGTCGCGACGCAAGTTTCCGCCGACGATCGTCGTCGGCGCGACGCCGGACATGCGGGTCATGCAGGAAGAGATTTTCGGCCCCGTTCTGCCGGTGCTCGGTTGCGCTGGCACCGCAGAGGCCATCGCATTCATCAACGGCCGCGACCGGCCACTGGCGCTTTACTGGTTCGGCACAGATAACGTGGCGCGTGACGAGGTGCTGTCGCGCACCGTCTCGGGCGGCGTCACCGTCAACGACTGCCTGTTTCATTTCACGCAAGCCAATCAGCCCATGGGTGGCGTCGGTGCCTCGGGCAACGGCGCCTATCACGGCGAATGGGGCTTTCGCACCCTGAGCAAGCTGAAGCCGGTGTTCTACCGCTCGCCATTCAATCGCCTCGCGGACCTTTATCCACCCTACGGCAAGACGATCGCGCGGCTGGAAAAAATCATGCGGCTGATGTCGTAAGGCAGGAAGAAGAAACCGGGGAGTGACATGACAGACACATTCGATTTCGTCGTGGTCGGCGGCGGCTCAGGCGGCTGCGCGGTGGCGAGCCGCCTGTCTGAGGACCCGGCCACGTCGGTGGCGTTGCTCGAAGCCGGAGGCAAGGACGACAACTGGGTGGTCACTACGCCTGGCGCGATGATTTTGATGATCTCCGGCAAGGTGAACAACTGGGCGTTCGACACCGTGCCGCAGAAGGGACTGAACGGCCGCATCGGCTATCAGCCGCGCGGCAAGGGGCTCGGCGGCTCGTCGGCGATCAACGCCATGGTCTACATCCGCGGCCACAGAAACGACTACGATCACTGGGCCTCGCTCGGCAACACCGGCTGGTCCTATGCCGACGTGCTGCCCTACTTCAAGCGCTCCGAGGACAACTCCGATCTCGACGGCATCTATCACGGCAAGGGCGGTCCGCTGCATGTCACGAGCCTCCGCTCGGACAATCCGGTGCAGGAGATGTACCTGCAGGCCGCGCGCGAGGCGCAATTCCGCATCCGCGACGATTTCAACGGCGAAGAACAGGAAGGCCTCGGCGTTTATCAGGTGACGCAGAAGAACGGCGAGCGCTGGAGCGCGGCGCGCGGCTACGTTCACCCCTTCATGGAATCGCGTCCCAACCTGCATGTCGAGACCGGCGCACATGCGACCCGCATCCTGTTCGATGGCAAGCGCGCGGTCGGCGTCGAATACCGCCAGGGCAAGGAAGTGAAACAGATCCGCGTCCGGCGCGAGGTGATCCTCAGCGGCGGCGCGTTCCAGACGCCGCAACTGCTGATGCTGTCCGGCGTCGGCGATGCCGCGGCGCTCGGCCGGCACGGCATCGCCTCCGTGCATCATCTGCCCGGCGTCGGGCAGAATTTGCAGGATCATCCGGATTTCGTGTTCGGCTATACCTCCGATGCGCCGTATTTCGCGGGACTCTCATGGGGTGGCATCGCGCGCATCTTCAAAGGCATCGCGCAGTATCGCCGCGAGCGGCGCGGCCCGATGACCTCCAATATCGCCGAGTGCGGCGGCTTCCTGAAGACGCGGCCCGATCTCGACGCTCCCGACATCCAGTTGCACTTCTGCATGGCCATGGTGAACGATCATGGCCGCAAGCCGCGCTGGGGCACCGGCTTTTCCTGCCATGTCTGCCTGCTGCGGCCGCGGAGCCGCGGCAGCGTCTGGCTGCAGAGCGCCGATCCTCTTGCCCCGCCCGCGATCGACCCGAATTTCTTGGGCGAAGAGGCGGATGTCGAGACGATGGTCGCAGGCTTCAAGACCACGAAGCGGCTGCTCGACGCGCCTGCCTTGAAGGCGCTGCAGACCTCCGACGTGTTCACCGCCGGCGTCGACACCGACGACGCCATTCGCAAGGTTTTGCGCGAGCGCGTCGATACCGTCTATCACCCGGTCGGCACCTGCAAGATGGGCGTCAACGATCCGCTCGCCGTGGTCGATCCGAAGCTCCGCGTGTACGGCCTCGAGGGCCTTCGCGTCGTCGATGCTTCGATCATGCCGACGCTGATCGGCGGCAACACCAACGCGCCGACCATCATGATCGGCGAGAAAGCCGCCGACATGATCAAGGCGGAGCTGCGCGCATCGTAGCGCTCCGCTCTTTTCACGAGTCCGCGATCCACCTTGAACCAATCGGTCGCGGCGTCGGACGCGGCGGGTGCTGCGATATGCATTTGGGGAGGTGCAATGCGGCCCAGGCACTTATCTCGTCCACGGAAAGCCGCTAAACTCCAGCCTGACATCCAACAATCGAACACATCGGGAGTGAAACGATGGATCTCGGAATCAAGGGCCGCCATGCGCTGGTTTGCGCATCGAGCAAGGGTCTGGGGCGCGCCTGCGCGGTGGCGCTGGCGGCGGAAGGCGTCCATGTCACGCTGACGGCGCGCGGCGCGGAGGCTTTGGCGAAGACCGCCGCCGACATCCGCAAGGCTCATCCGGGCGTGGAGGTGAAGGAGGTCGCGGGCGATATCACCACGCCGGCGGGCCGCGAGGCCGCGCTGAAGGCCTGCCCCAACCCGGACATCCTCGTCAACAACGCCGGCGGCCCCCCGCCCGGCGATTTCCGCAACTGGACCCGCGACGACTGGATCAAGGCGATCGACGCCAACATGCTGACGCCGATCGAACTCATCAAGGCGACCGTCGACGGCATGATGTCCCGCAAGTTCGGCCGCATCGTCAACATCACCTCGGCCGCCGTGAAAGCGCCGATCGAGGTGCTGGGGCTTTCAAACGGCGCACGCGCCGGCCTCACCGGTTTCGTCGCCGGCATCGCGCGCAAGACGGTGAAGGACAACGTGACCATCAATGGTCTTCTGCCCGGCCCCTTCGACACCGACCGGTTGCGCGGCCCCGTCGCCGAGGCGGAGGCCAAGCGGCGCGGCATCACGGTCGATGCAATGCTGGCCGAGCGCGCCAAGGGCAATCCGGCCGGCCGCTTCGGCCATCCCGATGAATTCGGCTATGCCTGCGCCTTCCTGTGCGGCGCCAAGGCCGGCTTCATTACAGGGCAGAACATCCTGCTCGACGGCGGCGCCTTCCCGGGCACGCTGTAATCCGGATGAAAGCCGTCTGGTATGAGCGGACGGGTGCCGCCGTCGATGTTCTGACCTACGGGGACATGGCGACACCCGTCGCCGGTCCCGGCGAAGTCCGCGTCAGGCTGGAGGCGTCCGGCGTCAATCCCGCCGATGTCGGGCGCCGGGCCGGCACCTATCGCGCGATGGAATTTCCACGCGTGATCCCCAACAGCGACGGCGCCGGCGTGATCGATCAGGTCGGCGCCGGCGTCACGCGGTTCAGGACCGGCCAACGGGTCTGGTTGTTCAACGGGCAGCGCAACGGCCGCGCCTTCGGCACCGCCGCCGAATATATCGCGCTCGCGGAACATCTGGTGACGCCGCTGCCGAATGATATCTCGTTCGCAGCGGGCGCGACGCTCGGTATTCCCGCCATGACGGCATGGTGTTGCCTGTATTGCGATGGCGCGATCGAAGGACAAACCGTTCTCGTCACCGGCGGCGCCGGCGCGGTCGGGCACTATGCGGTGCAGCTCGCAAAATGGGGCCGCGCAAAGGTGACCGCGACGGTGAGCTCGCAAGCCAAGGCCGAACAGGCGCGTCTCGCGGGCGCCGATCTCGCGATCGACTACAAGACCGAGGATGTGGTCGCGAGAGCCATGGACTTCACCGGCGGCAAAGGCGTCAATCGCGTTGTCGATGTCGATTTCGGCGGCAACATCGCAACGACGCTGAAACTGATGGCGGTCAATTCGACGATTGCCGTCTACGCCACCAACGGCAACCGCAACCCTCTTGTCCCGATGCGCGAGATGATGGAGAGATGCATCGCACTCCGTTCGCTGGTGCTGTTTGCGTTGCCGCCGGCGTTGCTGCGCGCGGCGCAGGCGGACATCTCGACATGGCTTGCAGCCGGCCCACGAATTCACAACATCGCGGGCCGCTACCCGCTGCCGGAGACGGCGCAGGCCCATCTCGCCGTCGAGAAAGGGGACAAGCTCGGCACGGTCATCGTCGACTGCGGGCGGCTGTAACAGCGACGACGTTCAATTCACAGGGGTGATGCGCTCGTCACCCCAGGACAGCCCGAATTCGTCGAGTCCTTCGGCGAGAAAATCGCTGAGCAGCGGCTCGCCCAACAGATAACTCGCGGTGCGGCCGTTGCGGCCCTCCGCCGCATCGCGCCGCAAGGTCTGCCATTCCTCGATCCCGCCGTCGCCGCGGCCAAGCCGCATCAGCGCCACGAGGTCGATCTGCTCGTCTTCCGACAGCGCGTTGATGAAGCCCGTGATTTCCCGCGCCACGGGATCGTTGGCCGTATCCGCAAGCACGTCGATCATCCGGTCGTCACTGCCGTTCGAGCCGGAATCCGGATCTGGCATCGCTTCCTTGGCGTCGAATTCACGGGCCTTTTCGATCAAGAACCCGACCTTGTCGGGGGAAATGGCTAGCTCTGGCACGATGGACTCCCTTGGTTCGACGACAGATACAGATAACGCCGGACCGGCCGGGATGATCCATTGCACCACGCGCGGGAAACCCGCATGCTTCGAGCGAAAAGCAGCCAGGGTGGAACAGACGCATGCAGTGGACGGTCGGCAAGGTCAAGATCACCAAGATCGTGGAAATGGAAACGGTCGGCAGCACGCGGTTCATTCTGCCGCTGGCGACCAACGAAGAGATTCAAAAGCTGCCGTGGCTGATCCCGCATTTCGCCACCGAGGAAGGCCGGCTCCGGATGTCGATCCACACGCTGATCGTCGAGACGCCCTCGCGGCGCATCATGGTCGACACCGGGCTCGGCAACGACAAGGAAGGCCGCAAGGTGCCGACCTGGAACAACCGCAAGGAGCCGTTTCTGGAGCGGATGACGGCGGCCGGCTTTCCGCCCGAGAGCATCGACATGGTGCTGTGCACGCATCTCCACGTCGATCATGTCGGCTGGAATACACACCTTGTCGACGACAAGTGGGTGCCGACGTTTGCGAAAGCGCGTTACGTGTTCGGGAGAACCGAATACGAGCATTGGCGCGACCACAGCGACACGCCCGAGCATGCGGCCGTGTTCAATGACTCCGTGAGGCCAGTCGCAGATGCCGGGCTCGCCGATCTCGTCGCCAGCGATCACAGGCTGTGCGATGAAATCACGCTGATCCCGACCCCGGGCCATAGCCCTGGCCACATGAGCATCCACATCGTCTCGGATGGGCAGCAGGCGCTCCTGACCGGCGACGCGGCTCACCATCCCTGCCAGATGACTCACCTTGACTGGTCCTCGACCGCGGATTCCGATCCGAACCAATCGGCGACCACACGACGCGAATTGTTTGCCCGTTTCGCTGATACCCCGACGCTGGTGATCGGCGGACACTACAATGCCGGTCATATCAAGCGCGACGGCCCACGTTTCAAGTTCATCGCTTTGACGTGAGCCGAATGCCAGCCGCGCAAGTTGCGCAAATTGGGATAGCCCTAAATTGGACAGCCCTGCGCGTCACCGGGCTACAGAAATGCGGCGACGGCTGTTGAATTTAGCCGCGCGCTGTTCCATGAACCATTCAAGTGAGACAACGTCTTAAAGGGAGTGATCAACCATGAAGCTTGTTCGGTACGGCGCACTTGGCCAGGAAAAACCCGGCCTGATCGATAAATCGGGCCAACTGCGCGACCTCAGCGCGCATGTGAAGGACCTCAATGGCGAAGCCTATTCTCCGGACAGCCTCAAGAAACTCGGTGCGCTCGATGCATCAAAGCTCCCGGCGGTCGGCGGCAATCCACGCCTCGGCGCGCCCGTGACCGGTATCTCAAAATTTGTGGCGATCGGTCTCAACTACGTGGACCACGCCAAGGAAACCGGATCGCCGATCCCGACCGAGCCGATCTTCTTCCTCAAGGCCAATACCTGTCTGAGCGGGCCCAACGACGCGATCGAGAAGCCGCGCGGCTCCACCAAGCTCGACTGGGAAGTCGAGATCGCCGCAATCATCGGCACGCGCGCGAAATATGTCGGCGAGGCCGACGCACTGAATTATGTCGCCGGTTACTGCGTCTGCAACGACGTGTCCGAGCGCAATTTCCAGATCGAGCGGGGCGGCACCTGGACCAAGGGCAAGTCGCACGACACGTTCGGCCCGCTCGGCCCGTGGGTCGCGACCAAGGATGAGATCGCGGACGTGCAGAAGCTGTCGATGTGGCTCGACGTCAACGGCAAGCGCTGCCAGACCGGATCGACCTCGACCATGATCTTCTCCATGGCAAAATGCATCTCCTACGTCTCGCAGTTCCTGACGCTGCTGCCCGGCGACATCGTCACGACGGGCACCCCGCCCGGCGTCGGCACCGGCATGAAGCCGCCGCAATTCCTCAACGTCGGCGATGTCGTCACCCTCGGCATCGAGGGGCTTGGCGAGCAGCGGCAGGAAGTCGTGGCTGCTTGAGGTTACTCAACGCCCGTTGTCATCCCTGCGTAACGGCTTCGCCGTTATCGCTGGAGGTGCGAGCCATTCTGGCGAGCCTCGAAGGATGACGAGACGGACTGTTACCTGTCCTTCGAGACGCGCGAAGAGCGCACTCCTCAGGATGATGGGAGTATCTGTTCCGATCGCGTTTCAGGGGTTTTCCAAATGAAGCTCACCTTCTCTCCCGCCTCGCCATTCGCCCGCAAGGTTCGTATCGCCGCGATCGAGCTCGGCCTGATCGACAAGATCGAGTTCGTCCCGGTCTCGGTCGCGCCGGGCCAGCCGAACGACGAATATTCGCGCGACATCAGCCCGCTGAAGAAGCTGCCGGTGCTGATCCTTGACGACGGCAGCGTCGTCCTCGATTCGTATGTCATCGTCGAATATCTCGATGAGATCGCCGGCGGCGGCAAGCTCATCCCTGCATCCGGCCCCAGACGCTGGCGGGTGAAGACCGATCATTCGATCCTGCAGGGCATGCTCGATTCGATGTTGCTCTGCCGCTACGAGAAAATGGTTCGCCCCAAGGAACTGTCCTGGCAGGCGTGGGCGGACGATCACTGGCAGCGTGCATGGAATGGCATGAAGCTGTTTGAGGGGCGCCCGGATGTCTTGTCCGGCCCGTTCGATATCGCACAGATCGCTCTCACCTGCGTGCTCGGCTACGCCGACTTCCGGTTCGCCGATTGCGGCTGGCGCAAGGCCTATCCTCAACTCGCGGCATTTTACGAGCGGATGATGCAGCGGCCGTCCGTGAAAATTTCGGTACCACCCGCGGCCTGACGGAGTGTCTCATGAGTCTGACGCTCACCGCCGGCGATTTCACGATCCATCGCGTCATCGAGCAGGAGACCACCTTCCTGCCGGCGCTCGACATGCTGCCAGGGCTGACGCCCGACGTGCTGGATGAGAACCGCACATGGATGAAACAAGCCGGTGCGATTGATCCGCAGGACACGCTGATCCTCGCATTCCAGTCCTACGTGGTGAAGACGCCGCATCACACCATCCTGATCGACAGTTGCATCGGCAACGACAAGCCGCGGCCGACACGGCCGAAATGGCACATGAAGACCGACGACACCTACCTGCGCGCGCTGTCCGCCGCGGGGCTCGGCGTCGGCGACATCGACTTTGTGATGTGCACGCATCTGCACGTGGACCATGTCGGCTGGAATACGCGGCTTGAGAACGGCCGCTGGGTGCCGACGTTTCCGAATGCGCGTTACATTTTTGGCAAGGGCGAATTCGACTACTGGACCGCGCAGCACGCAAGGACCGAGGTGCCGCCGTTCGCCGACAGCGTGCTGCCGGTGGTCGAGGCCAACAAGGCCGAAATCGTCGGCAACGATTATCAGATCGGCGATCACGTGCGGCTGGTGCCGACGCCCGGTCATACGCCGGGCCACGTCGCCTTCGCATTCGGGCGCGGCAGAGACGAAGCGGTGTTCTCGGGCGACCTGATGCACTCGCCGCTGCAGGCGCGCTATCCGGAACTGTCCGCGAAATTCGACGTCGATCAGGCGCAGGCCGCAACGACGCGGCGCGATTTCCTCGGCCGCTACTGCGACACCGACACGCTGTGCTGCACGGCGCATTTTCCGTCGCCATCGGCGGGACGGATCACCCGCTGGGGCGACGGCTTCCGCTGCGAGCCCGCCTGACCGCGTTGTGGCAAACTGAAGGCAGCGTCAGTCGAACAGGCTCGGCGTGTGGTTGACGATCGCCCCTTCGATCGCGAGCATCTTGAGCTTGGTGGCGACGCCGCCATTGGCGGAGAATCCGCCGGGCTTGCCGCCGGCCGCGAGCACGCGATGGCAGGGCACCACGATCGGACATGGATTGTGCCCGAGCGCCTGACCGACATCGCGCGACAGCTCGACGCCGCCGAGTCGCTTTGCGATATCGCCATAGGTCATGGTCTTGCCCGGCGGAATCGTGCGGGCGATTTCGTACACGCCACGATAGAATTCCGGAACGCCGTCGAGGTCGAGCACCACGTCAGCCAGATCGTTCGGCTTGCCGTCCAGCAATTCGATCATCCCGTCGATCGCAGCCCGCACGGTCGCGGGCGGCGTCGCTTCGGGAATCGCGCCATAGCGCTGCTGGATGCGCGTGCGGGTCTTGTCCTTGCCCGACATCGGCAACTGCACGGCGACGATGCCGCGTGCATGCCAGACGATGCCGCATGGACCGATCGCCGTATCGAACATCGCAAAAGTGAGATCGTTCGCACTCATGGGCCGCTCCATATTTTGGGCCACTCTATATTCTGATGCCCCATCTATTTCTTCCTCGCGGCAAATCTAGACATGACGAATCCCGCGATCCACCCGCTTTCCGACGGAACTTGCCATCATGCACAGCCGCATGGAATGATCCGTCTCCGAAAAAATGCGAGCGAGTCCTTATGCAAACGCTTCACGTCAACGGCTACGACATGGCCTATCTCGATATCGGCAGCAGCATGGGGCAAACGCCGCCGCTGGTCTGCGTGCATGGCTCGCTGTGTGATTTCCGCATCTGGTCGCCGGTGCTGGGACCGCTGACGCGCAAGCTGCGCGTGATCGCGCCGAGCTTGCGGCACTTCTTTCCCGAGCATTGGGACGGCCAGGGCGACACCTATTCGATCGCGCAGCACGTCAAGGACTTGATCGGCTTCATCGAGCAGCTTCGGCTCGGCCCCGTGGATCTGATGGGCCATTCGCGCGGCGGCCACATCGCGTTCCGTGTCGCGCAGCAGCGGCCCGACCTGTTGCGCCGCCTTGTGTTGGCCGAACCCGGCGGCGAGGTGGATACGTCGCTCGATCCGAATGCGCCCACCGGCCCTTCGCCGCTGGCGGCGCGCATTGCGGCGTCGGCCGGGAAGATTGCGGCCGGCGACATCGACGGCGGGCTGGCGTTCTTCATGGACGCGCTGGAGGGTCCGGGGGCCTGGAAACGGATTCCGGCGACGCCGAAGCAGTTGCTGCGCGACAACGCAATGACGCTCATCGGCCAGACCCGCGACAAGCGGCCGCCGTTCAGCAAGGCGGATGCGCAGTCGATCAGGATGCCGACGCTGTTCATCGGCGGCGCCAATACCAAAGGCACGCTGCCGATCGTGCTGCGAGCGCTTGCCGAAAACGTTCCGGGCGCGCGGACGGTCATGATCCCCAACGCCACACACCCGATGTTCGAGCAGGCCCCGCAGGCCTTTTGCGAAGCGGTTCTCGGCTTCCTGACGGATTAACCTGAACCCGGACCTTGCCGGATCTCCATTTATCTCATATAAGAGACAAATGGATAATTTAATAGACGACACCGGCGTTCGCTTGGCGCGTCGGATTCGGCTGGAGCGAGAGGCCCGGAACTGGTCGCTGGCCGAGCTGGCGGACCGTTCCGGCGTCGCCAAGGCCACCATCAGCAAGATCGAGCGTGGAGATACGAGCCCCACCGCCGTGATCCTGGTCCGCCTGTCGGCAGCCTTCGACCTGACCCTGGCGGGCCTTCTGGCCCGCGCGGAAAGCGGCGGCGGGCGCGTCTCGCGCGCCGCCGGGCAGCCGGTGTGGCGCGACCCGGAGACCGGCTACGTCCGCCGGCAAGTCTTCAGCCGGCCCGATCATCCGATCGAGATCGTGCGGGTCGAGCTGCCGCCCGGACAGCGCGTCACCCTGCCCGCCTCGTCCTACGCCATGATCCGCCAGACGCTGCTGGTGCTGGAGGGCGCGCTGGTCATCACCGAGGGCGACGAGCGGCACGAACTCGGCCCAGGCGACTGTCTCGGCTTCGGCCCGCCCGCCGACACCACCTTCGCCAACGAAAGTAGCGCGCCTTGCACGTATCTCGTCGCGCTGGCGCGGAGCTAGATCATGTCGGCAATTTCAATCGAACCGCTCAGCTCTTCGCCGTCCATTCGCGACGCCCTGAGCGACCTCCTGATCGAGACGGTCGCGAACGGCGGATCGGTCAGCTTCATGCATCCGCTGGCGCGCGCGCATGCCGACGCGTTCTGGGACAAGGCGCTCACGGCTGCCGATCGCAACGAACGCATCGTGCTCGGCGCGTTCGACGATGATGCACTTGTCGGCACCGTGACGCTGCACCTTGACTGTCCGCCGAACCAGCCGCACCGCGGCGAGATCGCCAAGATGATGACGGGCCTCGGTCATCGCGGACGCGGTATCGCGACCGCGTTGATGCGCGCGGCTGAAGATCTTGCGATCCAACACGAACGAACGCTGCTGGTGCTCGACACCGCGACCGACGGCGGTGCCGCCGGTTTCTATGAAAAGCTCGGCTTCCGGCTGAGCGGCGAGATTCCCGACTACGCGCTGAAGCCGCACGGCGGCCTCACCGGCACGCTGATCTACTGGAAGCGGATCGGGGTCTGACGGCCCGACCAGGAGACGGCCTTCGGCCATATCGTCATTCCCGAAGCCGCTAGGCGACGAAACGCGAGGCGTTCGCGCCGATAGCGGCTGTCGGGAATCCAGTAACACGAAGAGATTCTGTGAATACTGGATGCCGGGCTCGATGCTTCGCATCGCCCCGGAATGACGCTGCCTTACGGCTTCCACAAACCGGCCTGCTGCCGCGTCGCGACGTTGAGGCGGTTCCAGACGTTGACGCTGGCGATCGCCAGAAGGAGATACGCGAGCTCGTTCTCATCGTAGTTGCGTGCCGCTTCGTCCCAAACGTCATCGGGCACCGGATCGGCGCGGTCGCTGAGGCGGGTCAGGGCTTCCGTCAAGGCCAGCGCCGCGCGTTCGGGCGCGTTGAAATGCGGCGCGTCACGCCATGCCGCCACAGCGAACAATCGTTCGTCGGTTTCTCCGGCCTTTTTGGCGATACGGACGTGACCGTCGACGCAGACGCTGCATCCGTTGATCTGGCTGGCTCGCAGATGAACGAGTTCGAGCGTTTTCGGCGACACCGGACCCTGATGGGTCGATGCGCCGAGCGCCTGCAAGGCGGTCATCGCCTCGGGAACCATCAGCGCCGGATTTTTCATGCGTGCTTGCATTTTCCATCTCCATTCAAATGTCTGAAGTGGGCCGGAATCCACCTGCGCGGACCGGCCGCAACGATTGCGCCTGATGTTCTGTCACACAGAGCCGGCGCCGTTCGTCAGTGCCATGACGACGCCCGACCGGAGAACGTGACCGATGAGCGAAAAAAATCTGCTGGCAGAGCAATTCGAGACCAATCGCAACCACTTGCGCGCAGTCGCTTACCGCATGCTCGGCTCACGCAGCGAAGCCGACGACGCCGTGCAGGAAACCTGGCTGCGACTTGGCCGCGCCGAGACCGCGGATATCGCCAACCTCGGCGGCTGGCTGACCACGGTGGTCGCGCGGATTTGTCTCGACGTGCTGCGCGCCCGGAAATCACGACGGGAGGAACCACTGGGCCCGCACATCCCCGAGCCGGTCGCGGAGCAGACGGCGACCGATACCGAGTCGATGATGGCGGATTCAGTGAGCGCGGCGTTGCTTGTCGTGCTCGAAACCCTGTCGCCGGCAGAGCGTCTGGCTTTCGTGCTGCACGATATGTTCGCGATGCCGTTCGAGGACATCGCGCCGGTGGTCGGACGTACGGTGGTCGCCACACGCCAGTTGGCCAGCCGCGCGCGGCGGCGCGTGCAGGGCGTAGCGCCGGCTGACGACGCCGGCATCGCGCGCGACCGCAAGGTGGTTGATGCGTTCCTGGCCGCGTCCCGTAACGGCGATTTCGCGGCGCTGCTTGAAGTGCTCGATCCCGACATCATCTTCCGCGCCGATCCGATCGCGGTCCGCATGGGATCGCTCGCGGAAATTCACGGTGCGGAGGCGGTGGCTCAGGTCTTCAAGGGGCGTGCCCAGGCGGCAAGGCCGGCACTGGTGGACGGCGCCATGGGTGTCGCCGTCATTTTCGGCGGCCAATTGCGCATCGTGCTGTCGCTGACCATTCACGGCGGCAGGATCAGCGAAATCAATGCCATCGCCGATCCGGACGAGATCGCGACGTTCGAGGTGCTGCCGCTGGATGCCTAGACAGTCTCGCGCGTCTTTGCCTTCCAAGATCGCTTGACCGGACAAATCTGTAGGCGTAGCTTTTCCGAGTTCGGAATTCCGTATTCCAAAACGTCGGACGACGGCGGCATGATTCCACTCGATCCCACCCCCAACCTGATCGACCAGGTCTACAGCCGGATCCTGGAGGGCATCGCCGACCACACCCTGCCGCCCGGTCATCGCATCCGGCAGAACGAACTCGCGGACAAGCTCGGCGTCTCGCGCCAGCCGGTCAGCCACGCGCTGCACCTTTTGCACCGGCAGGGTCTCGTGGCCGAAAGCGGCCGCAAGGGTTTTGAGGTGACGCGGCTCGATCCCCTCCGCATCCGCCAGCTCTACGAGGTGCGCAGCGCGATCGACAGGCTCGCGGCGCGGCTCGCGGCTGAACGCGTATCAGGCGACGCCGCCGGCCGTGCCGCGCTCGAACGCGCGCTGGACGCCGGCCGCACGCTCGATGCGACAACGCCGCTGTCACAACTCATCGGGCTCGACGTCGATTTCCATCGCGCGATCTATCGGCTATCGGGCAACCCGGCCGTCGAGGAGATGATCGCGCCGCAGTGGCCGCATATGCGCCGCTCGATGGCGACCGTACTCAGCGAACTCGACTACCGCGCCAGCGCCTGGGCCGAACATGAAAGGATCGCCGCGCACATCTTCGCCGGCAACACCGACGCGGCCCAGGCCGCCGCACAGGCGCATGCGCTGACAGCAGGCCGGATGACGGAGGAAAGGCTGAAGCGGAGCAAGGCGGCTTGAGACCTATGTGCCCCGGGACGCAGCGCAGCGTGAAACGATGCGCTGCTGAACCGGGGCCGTCCCGGACTCGGCATCTGTAACGGTCCCGGTTCTGCGAAGCGTCACTGCGTAACGCATCGCGCCCGGGACGACACCAAACGATCAAGATCATAAAGCCAAAGGGAGAAGCGCCATGAAACTGACCCAGCAGCAGATCGATGATTTCAACCGCGAAGGGTGGCTGTTCCTGCCTGAGTTGTTCTCGCAGGAGGAGGTCGACCTGCTCGCGCGCGAGGCGGTCGCGATCTACGACGCCAACCGCCCCGAGGTCTGGCGCGAGAAGAGCGGCGCGCCGCGCACCGCCTTCGCGGCGCATCTCTACAACGAGGCGTTCGGCCTGCTCGGCGCGCATCCCCGCATGATCGAGCCCATCGAGCAGATCTTCGGCGAGAAGGTCTACATGCACCAGTTCAAGATCAACGCCAAGGCGGCCTTCACCGGCGACGTCTGGCAGTGGCACCAGGACTATGGCACCTGGAAGCGCGACGACGGCATGCCGGAGCCGCGCGCCATGAATATCGCAATCTTCCTCGACGAGGTGATGCCGATCAACGGCCCGCTGATGCTGGTGCCGAAGAGCCAGACCGCGGGCGACCTCAAAGCCTCGCACGATCTCGAGACAACGTCCTACCCGCTGTGGACGCTCGACGAGGACACCGTGACCCGTCTCGTCAGGCAGGGCGGCATCGTCGCGCCGACCGGCAAGGCCGGCGGCATGCTGATGTTCCACGGCAACCTGGTGCACGGCTCGGCCGGCAACATCACGCCCTATCCGCGCAAGATCGTCTATCTCACGCTGAACGCGGTCTCGAACTACATTCGCACGCCGACGCGGCCAGAGTACATCGCGCACCGCGATTTCACGCCGATCCAGACGGTGGCCGACGATTCGCTGGTGAAGCTCGCGCGCCGGCCGCAGCAGGCGGCGGAGTAAAATGGGATTTTACCTCTCCCCGTAAGAACGGGGAGAGGGAGTATGCGGCAATTTTTGAGACGAAAATTCGACCTCAGTGTAATCGGACTCATCTCCCATGAACCTCCATCACTTTCTGCAAGCCCGCCATGCGGCGGGGAAACCCGTTCGCGTCGCCCTGATCGGCGCCGGAAAGTTCGGCTCGATGTTTCTGGCCCAGGTGCCGCATACGCCGGGGCTTAAGGTGTCCATCATCATCGACATTGATCGCGACCGCGCGCGCGAGGCCTGCCGCACCGTGGGCTGGGACGAGGCGCAGATCGCGGCGACGACGTTCACCGACGACGGCCTTCGCGCCATTGCCGGCGGCGCAATGGATGTGGTGGTGGAAGCGACCGGCAATCCTGCCGTCGGTATCCGTCATGCCCGCGCGGCGATCGCCGCCGGCAAGCACATCGTGATGGTCAATGTGGAAGCCGATGTGCTGGCGGGACCGCTGCTCGCGGAAGAAGCGCGCAAGGCCGGCGTGGTCTATTCGCTCGCCTATGGCGACCAGCCGGCGCTCACCGCCGAGATGGTCGATTGGGCGCGCGCCACCGGCTTTCGTGTCGTCGCCGCCGGCAAAGGCACGAAATATCTGCCGCTCTACCATGACGTGACACCGGCCGGAGTCTGGGAGCACTACGGCCTCACCGCCGCGGAGGCGCAATCCGCCGGCATGAATCCGCAGATGTTCAATTCGTTTCTCGACGGCACCAAATCGGCCATCGAAATGGCGGCAATCGCCAACGCGACCGGCCTCGATGTGCCGACGGGCGGGCTGCTGTTCCCGCCCTGCGGGGTCGACGATCTGCCGCATGTGATGCGGCCGCGCGATCAGGGCGGCGTGCTGGAAAAATCCGGCGTGGTGGAGGTCGTCTCCTCGCTCGAACGCGACGGCCGGCCGGTGTTCCGCGACCTGCGCTGGGGCGTCTATGTGGTGCTGGAGGCGCCGAACGACTACGCGGCGGACTGCTTCAGGCAATACGGCCTCAAGACCGATGCATCGGGCCGGTTTGCGGCGATGTACAAGCCCTACCACCTGATCGGGCTGGAGCTGAACATCTCGGTGCTGTCGGCGGCATTGCGCAACGAGCCGACCGGGCAGCCGCGCGACTTCCGCGGCGACGTGGTGGCCGTTGCGAAACGCGACCTCAAGGCCGGCGAGATGCTGGACGGCGAAGGCGGCTATACGGTGTGGGGCAAGCTGATGCCTGCGGCCGCGAGTCTTAAAGCCGGTGGGCTGCCGATCGGCCTCGCCCATCGCGTCAAGCTGAAGCGGGACATCGCGCGCGGCGGCATGGTGAGCTGGGACGACGTCGAGATCAACGCCAACGACGATACCGTCAAGACGCGTCGCGCCATGGAAGCGCGGTTCACTGCCTGAATGATATCGCAGATCTTTCGGTGAATCGGATCGCTTCCGTCATGGCCGGGCTGGTCCCGGCCATGACGAGGCAAGTGAAAGTGGCGATGTCCCTCGCCGCGTTCCGGACCGCTTTTTCAGGATCCGATCGCGCGCTCCATCGCGACCTCGGCCTTGAGGCTGTCGAGGTCGCGATAGACCGAGGACACCGCCAGCACGCGGCCTTTGCTCTTGTAGCGCAGGACGCAATCCTTACCGGCGACGCTGCCGTCGACTTGGATCTCGTCCCACTTCTCGGCGTGACCGACATAGTTGATCGGCACGTCGTAGTGCTGGCTCCAGAAGAACGGCACCGCATCGAACCTTTCGCGATGGCCCAGCATGTTGCGCGCGGCAGTCTGACCCTGGCGCTCCGCCACCACCCAGTGCTCGACGCGGATGGCGTCGCCGGAATGCGGATCGGGCCATCGCGCGATATCGCCGGCGGCGAAAATGCCGGAAACGCTGGTTTCAAGGAACTCGTTGACGAGAACACCCCGGTCGATTTTCAGCCCGGCCTTCTCGGCGAGCTCCAGGCGCGGCTTCACGCCGACGCCGAGCACGACGAGAGCCGCTTCCAGCGTACCGCCGCTTTTGAGGGTCGCCTTCTGCGTATCGATCGCCGTCACGGTATCCTCGAGGTGGAAAATCACGCCGTGCTCTTCGTGCAGCGCGCGAACGAAGTCGCCCATCTCCGCGCCCAGCACCCGCTCCATCGGACGCTTCTCCGGAGCGACGACATGAACTTCGATGTCGCGGGCCCGCAGCGACGCCGCGACCTCGAGACCGATGAAGCTGGCCCCGATGACGACGGCCCGGTGCGCCGTTTTGGCGGCCGCGATGATGGCGCGGCTGTCATCAAGCGTCCGCAACGCATGAACGTGCGGCAGGTCGGCGCCCGGAATCGGCAGGCGAACGGGCGCGGCACCGGTCGCCAGCAGCAACCGATCGTAACCCACCTTGTCGCCGGCGGCCATGAGCACCTCACATGCTGCGGTGTCGATACCGGTGACGGCGGTCCGCAGCCGCAGGTCGATATGGGCCTGCGGGTAGAAATCATCCGGCTTGAGCGGCAGCCAGTCTTCCGGAGCGCTGCCGGCGAGATAGTCCTTCGACAGGTTCGGCCGATCGACCGGCGGCGCATCGTCGTCAGTCAGCATCGCGATGCTGCCCCGATAGCCGTGCCGCCGCAGCATCTCCGCGGCCGCAAACCCGGCCGCGCCGCCGCCGACGATCACGATCCTCTTGGGGTGATCGGTCTTGAGGGTCTGGCCGGCTATCGACTCGCGCTTGTCGCGAACGAAGATGCGGCCGCCGCGCTGCTCGACATTCCAGGTATCGAGTGCACTGAAAGCCGGCGCCCGCACCGCTTCACCGGTGCGCAGATCGAAGCAGGCATGATGCCAGGGACAGCGGACCGCGCCATCCACGACCAGCCCATCCGCGAGCGGTCCCTGATAGTGACTGCAACGGGCGCCAATGGCAAAAATCTCGGACCCCGACCGGACCAGCAAAACCTCCTGCTCGCCGACGTGACCGAGCAGTTTGTCGTCCTTGAAAGCAGCGACCTCCGCGCCTTGCGTCAGGTCGGGTCCCGTCGGCGCAGCCTGTTCTGACGACATCGGTCGATCCTCCAGTCGCGTGATCGCCTGTGACAGCAGCCCGCCAAGCCCCAACGGGCTGCCGGAATGCTGGCGACGTCCACCGGTCTTTTTCGTCGCCACACTCCGCGACGGCGCACCTTATTAGATGGGATCGCGGCCAAAAGGTTCCATGGCCGGCACGCCTCCGTCACGACAACAATGAAAATGCCGCCGCCCCGAACCCCGGAGGGGGTGGAAGCTGCGGCGCAGAATCACGGATTCAGCAAGGTCTGCTAAAGCGGGATGACATGAGGTTGAATCACCGTCATTGCGAGGAGCCCAAGGGCAACGCGCAGCGTTATCCCGGAGCGACGAAGCAATCCAGGTCTTCCTTGGGGCTCTGGATCGCTTCGCGGACCTGTCGTCGGGCGGCCTCATGGCGCGGAAAAGACGCGCGTGACCGCGCTTGCAGCGCCGACCCGTTGGCTCGCAATGACAGCGTGGGTTGGTTCAACCTAACTTCAGCATGCTCAGTCGTCGCCGTTGTCGGAGAACAGATCCGCGAGCTTGTCGTAGTATTTCGCGACGAGATCGATGTTGCCCTTGTTCTCGATCGCGGGCGCCGGCGTCTTCAGGGCCGCCACCATGTCGTCAAGCGCCTGCTTCTTTTCCTTCGAGGGCATCTTGTTGTCGGCTTCGACCGCGGCGATCTGCTTTTTCAGGACCGCCTCGGCGCCGATATAGGTCTTGGTTTGCGGGTCGAATCCTCCGAGCACCAGCGTGATGTTGTCGATCACCGTGGCGTACTCGGCGTAGTCGGCGAAACCGTATTTCTTCGCAACGCCATCGAGCTGCGCCATCGCCTTCGGATCCGGCCTCGCATCGGGATCGTCAGGCAGCTTTTCCGTCAGCGCGTCCATGTCGTTCTGCGCCGCCAGCACGCTCTGCACCTGCTTTTCCGTCAATGGAATCTGCTTCAGTGGCGGCACGTCCGCAGGCGCGGCCTGAGCAGGCGCCGGTTTGGTTTGCGCCAAAGCGTCCTGACCGGAGGCGATGTGAAACGAAACGGCGAGGCAAACCGTCGCCAATGCGGCGGGAAGCGAACGAATCAAATTGCACATGAAAATCTCCCTCGGCGGATGAGCGGGATCGAGCTCGCAATGGCTACGGCGCCTGAAATGAACGACCGCTGAACTTACCTGCGCCGGAAGCCGTTCCGGATAATTCCACCGGACCATGACGGTTCAGCGAGCGGGGCACAAAAAAACGCCGCCTCCGGGAGGAGACGGCGTTCTTGATCTTGGATCGGAAAGAGGAAATCGTTTGTCCTTGGCAGGCCTGGCAGCGACCTACTCTCCCAGGGCTTGAGCCATAGTACCATTGGCGCTGAGGAGTTTAACGGCCGAGTTCGGAATGGGATCGGGTTGAGGCTCCTCGCTAGAACCACCAGGCCGGCGAAGGACA
>DASZVY010000090.1:0-11158 GCA_035546855.1 Nitrobacter sp. | reverse complement strand
GTGCTGTTTTCCGGCGGACAGGATTCCGCGACCTGTCTCGCCTGGGCGCTGGAGCACTTCGGCCGGGTGGAGACGTTGGGGTTCGACTACGGCCAGCGCCACGCCATCGAACTCGCTTGCCGTCAGCAGCTATTGGATGGCGTGAAGACCTTGCGCGCCGATTGGGCGGCGAAGCTCGGCGACAGTCACACGCTGGCGATCCCGACGCTCGCGGAGATTTCCGACACCGCGCTGACGCGCAATGTCGCGATCGAAATGGGCAAGGACGGGTTGCCCAACACGTTCGTACCCGGCCGCAACCTCGTGTTCCTGACCTTCGCGGCGGCGCTGGCCTACCGGCGCGGCATCGTCCACATCGTCGGTGGCATGTGCGAGACCGACTATTCCGGCTATCCGGATTGCCGCGACGACACCATCAAGGCGCTGGAAACAGCGCTTCAACTCGGGATGGACAGGCCATTCCATCTGCACACGCCGCTGATGTGGCTGGACAAGGCCGCTACGTGGCAGCTTGCAAGCGATCTCGGGGGCACCGGTCTCGTCGATCTGATCCGTGAGCAGTCCCACACCTGCTATCTGGGCGAGCGCGGCGCGCAGCACGACTGGGGATACGGTTGCGGCGAATGTCCGGCCTGCCGTTTGCGGGCGAAGGGCTGGCGGGAATTCGCGGCAAGGGCGACCTGATGAACCCGCCGGAGCTTTTGGTTTCTTTCGGACGTTGGCGCGTCATTGCGAGCTCGCGACAAAATTGGCTCTTGCCAATTTTGCGCTGAGCGAAGCAATCCAACTCTTGTTAGAACTCTCTGGATTGCTTCGGCGCCATGCGCCTCGCAATGACGACTTGATTCCGCCCCGGAGTGAGCAGCCCTAAGCCTTGAAATCCTCCGGCCGCAATACGATCGGCTGGCCGTGCGGCGTGCGGTCGGCGGCATGGTCCCAGGCGTCGCGATAGCGATGCAGCGTTTCGCGCGTGCTGACGCCCTTGGACGCGACCAGCCCCTCAAGCGTGGCGAGCCAGTGCCGATAGTAGGTTTCGCCGGTGTCCGGGTCACCCGCCGCTTGCGCCCGCTTGATCTCGGCCGCGAGCGCCGCCGCCCATTCCGGCCAGGTGAAGACGCCGCGTTCGTGCAGCGCAAGCGCCATGGCAAAAGCCTGCGCTTCCCAGGGCTCGCGGAACACCGGTCCGTCATCGTCGCGGGGAACGCCCGGGACAGCGCTGGCTGCGGTGCGTGCCGCTGCGACGTCCATCAGACAAGCTCCAGATAGGGCTCGAACGCGTCGATCGAGACTTTCACGGTCGGATCGGCGTCTGGACCCCACAATTCCGCGCCGTCGAACACGACGGTATAGAGCCAGGTCGGATGTTCACCGGCGTCGTTGGCGGCGGTATCGGGAAAGACGTGAACGCCGTGGTCTCGCTCGATCACGCCGACGTGGCCGCGCACGTAGCGGGGCAGGCGGGTGTGCGTGACCGGATTGATGTTTTTGGCGCGCACCCGGTCGCCCGGCTTGAATTTCGCCGGCGCCTGGGCGGCGCGGGCAAAGCTGCCGCGGGTCATCACGCGCTCGACATCGGCGAGCTTGAACGGACCGCGCTTGAGGTCCTTGGCCGGCGCCGAGGCATGGCCGCGCGCGACTTCGTCGCTCCTGACGTATCCCCGGGCGACCAGCGAATCCTGCAAGGCGAGGAACCATTTCTTGTAGTAGGAGCTCGACAGATAGACCGTCGGCGGCAGCGACTCCCGATAGAACCGCGAGACGTCAATGTTGAACGCGCCGGCTGCGCCCATCGCGCGCGTCATCGCCATCACGCGGCCTTCCCACGGATGATGAAATGTCGGTTCGTTCGGCTCGGGCTCGACCTTGCCAAAGCCGTCCATGCCGCCCATGTCGTGCACGCCGTTCATGACGGTGCGCCCGGCGTTTTCGGAAAACCCGTGCCGATCATGGAATCGCGCGTCACGAGGTCGGCCAACTGCTGCTCGCTCCAGCCCTCGGTGCCCGCAGGCCGCATCGGCAACACCAGGAAGCGGGTTTCAGCGGTGGAGTCCCAGACCCGGATTTCCGTTTCTTTCGGCAGGCTGATGCCGAAATCCGCCAGCACGCCGCGCGGGTCTTTGACGGCGCGCGACCGATAGGGCGCGGCCTTGTACCAGACCGGCGGCAGTCCCAGCATTTCCCAGGGGTAACAGGAGCAGAGGGTACACACGACCATGTTGTGCCGCTGCGGCGTGTTCTCGACAGCCACCAGGTGATCGCCGGTGCGGCCGACGTGGCCGAGCGTGCCGACGGCCTTGCTGGCATCCGCGAGCAGGGCCTGCTTGAAGACGGGATCGGTCCACGCCTTGGCGACGACCTGCGCGCCGTTGTGCGGGCCGATCTTGGTCTCGTAGGCCTGGATGATGGCGTCGAGCGCGGCCGGTTCGACATAACCTTTCTCGGTCAAAATCGTTTCGAGCGCGCGCACGCGCAGCTCGAGTTCCGACAGTTCGGAATGGTCGTGGGGATGAGTGTGATCATGATCAGCCATGTCCAAGCATAGGCGCAGGATTTGGCCGATGTCGAGAGCAACCCTGCCACGCGGCGGCGCGGCAGCCTTCACGATGTTTTTGAGCTAGGCTTCGTGAAAACAAGGGCAGGAGGAGGCGTCGTCCGTGGAGAGTTTCGTTCAAATTGAAAAGGGGCTTGGTCCGGAAGGCCGCATTGCCGTCGTCCGCTTCGACCGCGGCGACAACATCAACGCCTTGTCCCCGGAAGCCCTGCGCCAGTTGACCGATGCCGCCCGCAGCTTCGAGGACGACGCCGGCACATCGGTCGTGGTCCTGACCGGCGGCCCGAAGGCCTTCAGCGCCGGTTTCGATCTGAAAGACCCGGAAGGCCGATCCCGCGCCACCATGGATATGGGATCGTTGCGGCGGCATCTGAAACTGGGACCACGGCTGTCGCGCGCCTGGCAGGACATGGAGCAGATCACGATCGCCGCTATCGAAGGCTTTTGCATCGGCGGCGGCATCGCGCTGGCCGTTGCGCTTGACTTCCGGATCATGGCCAGCGACGCCCACATTCGGGTGCCCGAGATCGGGCTCGGCATGAACATGAGCTGGCAGAGCGTGCCACGCATGCTGCACCTGATGGGACCGGCGCGAACCAAACAGGCCGTGATCCTGGCGGACCAGCGCATCTCGGCCGCCGAGGCGCTGGACTGGGGACTCGTCGAGGAGGTCGTCGAGCCCGGCAAGGTGCTCGATGCCGCGATGGCGCTGGCCAGCAAGGTTGCTGCGCAGCCGCCGATCTCGGTGGCCATGACCAAGCTGACGGTCAACCGGTTGGCGCACGCGCTCGACGATCTGGCGAGCCACATGGACGTCGATCAGTTCGCCCTGGCGAGCCGGACCGAAGATCACAAGGAAGGCGTCGCGGCGTTTCTCGAACGGCGCAAACCGCGTTTCAAAGGCCGCTGATCCGGCGGAGCGAACTGGCCGGGCGATCCACGGCTAACGCGTCACGCGCATATCCATATTTCGCATAAGGTATATTATGGAATATATTTATGATATAAATTTCAGGGACTTGGACGGATATCCTGATCCGGAAGCCCTTAACCCGCCCGTGTCGAGCCCGCTCGACCGGCTTGAGGCTTGCCGCTCCGTGATCGCGTATCGCCACCGCGGAATCCCGATCGCATGAACTGAAAAGCCTTGACCGGACGCGTCGAGAATGGTGACCAATGGCGCGAGGTCCGTGGACGGATTTCACAAGAACAACAACCCCAGGGAGACGGATCAGATGTCAGTTTCACGTCGCGCAGTTCTGAAGGCATCGGCGGCCGCGGCCGTCATGGGCGGCGTCGGTGCGCCCTTTGTCGCGCGCGCCCAGCAAGCCGAATTCGCCTACAAGTACGCCAACAACCTGCCGGACTCCCATCCGCTGAACATCCGCGCCAAGGAGATGGCGGCGGCGATCAAGACCGAAACCCATGGCCGGGTCGATATCCAGATTTTCCCGAACAACCAGCTCGGCTCCGACACCGATATGTTGAGCCAGATCCGTTCCGGCGGTGTCGAGTTCTTCACGCTGTCGGGCCTGATCCTGTCCACGCTGGTGCCGGCGGCGTCGATCAACGGCATCGGTTTCGCATTCCCGGACTATCCGACGGTCTGGAAGGCCATGGACGGCGACCTCGGCGCCTATGTCCGTGGCGAAATCCGCAAGGCCAATCTCGAGGTGATGGACAAGATCTGGGACAACGGCTTCCGCCAGACCACGTCCTCGACCAAGCCGATCAACGGGCCGGACGACTTCAAGGGCTTCAAGATCCGCGTGCCGGTATCGCCGCTGTGGACCTCGATGTTCAAGGCGTTCGATGCGTCGCCCGCCTCGATCAACTTCAACGAGGTCTATTCGGCGTTGCAGACCAAGGTCGTGGAAGGTCAGGAAAATCCGCTGGCGCTGATCTCGACCGCAAAGCTTTACGAGGTCCAGAAATACTGCTCGCTGACCAACCACATGTGGGACGGGTTCTGGTTCCTGGCCAATCGCCGCGCATGGCAAGCCATGCCCGAGGATGTTCGCGCCATCGTCGCCAAGAACATCAACGCGGCGGCGGTCAAGGAACGCGCGGACACCGAAAAGCTCAACGAGACCGTGATGGCTGATCTCAAGAGCAAGGGACTGATCTTCAATCAGCCCGTGGTCGCGCCGTTCCGCGACAAGCTGCGTGCGGCTGGCTTCTATTCGGAGTGGAAGGGCAAATACGGCGAACACGCCTGGTCCTTGCTTGAGAAGTCCGTCGGCAAACTCGCGTAAGCGCCCTCGCCGAATTTCGACGAGGACTTACTTACCGAGGACTTGCCATGGTTCAGATTGAAGCCGCGGATGCCGGCACCGCGGGAGCCGTCGAGGCTCCGCGGCGGCGGTCAGTCGTGGCTTCGCTTGAATCGTTTCTGGGAATGCTCGTTGAAATTCCGGCGGCGCTGCTCGTCGTCGTCGAAGTGATCGTGCTGTTCGCCGGCGTGGTGTTCCGCTACGTCCTGCATCAGCCTCTGATCTGGTCGGACGAACTGGCGTCGATCCTGTTTCTTTGGCTGGCCATGCTCGGCGCGGTGGTGGCGTTCCGCCGCTCCGAACACATGCGGATGACGGCGCTGGTCGCGCGGGCCGGCCCTGCGACGCGGGCATATCTCGACCTCGTCGCGATTTGCGCAGCCCTGGCCTTCCTCGTGCTGATCGCCTGGCCCTCGTGGCAATATGCCTATGAGGAAAGCTTCATCACGACCCCGGCGCTGCAGATTTCCAATAGCTGGCGTGCCGCGGCATTGCCGATCGGCGTCGGTCTGATGGCGCTGTTTGCGCTGCTGCGCCTGATGCAGGCGGGAGATCGGCGCGCCCTGCTCGGCGCCGTCGTCTCTGTCGCGGTGCTGATTGCCGTCTTCTGGTTCGCGCAGCCGGTGCTGCGGCAGCTCGGCAACCTCAACCTCGTGATCTTTTTCGTCGGCGTCGCCGGATTTTGCGTGTTTGCAGGCGTGCCGATCGCATTCGGCTTCGGGATGGCGATTTTCGGTTATCTGGCGCTGACGACGCGGACCCCGCTGATGGTGCTGGTCGGACGGATGGACGAGGGCATGAGCCATCTGATCCTGCTGGCGGTGCCGCTGTTCGTCTTTCTCGGCTTGCTGATCGAAATGACCGGCATGGCGAAGGCGATGGTGGCCTTCCTCGCCAGCCTGCTCGGCCATGTGCGCGGCGGACTGCACTATGTGCTGGTCGGCGCGATGTACCTTGTGTCCGGCATCTCAGGGTCCAAGGCCGCGGATATGGCGGCGATTGCGCCGGTTCTGTTTCCCGAAATGAAAGCGCGCGGCGCCAAGCCCGGTGATCTGGTGGCCCTGCTGGCGGCAACGGGCGCGCAGACCGAGACCATTCCGCCGAGTCTGGTGCTCATCACCATCGGATCGGTGACGGGGGTCTCGATCGCTGCCCTGTTCACGGGCGGGTTGCTGCCGGGCGTGGTGCTCGCCATCACATTGTCGGCGCTGGTATGGTGGCGCTATCGGCACGAAGATCTCAGCCATGTCAAAAAAGCGGGTGGTCGGGAAATCGCCCGCACCTTCGTTGTGGCCCTGCCCGCGCTGGCGCTGCCGTTCGTGATCCGCGCGGCGGTGGTCGAAGGCGTCGCGACGGCAACCGAGGTTTCGACCATCGGGATCGTCTATGCGATCGTGATGGGCCTTCTGATCTACCGGCAGTTCAAATGGCGCCGGCTGCTGCCCATGCTGATCGAGACGGCCTGCCTGTCCGGCGCCATCCTCCTCATCATCGGAACAGCCACCGGCATGGCCTGGGGCCTGACCCAATCGGGCTTTTCCCGCGCGCTTGCAGCGGCGATGACCGGGCTGCCCGGTGGCGGAGCAACATTCATCGCCGTTTCGATCGTGGCCTTCACCATCCTTGGCAGCGTGCTCGAGGGCATTCCGGCGGTCGTGCTGTTCGGGCCGCTGCTGTTTCCGATCGCGAAGTCGGTCGGCGTGCATGAAGTGCACTACGCGATGATCATCATCCTCGCCATGGGAATGGGACTGTTCGCACCGCCGTTCGGCGTCGGCTATTATGCGGCTTGCGCGATCGGTCGCGTCGATCCGGCAGACGGCATCCGGCCGATCTGGGGTTACATGTTGGCGCTGCTGATCGGGTTGATTATCGTGGCGGCGTTCCCTTGGATATCCATCGGCTTTCTGTAAAATACAGAAAAAACAACGAGAAGAGCGGATTTTCAATCATTTGAAGCGGCCTTTGTCCGCAACTCCATGATGATTGAGACTCTTCCGATAAGTATCTGATCTGGAGGAGAAAATGGCGATCGGTCAGAATCCCTATGATGTCGGCCTTGATCGAAATCCCGCGAACTTCGTGCCGCTGTCGCCGCTGAGTTTCCTGCGGCGGACCGCCGCCGTGTATCCCAACCTGACCAGCACCGTCTATGAGGGGCGGGTTTTCACCTGGGGTCAGACCCATGAGCGCTGCCGGCGCTTTGCGTCGTTCTTGGTGCAAAACGGTATCCGTCGAGGCGATACGGTCGCGGCGATGCTGCCGAACATTCCGGCGATGAACGAGCTTCATTTCGCGGTCCCGATGACCGGTGCCGTGCTCAACACTCTCAACATCCGGCTCGATGCCGGCGCCATCGCCTTCCAGCTCGACCATGGCGGCGCCAAGGTGGTGCTGGTCGACCCGGAGTTCTCCGAGGTGATCGCCGATGCCCTCACCCGGATCAAGGGCCCGAAGCCGCTGGTGATCGACGTCGACGACGCGGCATATGAGGGTGGCCGGCGGATCGGCGGCATCGAATACGAGGCGGCGTTGGCCGAAGGTGATCCGTCGTTCACCGGCAGTCTGCCCGAAGACGAATGGGATGCCATCGCCATGAGCTATACCTCAGGCACCACGGGTAACCCGAAGGGCGTCGTCACCCATCATCGCGGCGCCTATCTGAACGCGGTCAGCAACATCCTCGCCGGCAACCTCGGTCAGCATCCCGTGTATCTCTGGACGCTGCCGATGTTTCACTGCAACGGTTGGTGCTTCCCATGGAGCATCGCGGCGGCCGCCGGCGTCAACGTCTGTCTGCGCAAGGTCGATCCGGCGAAGATTTTCGAACTGATCCCCAAGCACGGTGTCACCCACATGTGCGGCGCGCCGATCGTTTACAACACGCTGATCAACGCGCCTGGCGCGCCGAAGGCGAAAGCGGGCGACCGCGCCGTGACGGGCCTGATCGCGGGCGCCGCGCCACCGGTCGCGGTGCTTGCCGGCGCGGAAAGCATCGGCATCAGGCTCACCCACGTCTATGGCCTGACCGAGACTTACGGTCCGGCCTCGGTCTGTGCCGAGCAGCCCGGCTGGGATGCCCTTCCCGGCGACGACCGCGCTCAGCTCAAGCGCCGGCAGGGTGTCGCCTATCCGCTGCAGGAAGCAATCACCGTTTTCGATCCAGAAACCATGCAGGAAGTGCCGCGTGACGGAGAAACCATCGGCGAGGTGATGTTCCGCGGCAATGTCGTGATGAAGGGGTATCTCAATAATCCCGCCGCCACGAAGGAGGCGTTCGGTGGCGGCTGGTTTCACACCGGCGATCTCGGCGTGCTCGACAAGGACGGCTACGTCATCATCAAGGATCGCTCGAAGGACATCATCATCTCCGGCGGCGAGAACGTCTCGTCGGTCGAGGTCGAGGATGTTCTCTACAGGCATCCGGCGGTGCTGTTCGCGGCTGTCGTCGCCAAACCCGATCCGAAGTGGGGCGAGGTGCCCTGCGCTTTCATCGAGTTGAAGGACGGCGCGACGGCCACCGAGGCCGACATCATCGCCTTCTGCCGCGATCAGATGCCGGGCTTCAAGACGCCGAAAGCGGTCGTGTTCGGCGTGATTCCAAAAACCTCGACTGGCAAGATCCAGAAATTCCTGCTGCGCGAGCGGGTGAACTCGGCGAAGGCGATTTCGGCGTGAGCTGTACAAAAAGTGTGCTCCGCGAAGGCGGAGCATCCAGTATTACGGCATTCTTTTCGTTGTGTCGGTGAGTACTGGATCGTCTGCATTGTGGTTACTCAAGCGCTGAGGCACGGCTGGGACCGTCCAGCTCCAGCCGCATCCCGTCATAGGCCGGGATGACGTTCGCCGGAAGTTCACGGCGCAAGACCTCGTAGTCGAGGTCGGCGTGCATGTTGGTGATGACGGCGCGCTTCGGCTTGAAGCGAGCGATCCATGACAAGGCGTCGCTCACGCTGAAATGGCTCCGGTGCTGCGCATAACGCAGCCCGTCGACGATCCAGAGATCGAGGTTCTCCAGCGCCGGCCAGCTTTCGGGCGGAATATCGTTCAGGTCCGGCGTATAGGCGGCATCGCCGATGCGATAGCCGAGCGCCGGAATGCTGCCGTGCTGAACCAGGAACGCGGACAGCGTCAGCGGGCCGCCCTTCCCCTCGATGGTCCGGCTTTCTCCCGCCTCGATCGAGCCCTGTTCCAGGATCGGCGGATAACCGCTGCCTTCCGGAGAAACGAAACAGTACGAAAATCGCGCCAGGATGTCCTTGCCGGTCGATCGATTGAGGTACACCGGGATGCGGCGGCGCTGAGACAGCACGACGGAGCGCAGATCGTCGATGCCGTGCGTCTGGTCGGCATGCTCATGGGTGAGGAACACCGCATCGATATGGTCGACGTCGGCGTCGATCAATTGCTCGCGCAGGTCGGGCGAGGTGTCGATGACGACGCGTGTCGTTCCCTGCTCCGAGATCCGTTCGACCATCAGCGAACAGCGCCGTCGCCGGTTCTTCGGATTTTGGGGATCGCAGGCGCCCCACCCCAGCGCCGGGCGCGGCACGCCAGCGGACGATCCACAGCCGAGAATCGTCAGCGTCACCGTCATGCGGCGGCGTCCATGCGCGGCACCTTGCCAAACAGACGAAAGAAGTTCGCCGTGGTCTGACGTGAAATCTCATCGAGCGAGACGCCGCGCGTCTCGGCCAAAACCTTGGCGGTCTCGACGACATGGGCGGGCTCGTTGCGCTTGCCGCGGAACTTTCCGGGCGCGAGATAAGGCGCGTCGGTCTCGACCAGAATACGATTTGCCGGCAATTCTGCTGCGAGCGCGCGCAGGGCTTCGGACTTCTTGAAGGTCAGAATGCCGGTGAAGCCGACGTACAGGCCATGCGCGACGGCCTTCATCGCCAGCTCGCGGCCACCCGTGTAGCAATGCAGGACGGCGCGGAACGCGCCTTTGGTCATTTCGTCGTCGAGGATGCGGCCGCAGTCTTCATCGGCCTCGCGCGTATGGATCACCAGCGGCAAGTTCGCGGCGCGCGCGGCCGCGATGTGCGCGCGGAAACCGCGTTCCTGCGCCTCGGGCGAGCCGTTGTCGTAGAAATAGTCGAGACCCGCCTCGCCGAGCGCAACCACCTTGGGATGGTGCGTCAGCGCGATCAGTTGGTCCACCGGAATGCCGTCTTCCTCGTCCGCGTGATGGGGGTGGGTACCGACCGAGCAATAGACGTTGGGAAAACGCTCGGCGATGGCCAGCAACGCCGCGATGCGGCGAACTCGCGTCGAGATTGTGACCATGCATCCGACCCCGGTCGCCGCCGCGCGCGCGACGATTCCGTCGAGGTTGTCGGCGAAATCCGGGAAGTCGAGATGGCAATGGCTGTCAACGAGCATGGCGAGTCGGTCAGGTCGTGGCCGGTTCGATATAACGCGGGAACACCGGTGACGGTGCGGGCAACTGCGTGCCGGCCTTGATCCGCGTCGCCAGCGCCGCGAAGTCGCGCGCGTCCCCGGAGATGCCGAGAATGTCGAGCATCTTCGCGCAGGCGCCCGGCATCGCAGGTTGCGCGAGAATGGCGATCTGGCGAACGACCTCGGCGGTGACGTAAAGCACCGTCTTCTGGCGCGCCGGGTCGGTCTTCGCCAGCGCCCATGGCGCTTCGCCTGCGAAATAGCGGTTGGCCTCCGCGACCACCGCCCAGATCGCGTTGAGCGCCTGGTGAATTTGCTGCGTGTGCATCGCCTCGCGGGCGAGTGCGATCATGCCATCCGCCTGCGCCAGCATCGCCTTGTCGCTGTCGCTGAAATCGCCGGGCTCCGGCAGCACGCCGCCGAATTGCTTCGCGATCATCGACAGCGAGCGCTGCGCCAGATTGCCGAAATCGTTGGCGAGGTCGGCGTTGATGCGCGCCACGATCGCTTCGTGGTTGTAGCTGCCGTCCTGCCCGAACGGGACCTCGCGCAGGAAGAAATAACGCATCTGGTCGACGCCGTATTGCGCGGCGAGGTTGAAGGGATCGACGACGTTGCCGACCGACTTCGACATCTTCTCTCCACGATTGAACAGGAAGCCGTGGGCATAGACGCGCTTCTGCACGGGAATGCCGGCCGACATCAGGAATGCCGGCCAGTAGACCGCGTGGAACCGAATGATGTCCTTGCCGATGATATGCACATCAGCGGGCCAGTAGTGCCAACGCGCGTCGTCCTCGTCGGGAAAGCCGACCCCGGTGATGTAGTTGGTCAGCGCATCGACCCAGACGTACATGACATGCTCGGGATCGTTCGGCACCTTGACGCCCCAGTCGAACGTGGTGCGCGAGATCGAGAGATCCTTCAGGCC
>DASZVY010000089.1:0-119807 GCA_035546855.1 Nitrobacter sp. | reverse complement strand
CATGAAGAAGCGGCCGGTCACCAGCTTGGCGGCGAGGTAGGGCGTGGCTCCCTTGGCCGCGATCTTGTCCTGAGCGACCTTCGCCATCCGCGCCCACATGTAGCCGAAGGTGACGAGACCGAACAGCTGCATGTAATCGGTCGCGGCGGCGCCGGCATTGTCGGGCTTTGTCATGGCATGCTGCATCAGCCAGGTGGTGGCCTGCTGCAGATGGCCGAGCGCCGTACTCAGCGGTGCGACGAAGGGCTGCATCGCGTCGTCGGCGCCGTGCTCTTTGGCGATGCCGGCGACCTCGCCGAAGAACGCCATCACCGCACGGCCGCCATTGCGCGGCAGCTTGCGACCGATCAGATCGAGCGCCTGGATGCCGTTGGCGCCCTCATAGATCATGGCGATGCGGGCATCGCGCACGAACTGCTCCATGCCGTTCTCGGCGATATAGCCATGGCCGCCATAGATCTGCTGCGCCAGCACGGTGTTGGAGAAGCCGACATCGGTCATCACGCCTTTCATGACCGGCGTCATCAGCCCCATGTGATCGTCGGCGGCCTCGCGGTCCTTCGGATCGCTGGAGCGGTGGGCGACATCGCTCTTCAGCGCCGTCCACACCACCATCGCCCGGGCCGCCTCGTTGAAGGCGCGGATGGTAAGCAGCGTGCGGCGCACGTCGGGATGCACGATGATCGGATCGGCAGCCTTGCCGGGCTCCTTCGCGCCGGTCAGCGAGCGGCCCTGCAGGCGGTCCTTCGCGTAGGCCACCGCATTCTGATAGGCGACTTCCGACTGCGCGAGCCCCTGCACGCCGACGCCGAGCCGCGCCTCGTTCATCATCACGAACATCGCGGCCATGCCCTTGTTTTCCTCGCCGACCAGCCAGCCGGTGGCGCCGTCATAGTTCATGACGCAGGTGGCGTTGCCGTGAATACCCATCTTGTGCTCGATCGAGCCGCACGACACGCCATTGCGCGCGCCGAGCGAGCCGTCGGCATTGACCAGCACCTTGGGCACGACGAACAGCGAGACGCCCTTGATTCCGGCGGGCGCGCCTTCGATCCGCGCCAGCACCAGATGGATGATGTTGTCGGCGAGGTCATGCTCGCCGGCGGAGATGAAGATTTTCGTGCCGGTGATCTTGTAGCTGCCGTCCGGCTGCTTCACCGCCTTGGTGCGCAGGAGCCCGAGGTCGGTGCCGCACTGCGGCTCGGTGAGGTTCATGGTGCCGGTCCATTCGCCCGCCACCATCTTCGGCACGTAGGTCTTCTTCTGCTCGGGCGTGCCATGCACCAGTAGCGCGGCCGTCGCGCCCATGGTGAGGCCACCATACATCGAGAACGCCATGTTGGCGGAGATCTGGAATTCGGCGACGGTCTGCGACAGCGTCACCGGCAGGCCCTGCCCGCCATATTCGACCGGCGCCGACAGCCCGAGCCAGCCGCCCTCCGCCACCTGCTTGAACGCTTCCTTGAAGCCCTTCGGCGTGGTCACGCTGCCGTCGTCATGGCGCGTGCAGCCTTCAAGATCGCCGACGCGGTTGAGCGGCTGCAGGACTTCTTCCGAGAGCTTGGCCGCTTCGCTCAGGATCGCTTCGCGCACATCGGGCGAGGCGTCGCTGAAACCTGGCAGGTTGTTGTAGCGATCAAACTGGAAGACGTCGTTGAGCAGGAAGTTCACATCGTCGATCGGGGCTTTGTAGGTCGGCATGGCGTCCTCGTATTGGGCTCAACAACGACGCGATTTAAGCCGGATCTTGCGTTGCAGCAATGCGCGAGTTCCGCATAGCTTATGCAATCAGAGGGATCCGAGGATAGAAAAGACAACTTATGCCTGTGCAGGGGATTAACTTTCCGCGTTCGCCGCCCCCGCCTTAACCCGTTGTTTACCGTAACACGAAAAGGTCAGGGAACAGAGGCGGACGACCTGCGCCGGATTCTATTGTCTGTTCAAAAGGGACGCGCGGGGAGGCTGAAGGCGCAGGCGATGCGCCGGATCAGGCACCGGACAAGCACATGAATTCGCGCGGATCGTGGAACGTAGACGGGATCGAGCCATCCGTTCGCGAGCGGGCCGAAGCCGCCGCCAGGCGAGCCGGCATGTCCCTGAACGACTGGCTGAACTCATCCCTCGGCAATGCCGCGCCGGACAGCCGCGACGCGCCTCCGCCGCCTCCGCCCGTCGAGAACGCTCCCAACGTCGCGGAAATCCACCAGCGCCTCGATTCCATCACGCGCCAGATCGATCAGATGTCGGCGCCGCCGCCACGCGGCGAGCCCATGGTCGCGCGCCAATTGAACGATGCCATCTCGCGGCTTGACGCCCGGCTGGCGCAGATCACGAGTCCGCAGCCCGCGCGGCAACCGTTCCCGCAGGCCCCGCACCGTCCGACCGACATGGTCGAGCGCGCCGCCGCGCGCGTCTACGACGCCGCGCCGCCGCTCAATCCCGCCTCGCTGGAATTCGCGATCGCGGAAATCAGCGCACGGCAGAACGAGCTCAATGGGCCGCCGCGCTCGATCCCCTCTTACGGCGCACCGCCGATCGCCCCGGCGCAGACAACGCCGCTGCCTCCGGGCCCGGATTTTTCCGGTCTCGAGCGCCAGTTGTCCAGGATCACCAGCCAGATCGAAACGCTGCAGCGGCCGGACGGCATCGAACGGTCGATCGCCGCGTTCCGCGACGAACTTGCCCAAATCCGTCACGCCATCACCGAGGCCCTGCCACGCGAGGCCATCGAGTCCATCGAAAGCGAAATCCGTTCGCTCTCGCAGCGCATCGACGACAGCCGTCAGCACGGGACCGACCATGAGGCGCTCGCCAGCATCGAGCGCGCGCTCAATGACATCTACAATGCCGTCCGTTCGCTGAAGCCTGCGGAACAACTGGCCGGGTTCGACGAGGCCATTCACAATCTCGGCGCCAAGATCGACAGCATCGTTCGTACCAGCGGCGAATCCGGTGGCATGGAGCAGCTCGAGGGCGCCATCGCCGCGTTGCGCGGAATTGTTTCGAATGTCGCCTCCAACGATGCGCTGGCACGGCTCAGCGACGAGCTGCACACGTTGTCGGCGAAAGTCGATCAGCTCGGCCGTTTCGATGGCCAGGACGGCACCTTCGCCGCGCTCGAGCAACGCATCGCGGCGCTGACGACAACGCTTGAAAATCGCGAGCGCCCGGCCGCCGCGGCCAATCCCGAACAACTCGAGGGCGCTTTGCGCGCGCTGTCGGACCGGCTCGATCATCTGCCGGTCAATCCGGAGAGCGCGTCAGCCTTCACGCATCTGGAACAGCGGATTTCAGCGCTGATCGAACGTCTCGAGGCGACCGCGGATCATCGCTCCGGCCACGCGAGCCGCATCGAGGACGGCCTGCAGAACATCCTGCGCCAGCTCGAGCGCCAGCATGCCGGCCTCGCCGCCCTGACCGAGACCGCCAACCGCGGCCCGGCCGCACCGATGGATCCGGGCCTGGTCGACGCCATCAAGCGCGAACTGTCCGACATGCGCTACAGCCAGTCGGAAACCGACCGCCGCACGCAGGATTCGCTCGAGGTCGTTCACAACACGCTTGGTCATGTGGTCGACCGCCTCGCGATGATCGAAGGCGATCTGCGCTCGTCCCGCAGCGCGCCACCCATCGCTCCGGCCGCGCCGACCCCCGCCATGTCGCGCGGGCCTGCGCCGGCCGCTCCGCCGCCGCCGCGGCCCGAACTGCCCAATCCCGTCCTGTCGCAGTTGGCGGCGGCGCCACAGCCGGCGCCAGCGCCGCCCGTCGCTCCCCGCTCGATCGGCGACATCCTGGTTGCGCGCGATCCCGTCAGCGAGCCGCCGGCATCGCTCCGCGCCGCACAGCCGCGACCGGCCATCAATCCGGACCTGCCGCCTGATCACCCGCTCGAGCCCGGCACCCGCGCGCCCGGAGCAGGCATCTCGCCGTCGGAGCGCATCGCCGCGTCTGAAAGCGCCATCCAGCAGATTTCGGGAGCCGAGCGCGAATCCGCGAGTTCATCGAGCTTCATCGCGGCGGCGCGGCGCGCCGCGCAGGCAGCGGCCGCGGCAACTCCCGCCGCCGAGAAGCCGGCTCGCGCCAAGGCGACCGCAGAGACCCTGCGGACGGCTGCCGCCGGCGCCTCGTCGAACATCACATCCAGAATTCGCTCGCTGCTGGTCGGCGCGAGCGTGGTCGCAATCGTGCTTGGCGGCGTCAAGGTGACGATGTCGTTCCTCGACGGCGGCCGCTCGGCAACCGTCGCACAAAGCAAGACGACGCCAGTCGCTCCCAAAGCCACCACGGGCGACGCGCCGAAGGCCGAGGCTCCGGCGGCGGCCCCGGCCCCCGCGTTGCCGTCCATGACGTCTCCCACGCCCATCGACCGCCAATCGATGAACGGGCCGGCACCCGCCGATACGCCTCCTGCGCCTACAGCAAGCACGGCGAACACGGACGTGACGGGCTCGATCCCGTCATTGTCGTCCGAACAAAAATCGACGCGAATCCAAATCCCCGCCGCCGAAACCCTGCCGGATTCCATCGGCGGTCCGCGGCTGCGGAAGGCCGCGCTCGGCGGGGATGCCGCAGCCGCCTACGAGATCGGCGCGCGTTACGCCGAAGGCAAGGGCGTCGCGATCAACTATGGCGAGGCCGCGAAATGGTATGATCGCGCGGCCCAGGCCGGCGTCATTCCGGCCATGTTCAGACTTGGCACGCTCTATGAAAAGGGCCTCGGCGTCACCAAGGACGTCGATATCGCGCGGCGCTACTACGTTCAGGCCGCCGAACGCGGCAACGCCAAGGCCATGCACAATATCGCCGTCCTTGATGCCGACGGCGGCGGCAAGGGGCCGAACTACCAGAGCGCCGCCGAGTGGTTCCGCAAGGCCGCCGACCGCGGCGTCGCCGACAGCCAGTTCAACCTCGGCATCCTCTATGCGCGCGGCATCGGCGTCCAACAGAACCTCGCCGAATCCTACAAGTGGTTCAGCCTCGCGGCGGCGCAGGGCGACGCGGACGCCGGGCGCAAGCGCGACGACATCGCCAAACGGCTCGATCCGCAATCGCTCGCCGCGGCGAAGCTCGCCGTCCAGACATTCAAGCCGGAGCGGCAGCCCGATGATGCCGTCAATGTGGCGGGACCGGCGGGCGGCTGGGACAACGCCGCAGCGGCGCCTGCGGCATCGGCGACGACCCGGGCCGCAGCCGCGAAGCCCGCGACATCCCGCCGCGCCTCTCGCTGATCTCAACGACCACCACCTCGCGAAACGAAAACGACCGGCTAAAAAGTCGGTCGTCCCGGACTCTTTAGTCCCCGCGCTGCACCGATTTCGGTTATGCAGATGATGCGGCATCGGTCCGCACCGCTGACCCCATCCATGCCGCGAGCGGGCTTCGGCACGTCCCACGGCTTTCCCGAAACGAACGCGCGTGCAACTCTTCCTTCCCATCGCCGACATTCCAGTCAACGTCTTCCTCATTCTGGCGATGGGCGCGGCGGTCGGCTTCGTGTCGGGGATGTTCGGAATCGGCGGCGGATTCCTGATGACGCCGCTCCTGATCTTCATCGGGATTTCGCCCGCCGTCGCGGTCGCGTCCGTATCCAGTCATATCGCCGCCTCCTCCTTCTCGGGTGCGTTGTCGTACTGGCGCAAGCGCGCGATCGATCCGATGCTGGCGCTTGTCCTGCTGAGCGGCGGCATCGTGGGGACGGCCCTCGGCGTCTGGACCTTCACGCTGTTACGCTCGCTCGGCCAGCTCGATCTTCTGATCGCGCTGTCCTATGTCGTGCTGCTGTCGGGCGTCGGCGGCGCGATGTTCTGGGAGGGTCTGCACGCCATGCTGCGGGCACGGCGCGGCGAGCCCATTCCGCTGCGCCGCTCGGGCAGCCATGGGTGGATTCACGGTCTGCCGCTGAAGGTGCGCTTCAAGCGATCGAAGATCTATCTCTCGGCCCTGCCGGTCATCGCGGTGGGGCTGATGATCGGCTTCATCGGCGCCATCATGGGCATTGGCGGCGGCTTCATCCTGGTCCCTCTGATGATCTACCTGTTGCGCGTACCGACCTCGACCGTGATCGGAACGTCCATGGTGCTGACGCTGGTCACCATGGCGTTCGCCACCCTCATGCATGCGTTGACCAACCATCTGGTCGACGTGGTGCTCGCACTCATCCTGATGGTCGGCGGCGTCACTGGCGCCCAGTTCGGCGCGCGTGCCGGACAGCGCATCCGCGGCGAACATCTGCGGCTGCTTCTGGGCCTGCTGATCCTGATGGTCGGAATCCGGTTCGCCATCGAGCTCGCGATCCGGCCTGACGATCTCTACACCGTCCGCGAAACCGGAGGTGCGCGATGAAAACGCGCGCTTGTCGCTTCGCACTCGGTCTTGCGCTGGCGTCGGGCCTGCTGGCCGCGGCAGATAAGGCGCTCGCCGAACGGCTGATTGCTTCGGTCTCGAACCATCGCGTCACCGTGACGTCGAGCTATTCCGGGGAAGAGCTGGTGCTGTTCGGATCGGTCGAGCGGGATGGCGACGGTCCCCGCCCGAACTACGACCTCGTCGTCACCGTCAGCGGACCGCGCGTCGATATGGTGACGCGACGGAAGGAACGGCGGTTCGGAATCTGGGTCAACACCGATTCGCGCGACTTCCTGAAGGTTCCGGCCTATCTCGCGATCTTTGCCAACCGTCCGCTGAACGCCATCGCACCTCCCGATGTCCGGCGCCGCCAGCAGCTTGGCCTCACCAACGTGCTGCTGACCCAGCGCGTCGGCTCCGATTACGCCGACGTGGTGGCCAGCGATCCCTTCCGCAGCGCCTTCGTCCGGCTGCGCTCCGAACATGGCCTGTATCGCGAAAACACCTCCGCGGTTACGTTCCTGACGCCGACGTTGTTTCGGACCGGCATTCCGCTGCCCGCGGAAGTGCCGATCGGCACCTACACCGTCGATATCCAGCTCCTCGCCAATGGCGCGCTGGTGACGCGAACCGGAACGGCCTTTGAAATCGCCAAGGTCGGGTTCGAGCAGTTCGTCGCGACGATGGCCAAACAGCAAGGCTTCATCTACGGCCTTGCGACGGTGTTGATGGCGCTGATGACGGGATGGATGGCGTCGATCGTCTTTCGCAAGGACTGATCGTCACAGCACGAAGGCGATCGTCATCCCCACGACACAGGCGGCCATCACAGCGGTCGCCAGCCATCCGAGCCAGAGCAGCGCGCCTGTGACCACGAATTTGCCCATCACGTCGTGACGGCGGACCATCATCATCAGCAGCACCATCACGGGCACGGCAATGACACCATTGATGACCGCGCTCCAATACAATGCCTGAATGGGATCGATGGGCGTGAAGTTGAGGATGATTCCGATCGCCGCCGACAGCGCCAGCACGGCATAGAACGCCCCCGCCTCCTTCGGCTTGCGCCCGAGCCCGACAGTCCAGCGACGTCCTTCGCCGACGGCATAGGCGGCCGAGCCCGCAAGCACGGGGATCGCCAGCAGGCCGGTGCCGATGATACCGAGCGCGAAGATCACCTCCGCGAACTGGCCTGCGATCGGCCGCAGGGCTTCGGCGGCCTGCGCCGAGGTCTCGATATCGGTCTTGCCGGCGGCGTGGAGCGTGGCGGCGGCCGTGAGAATGATCGCGACGGCGATCAAGTCCGAGAACGCCATGCCGATGATGGTATCGGCGCGGATGCGGTTGAATTCCCCCTGCGCCCCATAATGCTTGTCGATCAAGGGCTGCTTCGCGGCATCGACGCGCTGGTCCTCGACCTCCTGCGAGGCCTGCCAGAAGAACAGGTAAGGCGAAATCGTCGTGCCGAGAATCGCAACGATGGTGGTGAGAGCCGTCGCATTGAACTGCACGCGCGGGATCAGCAACCCGGTGAGGGCCTCGCCCCATTCCACATGGACGACCGCAAGCGCCGCAACATAGGCGAACAGGCTCAGCGTCAGCCACTTCAGCACCGCGACATAGCGGCCGTAATCGAGGAAGATCTGGGCTATCACCGAGGTGATGCCGAACAGCAGAACGTAGGCGAAGGCCGGGCCGCCGAACAGCAGCTTGAACGCGTCGGCCATCGCGCCGAGGTCGGCCGCGATGTTGATCGTGTTGGCGATGAACAGCAGCGCAACGATGCCGTTCAGCAAGCTCGCCGGATAATGACGGCAGACGTTGCCGGCGATGCCATGTCCGGTGATGCGGCCGACGCGGGCGGAAATCTCCTGGATGGCCGCCATCAGCGGAAATGCCAGGACCATGGTCCAGCTCAGACCGTAACCCAGTTGCGCGCCGGTCTGGCTGTAGGTCCCGATACCCGACGGATCGTCGTCGGCCGCACCCGTGATCAGGCCGGGACCGAGCGTCTTGAAGACGTCCCGCAGCCGAAATCGCTTTGAGGATGCACCCTTCGGCGGCGGCTCATGCAGACCCGTCCTTTTGCGCGATCCGTGCACCGTCGCTCTTGAATGCGCCATATCTGCCCCCGCCGTGCCTGACAACGCAATATGATGGTTCCAGTTCCGGAACCGGCACGATATCGTCGGCGCAGCGCAGCAAGGGCGGAATTTTGCGGGCCGGTCAATGTCCTGCGGGGCTCTCGATCGCTGTCGTGACGCCCGGTTCGAGCAATTTCAGCCGGCCGCCGAAGCCCAATGTGTCGAACGAGACCTTCAGATCGTTCCCGTTCTGCCGGAAGTGCTTCCAGCCGTCGTGATGCACCGGCACGATCACCGCGTCCGGAAAGGCGCGGGCGGTCTCGATGACGTCGTTGACGTCCATTGTGAGGTGGAACGGTCCACGGGTCTGCGCTGCGCCTGCGAACGGCACCACCACGCCAGCCTTGAAGCGCCGCGCGACCTCGGCCACGCCGTCGTACCAGACGGTATCGCCGGTGACATAGATCGGACGGAAAGCCGAATCGTTCACCGAGATGACGAAGCCGACGACATCACCCGCCAGCGGCTCGATCCCCGCCGGGCCATGCCGTGCGGGCGTCGCCGTGATCGTCAGCGAGCCGCCGTCCGGCTTCGTTAGCGTCCTGCTGTCCCACGACGCGAGACCCTCCGCATTGCCGCCGAGGCGCTTTGCGCCGGCCACGGTCGTCAGCACGCGGCCGGCTGTTTTCAACAACTCCCGGCCGGAATTGTCGAGGTTGTCCGAGTGCTGGTCGTGGCTGAGCAGCACCGCGTCGACCGGGCCGATACGATCCGCGCCGATCGCCGGCGACGACAGTTTTTCCAGCGTCACATGCGGCAGCCTGTATTCGCCGGGCGCGTCGAAGGTCGGATCGGTCAGCAGGCGGAAACCGCCGATTTCGATCAGGGCGGTCGGGCCGCCGATCAGGGTGATCCGCAATGAGGTCATGGACATCTCCTATCGTGACGATGACGAGTGACGGGCCGGCCGTGTGACGAGCCAGATGCCGAGCGCGACCGGAACGATGCCGAGCAGATCGCGGAGCGCAACGTGTTCGCCGAGCACCATCCAGGCGAACAGCATGCCGAGCGGCGGCATCAGGAAGTGATACGCGCTCGCGACCGTCGCGCCGCAGGTCTTCAGCAGGTGAAACCAGAGCAGGTAGGCAAGGATCGAGCCGCCGAGCACGAGGAAGGCGAAGGCGCCGAGCAACTGCGCGTTCGGCACGATGTCATGTACCGAGGAGAACGCGAGCGCAAACGGCGTCACCGCCAGTCCTCCCGCGAGATTTTGAACGCCGTTGCCAAGCCAGAGGTCGCCCTTCGGCGCGAGCAGCTTGAACAGGATGGTGCCGGCGACGATCGAGGCCAGCGACGCCAGCGTGAACAGGATGCCGTGCAGGCTGTCGGTTCCGACCGCGATGCGATGCCAGACGATCAACGCGACGCCGATGATGCCCAACAGAAGACCAGCGACCTTGCGCCAGGTCAGCGTCTCGCCCAGAAACACGGCGGCAAGCATGGCGGTGAAGATCGGGTTGGCGCTGACGATCAGTCCGCCGAGACCGGCCGACACGGTCCGCAGGCCGGTGTAGCCGAGACCGAGATAGAGCGCGTTGTTGGCGACGCCCAGCACGGCGAAGATCGCAACATCCCGCCACGACAGCGACCATTGATCGCGCCGCAGGGCGGAGATGCCGAGAATCAGAAGTCCTGCCAGCAGGAAGCGGCCCGCGAGCAGGATCAGCGGCGGGCAATAGGTCACGCCGGTCTTGCCGGCGACGAAAGCGAAACTCCACAGCAGGCAGAACACGCCGATGGCGAGCGGCAGGGTGTTGACCGACGGCCGGGATGCGACAACCGATGAAACGGCAGGTGACGAGACGACGGACATGAACATTCTCCTTTGCCCATGATCTAGGCGACCACCTTTTCATTTGGAAATTAAATGATAAAATCTTGGTCAGTGGATTTTTGAATGGTAAGCGCCATGCTCGATCTCGACCTGCTGCGCAGCTTCGTCTCCGTCATCGATGCCGGCGGCTTCACCCGTGCCGGCGAGCGCGTTCACCGCACGCAATCCACGGTGAGCCAGCAGATCAAGCGGCTCGAGGAGGACTTCGGGCGCCCGCTGCTCAACCGCATCGGCAAGAAGGTCGTGCCCACCGAGGACGGCGAGCGGCTGCTCGCCTATGCGCGGCGGCTGCTGGCGCTGGCGGAAGAAACCCGCGACGTGCTGGCGCGGCCCAAGCCCGAGGGCGTTGTCCGGCTCGGCCTCAACGAGGATTTCGCCGCCTATCGACTGACCGAACTGCTGGGACATTTCATGCGCTCGCGACCCGGCCTGCGGCTCGATGTGCGCACCGACCAGAGCGCCAGCCTGCGCCGCGACCTCGAGCGGGGAGAACTCGACCTCGCGCTGTTCAAGCGCGCCGCAGGCGAAAAGGGCGGCATCAGCGTGTGGCCCGAGCGGGTGCACTGGGTCACCAGCAAAGCCCATCCCGTCAACCTCGAGGGACAATCGGTGCCGCTGATAGGCTTTCCGCCGGGTTGCCTCTACCGGGCCGGGGCGATCCACGCCATCGAAAGCGCCGGCCGCAACTGGCACATGGCCTATACGAGTTCGAGCCTTGCCGGCATTCAGGCCGCGGTGGCGGCGGGTCTCGGCCTCAGCATTTTGTCAGAGATGGCGATACTGCCGGAGCACCGCGTGCTGACCGCAAAGGACGGCTTCGCGCCGATCGACCGCACCGAGGTAGCGCTGGTGGCCTCACCTGAGGCGAGCCCCACGACGCTGCGCGTCGCCGAAGTGCTGGCCAGCTTCTGCAATACGGTGCAGTCGAAAGCAGCCTGATCGATCAGTAGCAGCGCGACGCTGCGATGGCGTGCATCCGGCTATCGCCGAGCACATGGGCGATGAAGTCAGCCGCGAAAATTTTGGCGAAAGCCCGGTCGCGAATGCTGAGGCCTCCCGCATAGGCGCCGAACGCCGGCATCACCGCGCGCTCGCCGTCGCTCGCAAAACAACGCCGCTCCATGGAACGGCCACGCGTGGACACCCGCGCCTTGGGATGCAGATGACCGGCGATCTCGCCCGCACGGCCAGTCGGCTCATGGCGGAACACGATCCCGCCCAGCGCCACCTCGGTTGCGACCGCGCCGCCGAGATCGGACGGCAGCGCCGGATCATGATTGCCTGAAATCCAGATCCAGTCGCGCCGCGCCTGCAGTGCTGATAGCGCGTCGCGGTCCGGCGCGGACAGCCGCTCGTGCGCGTCGCGATCATGAAAACTGTCGCCGAGCGCAATCACCGTGCGCGGATCGTAGCGCGCAAGGACGGCCGCGAGCCGGCCGAGCGTCGCCACCGTATCGTAGGGCGGCAGCAGCACGCCGCGGGTGGCAAAACTCGAGCCCTTCTCCAGATGCAGGTCGGACACGACGAGCAGCCGCTCCTGTTCCCAGAACAGCGCACCGGAGAGATCGACGCAGAATTCGGTTCCAGCGACCCGCATGGCCTGCCGCAGCGGAACGTCGTTGATGGCCAGCACGCTCAAGAGGTGATCCGAATCAGAAAGAAGCTTGTCGCTTTCATAGATCATGCGATTGCCACTCCGAAAAGGCCGAAGCCTGTGGAACATGGCGAAACTGGAATCGCAATCGGATCACCGCTCCATCGCCTCCTTGACGAGATCCTCGGCGGCCTCCGCCAGCAGTTCGTCCGAGGCCTCGCCGTAAACAGCTTCGCGGCCGATCTCGAGCATCACAGGAACCGCGAGCGGCGAGATATGATCCAGCGGCTTGTGCGTGATCCGCCCCTGGATACGGGCGAGCATGTCGCCGAGCCGCCGCAGATCGAGCAGTCCGGTCGCGGCATCCGCCCGCGCGGCGCGCAACAGCACGTGATCGGGCTGATGCTTCCGCAGCACGTCGTAAACCAGATCGGTCGAGAACAAGACCTGCCGGCGGCTCTTCTCCTCGCCGGTGAAACGCCGCGCGATCAGCCCGGAGATGATCGCGCAGTTGCGGAACGTGCGCTTCATCAGCGCGGACTCAGCGAGCCATGCCTCGAGATCGTCGCCGAGCATGTCGGGATCGAACAACGCGTCGAGATCGAGCCGCCCCTGCCGGATCATCGACGAGGCGTCGCCCAGCATCCAGATCGCCAGCGCGTACTCGTTGGCGACGAAGCCGAGCGGGCGCACCCGCATGCGCTCCAGCCGCCGCGTCAAGAGCATGCCCAGCGTCTGGTGCGCGAGCCGTCCCTCGAACGGATAGCAGACGAGATAGTGCTTGCCGGCGCGCGGGAAGCTTTCGACGATCATCTCGCGCGCATGCGGCACGCGGGAATAATACGACTGCAGCGACAGCCATTCGCACACCTGATCCGGCAAGCCCTTCCATGCCCGCTTATCGTCCAGCAGGTTGCGCACGCGTTCGGCCAGATAGGTCGAGAGCGGGAATTTGCCGCCCATGTAGGACGGCACCTTGGGGCTGTCGGCGTTGGCGCGGGAAACATAGACCTGATCCTCCACCAGCGCCTCATAGCGCACGATCTCGCCGCCGAACACGAAGGTGTCGCCGGCGACGAGGCCCTCGATGAAGTATTCCTCGATCTCGCCGAGCATGCGGCCGTCGCGCGCGATCGTGCCTGTCGAGCCGGACCCGCCGTGGCGGGAGCGCACCAGCCTCACCTTCAGCATCGCTTCCTCGACGATGGTGCCGACGTTGAGGCGATAGCTCTGCCGCACGCGCGGATTGGCGACGCGCCAGCGCGATTCGGGAGAATTTGCCTTGTCCTGCTTGATGCGGGCGAAACGCTCGTAGGTCTTCAGCGCGTAGCCGCCGGTGGCGACGAGATCGATCACGTCGTCGAAGTCCGCGCGCGTCAGCGCCGCGTACGGCGCGGCGGCGCGCACCTCGTCGTAAAGCTGGTCGGCATGAAACGGTTCGCCGCAGGCGCAGCCGAGCACGTGCTGCGCCAACACGTCGAGCGCGCCGGAGCGCAAGGGCGGCGTATCCTGCGCGTTCTCGTTGACCGCATCGATGGCGACGCGGCACTCCAGCACCTCAAAGCGGTTGGCCGGCACCAGCACCGCGCGCGAGGCCTCGTCGAGGCGATGATTGGCGCGGCCGATCCGCTGCATCAGCCGCGATGCGCCCTTCGGCGCGCCGATGTTGATGACGAGATCGACGTCGCCCCAGTCGACGCCGAGGTCGAGCGAGGAGGTGCAGACCACGCCGCGCAGGCGGCCCGCCGTCATCGCCTGCTCCACCTTGCGGCGCTGCGCGACATCGAGCGAGCCATGATGCAGCGCGATGGCCAGGCCGTCGTCGTTGATGCGCCAGAGATCCTGGAACAGCATCTCGGCCTGGCTGCGGGTGTTGACGAACACCAGCGTGGTCTTGTTGCGCTTGATGAGATCGTAGATTTCGCCCAGCGCATGCCGCGCCGAGTGTCCGGCCCATGGCAGACGCTCCCGGGTATCGAGCATCTCGACAACAGGCGCGGCCGCGCCGCTGGCTATGACGATGTCGGCCCTTCGTTCTCCCTCCCCCCTTGTGGGGGAGGGTTGAGGTGGGGGGTGGACCGGAAACTCGACGGTCAAAGTGCCCTCCACCCCCGACCCCTCCCCGCCGCTCGCTTCGCTCGCGTGGGGAGGGGGGAAGGCAGCGCCTCGAACTCCTCTCCCCCCGCGAAGCGGTGGGGAGGGGTCGGGGGTGGGGAGTTCTTGCGGCACCAGAAATCGCGCCAGCGACTCCGGCTCGGCCACCGTTGCGGACAACCCGATCGTGCGCATCCGCGGCGCGAGACGCCACAGCCGCGCCAATGCCAAAGACAACAGATCACCGCGCTTCGAGGTCACCAGCGCATGCAGCTCGTCGAGCACCACGCGCCGCAGCGAGGAAAACAGAAACGGCGCATCGTCAGACGCCAATAGCAACGCCATCTGCTCCGGCGTCGTCAGCAAAATATCCGGCGGATAGCGTCGTTGCCGCTGCCGCCGCGACACCGGCGTGTCGCCGGTGCGGGTTTCGACCTTGATCGGCAGCGCCATCTCGGTGATCGGCGCTTCCAGATTGCGCGCGATATCGACCGCCAGCGCCTTCAACGGCGAGATGTAGAGCGTGTGGAGACCTCTTCCCTCTCCCCGCGAGCGGGGAGAGGGTGGCGCGGAACGCGTCGGGTGAGGGGCAACCTCGGATAGGGCTATCTGCCCCTCACCCGGTGTGCTCGCTCCACTCGCAAACCGACCTCTCCCCGCAGGCGGGGAGAGGTGTTTTCCACTCAGCTCCACCAGCGTCGGCAGAAATCCGGCGAGCGTCTTGCCGGCGCCGGTCGGGGCGATCAGCAGCGCGGAGCGATCCTGCCGCGCCTTCTCCAGCAGCGCCAGTTGATGCGCGCGCGGGAACCAGCCGCGCGCGGAAAACCACCGCCGGAAAGTCTCCGGCAGCAGATCGTCTCGGGTTGCGTCCGACAATTGAGGCGCGAGATGCTGCACGCCTCAACAGGTAAGCTGCGAGCGGCCCAAGGTCGAGAGCTCCGGATCCGGAGTCTCGGGCCGTGAGCCCGCCACAGGCGGCAAACCAGTGCTATTCCGACACCGGCTTGGCGGAAATGACCCAGTCCTTGCCGTCGAACTGCTGAATGTAGAGCGTTTTGATCGAGGTGTAGTCCTCGGGCGTATAGCTGTAGCTCACGCCGGGCAGCATGTGGGGCGCCCGGAAGCCCCCGAGCATGCTTGCCTGTTTCAGAACGTTGGCACGGGTGAGATCGTCGCCGCAACGACGCAGGATTTCGCCCATCGCGACCGCCTGTCCATAGCCGGCAAAGGCGATGGAATTCTCGGGCGTGACAGTCGGCAGATACTTCTTGCGCAATGCCTCGAACGCCAGCACGTCGGGATCGTTGGCGTATTTCGGCGAGCCGATGTCCTTGATGTAGGAAATCGAAACGATGCCCTTGGCATTGTCGAGACCGGCGGCCTCGAGGATCGAGCGTCCGGTGGATCCCGCCGACAGCAATTGCAACGGTTTCCAACCGAGTTCCACCACCTTGCGGATCGACTGCGACGTCGCCTTGCCGGTGGTGATGTTATAGAAAACGTCCGCGCCGGACTTCGACAGATTGATGAGCTGGGAATCGACCGTCGGATCGGTGAGATCATAGGTCGCTTCCGCCACCACCTTGGCATGGCCACCGGCGTCGGCCAGCACCTTCTTGAACGGTCCAAGGAAGTCGCGACCGAAGTCGTCGTTCTGATAGAGGATTGCGACCTTGGCGTTCGGCTTTACGCTGAGCACGTATTTCGCCAAAATCCGGGCCTCGGTCGGATAGAGCGGCAGGCCGGCCATGGTCCATTTGAAGTGCTTGGGATCATTCCACTTGGAGGCGCCGGTGTTCAGCAGAAGCTGCGGCACGCCCTTGCTGTTGAGATATTTGTGCACGGCCGTCTGCGGCGCGGTGCCGAGCGAACCGTAGAGCGCGAGCACCTCGTCCTGCTCGACGAGCCGCCGGGTCGCCTCGACCGTCTTCGGAGCGCTGTAGGCGTCATCCCTGGTCAGAAACGTCACCTTGCGGCCATTGATGCCGCCCTTTTCGTTCAACATCTGGAAATAGGCTTCGCCGACCCGGCCCAGCACGCCATAGAGCGAGCCAGGACCCGAATGCGGAATGGTCTGGCCGATCTTGATCTCGGTGTCGGACGCGCCGGGATCGTATTTTTTCTCGGCCCCGACGGCGGCCGTGGCAAAGAGCAAGGTCGTGGTGATGAGGCCGGCTGCGAGGCCGGATCGGCGCGATGGCATCGTTTCTCTCCCAATCCATTTTTTGCCGACGCTTCCACCGCGAGGCCGCGCCGAACCATCGGTTCCACGCATCCTGCCCGCGCGCCAACTGCAGATCAAGGCGACCGATGGCGTGCGTCAATCCGGGACCGGATCGTTTTCGAATCCATTGAACTTGCTGCTGTTTTTTGTGACATCCGCCGCGCTTTCCCTGCCACTGTGGCCGCTGAACCACAGACAAATCGTGGGCTTCCGCGTACATTTCCAAAGTCATTTTCCATGGGGTCAATAATGAAGAAGATTCTGCTCGGTGTTCTGCTGGCCAGCACCGCGATGAGCGCCCAGGCGGCTGATCTCGCGGTGAAGGCGCCTTACTACAAGGCACCGGTCGCGACGGTGTATGACTGGACCGGCTTCTATCTTGGCGTGAACGCCGGCGTCGGCCTTGGGCGCAACCGCACCCAGAACTACGGCAATGCCCTTGCCGAGACCTCGACTTACGTGTCCCCGCTCGGCGGCCTCGGCGGCGCGCAGATCGGCTACAACTGGCAGACCAACGGCTCCTTCCTTGGTCCGATCGTGTTCGGCGTCGAAGCCGACATTCAAGGTTCGGATCTGAGCGACGGCTACCCGAACCTCGGCGGCGTGGTGCAGTACAATCAAAAGATCGACTGGTTCGGCACGGTCCGCGGCCGGGTCGGTCTCGCCACCGGTCCTGTCCTGACCTATCTCACCGCTGGTTATGCCTACGGTAACGTCAATACGACTGTCACCGAGGGTGGCGTCGGCTCATCGATCAACGGCGGCCGCAGCGGCTGGACCTGGGGCAGCGGCGTCGAAGCCGCGCTGGGCGGTAACTGGACGGCCAAAATTGAATATCTGTGGCTCGACCTCGGCGACCGAACCGATGGACTGGCATTTGCCGGACAGTCGTTGCGCAGCGAACTCCGCGAAAACATCTTCCGTGTCGGCCTGAACTACCGCATCGGCGGCAACAGCGTTTATGCGCCGGTCGCGGCAGCCAACTGGGCCGGCCTCTACCTCGGCGGCAACCTCGGGTCCGGCACCGGTCGGGACCGCAGTTCGCTTGTCTCCGGCGGAGCCGCACCAACGGCGTTCCTGAATACCTCGCCCGACGGCATCAATGGCGGCGTGCAGGCCGGCTACAATTGGCAGGCCGGCAACTGGGTATACGGTCTCGAGACCGATATCCAGGGCTCGGCGCAGGAGGACAACAAGACCTACGCGCTCGCTCCCGGTGCAGCACTCAATGTCAACTCGAAGCTGCCCTGGTTCGGCACCGTGCGCGGCCGTTTTGGCTACTCGATCGGATCGTCGCTGTTCTATGCGACCGGCGGTTTTGCCTACGGCAACGTGAAGACGGATATCAACAGCGTGAACGTCTCGCAGACCCAGACCGGCTGGACCGTCGGCGCCGGCATCGAGACGCCGTTCACCTTCCTCGGCCTGTTCGGACCGAACTGGACCACCAAGACCGAATATCTCTACGTCGATCTTGGGCGTTCGACCAACGATTTCGGAGCAGCCGGCGTGTTCACGACCGACGTGAGGGAGCACATCTTCCGCACCGGCCTGAACTACCACTTCAATACGCCGGTGGTTGCGAAGTACTGATTGCAGTCTTCTTCTCCCGCAAAACTGAAAACCCCGGCCTCGCGGCCGGGGTTTTTGTTTGGGAGCCGGAAGAGCTTCCGCTGCATGACAGCGTCAAATCGTCGGCCGCATCGCTCGCCTCAATCAGCCAACGCCCGGTTGGCCGTCTCCGGCGCCAGCGCGATGAAGGGCAGGCCGATGACATAGATCAGCGACAGCAGCGAGATCGCGGTGGGATAGCTTCCCAGCAACGCCGCGACGGCGCCGATCAGGGTCGGGCCGGCCGCGCCGAGGATACGCCCAAAACTGAACGCAAAACCCGAACCCGCGCCGCGCAGCACCGACGGAAACATCTCCGGCAACCAGATCGTGAACAGTCCGAACACGCCGTTGGTGAAAAATCCCAGGACCGGCAGCAGCACAAAGAACAGGATCAGGTTGTCCGCGAGCTGGATGGCGATGGAATAGCTGGCCACCACCGAGACGAGCGACCCGAGGAAGAACAGCACGGCCGTCCAGCGACGGCTGCCGAGTCGCCCCGTGATCCACGGCATCAGCAGGCAGCCAAGCAGCGTGCCGACATTGGTAATGAGACCGGCGACCGCGCCCATCTGCTGGGCGTGCGCCACCGTCATTCCCGCGGCCGCCAGCTTGGTCGCCACGACCGTTGGCGCCCAGAAATTCGACGACCACAGGCCGAAGATGATGCAGGCCAGCAAGGCAGCCGCAGCCCATGTGGTTTGCGCCTGCCCTTTGGCGAACAGCGCCGAGAACGCCGGCTTCGCCAACGCCGAGCGGCGTTGCGGCTCGGGGATATTTCGACGCAGGTAGATCGTCAGGAAGGCGGGAAGAATGCCCAGGAAGAACATGCCGCGCCAGCCGAAGAGGCTACCGACCATCAGCGTCACCAGGGCCGCAAGGAACAGTCCGGTCGGGGTCGCCGTATGCAGCCAGCCCGCGAGGCGCACACGCATGTTCTCAGGCACGGACTCATGCAACAGCGGCGTGCCCGCCGCCCATTCGCCGCCGATTCCGAACCCGGCGATGAAGCGGAAGATGGCGAACATCACGATGCCGGTCGACAGCCCGCAGAACGCGGTGAAGAACGAGTAGACGAGAACGGTGAGACACATGATCCGGACCCGCCCGTAGCGATCCGCAGCCCAGCCCCAGAACATCGAGCACGCCCAACCCAGCATGAAGATCGAAAACAGCAGGCCGCCATAGATCCCGATGTTGGCATGGTTGACCGCGATTCCGCTGGCCGGCAGAAGCTCGGTCAACGTCGCGACCAGGATGTAGCTGTACATGGCGGAATCGAAGCCATCGAGCATCCAGCCGAGCCATGTGGCCCAAAAGATGCGTTGGGGCGATACGGTCGTCGGTGTGACGAAGGGCTCCGGGTCAGCTCCGGTAACAATCTGGCTCACGGGGCGTTTCCTTTCTCATATGTATTGTTCTTGAGCCGATGTTTACGCACATTCGTCGCGCGTTGCTTCCCCTGAAAGCGGGATGAAGCCATTCATGCGCGCATAACGCGGTGACAATGCGATTCGATTTTATCCGGATGTATCCGACAGCGGACGTTCCGCCACGACAACCAGACCGGGGACCGGCACATGATCCTCATTGCGCGCCGACAACTCTTCAAACCGCGCAAGCACCAGACCGGCGGCGCGGATGGCATCTTTCACATACGTCGCGCCATGAGCGTAGCGCAGGCCCGATCCAAGGATCACACCCTCGCCGCCATGCGTCTCGACCGTGAACGCGAACAGCCCGCGGGGAGCGAGGACGCGCGACACCTCGCGCAGCAGCGGCGCGAGATCGTGCACATAGACGGCGGCGTCCGCGGCCAGGATCAGGTCCGCGCTGGCATCCCGCCTTGCGCCAAGGCCCTGCACCATGTCGGCGACCTCAAGGTGCGCATAGAGTCCGGCAGCGCGCGCCTTCTCGATCATCCGCGGCGCGAGATCGATCCCGATGAAATGGTCCACCTCCCTGGCAAAGGCCCGCGCGGCGAGCCCGGTACCGCAGCCGAGATCGATGGCGCGCTTGAAAAGCGCCGGCTTGCGCACCGCCAGCACCGCCTTGAACAGAAGCGCCGGCCCGCGATACTCGAGATCGCCCACCAGGGATGCCTCGAATTTTGGGGCGTATTGATCGAACAGCGCCTGCACGTAGCCGCGCGACATTCCCGACAGCGGCGTCTCGCCCAACCGCATCAACCGTAGCGCGGCACCATGGCGGTCGGCAGCGTCCGCAGCCAGCGCCGCGCGGAACGCCATGACCGCCTGCTCCCGTTCGCCAAGCTGCTCGCGGATGTCTCCCAGCGCAAACCAGGCTGACGCAAACCCCGGCGCAAGCTCGGTCGCCTGCTCCAGAAGCTCGGCAGCCGCGGCGAGGTCGCCGCGCAATTGCAGGTCGCGGGCAAAATCGAACCGGCGGTCGGCGACCAGATCGCCGGACGACATGAACAGGCGCACAACCATCGTCGCGTCTTTGCCATCGCCGGATCGCGATCCGGCGATTTCCGGACGGAACTTGTCGGAGGGAAGCGAATCCCGGTCAAGCGGCATGTGGCGGTTCAAACCTCTCGATGCACGCCTATATGAGATCGATGCGCCCCCAAGACCTCCTGACGCCCATGTCTGCCGGACTGTGTTGCAAGCCGGGCGGCTTCCACATCGACCCGGTGCGTCCGGTCGAGCGCGCCGTCATCACCCATGGCCACTCCGACCACGCCCGGCCGGGCCACGGAACGGTGCTGGCGACGCAGGAAACGCTCGACCTGATGCGGCTGCGCTATGGCGACAATTTCGCAGGCAGCATGCAGGCCCTCCGCTACGGCGAATCGATCCGGCTCGGCGAAGTCACGGTCACCTTCCATCCCGCGGGGCATGTGCTGGGCGCCGCGCAGGTCGCCGTCACACAGGGCGGCCTCCGCATCGTTGCCTCCGGCGACTACAAGGACGTCCGCGATCCAACCTGCACGCCGTTCGAGGTGGTGCCCTGCGACGTCTTCATTACCGAAGCGACGTTCGGGCTTCCCGTGTTTCGTCATGCCGACGCGGCGGCGGAGGTGGAAAAGCTGCTGTCGTCGGCCGCGCTGTTTCCGGAGCGCGCGCATCTGGTGGGCGCGTATTCGCTTGGCAAGGCCCAGCGCGTGATCGCGCTGATCCGTGAGGCCGGCTATGACTCGCCGATCTATCTGCACGGCGCGATGGAGGCGATCACCGACTACTATGTCAGCCGCGGTATCGCGCTCGGCGACCTGCGGCCCGTCAGGGGCATGGCGAAGGCCGATCTCGCCGGCACTATCACGCTGGCGCCCCCATCCGCCACCTCCGATCTCTGGACCCGGCGCTTTCCCGATCCGCTCACGGCGTTCGCCTCCGGCTGGATGCGGGTGCGCGCGCGGGCGCGGCAACGCGGCGTCGAATTGCCGCTGGTGATTTCCGACCACGCCGACTGGGACGGCCTGACCCGCACCGTCGCCGCCACAGGGGCTGGCGAAATCTGGGTGACGCATGGCCAGGAAGACGCCCTCGTCCATTGGTGCGCGACGCAAGGCCTGACCGCTCGGCCGCTGGCGCTGGTCGGCTACGGCGATGAGGATAGCGAGGACGACTCCGCAGCCCCCTCCGCGAGCGATGCATCATGAATCGTTTCGCGGAGCTTCTTGATCGCCTCGCCTACGAACCCGGCCGCAACAACAAGCTGCGGCTGATTACCGCCTATTTCAGCGAAACGCCCGATCCCGATCGCGGCTATGCGCTCGCCGCGCTCACCGGCACCCTGTCCTTCAAACACGCCAAGGCCGGCGTGATCCGCGACCTGATCGCCGAGCGAACCGATCCGACGCTGTTCGCCCTGTCCTACGATTATGTCGGCGATCTCTCCGAGACGGTAGCCTTGATGTGGCCATCTTCACCTCTCCCCGCCGGGGAGAGGTCGGCGAAAGCCGCAGGGCTTGAGCCGGGTGAAGGGGATCAATCTGCCAGACGCGACGACACCCCCTCACCCGCTGCGCCGACGCGCATCGACCTCTCCCCGGCGGGGAGAGGTGAAAACATCGTGGCTGTGGCGGCACGTCGCCACAACAACCCGCCGCCTCCGACGCTGACCGAGGTCGTTGCCACGCTGCGCACGCTCGGGAAAGCCGAATTGCCGGCGCAGCTTGCGCGCTGGCTCGACGAACTCGACGAGACCGGGCGCTGGGCGTTGCTGAAGCTCGTCACCGGCGGGATGCGGATCGGCGTTTCGGCGCGGCTTGCGAAGACCGCAGCGGCCGCACTCGGAAACAAGGACGCGCACGACGTCGAACTGATCTGGCCGGGGCTGGCACCCCCATATCTCGACCTGTTTGCGTGGCTCGAGGGCCGTGCCGACAAGCCCATCAATCGCGATCCCGCGCCGTTCCGTCCCGTGATGCTCGCTCACGCCATCGAGGATGCCGACTTCTCCACGCTGGACGCCGCGGACTTCGCCGCCGAATGGAAATGGGACGGCATCCGCATTCAGGCTGTCAGCGGCCGCGACGACCGCGGCCACATCGCGACGCGGCTCTATTCGCGCACGGGCGAGGACATCACCAGGAGCTTTCCCGACCTTGTGCCCTCGCTCCATTTACCCGGCGCCATCGACGGCGAACTGCTGGTGGTGCGCGGCGGACGCGTACAATCCTTCAATGTCCTGCAGCAAAGACTCAACCGCAAGGCGGTGACGCCGAAGCTGATGAAGGAGTTTCCAATTCACCTTCGCGCCTACGACCTCTTGGCCGACGGCGACAATGACCTGCGCGAACTGCCGTTCACGGAACGCCGGGTACGCCTGGAGACGTTCGTTGCGGCACTCGACGATCCCCGGATCGACCTCTCGCCGCAGGTGCCTTTTGCAACCTGGGACGAACTTGCGGCGGCGCGTGCCGACCCGACCTCGGCGGGCGCGGGGACGGATGCCGAGGCTGTCGAGGGAGTCATGCTCAAGCGGCGCGATGGGCCTTATCTGCCGGGCCGGCCGAAAGGGCCGTGGTGGAAGTGGAAGCGCGATCCGCACGTCATCGATGCCGTGCTGATGTACGCGCAGCGCGGTCACGGAAAGCGCTCGTCATATTATTCGGACTACACATTCGGCGTGTGGACGAATGCCGATGGCGCGGAACAACTGGTGCCGGTGGGCAAAGCCTATTTCGGCTTCACCGACGAGGAGCTGCTCCAGATCGACCGCTTCGTCCGCCGCAATACCACCGAAACCTTCGGCCCGGTGCGCCATGTCGTGCATGAACCCGATCAGGGCCTGGTGCTGGAAATCGCATTCGAGGGCCTGCAACGCTCGGCACGCCACAAATCCGGCATTGCGATGCGCTTTCCCCGTATCAGCCGGCTGCGCTGGGACAAGCCGCCGCGCGAAGCCGATCGGCTGGACGCACTGGAGCGGATGCTGACATCGGAAACAGCGGCTGGCGGCTATTGACGCCAAGGCGGCAGTTCCCCATGTGCGTTGCAGCGTCTATGCTGAGCGAAGCGCTCGCAGGAGAAACATGATGCCGAACGAGACCCGGGAATTGCCGGCCAGTCAGGACAACCTGTCACGCTTTCTCGGCGGGTCGCCGCTGGCGGTGGCATTCCGCCTCGTCCTGCTGTCGACGCTGGTCGGCGTGATACTGGCAGCCATCGGCTTCGACCCCTGGAATATCGTTTACAGCATTCGCCTGCTGATCAACCAGGTCTGGCGTTTCGGTTTCGACGCCCTCAGCGGCCTGTGGCGCTACTTCCTGCTCGGCGCGGTCATCGTCGTCCCGGTCTGGCTGATCGCGCGTCTCTACAACGCGCCGCGCGGGCGATAACCGGCGCGTGCCATGCAGGTTCATTTCATCGGCTGCGGCGATGCGTTTGGGTCCGGCGGCCGGTTCAATACCTGTTTTCACGTCACCGGCGAACGCACCAACCTGCTGATCGATTGCGGCGCGTCGTCGCTTGTGGCACTCAAGCGCGATCATGTCGACCTCGACAAGATCGGGTTGATCCTTATTAGCCATTTCCACGGCGACCACTTCGCCGGCCTGCCGTTCTTCATTCTCAACGCACAATTCAGCCACAGGCAGGCGCCCCTGACCATCGCAGGTCCGCCCGGCCTGCGGATGCGGCTGACGCAGGTGATGGAGGCGCTGTTCGAGAATTCCTCGAAAACGCAGCAGCGCTTCGAGATCAATCTGGTCGAACTGCGGCCTGGAGAGGCCACGACATTCGGCGCAGCCACCGTCACGCCGTTCGAGGTGGTCCACGGCACAGGCGGCGGCCCGTTTCATGCCTATCGCATCGAAAGCGAAGGCCGCATCGTGACCTACAGCGCCGACACCGAATGGACGGAAACGCTGGTGCCGGCCGCGCGTCACGCCGATCTCTTCATCTGCGAAGCCTATACATTCGACACCAACGTCAGAAACCACCTGAGCTACGCGACGCTCGCCGCGCAGTTGCCGCGCATCGCGCCGAAGCGGCTGGTTCTGACCCACATGAGCGAGGACGTGCTGGCCCGAATCTCGGACATTCCGCATATCGCGGCCCACGACGGTCTCGTGATCGGGATATGATGGACGCGCGCGCGCTCTCACCGCCGCCGGAGCCTGCTTCAACGACAGAAGGCCGCGTGACGAACGCGCAGGTGTTCGCGATCGCGGGACCGGCGATGGTCGCCAACCTGACGACGCCCTTGCTCGGCATCGTCGCAACCATCGCGATCGGACGGCTCGGCAACGCCACGCTGCTTGGCGGCGTGGCGATGGCGTCGGTCATCTTCGACTGCACGTTCTGGCTGTTCGCCTTCCTACGCATGGGAACCGTGGCGTTGACGGCGCAAGCGGCCGGCGCGGGCGAGAGCGGTGAAATCCGGGCGCTGCTGCTGCGCGGCTTCATCCTCGCGGGCGCGACCGGCGCGGCGCTGATTATCCTTCAAGTTCCGCTCTCGGCGGCGGTCTTTGCCGCGATGGGCGGCAGCGCAGGCGTGACGCTGGCCGCACGCAGCTATTTTGCGATCCGGATCTGGTCCGCACCGCTCGCGCTCGCCAATTACGTGGTGCTCGGTTGGCTGATCGGGCAGGCGCGCGCTTCGCTGGCGCTGACGACGCAGATCGCCATCAACGTCACCAACATGGCGATGACCGTCCTGCTCGTGCTGGTTTTCGATCTTGGAATCGCCGGCGCGGCGATCGCGTCCATTGTCGCCGAAGCGGCCGGCTTGCTGCTGGGCGTCGTCATCGCCCGGCGCATCGCCGGCGGATCTCTGGCTGTCCGGCGCGCCGCCCTGCTCGACCGCGCCAGGCTGCTGCGGATGCTGTCGGTCAATCGCGACATCATGATCCGCACCGCGGCACTGATCGCGGCCTTCCTGTTCTTCACCGCGCAGGGGGCCCGCGCCGGCGACATCACGCTTGCGGCCAATGCGGTGCTGAACAATTTTTTGCTGATCAGCGCCTTCTTTCTCGACGGACTCGCCAACGCGGCCGAGCAGATGTGCGGCCGTGCCGTGGGCGCGTGCGACCGGTTCGCGTTCTCAGGCGCAACACGACTCGTCATCCTGTGGGGGTTTGCTTTCGCGCTGGCCGTCACCGCCGCCTACGCCTTGTTCGGACCTGCTCTGATCGACATCATGACCGCGAGTCCGGACGTGCAGCGGGACGCGCGTCTCTATTTATGGCTGGTGACGCTCGCCCCCGTGCTCGGCGTCTTCGCGTTTGCCTATGACGGCATCTTCATCGGCGCGACCTGGGCCCGCGACATGCGCAACCTGATGGTGCTTTCGCTCGCCATCTTTCTCGCGGCGTGGTTCGCGCTGCGGCCGTTCGGCAATGCCGGCCTGTGGGGCGCGCTGCTCGTGCTCTACGTCGCACGCGGCGGCCTACAGGCACTGCGCTACCCGGCGCTGCTGAAAGCAACGTTTCGTTAGACCGGCCAGTCCTCGGCCGTGATGGTCGCGGCATCCGCGCCGACGATTTCCGACAAGGAGTCGCGCCCGGTGCGTAGCAGCGTCGAGACCAGGTCGCGCTTGATGTCGTCGACGAGGCCGAGCCCCTTGTAGATCAATGACGAATAAAGCTGGATCAGGCTGGCACCGGCGCGAACCTTGGTCAGCGCGGCGCCGCCGGAGTCGATGCCCCCGACGCCGACCAACGGGAACGCGCCTTCCGCGCGCACATAGGTCTCCGCGACCATGCGGGTCGACAGCCGGAACAGCGGGCGCCCCGACAGGCCGCCCTGTTCCTTCGCGCGGGCCTGTTCGCGCAGGATCGAGGGCCGCGCCAGCGTGGTGTTGCCGACGATCATGCCGTCCACCCGGCGGGACCGCGCGATATGCACGACATCGTCGAGCTCGGCAAGCGTCAGATCCGGCGCGATCTTGAGCAGCACCGGCGAATCGCCGGCTTTCACACGCACCCGTTCACGGGCATCGATGACCTTGGCCAGGAGATCGTCGAGCGCCGCCGCCTGCTGGAGATTGCGCAGACCCGGCGTGTTGGGCGACGACACGTTGACCGTGAAGTAGCTCGCGACCGGCGCAAAGGTCTCGATCAGCTTGACATAGTCGGCGGTGCGGTCCGCGGAATCCTTGTTGGCGCCGACGTTCACGCCGACGATCCCGCCGCCGTTGGCCCGCGCCGCGAGCCGCCGCAGCACCACGTCGGCGCCGTCGTTGTTGAAGCCCATGCGATTGATGACGGCCTCGTCGCGCTCGAGCCGGAACAGCCGGGGCCGCGGATTGCCGCCTTGCGGCCTCGGCGTCACAGAGCCGATCTCGACGAAGCCGAAGCCCAGCCGCAGCAGCGCGTCGGGCACCTCGGCGCTTTTGTCAAAGCCCGCCGCCATGCCGACCGGATTTGAAAAATTCAACCCGAAGGCGCGCACGGCGAGTTTCGGATCGTCGGCGCGGGGCCGCATCGGGGGCAACAGGCGCAAGCCCTGCACCGCGAGCCGGTGCGCATCCTCGGGATCAAGCCACCGCAGCAGCGGCAGCGAGAAGGCATCGAACGCGCGGATCACGGCGCAAGCTCCGGAATGTCATGGGCGCCGTCCGACCGCAGGCGCAAATCCTGGATCGCGGTGACATGGCCGAGATCGAGAGGGCCATAAAGATGCGGAAACAGCTCGCCGCCGCGCGAGACGTCCCAGCGCAACGCGTCGCCGAGCGCGGCGGCATCAACCGCAATCAGAAACAACCCGGTCTGCCCGGCAAAGTGCTTGCGCGCCGTTCCCGCGACCTGCGCCGCCGTCGAAAAATGGATAAAGCCATCTCGCAGGTCATCGGCGCTGCCGCGGTAGACACCCTGCCGCTCAGCTTCCCGCCATGCCGACGCCGGACAGATTTTGTAGATGATGCGCACCGCGGCTGGAGTTCCTGCTTGTGGGCCCCGCGAGACGGGTCTCGGCGGCTCAGCCCCCGGACACGATCAAGGACGGCAACGACCACCGAGTTCCCCCCAATCGCGATCCAACTCATTGAAAAAACGTGCAATCCTGTCGCCGAGTTATCGCCGCCCGGCAGATCGCACTGGTTTGACCGTATCGGCGGCCCCGGCTGACTTCAAGAGCGGCATTTTGGCGGCCGACGATTGCAGAGAGGGTTCAATTGAGGTAATAATTCCTAGCTTTTTGACAAAATTCACCGTCCCGGGAGACCGGATTCAGGATCCACGCCATGTCGATGCTGACCCACGACCAGATTTGGACCGCGCTGGATCGGCTGGCCGAGCGCGCCGGCCTGTCGCCGTCCGGCCTCGCGAAGAAGTCGGGGCTCGACCCGACCACTTTCAACAAGTCCAAACGCATCACGGCTGACGGCCGCGAGCGATGGCCGTCGACTGAATCGGTCGCCAAGGCGCTCGCCGCCACCAACACCGCGATCGATACTTTCGTGCAGTTCATCGAGGACACGGCGCGCGCGGCGCAGGCGGTGCCGCTGCTCGGTTTTGCGGAAGCCGGCTCCGGCGGCTATTTCGACGACGGAGGCTTTCCGGTCGGCAAGGGCTGGGACGAAGTCGGACTGCCGTCGGTCAACGACGAGCATGCTTACGCTTTGGAGATTTCCGGCGATTCGATGAAGCCCGCCTATCGCGACGGCGACGTCATCGTGGTCTCGCCGGGCTCGCCGATCCGCCGTGGCGACCGCGTCGTCGTGAAGACCCGCGACGGCGAGGTGATGGTGAAGGAATTGAAGCGACGCACCGCCAAGACGATCGAGTTGCAATCGCTCAATCCGAGCCACGCCGACCGCACGCTTGCGGCTGCCGACGTGGAATGGATCGCGCGGATCGTCTGGGCGAGCCAGTAGACGGGACAATGAACCCTATCTCAGGAAGATGAAGTGTATTGGCCCGTCGTTGTTGCCTTTTCCGCTCTCAACGGCCTGGCTCTCATTGAAGCATCTAGCCTCAACGCATCTCTTTGGCTCAATATAACTGTTACGCAAATGCTGATTGGTCTTGCCTTGAGCATAGCTGCCGGCATTGCAATCGTCTGCCCTAGCGTACGGCGTATAGCCGCCCACTTTGCGTTATTGCAACCGTCATATTTTGCCAAACTCAAACGATCGGGATGCTCTTCGCCATTATTATATGGTCCATCAACGGATTCGCACCGTAGCGTTCACTTCGACGACCGGGACAAGCCCGGCCATGACGAAAGAATCTATGCACTCCGCGCCAGCGCGCCGTCGATCATCGCCACCGCATTGTTGACGCCATAGACCGCGACGAACGAGCCGAAGCGCGGGCCTTTCTCCTGCCCGAGCAGCACCTGATACAGCATGTTGAACCAGTCCAGCGCGACGCCAGGACGGCCGTCCTTCGCAAGCTTCTTGTGATCGAGGAACGGCTCGCGGCGGCCGATTTCGTAAACCACGTTCTGGATGTCCTCGGCCGAGGCGTCCGCCGGCAGTTGCGACAGCGCATCGCGCAAATCCTGCAATGCGGCGCGTTCGCTGTCGCTCGGCTCGCGGAACTGCTTCGCCGGTGCAACGAAGTCGCGATAGTAGTTGATGGCGTAGCCGACCATATCGTTCAGTTTGGGATGCGTCTGCGGCGTGACGCCCGGCCGGTAGCGGCCGATGAAGCCCCACAGCGTCTCGGCGTTCTCGGCATTCGACGATGACACCAGCGTCAGCAGCAACTGGAACGTCACTGGCATATCGGCCTTCGGCGGCTGGCCGGAATGAATGTGCCAGACCGGATTGGCCAGCCGCTGCTTGGTGTCTTGACGCGCAAAACCTTCGAGGAATTGCTGGTAGTCGTCGACGTTGCGGGGAATGACGTCGAAATACAGCCGCTTCGCCGCTTTCGGCTCGCGATACATGAACAGCGACAGCGATTCCGGCGAGGCATAGCGCAGCCATTCCTCGATGGTCAGGCCGTTGCCCTTCGACTTGGAGATCTTCTGGCCCTTGTCGTCGAGGAACAGTTCGTAATTAAAACCTTCCGGTGGCGTGCCGCCGAGCGCCGTGCAGATCTTGCCCGACAGCTTCACCGAATCGATCAGGTCCTTGCCCGCCATTTCATAATCAACCCCGAGCGCGGTCCAGCGCATCGCCCAGTCCGGCTTCCACTGCAGCTTGCAGTGACCGCCTGTGACCGGCACCGTGACGCGCTCCTTCGTGTCGGGATCGTCGTAGGAGACCGTGCCGGCCTTCGCATCATGTGCCGATATCGGCACCTGCAGCACCACGCCGGTGCGCGGACAGATCGGCAGGAACGGCGAGTAGCTCGCCGCGCGCTCCTCGCGCAGCGACGGCAGCATGATCGCCATTACCTTCTCGATGTTGGCGAGCACCTTCAGAAGCGTCGCATCGAAGCGGCCCGATGTATAATATTCCGTCGAGCTGGCGAATTCGTAATCGAAGCCGAACGTGTCGAGAAACGCGCGCAGCCGCGCGTTGTTGTGCGCGCCGAAGCTCGGATGCGTGCCGAAGGGATCGCGCACCTTGGTCAGCGGCTTGCCGAGATCCTGCGTCAGCATCTCCTTGTTGGGCACGTTGTCAGGCACCTTGCGGAGACCGTCCATGTCGTCGGAGAAGGCCAATAGCCTGGTCTTGATCCTGTCCTCGGTCAGGACGCGGAAGGCATGGCGCACCATGGTGGTGCGCGCGACCTCGCCGAAGGTGCCGATATGCGGCAGGCCGGACGGCCCGTAGCCGGTCTCGAACAGCACCTCGTCCTTCGGCGTCCTCTTCAGCCGCGCGACGAGCGCCTTGGCCTGCTCGAACGGCCAGGCATTGGATTGTTCGGCGAACGTTCGCAGATCGCTCGCTGACAGGGCTTCCGACATCTCTACTCTCTCTCCATGACGCACGGTCACATCCGCGACGCCATCGTCCTTCGCATTAAAACGGGCTGACGGAAAAATACCGCAGCCACAGATCGGTATAGCGGCCTTTTTCCCAGATCCGGAACAGTGCCCAGTTCAATGCTTGCCTGAGCACATCATTGCCTTTCCGGACGGCAATGCCGATGCCCTCGCCGAAATAGCGGCTTTCGACAAACGGGCCGCCGCTGAACGCGCAGCAGTTGGCGGAATCGGTGCCATTGATCCAGAATCCCAGCGAGATCGCGTCGCCGAAAATGAAATCGACGTCGCCCCGCTGCAACGCCTGCCGCAAAGCCGCGTCGTTTGGATAAGCATGAAGCTCCGCGTCGGTGAAAAACGCCTTGAGATAGGCCTCGTGCGCGGAACCGGCGATGACGCCGACCTTCTTGCCCTCCAGATATTCGGGGCGAACGTCCGCCATCACGGCATCGCGGCGCGAGACGAAGCGGGCCGGCGCGCGATAATAAGGATCGGTGAAGTCCACCTTGGCGCGCAGCGCCGGTGTCACCGCGAGCGAAGCAATGATGGCATCGCCGCGATTGCTGGTGAGCGCATCGATCAGCGTATCGAACCGCCGCATCTGGATGGTGCAGGTGACCTTGATCTCGTCGCACAGCGATCGCGCCAGATCGACGTTGAAGCCGGCAGGATTGCCGTCGGGCCCGGTGAAATTGAACGGCGGATAGTCGGTCTCTGTCATAAAGCGGATGACGGTGAGACGCGACAGATCCGGACGATCGGGCCGGCGGCGCGGATCCCAGAAGCCCGGGACCGCCTGCGGCGCGACTGCCGGCGCCTTCGAAGAAGGCCCGGACTGCGTTTCGGCACGGCTGCCTCCCGCCGACAGCATCGCGCCCAACACAGTCACGGCGACAAGCCGTCCTGCGGCCCGCACGGTCGTACGGAGCCGGCCGGTCAATCTTTCGTTGATCAGTGCGGCAATCTGTGGTTGCATCAAGAGCGGCTTTCGAATGGATGGTCTTATAGACCATCCGGGGCGAGACGCGAGTGTCGTTTGCGTCAGCGGAGTATCGCGTGGCCTTGGGGGTCCACAGCGAGGATAGCGCAGGCCACGCCGCGCGACGGTTCGACCGGAGCGCGGGACCGGAACATGCGCCACGGCCTTCGGTGCCACGCTGGCCGGAATTCCCCGCTGGCGTCATCCGCATCCTGCGATCCGGCAACGATAACATTCCGCACCGTCCAGAACCCGGCCCGGCCTCCGAGCTCGATTGCCTGCGGCGGGTGTTCGGGGCCGAAGTCCTGGCTGCGGCCGAGGCACGCAGCCATGACGTTGCGGTGGGCGCCGACCAGGTTCTGATCACGCAGGGCCGCATCGGTGAGGCCGCCTACCTCGATTGTCTCGCGGCTCACACCGGCATCGAAATCGAAATATTCACCGAAACCAGCCGGGCCGATTGCCCCCTGACCGACTCCCAATTCGTCTATGCCGCGAGGCATGGCATCCTGCCGTTGCGGCGTGACGGCCACCTGACGTTCGTGGTGGCGCCGCGCGGCTTCACCGCACGCAGGCTGTGCCGGCTGGCGGACATGTATCCGTCTGCCCTCGCCCGGATCCGCCTTTGCTCCCATGCCGATCTCGACTGCTTCCTGATGCGTGAAGCGGCCGCGATATTCGGCCAATCCGCCGCCGACGCATTGAAGCGGGAATTTCCGATGCTATCGGCGGCGCCGCGAGCCGGCCGATCCGCACAGCGATGGTGGCGGCGCCTTGCGCAGACGGGCCTGTTGGCCACGCTGATGATGCTGCCGCCCGCCTTCCCGGCAGAGGTCGGCGGCAACTTGCTCGCGTTCTGGTTTCTGGCCTTTATCGGCCTGCGCCTGATCGCGAGCGCAACGCGGCCTGAGATACCCGCAAAACGGCGCCGCCTCTCCGATGACAGCCTGCCCGTCTATACGGTCATCATCGCGCTGTATCGGGAGGCAAGCTCCGTCGTCCCGCTCATGCGGGGGTTGGATGCGATCGACTATCCGCGCGAAAAACTCGACATCATCGTGGTCACCGAACTCGACGACCTCGCAACCCGCGCCGCGCTCGCGCGTCTCGGCCCGATGCCGCATGTCCGGGTGCTGACGGCACCGCCCAGCGGCCCGCGCACGAAACCGAAGGCTCTCAATCACGCGCTGGCCTTCGCCCGCGGCAGCTTCGTCGCCGTCTTCGATGCCGAGGACCGGCCCGATCCCGCGCAGCTCCGCGCGGCGCTCGACGCTTTTCGCGTCGCCGGACCTGATGTCGCCTGCGCACAGGCCCGCCTTTGTATCGCGAACGGCACGGAAAGCTGGCTGTCGCGAACGTTCGCGGCCGAATATGCCGGACAATTCGACGTTTTCCTTCCCGGCCTCGCCGCGTTGGGCGCGCCACTGCCACTCGGTGGGTCCTCGAACCATTTCCGCACATCCGCTCTGCGCGGCGTTGGCGGCTGGGATGCCTACAACGTCACCGAAGATGCCGATCTCGGCTTTCGTCTCGCGCGTTTTGGCTATCGCTCCACCACGTTTTCCTCCACGACCCGCGAGGAGGCGCCGGCGCGTTTCGGCGGATGGCTGCGACAACGCACGCGATGGATGAAAGGCTGGATGCAAACGTGGAGCGTGCACATGCGCGCGCCGGTACGGCTCTGGCGCGAAGCCGGGCCCGCGGGCTTCCTGACCCTCAACGCGATCATCGGCGGCAACGTGCTGACGGCGCTGACCTTCCCTGTTCTCGTCGCCGATCTGCTCGGCGTTCTGGCGAACCGTGTCACTGGCTCCGTCCACTGGGCCGCCATCACTCCGATCACGCCGCTGCACCTGACGGCCATCGCCGCCGGCCTGATTTCAACCGTCGCAATCGGCCTGGCGGGTCTGGCCCGGCGTGGACATCTGCGCCGCGGCTGGATTCTCGCGCTGACGCCGCTCTATTGGGGCTGTCTTTCGATCGCAGCGTGGCGCGCGGTCTATCAGTTCCTCACCGATCCTTACAGGTGGGAAAAAACCGAGCACGGGCTCTCACGCAATATTGATGAACCGTTTGCCGCATCGCGCCAGCGCGCCGCTGTCAGGCAACGTCCTCCGCGGAGGCGGCTCAGAGATAGTGCTTGAGATCGGCGGCGGCCGCTTCGGGTGTCCGGTTGAGGTTGAACGGCGCGACAAAGTTGCCGTCGCGATCCATCAGATAAATCAGCGCGGTGTGGTCCATGTTGTAGTCGCCATCCTTGAGCGGCACCTTCTTGGCATAGACGCGATAGGCCTTGACGATTTTTGCCACCGCATCCGGGCTGCCGGTCAGGCCCTTCAGGTGCGGATCGAAACTCGACAGGTAGTCCTTCATGACGGCGGGGGTATCGCGCTCGGGATCGACCGACACGAAGTAAGCGTTGACCTTGTCGGCGTCCTTGCCCATCGCCCGCAGCACTTCGGACATCTCGAACAGCGAGGTCGGACAGACATCGGGACAATGGGTGTAGCCGAAGAAAATCAGCGTCGGACGGCCCACCAAGCTCTTTTCCGTGACGGTTTGCCCGGTCTGGTCAGTCAGTTGAAATGGACCGCCGATCGAAGCCGGCGCGGTCGCTCCGCGCAGACCGCCAAGAAGCCACAGCACCACCACGAGCCCGACTACCAGACTCCCGGCGAACGCGGCAAACACCACCAGCGGACGGGCCACACGATCGGTCATGGAAGTTCCCTGAATTCTCTATCAACAGCGAGGGCAGTGCGCAGAAGCGATCGCAGCAGGCTCTCACACGCACGACACGGGATCGGCAAACCGTCTCTGCCAATCCGAAGCAGGTTCCAGATAGAATCGATAGCGTCCGCGGGCAAGCGCCGCCTGACCGGCCGCGATCACGACATGCGGAGGGCTCAGCGGCGGACCGATGCCTGTGCGTCCAGATAACAGGGACGGTACATCCCTGCGAGCTGGCGCCCGCGAAGAAAAATCATATGCCGGGTCAATCCACCGCGCTGCCTGATCCAGTGCCGGATCACCGACGGATACATCAGGAACAGCATGTGTGTCGCCTCGGGATTGGTCACGACCCGTCCGTCGGCGTCGAAATCCCATGCCGCGTGAAATCCGAGGCTGGCATGGGAGGTCACGCAAATCCTGTCGCGGGGAATGGCACCGAGGACGATGGTGCAGGCCGACGCACAAAGCCCGTCGATGATGACCGACTCGCCGGAACTGCGCAGGCCCTGATACTTGTCGACGTAAGTGCCGATCCGCCCGCCCCGATCGCCTGCGATTCGCACCACCGCATGACTCGCGGTCATTCCCGTCAGCAGGAGAACCGCTGCGAGCAACCCCGTCACGACTTTCATAGCCAGCCCCAATCCCGAAGCCCGCGGTCCCGAATCCGCAACCCTGTGATGCCAAGGCATGTGTAGCCTCTGGCGAGATCGGCTTTTTGTCCAGACGATCTTCCCGCCTTCACTCAAATTCAAATCCAGTGTTGCAGGGGCGCTGCAGTTGCCGTTCGGACGCAGCCGGAACAACGCGACCGAACCGGTAACCTTGTTTGACGATTGACCGACATCGTTCCGGCACGCTTCAATCACATCCGCGCGGGGGACAAACAATGGATGCGGACATCATCGTGATCGGCGCAGGTCTTGCCGGCCTCGTCGCGGCAACCGAAATCGCCGACGCCGGCAAGCGCGTCGTGTTGCTCGAGCAGGAAGGCGAGCAAAGCCTTGGTGGTCAGGCGTTCTGGTCGCTCGGCGGCCTGTTCCTGGTCGACACGCCGGAGCAACGGCGGCTCGGCATCAAGGACAGCCACGATCTCGCGCTGCAGGACTGGATGGGCTCGGCCGGGTTCGACCGTGACGAGGACCACTGGCCGCGACGATGGGCCGAAGCCTATGTCGGCTTCGCGGCTGGGGAGAAGCGCGACTGGTTGCGCGCCATGGGCCACCGAATTTTTCCCGTGGTCGGCTGGGCCGAACGCGGCGGCTACGACGCCATGAGCCATGGCAATTCGGTGCCACGCTTCCACGTGACCTGGGGAACGGGCCCCGGCATCGTGGACCCGTTCGTGCGGCGCGCCCGCGCGGCCGAGGCCCATGGTCGCCTCACCTTTGCCTTCCGCCATCGGGTCGATGCGCTGACGCGCAGCGGCGGCATCATCGACGGCGTCAGCGGCGTCGTGCTGGAACCGACCACGGTGGCGCGCGGCGAGAGCAGTTCGCGGCAGGTCGTCCGCGACTTCGCGCTCAAGGCGCAGGCCGTGATCGTCGCGGCCGGCGGCATCGGCGGCAATCACGACATGGTTCGGAAGAACTGGCCGCCGCGGCTCGGCACGCCGCCCAAAGCGATGATCTCCGGGGTGCCGGCGCATGTCGATGGCCGCATGATCGGGATCACGGAAGCCGCCGGGGCGCGCCTGATCAACCGCGACCGGATGTGGCACTATGTCGAAGGCATCCGGAACTGGGACCCGATCTGGCCTAATCACGGCATCCGCATCCTGCCGGGGCCGTCCTCGATGTGGTTTGACGCGACAGGAAAACGTTTGCCCTCGCCGCTATTCCCCGGCTCGGACACGCTCGGTCAACTCGATTACATCCTGCGGACCGGTTACGATTATTCGTGGTTCGTGCTGACGCAGAGCATCATCAAGAAGGAATTCGCGCTCTCGGGCTCCGAGCAGAACCCGGATCTCACCGGCAAGAGCTGGCTGATGACCGCGAAGCGCGCCACCAACAAGGGGGCCCCCGCACCGGTCGAAGCTTTCAAGACCCATGGCGCCGACTTCATCGTGCGCGACGATCTCGCCGCTCTCGTCGAGGCCATGAACGCGCTCAGCGGCGACAATCTGCTGCGGCTCGATCATATCCGGCTCCAGATCGAGGCGCGCGATCGCGAGATCGCCAACGCCTACGCCAAGGACACGCAGGTCATCAACATCCACAACGCGCGGCGCTATATCGGCGACCGGTTGATCCGTACCGCGAAACCGCACCGCATCCTCGATCCCGCGCACGGACCGCTGATCGCCGTGAAGCTCAACATTCTCACCCGCAAGACGCTGGGCGGATTCGAGACGGATCTCGACGCGCGCGTGTTCGGCAACGATGGCCATGTTATCCCCGGACTCTACGCCGTCGGCGAAGCCGCGGGTTTCGGCGGAGGTGGCATGCACGGCTATCGCGCGCTGGAAGGCACGTTCCTCGGCGGCTGCCTGTTCTCCGGCCGCAATGCCGGGCGGGCCGCGGCGAAGGCGGTGGGCTGACGGGGCGTATTCAGGCAACGAGTGTGGTGGTTCAGACGTTCGCTATTAAGACGCCGGATAGTGAGGCGAACTTCGGAGTCGGGACACTGGCGCGACACGCAATGCCGCGATAAGGAACAGCCTCAATTCGATTGGAGAGACAAGATGACCATCCAGCGTTTCGAAACCGGTCCGCGCATGAGCCAGGCCGTGGTCCATGGCAACACCGTCTATCTCGCCGGTATCGTGGCCAACAAAACGGCCGGCGACAGCGTGACCAAGCAGACGCAGGAGATCCTCTCGATCATCGACGGCCATCTGGCGAAAGCCGGGACCGACAAGTCGAAGCTGCTGACCGCGACGATTTATCTGACCGACATGAAGACCTTTGCCGACATGAACGCGGCCTGGGATGCGTGGGTCCCGGCCGGCAACACGCCGGCACGCGCCACCGTCGAGGTCAAACTCGCAGCGCCTCAATACAACGTCGAGATCATGGTGACTGCGGCGCGCTAAAGCGGGATGACATGAGGTTGAATCACCGCCATTGCGGGGAGCCCAAGGGCAATGCGCAACGTTGTCCCGGAGCGACGAAGCAACCCAGGTCTTTCCTTGTGGCTCTGGATTATTTCGCGGAGCCTGTCATCGGGCGGTCTCACGGCGCGTCGAAGGCGCGCCCGACCGCGCTTGCGGCGCCGACCCGTTGGCTCGCAATGACAGCGCGGGTTGGTTCAACCTAACTTCATCATGCTCTAAGATGCCCCGGTCGCCTGAAATGCGGGAACGATAACCTGCGAGGTAATCGAATTCGCGCCGCGCATCGATGAGAGTGGCTTCACCGAAATGGTTCGGCCAACTCTCGAAGGAGATGCACGATGACCAATGCCGCCACTGTCGCCGCCCGCTATATCGATCTCTGGAACGAAACGACCGCCGATCGCCGGCGGTCGATGCTGGCGGCGAACTGGACTGATGACGCCACCTACGTCGATCCGCTGATGAGCGGTGAAGGACATGCCGGCATCGACGCACTGATCGCCGGCGTTCAGCAGCGGTTTCCGGGATTTCGCTTCACGCTGATCGGCAAGCCCGACGGCTACGGCGACCACCTGCGCTTTTCGTGGGGGCTCGGACCCGACGGCATCGACAGCCCGATCAAGGGCACCGACTTCGCCGTTGTCAAGGACGGCCGCATCCGCAGCATCATCGGATTCCTCGACCAGGTGCCGTCAGCCGCATGACCGGAGGGCGCCGACCATCCGTCGCGGCGCGCGACACGGTCGCTCGCACCTCGGGATGACGGGCTGAGCGTTCAGCCTTGCTTCCGAAACGGCAGTGCCGGACCTTCGAGTTTGCGCAGGCCCGGCTCGCGCCGCGCCAGCCACCAGCCGTATTGCTGCGGCCAGCCGTCGAACGTCTCGCCGTCCTGCTCCAGCGCCATGCGTGCGTGCAGCGGCCAGTTCGGATCGAACAGTGCCTCGCGCCCGATCGCGATGAGATCCGCGCTGCCCTGCGCGAGCACGTCCTCCGCCTGTTGCGGGTGCAGGATAAGGCCGACCGCCATCGTCGGAATGTCCGCCTCGGTGCGGATGGCTCGCGCAAACGGCACTTGAAAGCCGTAGCCGCGTGGAATGCGCGCGGCCGTCGCCGAGCCCATCAGACCGCCGGACGAGCAATCGATGATGTCGGCGCCCCGCGCTTTTGCTTCCCGCGCGAACGCCACGGAATCCGCGAGATCGATGCCGCCGTCGATGCCGTCGACCGAGGAAATCCGCACCGACAGCGGACGATCGGACGGCCATGCCGCGCGAACGGTTTCCAGAATCTCCAGGGGATAGCGCATCCGTCCGGCGCGATCGCCGCCATATCCGTCGGTGCGGCGGTTGGAGAGCGGCGACAGGAACTCGTGCAGCAGATAGCCGTGCGCGCAATGCAATTCGAGAAAATCGAAGCCGGCTTCGACGGCGCGAAGCGTGGCGCGGCGCCAGTCGTCGCGCAGCGCGTTCAGCTCCGCGGCGGCAAGCTCATGCGGCACCAACCAGCCTTCATCCATCGGAATGGCGCTCGGCGCCACCACCTGCCACGGCAAGTCGCCACGGGCGCGATCGGCATCGTTGAGCGCGGCATTGCCGAACCACGGCCGCTGCATGCTGGCTTTGCGGCCGGCGTGGGCGAGCTGAATCGCGGGCACTGCGCCATTGTCCTTCAGCACCGTCGCGATCCGCTTCAGCGGCGCGATCTGCCCGTCGTGCCACAGCCCGATATCGCCATGGGTGATCCGGCCCTCTGCCGTCACCGCGGTGGCTTCCACCATGACCGAACCGGCGCCGCCCTGCGCGAATTTTCCGAGGTGAACGAGATGCCAATCGTTCGCGAGGCCGTCGATCGCGGAATACTGGCACATCGGCGAGATCACGACACGATTGCGGAACGTGATGCCGCGCAATGACAGAGGCTGAAACAGATGTGACGGCATCGAATCCTCGAAGGCGTGTCAGGACGTTTGCGGGTGCTGCAGCGCCATGAGCAGGCAGATGGCAACGCCCGCCTGCCACACGGGATACAGGACGGAAACGAGGTCGAGCGACAGGGCGTTGTCGACTGCCAGCAACGCGCCCGCGCAGGTGCCGATCACCAGCATCGGCACCCAGGCCAACGGATCGCGCGGGCCCGCAGGCAGCAGGCACATGCCGATGGCCATGAGCCCCGATCCGGTGAATCCGCCGGCCAGGCCGGACATCGTATTCCTCACCACTTTTTCGGAATCGGAAATCTGGCTGCCGATCCAGATCGCGGCGTTGATCGCGAACACGAACGCAATCAGCGTGACCATCCCGGCGAGCGGCGCCGCCCACCACTGATTGGCGGAATAGACGCGAACCAGAATCATCACCAGGATGGCAAACGGAACCGCCAGAAGCACGATCCGCAAATCGCCCGGAGACCCGTTGATCCGATCGATCAAGGGCTGAACCGCAGGGGTCAGAAGCCCGGTCACGAGCCCCCCGAGACCTGCCTTCAGATAGCCGTTGCGGCTTTTGCCATGCGACGCGACGACGCCGGTCAATGTGCCCCCTCGCCCTGCCACTGAGGCGGTATTGGAGCGGGCGAAGGGAATCGAACCCTCGTATGCAGCTTGGGAAGCTGCCGTTCTACCATTGAACTACGCCCGCCTGTTCGCATCACCTGATTTAGCCGAGACCGGGCGCGCCGCCAAGCCGCTTGGGCGGATTTGGCGAATGTTCGTCATTTTCCTGCGGGCGACGGCCTCAGATCGCCCGGACGATCTGCATGGCGAGGATCAGCGCACCGACCGACAGTATGACCGAGGCCGCCACGTAAGCGCCGACCGCCAGCATCTCGCCACGCTCCATCAGAAAGAATGTATCCAGCGAGAACGTGGAAAACGTGGTGTAACCGCCGCAGAGTCCCACGGTGAGAAAAATTCGCGCCGCCTGAGGCAGATTCCATCGTAATGCGAACAGCCCGGCGAAGAGTCCCATCAACAGCGATCCGCTGATGTTGATGAAAAGCGTGCCCCACGGGAAATTCGCGCCAAACAGCCGCCCGAAGCCGATCCCGACGAGATAGCGAGCGACCGAGCCCAGCGAACCACCTGCCGCGACGGCCAGAATAAACGTCCACTTCAATGTTTTTGCCTTCTGAGGAGCCATTCAGCCACGCCGGTCGCCGTCCCGATCAGGACCAAAGGCAGCAACGGACGAACTGCGAAGCCGAACAAACAAGCCATTGCGACGACGGCCCAGCAGGCACCGACCGTCCAGATCGCAATCAGGAGTGAATTCGGAAGCCCGGTCATCGCGCACCTTTCTCGGGCGCGGGCGGGCAGAAACTGCTCCTACCGACGCAAACGCGCCCGGTAGGAGTCATCAGCCTTGCGGCGGTTGTCGGGGAACTCCATCCCCATCGAGTTCGCGCATGCTAGCGTCATCGGCGTCAGCGTCAAGACCTCTGCAGACACAACCGTGATGCGCGCGTCATCAGGACCTGGCGCGCTTGACGTGCCGCCCTCCCGATTGCCCGGCCGCAACTTCGCCGCTAACATTCGCCCCATGGCCGCAACGACGCTTTTCCAGTCCGGATCGATCTCCGTGTCGGACTACCGATGCACGGCCGGACCCGGCGACACTCCCTTTACCGAACAGCATCGCTGCCATTCGATTTCCTATGTCCGCAAGGGCAGCTTCGGCTGCCGCACCCGCGGTCGTCAGCACGAACTCGTTGCCGGTGCGGTTCTGGTCGGTCACCCCGGCGACGAATATGTCTGCACCCACGAGCATCATGTTTGCGGCGACGAATGCCTGTCGTTTGTCCTGTGCGATGAGTTGGTCGAGGTTCTCGGCGACCGGCGCGACATCTGGCAGAGCGGCAGCGTACCGCCGCTGCCGGAATTGATGGTGATCGGTGAACTCGCCCAAGCTGCCGCCGATGGCCGGAGCGACATCGGCCTCGACGAGGCCGGTCACCTGTTTACGAGCCGCTTCGTGGCGACGGTTTCCGGAAAGCCGCGCAAGCCGCAGCAGGCGTCGGCGCTCGACCGCCGCCGAGCCATCGAAACGGCACTCTGGATCGATGCCAACGCGCATCGGCCGATCGACCTGGATGACGCCGCCGCTGAAGCCGGACTGAGCCCGTTCCACTTCCTGCGGCTGTTCTCGAACGTCCTTGGCGTCACGCCGCATCAATACCTGGTGCGCTCGCGGCTGCGCCACGCCGCGCGGCTGTTGCCCGATCGTGAGCGCGCGATCACCGATATCGCCTTCGATGTCGGGTTCGGCGACCTGTCGAACTTCGTGCGGACGTTCCACCGGGCCGCCGGCGTCTCTCCGCGTGGCTTCCGGCGGGCTGCGAAAGGCGACCGCAAGATTTTCCAAGAACGGCTCGACGCCTGCCGGCTAGGGTGATCTCCGAACGTGCCGTCCCTCGGCACCCGAACAGGAGATCGTCATGTATGACCATATCGGACTTCACGTCAGAGACCTCGATGCCAGCATCCGTTTCTATACGGCGGCGCTGGCGCCGCTCGGTCATGTGCTGTGCTCCCGCGACGACACCGGCGCGGGCATCGGGCCGTCCGGCGCACCCGCGCTGTGGCTCTATCGCGACACGACAACCACGGGGCCGGGCGCGCATATCGCTTTTCGCGCCTCCGATCACGCCGCGGTCAAACGCTTTCATGCCGAGGGGTTGAAAGCCGGCGGCCGCGACAATGGCGGCGCAGGTCCCCGCGCCGATTACAGTCCGACCTACTATGCGGCCTTCCTCATCGACCCCGACGGCAACAACGTCGAGGCGGTCTGCGCCTGACCCGCCCAGGCAGGTTGAATCAATGGAGATCGAACATGACGTCCATATACAAGAACATCGCGCTGGATTCGCCGGCTGAAATCGTCTGGGACACCCTGCGCGATTTCGGCGCGGTGCATCGGCGCGTCGCGCCGGGCTTCGTGCTGGACGCAAAACTCGATGGCGATGCGCGGATCGTGACCTTCGCCAACGGCAGTATGGTCCGCGAATTGCTGGTGACCTGCGACGACGCGCGCCGCCGGCTCGTCTATGCGGTGGAGAGCGAGCGTGTGCGGCAGCACAGTGCGTCGGTGCAGATCGTGCCGGACGGCGAGCGCAGCCGCATGATCTGGACCACCGACGTCCTGCCCGACGAGATCGGGCCCTATATTGACAGTCAGATGGAAGCGGGCGCCGCGGCGATCCGGAAGACCTTTTCGCAGGTGTCCACATGACAACCTTGCCGTTACTCGATGCGCTCGTCGCGGACGGGCAGCCGGCGCGCTGGAGTTTCTCGGGCATCACGTCGAACCGCTTCACCTGGCGCGGCGAAACGTCTCCGGATCAGGGAGCGGCCTGACAGCTCGACGTGGAATTCGATTGCCGGCGCACAGCCTGAGCGAGCGGCCGTGCGCTTACCTGATCGACCACGTCAGCGGAGCCGCGCCGCCCTCGCTGCGCGTCACGCCAACGGCGATATGACGGCCGCAGCCGGCGGCGAGGCCCTCAAACAAGCCTTCGAGCACCTTGGTGCAGACCGGATGATAGTCGGCAACCCCGGCCATCAGTTTCCAGGTGCGCTGGCGGATCGTCGATCCCTCGTCCTCCGCCTCCGCGTCATCGCCCTGCGCAGCAAACAGTTTCGACAGGAAACCCGCAAAATCCTTCGCCGTACCGCGGCGGGCGCCAAGGCCGCGTGCGATCTCGTCGAAAGACTGCATGCCGATCAGCTTGCCGGCGAGATGCAGAAGATAGGCCGCATCGTCGGGACCGAACACCTGCACCGCGACCGGCGCCGCGGTGCGGACATATTCCATCGCGTAATTGAGATAGGCCTTTTCGAGGCGGCGCTTCGGCCAACTCTCGACCGGCAGCGCCGGCGCCTTGTCGGCATCGAATGGCGGGGCTTCGAGGTGTCGCGCGAACACCAGCCGCTGATCGAGCTCGAGGTCGCGGTCGTATTCGCAATAGTAGCCCTCGAGTCCGTCCTGCCCTTCGACGGTCTGCTTGGTGCAGACGAAGCCGAGGCGAAGATTGCCAAGCGCGACGCCGTTATTGGCGTGCCAGCCCCGCAGCATCGCGCGCGAGACTTCCCCCGGCACGCCGCAGATCGCGGTGCCGCGCCAGATCCAGCGCGGCGGCGGATAGCGGACCCAGGCTTTGCGATCGGACTCGTACATGTATTCGACGTGGACGCCGCCGATCCAGTTTGAGAGGTAGTGATACTGCGCGGCGGCGACCGCAGGCGGCAGATGATCCAGTCCGAGCTTCCTGAGGCCGGTCAGAAACTTCTCCTGCTGCTGGCGGCGGAACACCCGGAACACGAATTCGGCGGCGTCGGCGGTGCCGCGCCGCGTCACCACGGTGAGAATCAGGCCGGTGAAATAGGCGTGATAGAGGTCTGCCACGGCGCGCCAGACCATCGAATCAGCGTCCGGTGTCCTGTCATTCATTGTCATGGCCGTTCCTCCTTGTGGGGCCGAAGTGGGGCCGAATGCCTGGACGCGCTCGCAGTCGCGGAACTGCCTCACAGCTTCCTGTTCCTCCTAGCAAGAACCCACTCGTGATGGAACGACCTTGCGGCTTGCGACGTTGCGCCTGCTGCGACGGCGCCCCGCTCCATCCGAGTTACGGGGCGATCCTATCTCGAACAAGAGCATCCAGATGGCGTCATCATCCAGATCGGGCCCATCCGGCGTCAATCGCCGCGTCATGCTTCAAACCATGGGAATTGCCGGCGTGGCAGCCGGAATGCCGGCCCATCGCGCTACAGCGGCCGAGGAGACCACGATGAATGCGCCCGCCCGCACAACGCTCACTCCTGATTTTTACGTCACGGTCGGCATCAAGGTGAACGGTCAGCTCCACACGCTCTCCATCGATCCGCGCACAAGCCTGTTGGACGCATTGCGCGAGCAGCTCCATCTGACCGGAACAAAAAAAGGCTGCGATCATGGCCAATGCGGCGCCTGCACCGTTCACGTCAACGGTCGGCGGATCAATTCATGCCTCGCACTTGCGGCAGTCCATGATGGCGACGAAGTGACAACAATCGAGGGCATTGGCCAGCCTGATCACCTTCATCCGCTCCAGGCCGCTTTCGTTGAACACGATGGCTTTCAGTGCGGCTATTGCACCTCAGGCCAGATCATGTCCGCCGTGGCGCTGTTGCAGGAACCGTGCGGGCCCCGCGACGACGACGTGCGCGAACTGATGAGCGGCAACATCTGCCGTTGCGGCGCCTACAAGAACATCGTGGCAGCGATTCAGCAGGTTCGCCAGAACCGCAGAACGTGAGGACGTCTCATGCAGCTATTTCAAGTTCATCGTGCCGGGAGTATCGCCGACGCCCTCAAGAACGGCGCGATCGATTCGCATGACGGCACCCATACATCAGTTCGTTTTTTGGCCGGAGGCACGACTCTCGTTGACCTGATGAAGCTCGACGTCGAAACGCCGCAACGTGTTATCGACATCACGCGCCTGCCACTTGACCGGATCGAGGATGCGGATGACGGCGGCCTCAAGATCGGCGCGACGGCGCGCAACGCCGACCTCGCCCGTCATCCGCGGGTTCTGCGCGACTATTCCGTCTTGTCCGAAGCGCTGCTCGCCGGCGCGTCGGCCCAGCTCCGCAACATGGCCACGACCGGAGGAAACCTTCTGCAACGGACTCGCTGCCTTTATTTCCGCGATACGGCCATGGCCTGCAACAAGCGCCGGCCCGGCTCGGGATGCGACGCCATCGGCGGTTACAATCGCAATCTCGCCATCCTCGGCACCAGCGAGCACTGCATTGCCACCAACCCTTCCGACATGAACGTCGCGCTGATGGCCCTGGATGCGATCATTCATGTCCAGGGGCCGACGGGTCGGCGATCGATCCCGATCGCAGATTTCTTCGTGCTGCCGGGATCGACACCGGAGCGCGAGACCGTGATCCAGTCCGGAGATCTCATTACTTATGTGACGCTGCCTCCTCCGCAAAAGAACGCGCGCGCGATCTATCTCAAGCTGCGCGACCGCGCGTCCTATGAATTCGCCTTGGCGTCCGCTGCCGTGATCATGACCCGCAATGGCGACACAATCGACACCGTGCAGATCGCCATGGGCGGCATTGGCACGCGCCCCTGGCGATCGAAAGCCGCGGAAGACAAGCTCAAAGGGCAGAAGCCGGATGCGGCGCTGTTTCGAACCGCGGCGGAGACCTTTCTCGACGGAGCGGCCCCGCAAAGCGGCAATGCGTTCAAGGTCGAACTGGCGAAGCGGTGTCTCGTCCATGCGCTGACGACAACGGCCGATATGACGTGAGAGGCACCCCATGAATTATGTAGACAGGGCCAATCCGATTCTGGGCAGCTCCGTGAACCGAATCGACGGGCCGAAGAAAGTCAGCGGTCGCGCGGTCTACACGTCCGATCACGATTTCCCCGGCCTGCTCTACGCCGTTCCGGTCCCGAGCACGGTCGCGGGCGGCACGATCACGTCCCTTGATACGTCCGCAGCGGAGGCGATGACGGGCGTGCGTGCCATTCTGCATCATGGCAACATCGGCAAGCTCTACAGGGTGACCGACCCCGCAAGGGCCCGTGTCGATGAAAAGCGTCCGCCCTTTGCGGACGACGAAATCCGCTATTACGGGCAGTACGTGGCGGCAGTTGTGGCCGATACGTTCGAGCAGGCCACCGCTGCTGCCAGAGCCGTGAAAGTCACCTACGCCGCCAGATCGTTCAACGTCTCGCCTTCGCTCGAATCGAACGAACTCAGGGTCGAAAGCCAGCGGGGCGACGTCGATGGCGCCTTCTCGGACGCACCGGTGAAGCTCGATGAGACTTACGTGACGCCGGCCGAAACCCACGTGGCGATGGAGTTGCACGCCACCGTCGCCGTCCATGAAGGCGGCGCGTTCACGCTCTATGAGACGACGCAGGCGGTCGTGAACCATCAGCATGTCGCCGCGGAAATGCTCGGCGAGCCGAAGGAAAACGTTCGCGTCATCTCGCGTTTCCTCGGCTCCGGCTTCGGCAGCAAGCTCTGGCCGTGGCCGCATTGTTTCATCGCGGCCATGGCCGCGAAGCAACTCGGCCGACCGGTAAAACTCGTACTGTCGCGCAAGATGAACTTCATGGCGGCGGGCCATCGCCCCCTGACTCAGCAGCGCATGCGATTGGCTGCGACAACCGACGGCAAGCTCGTCTCGCTCAGTCAGGACTATCTGACCCACACTTCGCTTCTCGACGACTACAAGGAGAATTGCGGGGAGGCCACGCCATTCATGTACAGCACGCCGAACCTGCGGGTACGTTCGGCGCTGGTGCGCCGAAATGTGGGCACGCCGACATCGATGCGCGGTCCCGGCGCCATTCCGGGGCTGTTCGCGCTGGAATCCGCCATGGACGAACTCGCGATCAAGCTGAACATGGATCCGGTTCAGTTGCGGCTCCAAAACGAACCGAAAGTTGACGAAAGCACCGGCCTGCCGTTCTCGTCCCGTCATCTCACGGAGTGCCTGACCGAGGGCGCAAAGCGCTTTGGCTGGAACCATCGCAATGCCGGCATCGGCGCTATGACGCGCGACGGCATGACGCTCGGATGGGGCGTCGCCGGCTGTTCGTGGATTGCGCTCCGCTTTCCGACGGAAGCGACCGTTGAGTTGCGTGCCGACGGCACAGTCCGGGCCGTCTGCGCCACACAGGATATCGGCACCGGCACCTACACCGTCATCGCACAACTGATCAGCGATGTTACCGGCCTTCCGCTCGACCGTATCGAGGTTGTTCTCGGCGATACCGATCTGCCGCCCGGCCCGATTTCAGGGGGCTCGGCGACGACCGCCTCGGTCATTAACGCTATGCGGCAGGCGGTGAGGCAGGCCATGGAAGCCGTGCTCACGCTTGCGGCCAAGGCCCCGAACTCGCCGCTGCTTCATCGCGATCCAAAGAGTTTGGCGTTCGTCAACGGCGCCATCCGTGCAGGTGCAGACGACACGGCGCCACTCCCGTTCCAGCGCGTGATCGAAATGGCCGGCGGCGCTTCGGTGTCGGGCCAAGGCAAGAGCGAAGGCGGTTTCGACGATCCTCTGAAGAAGAAGTACTCGCTGCATTCATTCGGCGCGCACTTCGCCGAGGTGACATGGCAGCCGGAGATCGCGAGGCTGCGCGTCAGCCGCATCGTCACCGTGATGGACGGCGGCCGCGTTATCAATCAGAAGACCGCGCGCAACCAGATCGAAGGCTCGCTGGTCATGGGCGTCGGCATGGCGCTGTTCGAGGAGACGCTCTACGATCAGCGCAACGGCGCGCCGATCAACAGCAATTTCGCCGACTACGTCGTTGCGACCCACGCCGATACCCCGCAGATGGACGTCACGTTTCTGGATCATCCGGATCTCGTCTTCAATGAGATCGGCGCGCGCGGGCTCGGCGAAATCGGCCTCGCCGGCATCGCAGCAGCGATCACAGGTGCGATCCATCATGCGACCGGCATCCGCATTCGCAGATTACCGGCCAGGATCGAGGATCTCATCAGCACCTGAGGAGAGACGGACCACGCCTCAGACGCGAAAGTGCTTCGAGAGCTTGAGGCCTTGCGCCTGATAGTTGGAGCCGATGCGCTGGCCATACATCGCATCGGGCCGCGCCAGCATCCTCTCGTAGACCAGCCGGCCGACGATCTGGCCGTGCTCGAGAATGAAGGGCACTTCGCGCGAGCGCACCTCCAGCACCGCGCGCGCCCCCTGCCCGCCCGCGCCGGCATAGCCGAAGCCAGGATCGAAGAAGCCCGCATAATGCACGCGGAATTCGCCGACCAGCGGATCGAACGGCACCATCTCGGCGGCGTAGTCGGGCGGCACCTGCACCGCTTCCTTCGACGCAAGAATATAGAACTCGCCTGGATCGAGGATCAGGCTGCCGTCCGCGCGCGCCTTGATCGGCTCCCAGAAGTCATCCACGGCGTAGCCGCCGCGGCGATCGATGTCGACCACGCCGGTGTGACGCTTGGCGCGATAGCCGACGAACCCGTCCGAATTTTCTCCGGACAGATCGACGCTGAGCGCGACGCCGTTGGCGAGATCGGCATCGTCGACATCGACCAGTCGCTCCTGCGCGTGCAGCGCGTCGAGTTCATCGGCGTCGAGGATCGCGTCGCCGGTGCGGAAGCGAACCTGCGAGAGCCGCGATCCCTCGCGCAGCAGCACCGGGAACGTCTTCGGACTGATCTCCGCATAAAGCGGGCCGTGATAGCCGGCGCCGATCATGTCGAAGCGGCGAGTGCCATCGGCGATCACGCGGGTGAAGACATCGAGCCGTCCGGTCGAGCTTTTCGGATTGGCGGCGGCGACGATCTCCGGCGGTAGCGCGAGGCTTTCCAGCAGCGGCACGATGTAGACGCAATTGGTTTCCAGCACCGCGCCGTCGGACAGATCGATCTCGTGCAGCTTCAATTCATCGATGCGCTCGGCGACCGTCGCGCCCGGGCCGGGCAGAAAGCTCGCACGGACACGATAGGCGATCGGCCCGAGCCGCAGATCGAGGCTCGCCGGCTGGATCTGGCTTTCGACGAACGGATATTCCGGCAGGATCAGACCCGCGTCCGCCATCGCCGCGATCATACGGTCAGGCAGAATGCCGTTGGCATCGGGCTGCAGCGTGAATGTCACGATATCGTCCTTGCGGCTCTCACCGGATTTAGACCCCGAAAACAGGCATTTTATCGGTTATCCGATGGCTGGAGGTCCGGTTCTAACATTCGCATCCCGTTTCAGCGAGTGTCTTTGCGAATGTCAGAACCAAAGGTGGAGTTTTCGAATTTGACATACGCATCCGGGATTTGCAGCAAGGGCTTCGCGAATGTCAAATTCACTCCACAAGCTTGACGGAAAGAGTACGGGAGACTAAGAGCATGACTCATCCCGTGGTGATTTGAGCCGGCCGGCTTGCAGCCACGTTAAATAAGTCGCTAAACAGGCCGGGGACGCGTGATCCCGGCCTGTGGTTTTCCTGGCCGGTTTTTTTGTGACCATTTTCCGGTGGTCACGCAGGAGGTCACATGTCCGAAGCCAAGCCGTCCACGCCCACCACCCCCCAATATCGGCCCGAAACCCGGCTGGTCCATTCCGGCGTTCTGCGCTCGCAATTTGCCGAGACCTCGGAAGCGCTGTTCCTGACGCAGGGCTACGTGTACGACACCGCCGAGCAGTGCGAGGCCCGTTTCAAGGGCGAAGACCCCGGCTTCATCTATTCGCGCTATTCCAACCCGACCGTTGCGATGTTCGAGCAGCGCATGGCCGATCTCGAGGGCGCGGAGGCCGCGCGCGCCACGGCCACCGGCATGGCGGCGGTGACCACGGCGATCCTCGCACCGTTGCGCGCCGGCGATCACGTGGTTGCGGCCAAGGCGCTGTTCGGCTCCTGTCGTTATGTGGTCGAGGATTTGTTGCCACGCTACGGCATCGAGTCCACGCTGGTCAACGGGCTCGATCTCGACCAATGGCGCAAGGCGGTGCGGCCGAACACCAGGAGCTTCTTCCTCGAAAGTCCGACCAACCCGACCCTCGACGTGATGGACATCGGCGCCATCGCCGAGATTGCGCATCAGGGCGGCGCGCGTCTCATCGTCGACAACGTATTCGCAACACCGATCTGGCAGAGCCCGCTGGCGCTCGGCGCGGATGTCGTGGTGTATTCGGCGACCAAGCACATCGACGGCCAGGGGCGCACGCTCGGCGGCGTCATCCTGTCATCGAACGACTTCGTTCAGGAGCATCTGCAGACCTTCCTGCGCCAGACCGGACCTTCGATCTCGCCATTCAACGCCTGGGTATTGCTGAAGGGCCTGGAAACGCTCGGCGTCCGCGTGCGCCAGCAGACCGAAAGCGCCGCGGCGATCGCCGACGCGCTCGCCTCACACCCCAAGGTCTCGCGCCTGATCTATCCGGGTCGTGCAGACCATCCGCAGGCAGCGACCGTGAAGAAGCAGATGCGCGCCGGCTCGACGCTGATCGGCTTCGAGGTCAAGGGCGGCAAGGCGGCTGCGTTCCGCGTGCTCAATGCGCTCAAGCTCGCGCGCATCTCCAACAACCTTGGCGACGCCAAGAGCCTCGTGACCCATCCGGCCACCACCACGCACCAGCGGCTTGCGCCAGAGGTCCGCGCCGAACTCGGCATCGGCGAAGGCTTCATCCGCTTCTCGACCGGCCTCGAGCACAAGGACGACTTGATCGAGGATCTCACGGCCGCGCTGGAAAAAGCCTAGAGCATGATGAAGTTAGGTTGAACCAACCCGCGCTGTCATTGCGAGCCAACGGGTCGGCGCCGCAAGCGCGGTCGGGCGCGTCTTCACCGCGCCATGACGCCGCCCGATGACAGGCTCCGCGAAGCGATCCAGAGCCACAATCCAGAGCCACAAGGAAAGACCTGGATTGTTTCGTCGCTCCGGGACAACGCTGCGCGCTGCCCTTGGGCTCCTTGCAATGACGGTGATTCAATCTCATCTCACCCCACTTAAGTATGCTTTTCAGCCGTCCTGAGAGTCTGACCGGAAATTCATTGAATTCGTTTCTTGGGCAGGCATGTGGCATGATAACCGTCATACTCCGCGAAAGCGGAGTATCCAGTATTCCGTATCGGAGGCGGATTTCCCACGGACTCACCCCGATGACTGGATCGTCCGCGTTCGCGGACGACGATGCGTCATTTTCCGGTCAGGCTCCGAGAAGCGCCCCTGCGCGACAATGGCGAAGCCATTGCGCGGGGGATGACGTCGGCGCTTACATCGGCCGGTAGGCGCTCACGCTCGACGGCACGTCAACGCCGCGCTGGACCTGCCCGACCGAGTGGATGATCTCATCGCCGAGCAATTGCGCGAAACAGGCATAGCCCCAGTCGTTCATGTGCAGGCCGTCCTTGATGACGAAGGTGTCGAACGGCAGCGCCTGACGATCGTGCCAGTCGCGCATCACCTCGAAGCGCGGGAAGATCCCGACGTGCTTGAACGCAGCCACCTTGCTTAGGAGCTTCACCATCCGGCCGGCGCTGTCGCCCTTCGCAGTGACCGCCGGTGAATATTGCGGATCAACCAGCACCAGGTCGGCTCCGGTCGCCTCGATCCGCGCGACGCCTTCTTCGACCTGCTTCGCCGTCGTGTCGGGATCGAGATTGCGCAGCACGGCGTTGGTACCGACCTGCCAGATCACCATGTCCGGCTTGGCGGCGATGACCTCGGCTTGAAGCCGCTTCATCATTTCGGGCGCGTCTTCCCCACCCTTGCCGCGATTGAGCACGGTGATGTGCGTGCGCGGAAACCTGCGATGCAACTGCGCGGCAAGCCGGTTCGGATAATTGAATTCCGGCGATGTGGCGCCATACCCCTCCGTCGACGACGAGCCGAACGCGATGATGAGAACGGGCTTGTTGGCGGCGAGCTTGGCGGCGACGTGCGGCAACGATCCCGTGGAATTCACGATTCCCTTCGGGGGCAGGCACGGCACGCGATGGAAGATATCGGCGGCCCGCCTGGCCAACTCCTTGGCCTTTTCCCTGGTCCTGCCGATCGCGCTTTCCGGCAGATTAAGCTGTTGCGAGGGGTCTGCGCGGGCGATGTCGCCCGCCGGCGCGGGCGCGCTGACCTCATTGGCCGCAACGGCCGTTTGCGCGCGCGCGCATTGCACGGGCACGCACAACAGCATGCCGAGGCATAGCATCGTCGGCGCGGCGGCCCGGGAGAGGAGGTTACAAATCGTCATGGCCGTTGGGTCCCCGCTTCGGCCGGATTGATGTGAGCCGTATCGATCACGAACGTCGACAGGGCACGGCCGAGACAGTCATGAACGCGCTTGGCCAATTCCACGCCGTGGACGGCCTTGAACAGATCGAAATCACCCGACTCGTTCCATTGATGCATGATGGCAAACCGATCGAACACCGGCACATTCTGCTGCTGGGCCGCCACCCGCATGTTGTCGATGTAGGAGGAGGGCGACGTCATCGTCTCGGTGCGCGGGCTATATTGCATATTCATCAGCACGACGTCAGCCCCCGTCTTCTGCAGGGCCGCCACGCCGTCGATGACCGCCGCCCTGAAATCATCGGGGTCAACGGAGCGAATCGCGTCGACGGTGCCGGTCTGCCACACCACCAAGGTCGGCTGCTTTGCCTCCGCCAGCGGGCCAAGACCCGGCACCATATCCTGGGCGGTCCGGCGGGGATGCAGTTCGACCGACACGTTAACCGTGACGTTCGGCAGCTTCTCGCGCAGGGCGGCCTGCAACCGGGCGGGATAGGCGTCGCCCTCCGCACCGACGATGGTCGAGGACCGGCTGCCGATCACGAGGATATTGAGCGGTCCACCGGCCTTGATGGCCTCGCTGACCTTGGGAAGCGGGCTGTCGCTGGTCAGCAGGTAGGCGGGAACGTCGCAGCTCTTCGGAGTGTCATCGGCATAAGCGGGCACACCGGCCATCAGACCGGCCAGCATCATCAGGCTCAGGATCGGTCGCCCGATCGCCCTCATGCGCCCCCTCCCGCGAGATCCGCGTCAGCCTCGGCGGTTTTCGTACGCGAACCGCCTTTGCCCGCGACCCTCTTGTACCACGAAAATACCCAGGCGGCGGCAGACATGATGACGATTCCGGCAAGACTGACAATGAGGTGAATCCCCGCACCGCCGCCCACTTCCACCAGAATGAACTCTCCCGCGAATGCGAGAAAGACGCCGATGCAGAAGATCTCCAGCGAATGCTGACCGCAGAGGATCAGCGGGCGCAGCCATGGCGACTTCAGCCCCGGCCAATCGCTCGGCAGCGCCCGGACCGTCAGCGCCGCGAGCGCAAGGAAATGCGCGAACCGCAGCACATCGAGGTTGGTCTTGTCGATCGGGTACATCCACCGTTCGATGATCTTCGGCATGAAGTGGTTTAACTGCGGCACATGCCAGGTCAGCGTCGTGTAGAAAGAAAACAGCAGATAGGCGACGCAAATCCAGAACGTCACGGGAGACGCGAGGACGCCCGCCATCCGTTTGGCACCGCCAAGCGCACACCACGCGCCGAACACGAACAGCAACTGCCAGGCGAACGGATTGAAATACCAGACGCCGTTCGGATAGGCCGGCAGCGCCAGATCGAACTGCCAGGTGATGATGTAGAGCACGACCGACAGCGCCAGCGTGAGATCGGCCTTGCGTTGCATCATCCAGAGGATCGGCGGCAGGAACAGCATCAGCACGATGTAAAGCGGCAGCACGTCCATGTTGACCGGACGGAATTTGAGCAGCAATGCCTGCACGATGGTGACGTCCGGCTGCTTGAGAAAATCGAGAATGCCCATTTCCTCGGTGTAGAGCGGGTTCTCGAAGCTGGTCGCGACATAGGAGATTTCCGCGAGGAAGATCGTGAACAGGAAGACGTGCGCCACGTAGATTTGCCAGACGCGCTTGAGAATGCGCGCGGCGGCGACGACGAAGCCGCGCTCGATCATGGCGCGGCCGTAGACGAACGCCGCCGTGTACCCGGAGATGAAGATGAAGATTTCGGTGGCGTCGCTGAAGCCGTAGTTGCGGATCGTCATCCAGGTGAAGAGGTTTCGCGGCAGGTGATCGACGTAGATCAGCCACAGGGCGAGCCCGCGAAACAGGTCGAGCCGCAACTCGCGGTCGGATGTGGCGGCCGGCCGCATGATCGTCGGCGCCGATGCGGGGCGTGCGGTCACGCTGCCGTGGGCTCCGATGGCTTGATCGGCAACGGACGTCATAAAGGGACCGCTTCAAAAAGGCTGGAGTGATGCGCCGGCGCCGACAACAAGGCCGCGGCCCCGTCGCAATCCGGGCTAGCGGCAGCGCCGCAATATACAGTTGAAGTGTTTGGCGCGGAACTGTGTTGAAAGCACGATCATGAGCGGACCTGGCCGTTTGGTTCCCCGGGCGGAGTTGACTATGATGGCCCCCAGAAGGAACTCTGCATGTACCGCGCCGTCACCCGCCAGATCGAAGTTACCGTCGAGCCGAACTTCATGCCCGACCGCTCGTCCCCCGACGAGCAGCGGTTTTTCTGGTCCTACACCATCGTCATCACGAATTCCGGCTCCGAGACCGTCCAGTTGCGCACCCGGCACTGGATCATCACCGATGCCACCGGCCGCAAGCAGGAGGTTCGTGGCGAGGGCGTCGTCGGAGAGCAGCCGGTGCTCGGACCCGGCGAGCGCTTTCAATATACCAGCGGCGTGCCGCTGCAGACGCCGTCCGGCTTCATGACCGGCCGCTACCAGATGATCGCGACCGAAAGCGGCGAGCCGTTCGAGATCGAGGTTCCGACCTTCTCGCTCGACAGCCCCAGCGGAAAACGCGTGCTGAACTAGCGGCAGCTCACCGCACCGCCCGCCGTCATACCGGCGAAAGCGGGTATCCCGTACGCGGCCACGCGCCGTTCCGTCACCGGTGCTTCAGGCTTGCTGGGGGTCCCCGCCTTCGCGGGCACGAACCAAGCGCGCCGTCACGGCGCGTCGCTCTCGATGCCGGCTTCCGCCGGCGTGAAATCGTAGACCGAGCTGCAGAACTCGCAGGTGACGGAAACCTTGCCGTCCTTGACCATCTCGGCCCGATCCGTCGGCGCAAAACTCCTCAGCATCGACGCCACAGCCTCGCGCGAGCACGAGCACTTCGCATGCAGCGCCAGCGGCGGAAACACCCGCACGCCGCGCTCGTGGAACAGCCGGTACAGCAGCCGTTCGCCGGACAGGTCAGGATCGATCAGTTCGACGTCCTCGACCGTGCCGATCAGCGACTGACCTTCGATCCACGCGTCGTCCTCCGCCACGGTGTGCGCCGCAGTTCCCTCCGGCGCGTCGCCGGGATCGATATCCGCCTGCCGCGCACGCTCGGAGGCTTTCGGCAGAAACTGCAGCAGCAGCCCGCCGGCCCGCCAGTGATGTCGCGGCTTGTCGCCGTCGCTGCGCCACTCCTCGCCGACCGCGAGGCGCACCCGCGTCGGAATCTGTTCGGAGCGCAGGAAGTATTCGTGCGCGGCATCTTCCAGATTACCGCCTTCCAGCGCGACCAGGCCCTGATAGCGGCTCATGTCCGGACCCTGGTCGATCGTCATCGCCAGATGGCCATGACCGAGCAGCGCGCCGGAATCGGCCGCCGTGTCGAGCCGGGCCGCATCGAAGCGCGCATAGGCCCGCAGCCGGTCCGGAGCCTGGAAATCGACGATCATGAACGACACCGGACCATCGGTCTGGGTCTGCAGAATGAAGCGGCCGTCGAACTTGAGCGAGGAGCCGAGTAATGTCGTCAGCACGATGGCTTCACCCAGCAGCCGGGCGACCGGCGCGGGGTAGCTGTGGCGGCCGAGCAATTCGTCGAGCGCGGGGCCGAGCCGGGTCAGCCGGCCACGCAGGTCCAGTGCCCCCACCTCGAACGGGATCACCGCGTCGTCGACGGGAATGGCAGAGGGAGTACGCACGAGGGTTTCAGGGCTGATTGCGGAATCGGGAAGTTGGGATGGGGTCATAGCGCTTATTTAGGATCGAACCTCCCGGATTGACACCCCCCGCGCGAGGGCGATCCGGCGAGAAGCGCCGTGCGCCCTCAAGGCAAATTGAGTTGCCGCGATACGCCGAAGCGATCGTTGATCTAGCCGAAGCGCCGGTTGAAACCGTAATCGCCCGGCGGCATCAGCACCCCGCCGCCGTCCGACAGCGCGGCGAAGATGCGCTCGAGCTCGGCCTCGGATTCGCAAACGACAAACAGCGAGAATGATGGCGTGAAGCTGAAGCCGTGCGACACGAAGCTATCCGTGCACAGCACCGGCTGTCCGGCGAGCCGGACGAGTGCCAGTTTGATGCTGCCTTCGGGGCCGGGCTCGCCCGCGGCGTAGCGGGTGACTTCGACGATTTCGCTATTCGGGATCAACCCGACATAGAACGTGAAGACCTCTTCGGCTTTGCCCTCGAACATCAGGAAAGGACGAACCGACGTACCCATCGCTCGCTCCGCCTGTTGTCGATCAGCTCACCGCGCCGAGGCACCAGGCCAGAATGCCCTTTTGCGCATGCAGCCGGTTCTCGGCCTCGTCGAACACCACCGACTGCGGCCCGTCGATCACCTCGTCGGTGACCTCGTCGCCGCGATGCGCCGGCAGGCAATGCATGAACAGCGCATCGGGCTTGGCCAGCGACATCAGCCTGGCGTTGACCTGATAGGGCTTGAGCAGGTTGTGGCGGTGCTCGCCGTCCTTGTCGCCCATCGACACCCAGGTGTCGGTGACGACGCAATCGGCGCCGCGCACCGCGGCGTCCGCATCGGTGCCGAGCTTGATCGCCGCGCCGCTCGCCTTGATCCAGTCCTTTAGCAGCTTGTTCGGCGCGAGCTCGGGCGGCGTCGCGACATTGAGCTTGAAATCGAACCGCTCGGCCGCATGCGCCCACGACGCCAGCACGTTGTTGTCGTCGCCGGTCCACGCGATCGTGCGACCCTTGATCGGCCCGCGATGCTCCTCGAAGGTCATGACGTCGGCCATCACCTGGCACGGATGCGAGCGCCGCGTCAGCCCGTTGATGACGGGCACAGTGGCATAGGCTGCGAGTTCCGTCAGCGCGTCATGGCTGAGAATGCGGATCATGATGGCATCGACGAAGCGCGACAGCACCCGCGCGGTGTCGGCGATGGTTTCGCCGCGGCCGAGCTGCATCTCGGCGCCGGTGAGCATGATGGCCTCGCCGCCGAGCTGGCGCATCCCGACGTCGAACGAGACGCGGGTGCGCGTCGACGGCTTGTCGAAAATCATGGCCAGCGTCTTGCCGTCGAGCGGCTTCTCCCCGATATCGCCGGCCTTGCGCTTCTTCTTCATCGCCATGCTGGCGTCGAGGATCGCGCGCAACTCCCTGGTCGGTACGTCGATCAGGTCGAGGAAATGCCGGGGGGACCTGCTCATCGTGCAGCGCCCGTCTTTGCCGACGCGCCGGACAACGCCGCGCAGGCCCGTTCCAGCCTTTGGACCGACTCCTCGATCTCCGCCTCGGTGACGATCAGCGGCGGCAGGAAGCGGACCACGTTGTCGCCGGCGCCGACCGTCAGAAGCTTTTCGTCGCGCAGCGCATTGACGAGATCGCCCGACGGCACCACGGCCTTGAGACCGATCAGAAGCCCCTCGCCCCGCACTTCGGCCACCACGTCTGGATGGCGATCGATCACCGAGGCGAGCTTCTGCTTCAACAGCAGCGACATCCTGCGCACGTGATCGAAGAAGCCGGGCTTCAGCATCACGTCGAGCACGGCATTGGCCGCCGCGACGGCCAGCGGATTGCCGCCGAAGGTCGAGCCGTGCGAGCCCGGCGTCATGCCGGACGCGGCTTCCGCGGTCGCAAGGCACGCGCCGATCGGGAAGCCGCCGCCGAGTGCCTTGGCCAGCGACATCACATCCGGCGTGACGCCGACGCGCCTGTAGGCGAAGAGGTCGCCGGTGCGGCCCATGCCGGTCTGCACCTCGTCGAACGCCAGCAGCAGGCCGCGCTCGTCGCAGAGCTGGCGCAGGGCCCGAAGGAACGCGTGCGACGGCTCGCGCACGCCGCCCTCGCCCTGCAGCGGCTCGATCAGGATGCCCGCGGTCTGCGGGCCGATCGCTTTCTTGACCGCCTCGATGTCGCCGAACGGCACCTGGTCGAAGCCGTCCATCGGCGGGCCGAACCCTTCGAGGTATTTCGGCGAGCCGGTGGCGGCGAGCGTCGCCAGCGTGCGGCCGTGGAACGCGCCTTCGAAGGTGATGATGCGATAGCGCTCCGGATGTCCCTTGGAGGCATGATAGCGGCGCACCACCTTGATGACGCACTCCATCGCCTCGGCACCGGAATTGGCGAAGAACACGAAGTCGGCAAAGCTCTGCTCGCACAGCCGCGCCGCCAGCCGCTCCCCGTCCGGCGACTTGAACAGGTTCGACATATGCCAAAGTTTCGTCGCCTGCTGCTGGAGCGCGGCGACGAGATGCGGATGACAGTGCCCCAGCGCGTTGACGGCGACGCCGCTGGTGAAATCCAGATAGCGCTCGCCATCGATGCCTTTCAGCCAGGCGCCCTCGCCGCTCTCGAACGCGACGTCGGCTCTCGCGAAGACGGGCAACAGATGGGACGGCGCGGTGCTGGTCATGACAATCCGATGGAATGTGGCCGGTTGAATATCGTGGGGCGGATCGCGACGATTGCGGGTCACACGATCGATGACAGCCAGCCCCGGAAATAAAACGTGCCGCCTTTCCGGGCGGCACGTGCGACATATTCTAGGTGGGCGGTGATGCCTGTCAATATTACGTTCGCCTCCGCCGTTGCACGGGAGCCGCAGAAAAAGCCGATTTTTCGATTTTAACGCGGAACATGTGGACGCAGTCCGGCCCGACTCTTGCGCGCGAGTCACGCCATATTGTAGCGTTGGGGCTGTCGGATACGACATCTCGTGCGGCAGTTTTGATCCTCTATGGTTCTCTGTTTCGGCGTAAGCGCCCGGGCGATCGGCTCGCCCGGCGAGGGTTAAGGGATTCTGTCGCCACGGGTTTTCAAGGCCGGATGTCCGGCGCCGCCCGAACAGGGTCGGCGCGACACAAGGGAAGATAAAGGCGATGACGGTAGCAAACTGGACCGACGATCGCGTCGAACAGCTCAGGAAACTCTGGGAAGCCGGCCTGTCGGCAAGCCAGATCGCAGCCGAACTCGGCAACGTGACTCGCAATGCCGTGATCGGCAAGGTGCATCGGCTCGGCCTGTCCGGCCGCGCCAAGAGCCCCTCCTCGGCCGCGCCGCGCCCGCGCAAGGTGCGTCCCGCCCAGATGATGCGAGTGTCGCGGCCGATGTCGCGCGGCAACACTGCGCTGGCCCATGCCTTCGAGGTCGAACTCGAGCCCGATCCGATCGCCTACGACAACGTGGTGCCGATGAGCCAGCGGCTCTCGCTGCTGGAATTGAGCGAGGCCACCTGCCACTGGCCGGTCGGCGACCCCTCGAGCCCGGAATTCTTCTTCTGCGGCGGCAAGGCCCTCACCGGCCTGCCCTATTGCGCGCATCACTCGCGCATCGCCTATCAGCCCGCGGCCGACCGGCGCCGCCAGCCGCCGAAGCAGCGGTAATTGACTCTCTCGCCCTTCGGGGAGAGGTAAGGAGAGCATTGTCTGAAATTCACCCGACCTTCTGGAAGCGGTCGTCGAGGGCGTAGCCGGCGCCGCGCACGGTGCGGATCGGATCGACTTCCTGGCCGGGATTGAGCAGCTTGCGCAGGCGGCCGATGTGCACATCCACGGTGCGTTCGTCGATGTAGATGTCGCGGCCCCATACGCTGTCGAGCAGTTGCTCGCGGCTGAAGACGCGGCCGGGATGTTCGAGGAAGAATTCCAGCAATCGGTATTCGGTCGGGCCGAGATCGATCGGGCGGCCGGAGCGCGCGACGCGGTGCTTGTCGCGGTCGAGTTCGATGTCGCCGAAGGTGAGCACCGTCGCCAGCCGTTCGGGACTCGCGCGCCGCAACAGACCTTTCACCCGCGCCAGCAATTCCGGCACCGAGAACGGCTTGACGATGTAGTCGTCTGCGCCAGTCGCGAGCCCGCGCACCCGCTCGCTCTCCTCGCCGCGCGCGGTGAGCATGATGATCGGAAGCTGCCTGGTGTCCTGCCGCGCGCGCAGGCGGCGGCACAATTCGATGCCGGACAGGCCCGGCAGCATCCAGTCGAGCACGACGAGATCGGGGACCCGCTCCTTCAGCCGCGTATCGGCCTCGTCGCCGCGCGCCACGGTCTCGACCTCGTAGCCTTCGGCGTCGAGGTTGTAGCGCAGCAGCGTCGTCAACGCCTCCTCGTCTTCAACCACCAGAATGCGTGCACCCATATTTCGTTCGTCCTAGTTTCCGGGAGCGGCCGTCGCAAAGCTCGTCATGTCGCCCTTGGGGCGCTTGTCGAGCATCTGCTGGCCTTCGATCATGTAGAAGACCGTCTCCGCGATATTCGTGGCGTGATCGCCGATGCGTTCGATGTTCTTGGCGCAGAACATCAGGTGAATGCAGAAGCCGATGTTGCGCGGATCCTCCATCATGTAGGTCAGGAGTTCACGGAACAGCGAGGTGCAGATGGCGTCGACCTCCTCGTCGCCCTTCCACACCGCCATCGCGGCCGGCAGGTCGTGCGCGGCGTAGGCGTCGAGCACCGACTTGACCTGCGACTGGACCAAGTCGGTCATATGCTCGAGGCCGCGGATCAGTTTCAGCGGGTGGAAATCGCTGTCGAGCGCGACGACGCGCTTGCCCATGTTCTTGGCGAGGTCGCCGATCCGCTCGAGATCGATGGCGACGCGCATGGCGCCGACGATCTCGCGCAGGTCCACCGCCATCGGCTGCCGCCGCGCGATGGTCAGCACCGCGCGCTCCTCGATCAGGCGCTGCAACTGGTCGATCTCGGCATCGGCGGCGACGACGCGCGCGCCGAGCGCGGCGTCACGGCGGATCAGCGCGTCGACGGACTCTACGATCTGCCGCTCGGCGAGACCGCCCATCTCGGAGACCAGCCGCGTCAGTTCCTGAAGATCGTCGTCGAAAGCCTTGGCGGTATGTTCAAATGCCATGTCCGTTCTCCCGGCCCTTCTGCCAGCGTCAGCCGAAGCGGCCCGTAATATAGTCCTGGGTGCGGCGGTCGGCCGGCGAGGTGAACAACTTGTTGGTCGGGCCGAACTCGATCATTTCGCCGAGGTACATGAATGCCGTGGAATCCGATACGCGCGCGGCCTGCTGCATGTTATGCGTGACGATCGCGATGGTGTAGTCCTCCTTCAGCTCGTCGATCAATTCCTCGACCTTGGCGGTCGAGATCGGATCGAGCGCCGAGCAGGGCTCGTCGAACAGGATGACTTCGGGACGTACCGCGATGGTGCGTGCGATGCAGAGCCGCTGCTGCTGGCCGCCCGACAAACTGAGGCCGCTGGCGTTGAGCTTGTCCTTCACCTCGTTCCAGAGCGCGCCGCCGCGCAGCGCCTGCTCCACCCGTCCGTCCATCTCGGACTTCGGGAGCTTCTCATAAAGCCGGATGCCGAATGCGATGTTCTCGTAGATCGTCATCGGGAACGGCGTCGGCTTCTGGAACACCATGCCGACCCGCGCCCGCAGCAGGTTGAGGTCGAGCCTGGGGTCGAGGATGTTGGTGTTGTCCAGCATCACATGCCCCTCGGCGCGCTGACCCGGGTAAAGATCGTACATCCGGTTGAATATCCGCAGCAGGGTCGACTTGCCGCAGCCGGAGGGGCCGATGAACGCGGTCACCTGACCCGTCATCAGCTTGAGATTGATGCCCTTCAGGGCGTGATGCTCGCCGTAATAGAAGTTGAGGTCACGCACGGTGACCTTGGCTCGGCTGTCGGTGGCCGCCCGAACCGGCGGCACCGAGGCACTTGCGCTGGACGCGACGGACAGATCACTCATTTTGATTTCCTTTCGGCGCCGATCATGCGGGCACCGACGTTCAGCGCCAGCACGGTCAGCGTGATCAGCAGCGCGCCGCTCCAGGCAAGCTGCTTCCAGTAGGGATACGGGCTCTGGACGAAGTTGTTGATGGTCACCGGCAGGTTGGCGATCGACCGCGTCAGGTCGAGACTGAAGAACTGGTTGCTGAGCGCGGTGAACAGCAACGGCGCGGTTTCGCCGGCCACCCGCGCGGTGGCCAGCAGCACGCCGGTGATGAGGCCGGCGCGCGCCGAGCGATAGGCGATCTTGCGGATCACCAGCGAGCGCGGCAGGCCCAGCGCGGAGGCCGCCTCACGCAGCGGATTGGGGACCAGCCGCAACATGTCCTCGGCGGTGCGCAGCACGACGGGAATCACGATGACGGCCAACGCCAGCCCGCCCGCGATCGCGGAGAAGCCCCGCATCGGCACCACCACCGCGCCATAGATGAACAGGCCGATGATGATCGAGGGCGCGCTGAGCAGGATGTCGTTGATGAAACGGATCACCGGCGACAGCCGGTCGTGCTTGCCGTATTCGGCGAGGTAGGTGCCGGCGAGCATGCCGAGCGGAGCGCCGATGCCCACCCCGATCACGGTCATGATGAGGGAGCCGACGATGGCGTTGAGCAGCCCGCCATGGGTCGAACCCGGCGGCGGCGTGTTGCGGGTGAAGATCTCGAAATTGAGACCGGCCAGGCCGTTGTAAAACAGCGTGAACAGGATCATCGCGAGCCACGCGACGCCGAAGATCGCGGCGGCCAGGCACAGGAACCTGACGGTCATATCGCGGCGGCGGCGCTTGATGTAGATCGGGTTCATGGCTTCACCTGCCTAGTTCCCCGCTTTCTGCTCGAGCCGCAGCAGCATCAGCCGCGCCCCGGCCAGCACGAAAAACGTCAGCACGAACAGCAGCAGGCCGAGCAGCATCAAGCCGGACTGATGCAAGCCGGCACTCTCGGCGAATTCGCTGGCGATCGCCGCCGAAATCGTGGTGCCCGGCGCGAAGATCGAACCCGAAATCCGGAATGCGTTGCCGATGATGAATGTCACCGCCATGGTCTCGCCAAGAGCCCGGCCCAGCGCCAGCATGATGCCGCCGATCACGCCGACCCGCGTGTAGGGAATCACCACGTTGCGCACGACTTCCCAGGTGGTGCAGCCGATGCCATAGGCCGCCTCCTTCAGCACCGGCGGCACGGTCTTGAACACGTCGACCGAAATCGCGGTGATGAACGGCAGCACCATGATCGCAAGGATCAGCGACGCATTGAACAGGCTGAGATAGGACGGCGGCCCTGCGAAGATGGTTCCGAGCACCGGCACGCCTGCGCACATCCGGATCATGAACGGCTGAAAGGTGTCAGCCAGAAACGGGCCAAGCACGAAAAATCCCCACATGCCGTAGATGATCGAGGGAATGCCGGCGAGCAGTTCGATGGCGATACCGATCGGCCGACGCAGCCATTGCGGACATAATTCAGTGAGGAAGACGGCAATGCCAAGCCCGACCGGAATGGCGATCGCCATGGCGATCAGCGAGGTCAGCAGCGTGCCATAGATCGGACCGACCGCGCCGAGAACCGGCGGATCGGCCTCCGGGGCCCATCGCCGCGTCCACAGAAAGGCAAAGCCGTATTCCCGCATCGCCGGCCACGCGCCGGCAATCAGGGACAGAATGATTCCGCTCAGGATCAAGAGCACCGAGATCGCGCTGAGGCGCGTCGCCCAGTAAAAGACATTGTCGCCGAACTTGAAAGCATTGAGAGCCCGGGCGCGATCGTAAGGTCCGGCGACGTCCATTGCGCTACTCTGAACAGCTAGATCGGCCACGCCATCCCCCACGTCTTACACATCCATCATTCGGGCTGTCACTCGACGTCTGGAAAAACCGGGGAAGAGAGATCGCCTCTCTTCCCCGGACAGATCACATCGACTTGACGTCGGCGCTCCAGGTCTTCTTGATCAGGTCGATCACATTGGCCGGCATCGGCACGTAATCGAGATCCTCGGCCAGCTTGGCACCCTTGTCGAAGGCGAAGCCGAAGAACTTCAGCGCTTCGGCCGTGGCCGCCTTGTCGGTCGGCACCTTGTGCATGAGCACGAAGGTCGAGGCGACGATCGGCCACGACTTGTCCCCGGGCTGGTTGGTCAGGATCAGATAATAGCCGGGCGCGTGGACCCAGTCGGCGTTGGACGCCGCCGCCTGAAACGCTTCGGAGGTCGGCTGAACGGTCTTGCCCGCCTTGTTGATCAGCGCGGTGTAGGACAGCTTGTTCTGCTTGGCGTAGGCATACTCGACGTAACCGATCGAGCCCTTGGCCTGGCCGATATTGGCCGAGACGCCTTCATTGCCCTTGGCGCCGACGCCGACCGGCCATTCGACCGCGGTTCCGAAGCCAACCTTGGACTTCCAGTCCGCGCTGACCTTCGACAGATAATCGGTGAAGTTGAAGGTGGTGCCGGAGCCGTCGGCGCGGTGCACGACGCTGATCGCCGACGACGGCAGGTTCAGTTTCGGATTGAGCTTCTTGATGGCCGGATCATCCCATTTGGTGATCTTGCCGAGGAAAATGTTGGCCAGCGTCTCGCCGTCGAACGTCATGTCGCCGGCCTTAACGCCTTCAAGGTTCACGACCGGAACGATCGCGCCCATGATCATCGGCCACTGCGCGAGACCGTCCTTCTCGAGCTGCTCGGGCTTCAGCGGCGCGTCGGTCGCACCGAAGGTGACGGTCTTGGCCTGGATCTGCTTGATGCCCGCGCCGGAGCCGATCGACTGGTAGTTGATGGCGTTGCCGGACGCGGTCTTGTAGGCGTCGGCCCACTTCGCCAGGACAGGGTAAATAAACGATGAACCCGCTCCGGTGACATCCGCCGCCATGGCAGAGGTCGATGCGGCGACGAGGCCCGCGGCAAGAATGGCCTTGAAGAAATTCATGCTGGTCTCCCATGCGTTCGATACAGCGCCGATGCGCCCGCAACGCCCCTTTAAGAGCGGTCGATGCTGCTTTTACGAAGGTTCGATGACGGCTGGATGACACATATAAGCTGCTGAAATAGCTTATTTTTCTGACGTCTCCGCGGGGCGCGGCAGAGGAAAGGCCGCCGTAAAGGTCGCGCCATGTCCGACCTGACTTTCGATCAAAAGACGGCCCCGGTGACGGTTAAGAATATGTTTCACCAGCGATAATCCGAGCCCGGTGCCTCCTTGGGCGCGGCTGTCGCCGACATCGACGCGGTAGAAACGTTCCGTCAGTCGTGGCAGGTGTTCAGGAGCGATGCCGGGGCCGAAATCACGCACCATCACCCGGAATTCCGGCGTCCCGTCCGGGGAGGCCGTCGCCATCGAGGAGACTTTCACCTTGCCGCCGGAAGCGCCGTATTTCAGCGCGTTCTCGATCAGGTTCTCGAACAGCCGCAGCAATTCCTCGCGATCCCCGGCGATCATCACGGGCGTCTCCGGCAACGCGATCTCGATCGCCGTCTGACGCTCGACTGCGAGCGGCTCCAGCCCGTCCGCAACCTGACGCACGATCGGCATCAGATCGAGCAGCGTGTCCGGCCGGACATGCGCGGACAACTCCACGCGTGACAGCGACAGCAGGTCGTCGATCAGCCGCGCCATGCGCGTCGCCTGCGCGTGCATGATGCCGAGAAACCGCTCGCGCGCCTTGGGATCGTCGCGGGCAGGTCCCTGCAGGGTGTCGATGAATCCGGACAAGGCCGCAAGCGGCGTGCGCAATTCGTGGCTGGCGTTGGCGACGAAGTCGGCGCGCATTTCCTCGGCGCGGCGCAGCGGCGTCAGGTCATGAAAGGTCATCAGCATGCAATGGTCGGTGCCGTCGAACGCGGTCGGCACCGCCACGGGCGTGATCGTGAGCTCCATCCAGCGATCCACGGGCACATGATCCGAATAGCTTGCGCGCCGCGTCTCCCGGGTCGCGATCGCTTCACGCAATGCGCTGACGATCGCGGGCGATCGCAGCGCAAACTGCGCAAGCTCGTTCTTGCGCAGCGCCGGCACGAGTTGCGCGGCGGCCGCATTCAGATGGATCACACGGCCGGCCCGGTCGAGCAGCACCGTCGGATCCGGCATGCCGGCAACGACCGCACGGACCGCCGCCGCTTCCACGGGATTGACGCCAAGCGCGGCGTCGCGCGCAGTCGCCGCGTTGTGGAGACGCCAGGGCACCAGCGCGGCGCCGACGATGCAAAGGAACGCCACCAGCGCACGCCCCGGCGGCAATCCGCCGAACGCCGCGAGCGCCGCGAGAACCAGACCTGCCGCCAGCAGAATGAGGCCGGCATGACGCAGTCGGTCCGGCCATGACTCGGCACCGGAGGAGGCGGCCGCCGCCGTCCGCGACGGCGAGACCGTCACCTCCCGGGCGGGCTTGATGATATCGTCAGGCGCCTGTGTCGCCATGCATCCTCAGATTGCGTCCTCGGATTAAGACCCCTCGGCCCGCGAGCCGTTCGGGATCGGCCGTGCGTCAGCCGAACGCTTCTGCCGGGCATTGACGATAACCTCGCGAAACGTCAGCACGATGACCGAAATGACAAACGGAGCAATGTAATACAGCAGGCGAAACAGCAGCATGCCGGCGAGCAGTTGCTCCTTGTCCATCTGCCAGAGGCCGACCAGCATCGCGGCATCGAACACGCCGAGACCGCCGGGCGAGTGACTGGCAAAACCCAGCAGGGTCGCCGACACGAAGATCACGGCGACGACGACGAAGCCGAGATTGGGCTCGTCGGGAACCAGGACGTACATCGCAAGCGCGCAGAACCCGAGATCGACGATGCCGATCGCGATCTGAAGCAGCGTCATCGCGCCGCCCGGCAGGACCACGGTCCATGGACCGCGCCCGACACTGCGAGGCTTGACCGAAACCCAGATGACGTAGCCGATCAGCGCGAGCAGGATGATCACCGCGAGCAGGCGATTGCACCAAGGCGGAAGCTGATCGATGTTCGCCGCCGCCTCGGGATGATAGGCAATGCCGAGCCCCAGCACCGCGGCGTTGCCGAGCCAGAATGTCAGCCCGGCCAGAAAACAGATTTTTGCGACGTCGATCGCGTTCAGCCCCCAGGCCGAATAGATGCGGTAGCGCACCGCGCCGCCGGTGAAGACGCTGGCGCCGACATTGTGGCCGACCGAATAGCTCGTGAACGCGGTCAGCGCATTGATCCGGTACGGAACGTGCGAGGCGCCGATCGCCCGTACGGCAAAGAGATCATAGAATGTGAGGGTGAAATAGCCGGCGGCGACGAACAACGCCGCGAGCGCGATTGAACGCGGCTCGGTCTGCTCGATGGCTTGGAGCACTTCATTGATCCGGATGCCCTTCAGGATGTGAAAAAGCACGTAGCACGCGACCGCGATGACCGTGACGCTGATCGCAACGCCGAGCTTGTGCAGGATTTGCTTCTGGCGCAGGGCCGAAATCGCCCTGCGTATTGATCCTAGCATCTCGACCTCGAACTGCGGTCCGCCACGGGAGCCGTTCGCGACATCACGACCGATCCGGCGAACGCTGTGGTAGCGCGTTTTCCACGCCAGTGGAATTCGGTTGCAATCAAGATCCGGCCTGCCTTCAGCGGAGGACAAGAGACCCGGTCGAGCGTCCAGACTGGACGGCGGACCGCGGGGGCTCGTGCCGGCCCGCTTTCCCTGCGTCGTGCAGGCGACCTCAAGATGCCCTGCTCTGGTGCGCGATCAGGATGTCGCGCAGCCATGAGCCGATGGCACATCCGACCAGATAGACCCCAAACATGCCGAGGCCAAGGTCGAGCCAGTAGCCGAAACGGCCGGGAACGATATGCGCGACGGCTGCCGCCAACAACAGCGCAACCAGCAGCGCGAGCCATCGGGCCACTTTTTTCGAGACCGGACGGCCATGATGAACGGCGGCGATCCAGCCCATGCCCAAGCCGAGCAACAGCGCTCCAAGCAGCCAGCCCCAGAGAAACGTCACCAGATAGCCCATCGCTACTGCCTCACCACGAAATCGATCCGGCGATTCTTGGCCTTGTCCTCATCATTGTCATTCGGCGCAATGGGCTGCGCGCTGCCGTATCCCATCGGCTTGAACCGGTCTGCGGGCAGACCGGCCTTGACCAGATAATCGGCAACCGCCTGCGCGCGGCGCTCCGAGAGCGTTTGGTTGAACTTGTCGTCGCCGTCGCTGTCGGTATGACCGATGATCTCGATCGTGGCGGAGGGGCAGCGGAAGGCTGTCGCCACCAGGAGATCGAGCAGCCCGATGGAATCCGGATCGATATTGGCGCGGCCGGATTCGAAACGGATTTTTGATTTTCCGAGCAGTTCCGAAAGCAACTGCTGGCAGACCGTCTTGTCGACCGGGGCCGCGGCCGGCTTCACCGAGACCTCGGTTTTCGCGGTCCAATCGCGCGGCATGTCCTTCGGAAGATCAGCGCGAATCTGGTTGCCCGCAGCGTTGTAGAGGGCGTCGCCCGACAATTTCACCTCGCGGTCGGACACTTCGAGCGTTCCCGTCGACAGCCGCGACAGCGCACCGAGCGCGCGCGTGACCGCGCCGGCGAACGACTCCGGCGCGCCAAGGCTGGCCTTCAGCTTGTCGATGACCTTCTCGTTGAAGAATTTGCGGCCCGCGGCCGCGACCAATTCGGCATGAACGGCATTGTCCGGGACATAGCCGCTGAGCGTCAACGTTCCCGCCACCGGGTCCTTGATGGCGCTGAAGATATAGGGTGGCGCCTGCACCGCGTTGCGGGTCACCGAAAAGCCGTCTGGAAGATTATTCAGCCCTGCAGCGATGGCTTCACGCCCGCCGAGGTCGCGCGCCATGCCCTCAAGTTCGACCTTGTTGTCCGAGAGGGTGATCTTTCCGTCCTTGAGCCGGGTGAGCTGATCAATCAGCAGCAACGCGGCGACATCGAAGCGGTTCGGCGCGCCCCGGGCAAAATTCATCTGGTCCACGACTTCGACGCCGGGGAACGTGGCGCGAGCCGCATCGAGCAGTTTGTTCCGGATGGTGGGAAGCGGCGTGTTGCCGCCAAGCGTGACCTTGGCGACGTCGCGCGCCGCCGACCAGACGTAAGGCTTGCTTTCCGGCACCAGCGCGGTCTGGTCGTTGACCAGCCGCACGCCGGGCACGGCCTCCACCGATGCGACGGCGCTGCTCCGCCCCTCTTCCGAGAACGCCTCGGCCGCGAAGGTGACATCCCGGCCGGCTGTGGAAAGCCCGACGCGGTTCAGCACGCTGTCCTTCAACGTCGCGGTCGCCTGCGCGGTCAGATCGGCTTCCAGCGGGCCTGTGGTCCGCCACGCCGCCACGATCCAGAGAAGGACGAGCGGAACGACGCCCGGCCACCATTTGCGACTCCACCTGAACAGTCCGCGCATAAGGCTCCCTGTAACGCGTGATCCGCCGTGAATGCCGGCGGTTTGGCCACAAGACCATGCGCCCATTCGACAATCCGGCGCGGCGGCGAGGTCAAAATCCCGGCGAACCTCTACCGGCGCCGCGTCCGGACTGGAAATGAAGAGAAAACAAACCCTTGCGAGGCTGTCAAACCGGAAATGCGGCGACGGTGGCACTGCTGCCGGATAACCGTTTCTTCAGCCGTTTCTGGGATGGGTATCCCCAAACAGGGCGGCTTCGGGCCGATATCCATGAAACAGCTTCGCAACGCCGTCATCCGCGCCGGACTGGATGCGCTCTATTTCACCGGCGCGCATCACGTGCTGCGGCCGATCTTCGCCGGGATCGGGACGATCTTCATGCTGCATCATGTGCGGCCGCGGCGCGACACGCCTTTCCAGCCCAACCGCCATCTCGAAATCACACCCGACTTCCTGCGTGCGACGTTGAGCCACGTGCGGCGGCTCGGCATCGACATCGTCTCCGCCGACGAGATGCACCGCCGCCTCACGGCCGGCGGAACACCGCGCCGCTTCGCCTGCTTCACCTTCGACGACGGCTATCGCGACAACCGCGATTTTGCGTTGCCGGTGATGCGCGAATTTGACGCGCCCCTGACGGTCTATGTCGCCAGCGACTTCGCGGACGGCACCGGCCGCCTGTGGTGGGTCGCTCTCGAGCGCGCGATCGCCGCGACCGAGCGGATCGACATCGAGATCGGCGGCACGCCGCTCCATCTTGACGCGGTCGGCGTCGACGCCAAGCAGGCGGCCTTCGCGCGCCTGCATGAAGTGTTGCGCGCGTTGCCGGACGATGCCGCAATCCGCACCGAGGTGGAACGGCTGTGCCGGCAGCATGGCATCGACGACGGCGCCGTCACGCGAGAGTTCTGCATGTCCTGGACTGAGCTGAGATCGTTCGCCGACGATCCGCTGGTGACGATCGGCGCGCACACCCTCAGCCATTGCAATCTGGCCCATGAGAGCGAGACACAGGCGCGCGATGAAATCACGATCAGCCGCGCGCGCATCGAAGCCGCGCTGCAGCGCCGGGTGGCGCATTTCGCCTATCCTTACGGCGACCGCGCCGCCGCCGGCCCGCGCGAGTTCGCCATGACGCGGGTCGCCGGATTCAAGACCGCGGTGACGACGCGACCGGGCATGATCTTCGCCGAGAATGCCGATCATCCGACCGCGCTGCCGCGCGTGTCGCTCAACGGCAATTATCAGGACGAACGCTATCTGCCGGTGCTGACCTCGGGCGCCGCCACCGCGATGTGGAATAGATTCCGCCGCGTCAATGCGGCCTGACCGGCGGGATCGGCGTCCCGCGCACTGAACGCCGCGCGATTGCATCGCGATCGAACGCCGTCGTCATTCCCTGCGTTCCTTGACTTTGCCGGGCGCGCGAGCGCAAATCCCGGGCAAGATCAGGGAGGACTCCTCATGTACGAAGACCTGTTTTCGCTCAAGGGCCGCGTCGCACTCGTCACCGGGGGATCGCGCGGCATCGGCAAGATGATCGCCGGCGGGTTCCTCGCCTACGGCGCGTCGAAGGTTTACATCACCGCGCGCAAGGCCGGTCCCTGCGAGGAGACGGCGAAGGAATTGACCGCGGCCTACGCCGGCGAATGCATCGCGTTGCCGATCGACATGTCCACGGTCGAGGGCTGCAACAAGCTCGCCGACGAATTCATGAAGCGCGAGCCCAAGCTCGACATTCTCGTCAACAACGCCGGCGCGGCCTGGGGCTCGACGTTCGACGAATTTCCCGAAAGCGGCTGGGACAAGGTGATGAACCTCAACGTCAAGTCGCTGTTCTTCCTGACCAAGGCCCTGGCGAAGCCGCTGCGCGCCGCAGCCACCAAGCAGAAGCCCGGCAAGGTCATCAACATCGCCTCGGTCGACGGCCTGTCGGTCAACCCGATGGAGACCTACTCCTACCAGGCGAGCAAGGCGGCGGTGATCCACCTGACGCGGCGGATGGCGGCGAAACTCATTCTCGACAACATCGCGGTGACCGCGATCTGCCCCGGCGCGTTCGCCTCCGACATGAACCGCGCGGCCCGCGACCAGGCCAGCAAGGTCGCGGAGGCGATCCCGGCCAAGCGCATCGGCACCGACGAGGACATGGCCGGGCTCGCCGTTTACCTCGCTTCACGCGCGGGCGACTACGTCGTCGGCAACGCCATCGCGGTCGACGGCGGCATCGTCTATGCCAACCTCAGCGTTCCGGTGTCCGGAGAATAAACGGGATCGGCGCGAGCCGCGTGAAGTAGCGATCGGAGAGGGAGCAAGCATCCTTCTCACACGTCCAGGCGGATTGATGGTGGGTCGGTGCGCCGTCCGGCCGTGGCCGCTCAGGCGTAGCGGCCGTGGCAGTGCTTGTACTTCTTGCCGGAGCCGCACGGGCAATCCTCGTTGCGGCCGACCTTGCCCCAGCTTGCCGGATTGTTCGGATCGCGGCTTGCCCTGTCGGCGTTGACCGCCGGCGCCAGCGAGGCCTGCGCAAAACTGGCTTGCGCGAACGCCATCTCGTCCTCGCCGGTGTTGGGATTGAAATGGTGCGCTTCCATCGCGGGCAGCACAGGCTGCTCCTCCTCCGGCGGCACGATTTCGACGCGCATGAGCTGCGCCGTCACCGCCTCGCGCAGATGCGCGATCAGCCCCTCGAACAGCGCGAACGCCTCCGACTTGTATTCCTGCAGCGGATCGCGCTGGCCATAGCCGCGCAGGCCGATCACCTGCCGCAGATGATCGAGCATCACCAGATGCTCGCGCCAAAGATGATCGAGCGTCTGCAGCAGAATCGTCTTCTCGACGTATCGCATCACGTCGGGGCCCCATTGCCCGACCTTGGCCGCCATGTGCTCGTCGACGCGCTGTTCGATGCGGGCAAGCATCTCCTCGTCGGCGATGCCTTCTTCCTTGGCCCACTCCTCGACCGGCAGATCGATGTCGAGCACCCGCTTCAGCTCGTCCCGCAGACCCGCGACGTCCCATTGCTCGGCGTAGGCATGCTCGGGGATATGCTTGGTCACAACGTCTTCGACGAAGGCGTGGCGCATGTCGGCCACCGTCTCGGCGACGCTGTCGTTCTGCATCAGGTCGACGCGCTGGTCGAAGATCACCTTGCGCTGGTCGTTCTGCACGTCATCGTATTTCAGCAAATTCTTGCGGATGTCGAAATTGCGCGCCTCGACCTTCTGCTGCGCCTTTTCCAGCGCCTTGTTGATCCAGGGATGGATGATCGCCTCGCCCTCCTTGAGGCCGAGCCGCGTCAACATGGTATCGAGCCGGTCCGACCCGAAAATGCGCATCAGGTCGTCATCCAGCGACAGGAAGAATTTGGATCGGCCGGGATCGCCCTGACGGCCGGAACGGCCGCGTAACTGGTTGTCGATCCGCCGCGATTCGTGGCGTTCGGAGCCGATGATGTAGAGGCCGCCCGGCTTGGTGACGGTCTTGGCCGGTTTCGAGCCCTTGGCGGGCTCGATCTCGATGACCTCGCTGGCGTTCAGCACCATCTCGCGGAAACGCTCGATGTCGGCCTTGATCTCGGCAATTTTCGCGGCCTTTTCAGCCTCGTCGGTCATGTCGGCGGTCTCGAGCGCGGCGCGCATGTCGAGCGAACCGCCGAGCTTGATGTCGGTGCCGCGGCCGGCCATGTTGGTCGCGATGGTGATGGCGCCCGGAACACCCGCTTCGGCCACGATGTAGGCTTCCTGCTCGTGGAAGCGCGCATTCAGCACGGCGAACAGTTTGGCGGGCTTGCCGGCGCGGGCCGCCGCGTACAGCTTCTGCATCGACTTCGGATTGCCGAAGTCGATCTGCTTGTAGCCGTGCTTCAACAGATAACCGGCAAGCACTTCCGATTTTTCGATCGAGGCGGTACCGACCAGCACCGGCTGCATCCGCGCGTTGGCGCGCTCGACCTCGGCCAGGATCGCCGCATATTTCTCGTTCTGCGTGCGATAGACTTCATCGTCCTCGTCGAGACGCGCGATCGGCAGATTGGTCGGGATTTCCACGACCTCCAGCTTGTAGATGTCGAACAGTTCGTCGGCTTCGGTCAGGGCCGTGCCGGTCATGCCGGCGAGCTTCTTGTACATCCGGAAGTAGTTCTGGAACGTGATCGAGGCCAGCGTCTGGTTTTCCGGCTGGACCGAGACATGCTCCTTGGCTTCGAGCGCCTGGTGCAACCCTTCCGAATAACGGCGGCCCTGCATCATGCGGCCGGTGAATTCGTCGATGATGATGACCTCGTCGTCGCGCACGATGTAGTCCTTGTCGCGCGTGAACAGCGAATGCGCGCGCAGCGCCTGATTGACGTGATGCACGACGGAGACGTTCTCGACGTCGTAGAGCGAATCGCCCTTGAGCTGGCCGGCGTCGCGCAGCAACGTCTCGATCTTCTCCATGCCGGCTTCGGTCAGCGTCACCGTGCGCTGCTTCTCGTCGACCTCGTAGTCGGTCACCTTCTCCAGGCTCGGCATGAAGGTGTCGATGGTGTTGTAGAACTCCGAACGGTCGTCGAGCGGGCCGGAAATGATCAGCGGCGTGCGAGCTTCGTCGATCAGGATCGAGTCGACCTCGTCGACGATGGCGAAGAAGTGCTCGCGCTGGACCATGTCCTCGAGGCGATACTTCATGTTGTCGCGCAGATAGTCGAAGCCGTATTCGTTGTTGGTGCCGTAGGTGATGTCGCAGGCATAGGCCGCCTTGCGCTCGGCGTCGTCGAGGCCGTGGACGATCACGCCCGTGGTGAGGCCGAGGAAGCCGTAGATCTGGCCCATCCATCCGGCGTCGCGCCGGGCGAGGTAGTCGTTGACCGTGACGACGTGGACGCCCTTGCCGGCAAGCGCGTTCAGATACACCGCAAGCGTCGCCACCAGCGTCTTGCCTTCGCCGGTCTTCATCTCGGCGATGTCGCCTTCATGCAGCACCATGCCGCCGATCAACTGCACGTCGAAGTGGCGTTGGCCGAGAGTTCGTTTCGCTGCCTCGCGCACGGTGGCGAAGGCCGGCACCAGAATGTCGTCGAGCGTCTTGCCGTCGGCGAGTTGCCGCTTGAACTCCGCCGTGCGCGCTTTCAAGGCCTCGTCGGAGAGCGCGGAGACTTCGGGCTCGAGGGCGTTGATGGCGTTGACGCGGGATTGATACCCCTTGACCCGCCGATCGTTGGAGGAACCGAAAAACTTGCGGGCAAGCGCGCCGATCATACCAAATTCCTGTCTTTGCGGTCCGGCGTTGCAGCCATGAGGAGGTCTCTTCGTATTCCGAGTCCGCGCCTATCAACTCATCGTGACGCATCAGGGCAAATGTCCCGAGCGGGCATCCGCGTCATGGGTTGAGGGTCTGCGATCCAAGGTTCAACGGCAAAAGCACAGCCGAAACACGCCGTTGCTGTCAGCCCGGTCGAGCAGAGATATGGCCGCCTCAAGGGGTTGTCAACGGCGGTCCGAGCCGTCGCCCGGCAAGGCCGAGCGAACCGGAACAGGTCCGCCGCCTGTCGCGGAATTCATGATTTTGCCAGAGTTTTCGCATTGCCAAGTGCGCGCGGTTGGGCGAGTGTCCGCCGCTTCAGCCTCCCCTCTGGAGATTAAGGACCTTTCATGACCGCCTCATCGCCTGCAATGACATATCGGCTGCGCGCCGGCCTCGCTGCGACCGCTCTCGCGGGCTGTCTGGCTGCGGCTCTCCTTGCGGGATCGCCGGTTCGTGCCGCGGATTCGAATCCCGTGCTGGCAAAGGTTAACGGTTCGGAGATCCGCCAGAGCGACGTCAAACTCGCGGAAGAGGAACTGGGACCGAGCCTCGCGCAGATGGACCCGGCGACCAAGCAGCAAAACGTGCTGTCATTCCTGATCGACATGAAGATCGTCGCCAAGGCGGCCGAGGACAAGAAGATCGAAGACACCCCGGACTTCAAGAACAAGCTGGCGTTCGCGCGCAACCGCCTGCTGATGGACGACCTGCTCGCCCAGGAAGGCAAAGCCGCGACCACCGACGAGGCCATGAAGAAGGTCTATGACGACGCCGCCAAGCAAATCACCAGCGAGCAGGAAGTGCATGCGCGCCACATCCTGGTGCCGACCGAGGAAGAGGCCAAGAAGGTCGAGGACGAGTTAAAGAAGGGCGCGGACTTCGCCGAATTGGCCAAGAAGGAATCGAAGGATCCCGGCGCGTCCGACGGCGGCGACCTCGGATTCTTCACCAAGGATCAGATGGTGCCGGAATTCTCCAAGGTCGCTTTCGCGCTGGAGCCGGGCAAGATTTCCGATCCGGTGAAGACCCAGTTCGGCTGGCACATCATCAAGGTCGAGGAGAAGCGCCAGCGCAAGGCTCCCGACTTCGCTCAGGTGAAGCCGCAGATCGAGCAATATGTGACGCGCAAGGCCCAGGCCGACTACGTCGCCAAGCTGCGCGAGACCGCCAAGATCGAGCGCATGGACCAGGCCGCCAACACCCCCGCGCCCGCCACCGGCGGCGCGGACAAGAGCGCCCCGGCCACTCCGGCAACGCCGGCGCCCGCGAAGAAGTAAATCTGCAATTTCGTCATGCGCGGGCTTGACCCGCGCATCCATCTCATTCGATGGATTGCCGGATCAAGTCCGGCAATGACGAGAAAGCCATGTCCACCGCCATGCCCACCATCTCCCCCCTCGCGCCGACCAACGTCCCCGAGATGCCCGAAATCGCGGGCGTGCGTCTCGCCACCGCGGCCGCCGGCATCCGCTACAAGGGCCGCACCGACGTGCTGCTGGCGCTGATGGACGAGGGCACCACCGTGGCGGGCGTCTTCACGAAGTCGAAGTGCCCCTCTGCGCCGGTCGAATGGTGCCGCGCGCGGCTGAAGGGTAGCAAATCTTCCAAAGAAGGGTTGGCGCGAGCTTTGGTCGTCAACTCCGGCAACGCCAACGCCTTCACCGGCAAGACTGGCCGCCAGTCCACCAGGTTGACCGCCGCCATCGCGGCGAAAGCTGCGGGGTGCAAGACCAGCGACGTCTATCTCGCCTCCACCGGCGTGATCGGCGAACCGCTCGACGCGACGAAATTCAACGGCGTGCTGGAGACACTGGCACGCGCGGCCGCGCCGGATCGCTGGATGGACGCGGCGCGCGCGATCATGACCACCGACACCTTTCCGAAGGTCGCGACCGCGAAGGTGAAACTCGGCAGAGCCACCGTCACCATCAACGGCATGGCCAAGGGCGCCGGCATGATTGCGCCGGACATGGCGACGATGCTGTCGTTCGTCTTCACCGATGCGCCGATCTCGGCGTCGGCGCTGCAGGCGCTGCTGAAGAGCGGCGTCGAGGACACCTTCAACGCCGTCACCATCGACAGCGACACCTCCACCTCCGATACGCTGCTGGCGTTCGCGACCGGCGCCGCCGCCGCGCACGGCGCGCCAAAAATCGCGCGCGCCAGCGATCCGCGCCTGAAGGCGTTCGCCAAGGCGTTTCACGGCGTGCTCGCCAACCTCGCCGAGCAGGTGGCGCGCGACGGCGAAGGCGCGCGCAAGCTGGTGGAGGTGATCGTCGAAGGCGCGACCTCAAAGCCGTCGGCGCGCAAGATCGCGATGGCGATCGCCAACTCGCCGCTGGTGAAAACCGCGATCGCGGGCGAGGACGCCAACTGGGGCCGCGTGGTGATGGCAGTCGGCAAGGCCGGCGAACCGGCCGACCGCGACAAGCTGTCGATCGCCTTCAACGGCATTCGCGTCGCCACGCGCGGCGCGCGCGATGCTTCCTATGACGAGGCCGAAGTCTCGGCGGCGATGAAGAGCCCGACCATCCAGATCAAGGTCGGCCTCGGCCTCGGCAAAGGCCGCGACCGCGTGCTGACCTGCGACCTCACCAAGGAGTATGTCGCCATCAACGGCGATTACCGGTCGTGATGATTCGGCCTCAGCAGCGCTGCTTTCTGTCATCGTCCACGAAGGCGGACGATCCCGTATTCAATGTCGCCAGAGCTCGGCACTCAACCTTGATTTCTCGGGATACTGGATGCCCCGCATTCGCGGGGCATGACGCAGCATTGGGGCGATGGTCGACCATCGCCCTCCGGGGGAGGGTCAATTGAAACTCACCCTCGTCGTCGCCTGCGCGCTGATCGATGCCGACAATCGGGTGCTGATCGCGCAACGCCCGCAAGGCAAGCAGCTCGCCGGCCTGTGGGAATTCCCCGGCGGCAAACTGGAGCCGGGCGAACGCCCGGAGCCGGCCCTGATCCGCGAGTTGCGCGAGGAACTCGGCATCGAGGTGAAGGAAGCCTGCCTCGCGCCGCTGACCTTCGCCAGCCATGCCTATGAGAGCTTTCACCTGCTGATGCCGCTCTACATCTGCCGGCGCTGGGAAGGCATGGTGACGTCGAGGGAAGGGCAGGCCCTGACATGGGTGCGCCCCAACAAGCTGCGCGACTATCCGATGCCGCCTGCCGATATTCCATTGATTCCGCCGCTGATCGATTTGCTAATGTGAGTTCGCGCCGCAACGCTGCGTCCGTCATACGCGGGTCAAGCCCGGCAAGGACCCTCAAACAATGAACGCCGAGCGCCGATCATTTCGGCGTTCGCCCCTTCACCGCCGCTTCCAGACTCGCCTTCGCCGACCCCGGCCGCAACGGCTTCTGCTGGCTGTCATGCGGCGCCCAGCCCGACAGCCAGACGACATCGAAGGTGGCGCGGATGCGCCCGTCCGGGTCGGAAAATCGCTCACGATAGATTTGCGCCATGCGCAGCAGCGTGGCGCGGCGCAGCGGCGTGCGGCGGCGTTCGACCAGAAGGTTGGTCGCGCCCATGCGGCGCAGATCGGCCATCAGCGCGAACGCATCGGCGTAACGCACCATCACGCGATCGACGTCCGTCACCGGCAGCGCGAAGCCGGCCCGCTGCAGCAGCGCGCCGAGATCGCGCAGATCGGCAAACGGCGCGACGCGCGGCGACAGGCCACCTTCGAGCTCGGCTTCGGCGGCCGCGAACGATTGCCGCAACTCGGTCAACGTTTCGCCGCCGATGGTGGCCGCGAGCAGCAGCCCATCCGGTTTGAGCGCGCGGCGAATTTGCGCCAGCACGCCGGGCAGATCGTTCACGAACTGCAGCGCCAGCGCGGAGACGGCGAGATCGAGACTCGCGGGCGACAGCGCCAGCGGCACGCGCTCGTCGGCGGGCAGCTCGACCGCCGCGACATCGCCAAGGCGCGGCGCGAGCGCGCGGCGAACCTGACCGCCTGATGTTCCGATATCCGCCACGCTGCGGAAGTCGCGCAGCACCGCGGCGGCCCGATCCGCCATGTCCTCCGCGACGCGGTCGAGCAGGAATGTCGCCGCCCCGAGCCGCAGCGCGCGGCTTTGCCGCGCGCGCAGCAGCGCGCGATCGAACAGAGCGGGGGTCGATGTCGGGCTCTGAGCCATGCGGCTTGGTACGCCGATCGCAGGGGCCGTGGCAACCGCATGTCGATCGCGTGCCCTCGTCCCCGCTTGAGGCCACCTCGCGGCGGCGCTAGCTTCGCTCCATGGACGCCGAGGCATCACCGTCACGTTCCATCGCCGGTCACCTGCGCGCCGCGCTGCGGACCTGCCGCCGCGCGCTGTCTCACACCACACGGGCAGCCCTCGACATCGCGTTGCCGACGCTGTGCGTCGCCTGCCGCGAGCCCGTGGCCGGCGAAGGCGTTTGCCCGGAGTGCTGGTCAAAACTGTCGTTCATCGAACCGCCGTATTGCCCGCGCCTCGGCATTCCCTTCGTTTACGACCCCGGCCCGGACATGCTGTCGATGGAGGCGATCGCCAACCCGCCGGCCTACCGGCGCGCCCGCGCCGCGGTGCGTTACGACGACGTCGCCAAGGTACTGGTCCACGCGCTGAAGTATCAGGACCGCACCGATCTGGCCCCCGCCATGGGACGCTGGATGGCGCGCGCGGGCCGCGAACTTCTGGCAGATGCCGACGTGATGGTGCCGGTGCCGCTGCACTGGCGGCGCGGCTGGAGCCGCCGTTACAACCAGTCCGGCGCGCTCGCCCGTATCATCGCCGAACAGGCCAGTGTTTCCGTTGCGGCGGACGCCTTGCGGCGCGTTCGTCCCACCCAACAACAGGTGGGACTGTCGCGCTCCGATCGTGCCCGGAACGTCCAGGGCGCCTTCAAGGTCTCGCCCGACCGCATGGTCCAGGTTCAGGGCCGGCGCGTCGTCCTGATCGACGACGTCCTGACCTCCGGCGCCACGGTGGATGCCTGCGCGCGGGCGCTGCTGCGCGCCAAGGCCGCGGAGGTCGACGTGCTGGTCTTCGCCCGGGTTGTGGACACCATGAAGGCCCCCATATAATTTGATGCCCTTGAGCCGTTTGGGCTTTCTTGAAACCACGAGCGCGACATGACCGCTGCTATCGAAATCTATACACGTCCCGGCTGCGGCTATTGCAGCGCCGCCAAGTCGCTATTGAACCGCAAGAAGGCCGCGTACACGGAATTCGATGCGGGCGTCGATCCCGCGTTCCGGCAGCAGATGTACGACCGCAGCGGTGCCGGATCGACCTTTCCGCAAATCTTCATCGGCGACCTCCATGTCGGCGGCTGCGACGAACTTTACGCGCTCGATCGCGAGGGCAAGCTGGACGAACTGCTCGCCGGCAAGGTTGCGTCATGAGCGCCAACCTCACCTTCACCGCGGCCATGGTGCAGATGCGCACCGGCCTTCTCCCGGGGCCAAGCCTCGATCAGGGCGCGCGATTGATCCGCGAAGCCGCGGCCGCGGGCGCCGACTACGTGCTCACGCCGGAAGTGAGCAACATGATGCAGCTCAACCGCGCCGCGCTGTTCGAGCATTTGCAGAGCGAGGATGACGATCGTTCGCTCGCCGCCTATCGCGAACTGGCGCGCGAGCTGAAAATCCACCTGCACATCGGCTCGCTGGCGCTGCGTGCCTCGGCCGACAAGGCGGTGAACCGCTCGTTCCTGATCGGCCCGTCCGGCGATCTGCTGGCGCGCTACGACAAGATTCACATGTTCGATATCGATCTCGGAGGCGGCGAGAGCTATCGTGAATCCGCGAATTATCAGCCGGGCGAAACCGCCGTGATCTCCGATCTGCCCTGGGGCAAGCTCGGCCTGACCATCTGCTACGACGTCCGCTTCCCGGCGCTGTACCGCGCGCTCGCGGAAGCCGGCGCGTCGTTCCTTTCGGTGCCGTCGGCTTTCACGAAGAAGACCGGTGAAGCCCACTGGCACACGCTGTTGCGCGCCCGCGCCATCGAGACGGGCTGCTTCGTGTTCGCCGCGGCGCAAGCCGGCGTGCACGAGAACAAGCGCGAGACCTACGGCCATTCGCTGATTATCGATCCCTGGGGCACGGTGCTCGCGGAAGGCAGCGCGACCGAGCCCAGCGTCGTGATGGCGGTCATCGATCCCGCCAAGGTCGCGAGCGCCCGCAAAGCCATCCCCTCGCTCCAGCACGGCCGACGCTTCAGCTTTGCCGGCCAGCACGCGCCGGCCGATCATCTGCATCTCGTGCGGGGATCGGCATGATCCGCTACACCCTGCGCTGCGACCGCGGCCACGCGTTCGAAAGCTGGTTCCAGAGTTCATCGGCGTACGACGCGCAGGTCAAGCGCAAGCTCGTGACCTGCGCGGTTTGCGGATCGGCCAAGGTTGAAAAGGCGATCATGGCGCCGCAACTCGCCGGCACGAAGAAGCGGACTGCAACCGTGCCGGCGGCCCCCGAGACGAGGCCGTCATCGACTCCGCTGATGATGGCGCAGGAGCGCGAATTGCGCGCCAAGCTCAGGGAATTGCGCGACCACATCGTCAAGAATGCCGACAATGTCGGCGAGCGCTTCCCCGAAGAAGCGCGCAAGATGCACTATGGCGAGATCGAGCATCGCGCGATCTATGGCGAAGCCTCGCCGGAAGAAGCGAAATCGCTGATCGAGGAAGGCGTCGAGGTCGCGCCGCTGCCGGTTCTTCCCGACGACCGGAACTAGCGTACTCCGATGACGCCGGACACCCTCCCGTCCTGGCTGATCTGGGCGCTGTTGTCGGCGGCATTCGCTGCCTTGACCGCGATCTTCGCCAAGATCGGCGTTGAGGGCATCAACTCCGATCTCGCGACCTTCCTCCGCACCATCGTCGTCCTCATCAGCCTCGGTCTGATTCTGTTCGCAACCGGACAGTTCACTCATCCCGGCCCGGTCTCGACCCGAAGCTGGATTTTCCTCGTGTTGTCGGGGCTCGGCACCGGCGCATCGTGGCTCTGCTATTTCCGCGCGCTGAAGCTCGGCCCCGCCACGCTGGTCGCGCCGATCGACAAGCTGAGTGTGGTGCTGGTGGCCCTGTTCGGCGTCGCTTTTCTGGGTGAGCGCCCCGCTCTGAACGGCTGGATCGGTATCGGCCTGATCGCAGCCGGCGCCGTCGTCATCGCGCTCGGCTGACTACATCGCCACCAGCAGGCCGACGCCGACCAGAATCAGCGCAATACCGGCAAGTTCGCGCGACGCAATCGACTGCTTGAAGGAATAGTAGGCGATCACCTGCGCGAACAGCACCTCGATCAGCGCAAGCGTACGGACATTGGCGGCGGCCGTCAGCGCAAAGGCCAGAAACCAGAATTGCGACGCGAACGCACCCATGAAGCCCGCCAGCATCGAGGGCCTCCACAACCCGAAGATTTTCCGCAGAACGTCGGGCGCGCGCACGAGCATCTGAACCGTCAGGATCAGCGTCTGCACGAACAAACCGAACACCAGCGTGTAGGACGCGGCCGTCACGAAGGAGACATCGGGCACGGCCAGGATCGCGCCTCGGAATCCGACCGCCGACAACGCGAAGGCCGCGCCGGACACGAGCCCGATCACCGTCGGCTTCAGGTCGGCAAAGCCCTTGGCACTGCCGGGGCGCAGCGCGGTGACGACGACGCCTGCGGTTGCAATCAGGATCGCGAGGATCTTCGGCGCGGTCATGTGATCGCCGAGAAAGACGAAACCGAAAATCGCGGCCTGAATGGCTTCGGTCTTGATATAGGCGGTCGTCACCACGAACGAGCGGTCATTCATCGCCACCAGCATCAGCGCGGTCGCCGCGATCTGGCTTAGCGCGCCGATCAGCAGCCACGGCCAGAATTCCATGGTCGGCCAGGACACGTGGTCGCCGGTGAAGGCGACGATGAGAGCGAAGAACACCAGCGAGAACGGGAATCCGAACAGGAAGCGGATGTTGGTCGCGCCCCAGGTCCCGAGCGGCGCGGTCAGCGAACGCTGCATCGCGTTGCGCGTCACTTGCCCGAGCGCAGCCGTGAGGGTGAAGGGAATCCAGAGCGAGGCGACGGTGAACATATTGGGAATGGCGAGTTATGGAAGGCCGTGCACCGTGCCGGGGTATGCCGACATGGTCAACCGGATTGGCATCATGGCGGGATGCAATCTTTCGTCGTCCCTGCGCACGCAGGGATCCATAACCTCCGACCTGTCTGGAGCAAAAGACAACAGCCCCGGTGCTCATTGGGAAAACCCTCGCCGTATGGGTCCCTGCGTGCGCAGGGACGACTCGTTGAGGTTTCGACACACAGTCAAGACGACTTAGTCCAGCAAATCGCTCAGGTCACTCCATTCCAGATTGTCGCGTTCGATCAATTCGATCTTCCAGTCCCGCTTCCAGCGTTTCAGTTGCTTTTCACGGGCGATGGCCTCTTCGGGGCGATCATACGATTCAACATAGACCAGGCGATGCACGCCGTAGGCCTTCACAAACTCCGAGCCCTTGCCAGTCCGATGTTGCTCCAAACGGGCGCGCAACGAGTTGGTCACGCCGATATACAGCGTTCCGTAACGCCGGCTGGCAAGGATGTAGACGTAATACATACCGGATACCGGGGGTTGGCGTACTACTCTCGTCGTCCCTGCGCACGCAGGGACCCATAACCCCTGGCCTGTCTTGAGAAGACGGCAGCCCTCGCCCAAAAGGAAAACCCTCGCCGTATGGGTCCTGCGTGCGCCGGGACGACCATGTCAGCAAGACCTGCTACCCCACCGCCTCCGCCACCACCATGTAGTTGACGTCCATGTCAGACGACAGACTCCATTTGTCGGCGAAGGGACTGTAGACCACGCCGCTCTGCTCGGTGATGCCGAGCTTGTTGCGTTCGAGGTGATGGGCGAGTTCGTCGGGTGTGACGAATTTGTCCCACCGGTGGGTGCCGCGCGGCAGCCAGCGCAACACGTATTCGGCGGCGACGATGCCGAGCGCAAAACTCTTCCAGTTGCGGTTGAGTGTGGAGACCACCATCAGGCCGCTCGGCTTCAGCATCGCCGCGCAGCGGTCGAGGAACAGGCCGACATCGGCGACGTGCTCCACCACCTCCATCGCCAGAATGATGTCGAAGCGTTCGCGCACGTCCATCTGCTCGACGGTCGTGCAGCGGTAGTCGATCGACAGGTGCGCCTTCTCGGCGTGCAGCCTGGCCGCGGCGATGTTGGTGGCGGACGGATCGACGCCGATCACCTGCGCGCCGAGCCGCGTCAACGGCTCGCACAACAGGCCGGCGCCGCAGCCGATATCAAGCAGCCGCAGGCCGGACAGGCAGTTCAGGCTGCGCACGTTGCGGTCGAACTTGCGGCAGGCAGCGTCGCGGATGAAGGCCAGCCGCAACGGATTGATCTTGTGCAGCGGCGCCATCTTGCCGTTCGGGTCCCACCACTCCTCCGACAGCTTCGAGAATCTTGCGATCTCGGCGGGATCGACCGTTGGCGTGCCTGTTGTGTGGGAAGACATGGTCATGGCTGCGCGCGGCTCCTATCGCGCCGTAATGTGGTTGCGGAACGCGAGCGGCGACGCGATGGTCTTTATTCGCTCCTTGCCTTCACCGACGCCGAGAATGGTCACGTCGCCATAGTTCAGGATGCGTCCCGGAATACTCTGGGTTACGTCAACGCTTTCGACTTTGTCGAGACTCATCTCGAACGTCCGCCGCCTGATGAACCCTTCCTTGTGCACGACGCGCAGGTTGGTGACATCGGTTTCGGTGGTCCAGCGGTGAAACCAGGCTTTCAGTGTCCAGTAAAGCGCTGCCAGCGCCGTGAGCGCCGCCAGCGACAGCCAGAGCGGCACCAATCCTTCGGTCTGCGTCATATGGGCAAAAACGAGCAACACGACGGCGACGATCCAGCCTGCGATCCCCGGCAGATAGAAAATCCAGTGCACGCTGGTAGAATACAGCACCTTCTCGCCCGGCTGCAGGATATCCTCGATATAGCGGCCCATCGACCCATCCCGCGCGGCTGGAAACGGATCGTCCGGCCACCCCGCGAAATGACCGAAAGCCGGGTTGCTTGCCCGCAACCGCGCCGGTATGTATACGCGCCTTTTGGCCCGCGCGTCCCCGCTTTTCGCGCCCTATCGACACGCTTTCCAAGGGAATGCACCATCCGCCATGAGCCGGCTTGTGATGAAATTCGGCGGCACCTCCGTCGCCAACATCGAGCGCATCCGCAACGTCGCGCGGCATGTGAAACGCGAGGTCGATGCCGGCCATGACGTCGCCGTGGTGGTGTCGGCGATGTCGGGCAAGACCAACGAACTCGTGGCCTGGTGCACCGAGGCTTCGGCGATGCACGATGCGCGGGAATACGACACGGTGGTGGCATCCGGCGAGCAGGTCACCTCGGGACTGCTTGCGATCGCATTGCAGGCGCTCGGCGTTCAGGCCCGCTCCTGGCAGGGCTGGCAGATCCCGATTCAAACCTCGGATGCCCACGCCTCGGCGCGCATCCTTGAAATCGACGGCAGCGAGATCATCAACCGCTTCAAGGAGCGCGGGGAGGTCGCGGTGATCGCCGGCTTCCAGGGCATCAACCCGCAGACCGGCCGCATCACCACGCTCGGCCGCGGCGGCTCCGATACCTCGGCGGTGGCGATTGCCGCCGCCATCAAGGCCGACCGCTGCGACATCTATACCGACGTCGACGGCGTCTACACCACCGATCCGCGCGTGGTTCCGAAAGCCCGCCGGCTCGACAGGATCGCGTTCGAGGACATGCTGGAGCTCGCGTCGCAAGGCGCCAAGGTGCTGCAGGTCCGCTCCGTGGAACTCGGCATGACCCAGAACATGCCGATCTTCGTCCGCTCCAGTTTCGACAAGCCCGAGGACATCGACCCGCACGCCGATCAGCCGCCGGGTACGCTGATTTGCAGCGAGGAGGAAATCATGGAAAGCCACGTCGTCACCGGCATCGCCTTCTCCAAGGACGAAGCCCAGATTTCGGTTCGCCAGATCCAGGACAAGCCGGGCGTCGCCGCGTCGATCTTCGGCCCGCTCGCCGAGGCGAACATCAACGTCGACATGATCGTGCAGAACGTCTCCGAGGACGGCAAGACCACCGACCTCACCTTTACCGTGCCGGCCGCCGATTATGCCCGCGCCAGGGAAACCATTACGAGCGCCAAAGACAAGATCGGCTATGCGCGGCTCGACAGCGCGACCGATGTGGCGAAGATCTCGGTGATCGGCTCGGGCATGCGCAGCCATGCCGGCGTCGCCGCGCAGGCCTTCAAGGCGTTGTCCGAAAAGAGCATCAATATCCGCGCCATCACCACCTCCGAGATCAAATTCTCGGTGCTGATCGACACCGCCTATACCGAACTCGCGGTGCGCACCTTGCACACGCTTTACGGCCTCGATCAGGCGTAATCGCTGCTCCCTCCCGCCTTCAGGGGCCCTCGCTGAAACGGAACTCGGCTGGTAGATTTGGTCCGGGGAGGGGTTGGTCCATGCCTGACCGGCAGTGAACGATATCGCCAAGCTGACGAATGCATTCCTGCTGGTCTATGCGGGTCTGTTTCCGATCGTCAATCCGATCGGAAGCGCGCCGATCTTCCTGCGGCTGACCCAATACACCCCGGCGGAGCGTCCTGCCCTGGCGGCGGCTGTCGCCTTCAACAGCTTCATGCTGCTGCTGGGCTCGCTGTTCGTCGGCTCGCATCTCCTGGAATTTTTCGGCATCACCTTGCCGATCGTGCGCATCGCCGGCGGTCTCGTGGTGGCGGCATTCGGCTGGAAGCTGCTGCATGCCGGCGAGGAGCCGGATGCCGCCCGCGCAAGCACGCACCCGCCGGAGAGCCGGGTCGATGCCTTCTATCCCCTGACCATGCCGCTGACCGTCGGGCCGGGCTCGATCTCAGTCGCCATCACGTTGGGCAGCCAGCGGCCGGGGGCTGGAACCGAACTGACGCAACTCGCCATGCTCGGCGGCGCCGCCGTGGCGGGGCTCCTTGCCATGGCGGCGACGATCTATGTCTGCTACCGCTTCGCAGGTAATCTGGTGGCCTGGCTCGGCCGCCGCGGCACGGACGTGGTGATGCGGCTGTCGGCCTTCATCCTGTTCTGCATCGGTATCCAGATCATCTGGACCGGCTATACCTCCCTGCTCCGGGGCGTGCTCTGAACGCCTCGGCCCCCGCCGCTCAACTCGGGCGGAATCGGAAAATGGCAGGCGTTTTGCTTGGCAAAACGCGCCCCAATTGGCTATACGGCCTGTTCAGGTGGCAGTTGCGGCTGGCGCCACGGTTTCAGACAATCTGATTCGGCCGGTCTTCGCGCCCGCAACCCTGCGGACGATATAAAGTTATTGCTTTCAGAGACTTGCCGGGCATCGCGAACGCGGCGCCGTCAGCGCCAGGGAGGGTGACAGCACATGCGGAGCGCGTCGGGCGGCCCCCGCGTCTTGTTGAGACGGCTCCGCGAGGTCATGGCGGAGAAGGTCTCCGCGCAGGAGCGCCTCGACAAGATCGTGGTGCTGATCGCGGCCAACATGGTGGCGGAGGTCTGCTCGACCTACGTGCTGCGCGTCGACAATACCCTCGAACTCTATGCCACCGAAGGGCTCAACCGCGACGCCGTCCACCGCACCGTGCTGAGCGCGCATGAAGGCCTGGTCGGCCTCGTCGCCAGCGAGGCGACGCCGCTCAATCTCTCCGACGCGCAGAGCCATCCCGCCTTCTCGTTCCGTCCGGAGACCGGCGAAGAGATCTACCACTCGTTCCTCGGCGTGCCGATCCTGCGCGCGGGCAATACGCTCGGCGTGCTGGTGGTGCAGAACCGCGCCAAGCGCACCTATGTCGAGGAAGAGGTCGAGGCGCTGCAGACCACCGCGATGGTGGTCGCGGAGATGATCGCCTCGGGCGAACTGTCGGCCCTCGCCCAGCCCGGCCTCGAACCCGCGGCGCGCCATTCGACCCATCAGAGCGGCACCATCCTGTCCGACGGCATTGCGCTGGGCCACGTGGTGCTGCACGAGCCGCGCGTCGTCATCACCAACTATATCGCCGAGGACCTGCCGAAGGAAATCAAGCGGCTCGATGCGGCGCTCACCAAGCTGCGCGCCGACCTCGACCGTCTGCTGGAGCGCGGCGACATGGCGGAGGGCGGCGAGCACCGCGACGTGCTGGAAGCCTACCGCATGTTCGCCAACGACCACGGCTGGTCGCACAAGCTGCATGAAGCCGTCGCCACCGGCCTCACCGCCGAAGCCGCGGTCGAACGCGTGCAGTCCGACACGCGCGCGCGCATGCTGCGCTCCACCGATCCCTATCTGCGCGACCGTCTGCACGACCTCGAGGACCTCGGCCATCGCTTGATGCGCCAGCTCGTCGGACAGGATCACGCGCCGTCGCGCGAGCAGTTGCCCGAGAACGCCATTCTGCTCGCGCGCGCCATGGGCCCGGCGGCCCTGCTCGATTACGACCGCAAGCGGCTGCGCGGTCTCGTGCTCGAGGAAGGCACTCCCAATTCGCACGTCTCGATCGTTGCGCGCGCGCTCGGCATTCCCGCCATCGGCGAAGTGCCGAATGCGCCTGGAATCGCCGACCCCGGCGATGCCATCATTGTCGACGGCACGTCGGGCTCGATCTATGTACGCCCGTCGGCGGAAGTCGAATCCGCCTATGCCGAGCGCGTGCGCTTCCGCGCGCGGCGGCAGGCGCAATACATCGCGCTGCGGAACAAGCCGACAGTCACCAAGGACGGTCAGCCGATCGAATTGATGATCAATGCCGGCCTCGTGATCGACCTGCCGCATATCGAGGATACCAACTGCTCCGGCATCGGCCTGTTCCGGACCGAACTGCAGTTCATGGTGGGACAAAGCCTGCCGCGCTCCAGCGAGCAGCTCGCATTGTATCGCGCAGTGCTCGACGCCGCCGGCGACAAGCCGGTGACGTTCCGCACGCTCGACATCGGCGGCGACAAGGCGCTGCCCTACATGGAGACGGTGGTCGAGGAAAATCCCGCGCTCGGCTGGCGCGCGATCCGGCTCGGCCTCGACCGGCCCGGTCTGTTGCGCGGCCAGATTCGCGCGCTGCTGCGGGCCGGCGGCGGCCGATCGCTCAAGATCATGTTCCCGATGGTTTCCGAGGTCGCGGAATTCGATCAGGCCAAGACCATCATCGAACGCGAGCTGACTTATCTGCGCCAGCACGGCCATGCGCTGCCGGAACGCATCGACGTCGGCACCATGGTCGAAGTCCCGGCGCTGCTCTACCAGCTCGACGAACTGCTCAAGAAGGTCGACTTCGTCTCGGTGGGATCGAACGACCTGTTCCAGTTCCTGTTCGCGGTCGACCGCGGCAACAGCAAGGTCTCCAACCGCTTCGATACGCTGTCGGCGCCGATCCTGCGCGCGCTACGCGACATTTCGCGCAAGGCGAAAGCCGCCGGCAAAGCGGCCTCGCTGTGCGGCGAGATGGCCTCGCAGCCACTGGGCGCGCTGGCGCTGATCGCGCTGGGCTATCGGTCGCTGTCGCTGTCGGCGACTGCGCATGGCCCGGTGAAGGCAATGATTCTCGATCTCGATGCCGGGAAGGCCGAGGCGATGATCAATCCGCTGCTGGATGGACCGTCCGACAGCATCTCGGTCCGCGACAAGCTCCAGGAATTTGCCGACTCCGAGGGGCTGGCGTTGTAGCAACACGTCTGCCGCACGCCCCTTCGTCGCATTCCGGAATAACCGCCATGTCACCTCTCCCCGAAGCCAAGCTCGACATCCTGCTTGCCCGCCATGCGGCGCTTGAAGCCGAACTGATGGGCCAGGTCAGCGCCGACAAATATGTGCAGATGACCCGCGAGCTCGCGGAGCTCAATCCCGTCATCGATGCTGTGAAAGAGTGGCGCGCCGCGACCGCCGAAATCGCCGGAATCGACGCGATGATATCAGATCCTGCGACCGATCCCGACATGCGCGAAATGGCGGAAGCCGAGCGGCCGGCGCTGGAAGCGCGCAGCGAAGACCTCGCGCAGAAAATCCGCGTCGCGCTGCTGCCGAAGGATGCGATGGACGAGCGCAACGTGATGCTCGAAATCCGCGCCGGCACCGGCGGCGACGAAGCCTCGCTGTTCGCAGGCGACCTGTTCCGGATGTACGAACGCTTCGCAAGCCTGCAGGGCTGGAAGGTCGAGGTGGTCTCCGCCAGCGAAGGCACCGTCGGCGGCTACAAGGAAATCATCGCGGAGGTGCAGGGCCGCGGCGCCTACGCCAAGCTGAAATTCGAATCCGGCGTGCACCGGGTGCAGCGCGTGCCGGACACCGAAACCCAGGGGCGCATCCATACCTCGGCGGCGACGGTGGCGGTGCTGCCGGAAGTCGAGGACGTCGACGTCGATATCAAGGACGCCGATCTGCGCATCGAGACCATGCGCGCGCAGGGCGCCGGCGGCCAGCACGTCAACAAGACCGAGTCGGCGATCCGGATTACGCATCTTCCGACTGGCATTGTCGTGATGATGCAGGACAGCCGGTCGCAGCACAAGAACCGGGCGTCTGCGATGAACATCCTGCGCTCGCGCATCTACGATGCCGAGCGCCAGCGCATCAACGCCGCCCGCTCTGCGGACCGCAAGGGCCAGGTCGGCTCGGGCGACCGTTCCGAGCGCATCCGCACCTACAATTTCCCGCAAGGCCGCGTCACCGATCACCGCATCAACCTGACGCTCTACAAGCTGCCGCAGGTGATTGCGGGCGACGCGCTTCACGAGCTGATCGACGCGCTGACCACCGAGCATCAGGCCGCGCAGCTCGCGGCCGAGGGCGGCGCGTGAACGACGGAGGCATGCGCGCCGGCCAAACCGTCGAAGCCGCACGGCGCGCGCTGGCGCTTCGATTCAAAACCGCAAACATTGAATCGCCCGATATCGACGCGCGGCTTCTGGCCGGTGCGGTGCTGTCGCTCGACCTGACCGGCCTGATCGCGCAGGCCGCGCGACGACTGACCGCCGACGAAGCAGATCGCCTCACCGCTTTCGCGCAGCGGCGCATCGCGGGCGAGCCGGTGGCGCGGATCCTCGGCGCGAAAGAGTTTTGGGGCCTGCCGCTTGCGGTCTCCGCGGCAACGCTCAGTCCGAGACCCGACACGGAGACCGTGATCGAGGCGGTGCTCGAGCATCTGCGCGCCGACGGCCGCACCCGCGCACCGCTCCGTATCGCCGATCTCGGCACCGGGACCGGCGCGATCCTGCTCGCGCTGCTGACCGAACTGCCCGCAGCGACAGGCGTTGGAACCGACATCAGCACGGCCGCGCTGGAGACGGCCCGCCGGAACGCGACAAGCCTCGGTCTTGACGCGCGCGCGGACTTCATCGTCGGCGACTACGCCCGGGACCTGGCCGGTCCATTCGACCTGATCGTCTCGAATCCTCCCTATATCCGCTCCGCTGAGATTGCGGCTCTCGCGGTTGAGGTCCGCGACCACGATCCGCACCTCGCGCTTGACGGTGGGCCGGACGGGCTCGATGCCTATCGGCGGATCGCGCCACAGGCGGCGCAGCGGCTCGCGCCGGGCGGCCTGCTCGTGCTTGAAATCGGGCAGGGTCAGGAGGCTGACGTCGCAGCCCTGATGACCGCGGCGGGATTAACCATGACGGGCGCGCCAAAACCCGACCTGGCGGGCATCATCCGCGTCGTGACCGGCCGTCAATTGCCCCGGTAAAGCCCGATTGGAACGCAAAAAACCTCTTGGAATATCCCCCGGGAGCGACTACGTTCCGGCCATAACGTCGGTCCGGGGTTGCTGGCTCCGCGGGGGTGCCGCGGATGGAGACCGGAGTTCTCGATGCGAGAACCGGCCCGATTGAAAGGTTCCTGAAGGCAGGTCATATCGAGCGCGAGGGCTGAGAGAGCTGCGCTGCTTGCGACCGCGAAGCGAACGAAAGCCTGATATTTGCGCTTGAAGATTTACGCGAAACAACTTGGGCCGGTGGCGGGCTGAATGAGCAGGCCCGGGCGGAGCCGCGTGGCGACCCGCCGGCAATCGGGGAACGCGTCTTGTCGAACGCGAGGGTTGGATATTCGGGCGTGGAAATGAGCTGGACCGGCTTGCGCCGCGCCTGATGCGCGCTGCACGGATGCAGCCATGGCGACGACCCGACATCATCAACGATTCGAATTCTTGAACCGAACGAAACGACTCGAACCGAACGACTGGGCTGGACATTCAAGGCTGACAACTGAAGGCAAGACATGAGAAACGGTCAGAACAACAAGCGGATGCGCAACCGGAACAACAACAATAACAACAACCGGCGTGGCCAGAATCCGTTGACGCGGGTATTCGAATCCAACGGACCGGACATCAAGATTCGCGGCACCGCCTCGCACATTGCCGAGAAATACGTTCAGCTCGCCCGTGACGCCCGCTCGTCCGGAGATCCGGTGGCCGCCGAAAACTATTACCAGCATGCCGAGCACTACTTCCGCCTGATCGCAGCGGCGCAGGAGCAGTTCCGCCAGAACCAGCCACAACAGCAACAGCAACCGCGCATCGACAACGACACCGCGGACGATCTCGGCGAGGACGACGGCGACAGCTATTCCAACTTCGGCGCCGAGCCGGGCTTCATTCCGGTCCAGTCACAGCAGCCCTATCCGCCGCGCGAGAGCCAGCCGCGCGACGCGCAGCCCTATCAGCGCGACCAGCAGCAGCCGCGCGAGCATCGCCAGCCACAGCCGCAGTATCAGCCGCAACCCGCGGCGCCGGCCGACCACGGCCATGTCGATCGCCTGCCCTCCTTCATCACCGGGGGCGCCCAGCCGCAAGTCAACGGCAACGGGTTCGAAGGCAACGGGCACCAGGGCGGCGAACGCAATGAGCGTTTCCCGCGCCGCCGCCGCCGGCCGCATGGCCCGCGCCCGGAGGGCATGGCGCAGCCCGGCGCCGCGCCGAGCGAGGACTTCAATTCCGGCAACCAGTGACGCACTTCACCCTCCTCTGGGGAGAGCGTGAAGAGTCAGAATTCGCGATTGAAGATCTCTTTCAGCGCTGCATCGACGACGGCACCAGCACGGGCCGCAGTGATGGGATCAGGCGCGTGCGTTCGCGCTTGGCGGGAATCGCGCGATAGACCTGCTTGGTCGCCTCCACGATATGCACGCCGGCGAACGGCAGCGACATCGCCGCCCCGGCGCGCTCCCATGCCGTCGCGGAGCGCAGGAACCAGCCGCCACGCACCGGCGGCATGAACAGCGCCTCGCTCCAGGCTGTGGGCGTGAACCAGGTCTGCCGCAGGAGATCGGTGATCTGCGAGCGGGAATATGGCCGGCCATGGCCGAACGGCGTGGCGTCGGTGCGCGTCCACACGCCGCGACGGTTGGGAATGACCGCCATCATGCGGCCCGAGGGGGCAAGCACGCGCCACACCTCGCGCAGCAGGCTTTCCGGATCGTCCGACATTTCCAGCGCATGCACCAGCAGGATACGATCCACTGCCGCCTCCGGCAGTGGCAGGGACAGTTCGTCGACCAGCGTCGCCAGCGTCGGCCGCGATGTCGGCCATTTCAGCACACCCTGCGCCGCCGGCATGAAGGCAATGCAACGCTCGCTGTCCTCCCGGAACAAGCCGAGGTAGGGCGTCGGATAACCGAGCCCGAGCACGCGCTGCCCATCGGCATGGGGCCACTGGGCATGGATCGCGCGATTGATCAGCCGCCGCGCGACGACGCCGAGACGCTGCGAATAGAAGTCGCGGAGATCGATGACGTCGATTGTCATGCCGGCAAGCTATCATGCCGCTGCGGTGCGCGGCACCCCTGCCCGCCCGCTCTCGCGAAATCGCCCGCAAGCGTTAATGCGCCGTTTTATCGGGTCCGGCGCCTGTGCTAGCTTCCGGCAAATAATATTACGGAGCCAACATGACTGCCGAAATCCGCCTGTTTCCCTGCCTCACCGACAATTTCGGCGCGCTGATCCACGATCCCGCGACCAAGGCCACCGCCGCGATCGATGCGCCCGAGGCCGCGCCGATCATCAAGGCGCTGGAGCGCGAGGGCTGGACGCTCACCGACATCCTCATCACGCACCACCATGGCGATCACGTCGGCGGCGTCGCCGAACTGAAAGAGAAATACAACTGCCGCGTGGTGGCGCCGCACGACAAGGAAGCCAGGATCGCCAACGTCGATCTGCGCGTCGGGCAAGGCGACATCGTCAAGGTCGGCAGCCTGCTCGGGCGCGTGCTGGAAACGCCCGGCCACACGCTCGACCATATCAGCTATGTGTTCGACGACGAGAAAGCGGTGTTCGCCGCCGATACGCTGTTCTCGATCGGCTGCGGACGGGTGTTCGAAGGCACCTATCCGATGATGTGGGACTCGCTGTTGAAGCTGCGCGCGCTGCCGGACGATTTCCGGCTCTATTGCGGCCACGAATACACAGCGTCGAACGTCAAATTCGCGCTCACGATCGAACCGGACAATGCCGCGCTCAAGGCGCGCGCCGAGGAGGTCACGCGGTTGCGCGCCGAAGGCAAGCCCACCGTGCCGACGCTGATGGGCGAGGAGAAGAATGCCAACGTATTCCTGCGTGCCGACGATCCCGCCGTAGCAGCCGCCGTCCACATGAAGGGCGCGAGCGGCGCCGACGTGTTCGGCGAACTGCGTGAGCGCAAGAACAAGTCGTGAGGGCATGATCCCGACCCAAAGGACCGCGTCAGCGCAAAGCGGGCTTCCGGTTTTCGGACCAGATCATGCCCCGACTTGAAACCGCTGCCGATGTGATCGCGCGGCTCGGCCTCGTGCCGCATCCCGAAGGCGGCCACTACCGCGAAACGTTTCGCGATATCCGCACCGATGCGAAGGGGCGCGCCGCATCGACGGCGATCTATTTTCTGCTCGCAAGGGGCGAACGCTCGCACTGGCATCGCGTCGATGCGGTGGAGATTTGGCACTACTACGCTGGATGTCCTCTGACATTGCAGATTCATGACGGCGATGCAACGCGCAACGTCCGCCTCGGTCCCGGTCTCGCGTCGGGAGAATTGCCGCAGGCCATCGTACCTGCCGGCGCATGGCAGGCAGCGGAGAGCAGCGGCGACTGGACGCTGGTGGGCTGCACCGTCGCGCCGGGATTTGAATTTTCCGGATTCGAACTGGCACCCGATGGATGGGAGCCGCCAACCCGGCCACAAACACGATCGTCATCCTGAGGCGCCGTCGCTTTGCGACGGCCTCGAAGGAGAGCCGCTTGCATCTGACGTAACGAGGCGCGCTTCGCACGCACCTCAGGATGACGACGCTGCGGACGTGGCTTTCCTTCTCCAGATCATATCCTTCGCCGCGATCAGACCACCGCCGGCGATGAGAAGCGCAGCGAGCCCCAATGTCGCGGTGGCCTGCGCGAAACCCGCGAGAATGAGGAACAGGGTCGACAGCAATGGCGTCGTGTAGGACGCCGCACCGAGCACACGAATATCGCCGCGCTTCATGCCGATGTCCCAGACATAGAAGGCCAGGCCGACCGGACCGACACCGAGTCCGGCAATGGCGAGCCATTGCGCAGCGCTGTCCGGCCATGCCGTCTGTTCCAGCAGCATGTGCATCACCGCCGCCAGCACCGACGTGACCAGACAAAAGCCCGCGACGGCATCGGTCGGGACTGAAGCCAAGCGGCGCGAGAGAACCGAATAGGCAGCCCACACGAAGGCCGCGATGAGCGCGGCCGCGAGGCCGGCGATCTGGCCGCGTGCGATGTGCACCGTGACATTGCCGGATATCAGCAGCACGGTTCCCGCCAAGCCCAGCAGCGCGCCGATGATGTGATGCGGCGCCAGCCGCTCGCCGGGCAACAGCGCCGAAAACAACACGATCAGGAGCGGCCAGAGATAATTCAGCAGGCCGGCCTCGGCGGGCGGCGCCAGTCGTAGCGCCAGGAAATACAGCGCGTGATAGCCGAACAGCCCACCGACACCGACCAGCCATGCCACGAGCGGCTGCCGCAACGCGCGCGCGCCTTCGGGACGCACCAGCCAGCTCGCGCAGCCCGAGAGACCGCCGATCGCGAACGTCATCGCCGCGAGTTGAAACGCCGGCACGCGCCCGGTCTCGACCGTCATCACGGCGAGCAGCGACCACATCAGGATCGCGGTGAGGCCGATGAGCGTCGCGGTGCGGGAGGTCATTTCGGTCATTCCGGGGCGCGAGTTCTTACGAGCGAACCCGGAATCTCATCGCGCAACCACAAGATTCCGGGTTCGGGCTCATGTCGGCACAGCCGACGATGCGCCCGCCCCGGAATGACGAACAATCACGCGTGATATTGCCCGCCGTTGACCGTCAGCGTCGATCCCGTGATGAAGCCGGCTTCGTCGGCGGCGAGAAACACCACCGCGCGCGCGATTTCCTCGGGCTCGCCGAGGCGGTTCACCGGGATCTGCGGCAGGATGCTCTTCTCGACCACATCCTTCGGCACCGCCTGCACCATCTCGGTGTTGATGTAGCCCGGACAGATCACGTTGACGGTAATGCCGCCTTTGGCGTTCTCGAGCGCGAGCGCCTTGGTGAAGCCGATGTCGCCCGCCTTCGCGGCCGAATAGTTCACCTGTCCGAATTGCCCCTTCTGGCCGTTGATCGAGGAGATATTGATGATGCGGCCGAACTTGCGCGCACGCATGCCCTCGATCACCGGACGCGTCATGTTGAACAGCGATCCGAGATTGGTGTTGATGACCGCATTCCACTGATCGACGGTCATCTTGTGAAACGCGCCATCCTTGGTGATGCCGGCATTGTTGACGAGGATTTCCACCGGCCCGAGATCGGCTTCCACCTTCTTGATTCCGGCCGTGCAGGCGTCGAACGAACTGACATCCCACTTGTAGACGGGGATGCCGGTCTCGGTCTTGAATTTCTCCGCTGCGGCGTCGTTGCCGGCGTAACTTGCCGCAACCTTGTAACCGCTGGCTTTCAGCGCCTTGCTGATGGCAGCGCCGATACCTCGCGTTCCCCCGGTCACCAGTGCAACTCGTGCCATAACGTCGTCCTCCTTGGTAGCAGCCGGAATTATCCCGGTCGTTGAACAAGCATTGCACATAAAAATGCCCGGCGCGAGGCCGGGCATTCTTGTCTAGCAAGGCATCATCCGGTGGCGCGATGATATTGTCATCATTCGCCCCATCCGCAGTGCTCAGTTGCGTTCGACACACATCGCGATGCCCATGCCACCGCCGATGCACAGTGTCGCGAGGCCCTTCCTGGCGTCGCGTTTCTGCATCTCGTGCAGCAGCGTCACCAATACGCGGGTACCGGATGCGCCGATCGGATGGCCGATGGCGATGGCGCCACCGTTGACGTTGACCTTCGCGGGATCCCAGCCGAGATCCTTGTTGACGGCGCAAGCCTGCGCAGCGAACGCTTCGTTGGCTTCGATCAGATCGAGATCGGCGATATTCCAACCGGCCTTCTTGAGCGCCGTGCGCGACGCCGGGATCGGGCCGGTGCCCATGATCTTGGGGTCGACACCGGCCTGTCCCCACGACACGATGCGGGCAATCGGCGTCCGGCCTTCCTTGGCCGCCTGCTTGGCCGTCATCAGCACGACTGCGGCCGCGCCGTCGTTGATGCCCGACGCGTTGGCCGCCGTGACCGTGCCGTCCTTCTCGAAGGCCGGACGCAGCTTGGCAATTGAATCGACCGTTACGCCCGCCTTTGGATATTCATCCTTGTCGACCACGATGTCGCCCTTGCGGGTCTTGATGGTGACGGGAGCGATCTCATCCTTGAACCGGCCAGCCTTCTGCGCGGCTTCCGCCTTGTTCTGCGAGGCCGTGGCAAACTCATCCTGTTGCTGCCGGGTGATCTGGTACTGCTTCGCCACGTTCTCGGCGGTGTTGCCCATGTGGTAGCCGTTGAAGGCGTCCCACAGCCCGTCCTTGATCATGGTGTCGACCATGGCAAGCTCGCCCATCTTGACGCCGTTGCGAAGATGGGCGGCATGCGGCGCCTGGCTCATGCTCTCCTGGCCGCCGGCGACGACGATCTCGGAATCGCCGTTCATGATCGCCTGCCACCCGAGCGCGACCGCGCGAAGCCCCGAGCCACAGAGCTGGTTGACGCCCCACGCCGGGCTCTCGACCGGGATGCCGGCGGCGATCGCAGCCTGGCGCGCCGGGTTCTGCCCCTGCGCCGCGGTGAGGATCTGGCCGAGGATGGTCTCGGTCACCTCCTCCGGCTTCACCCCCGCGCGCTCCAGCGCCGCCCTGACGGCGACCTCGCCGAGCCGGTGGGCCGGCAGGCTCGACAACGCGCCGTTGAAGGCGCCGACCGGCGTCCGCGCCGCGCCGACGATGACGACTTCCTGTCCGTTCATGGCCAATCCCGATCCGCTGGCATGACGACCGCGGCGTCGGCCGCGGCCCTCTCCTGGCCGGCATCATCCGCCGCCGCCCTTGCGCGGGTCAAGGGAAGGGCGCGCGTGCGATCACCCGCTGCCCGTCGCGGCCAGCGGATTGCGTCAGGCAGGTTCGGGTTGAGCCCGCGGCCCTCGCAGCGCGCGCCGCAGCTTGAACGGCGGTTGCTCCGCAGCTTCCAACACAATGTTGCGAAGGCCACGCTCCACCAGTGCACGGAACGTGACTCCGTCGGCCGCCGCCCGCTTGCGCGCCGCGCGAAGCAGCGGATCCGAAATCTCGACGGCGGTCTTCATGCCTCTCTCGCCGGCCTTGCGCGATAAGGGCACCCATATTCAGTGCGGGACGAGGCCGGCGAGAACCGGCTTCGTCCCGCACCGCCAGTTCACACAATGCGGTTGGTGAGTGAGCCGATGCCCTCGACGGAGGCCACGACCTCGTCGCCGGTCTGGAGGAAGCCGGGCTCCTTCATGCCGGCGGCGACCCCGCTCGGCGTACCGGTGGCGATGACGTCGCCGGGCTCCAGCGTCAACGCCGCGCAGAGATTGGCGATGATCTCCGGCACGCCGAACAGGAGGTCCGAGGTGTTGGAGTCCTGCCGAGTCTTGCCGTTCACGGTGAGCCACAGGCGGTGGCCGCCGGGCGCGCCGAACTCGTCTTTGGTGACGATGCAGGGACCCATCGGGCAGAACGTGTCGAAGCTCTTGCCCTTGAAGAACTGGCCGTGATTGGTCTGGGCGTCGCGCGCCGTGACGTCGTTCACGACAGTGTAGCCGAAGACATAGTCGAGCGCCTTGTCCGCCGGCACGTTCAGCGCCGTCTTGCCGATGACGACCGCGAGCTCGACCTCGTAGTCGAGCCGCTGGGTATGCTCGGCATGGCGCTTCACGCCGTCGCCGTCGCCGACCACGGTCGTCCACGGCTTGGTGAAGTACTGGGTGTATTTCGGGTAGACCGGCTCGCGGCCGAACGAACGCGCCATCTCGGCGATGTGCGCCTTGTAGTTCTGCCCCACGCAGAAGACGTTCTTGCGCGGATGCGGGATCGGCGCCGCAAGCCTGGTCGTCGCCGGCAACCAATGATCCTTCTTGCCCTGGGCGCCGTCCAGCACCGCCCTGACGGTGGCAAGCGCGGCGTCGCCGCCGTCGATCAGGCCGAGCATGGAATCGGGGAGCGACTTTCCGGCAGCGGCGGCGGCCTTGCCGAGATCGAGCACGCCGTCGGCGCCGAGCGCACCGAGCCGAAGCGCCTCGCCGGCGCGAAAGGTCACGAGCTTCACGATGGGATTTCCTTTGGTTGGAGTGGATCAGGATCGAGGCTTTCCGTACGCCCGGCCTTGGGCCTAGCAGTCACGAGTTCGCGGCGCGACCCCGGAAGGGCGGATGGCCGGGACAAGCCCGGCCATGACGGCGGCGGGATCGCGGCGCGTCAATTCCACGGGCCGAGCAGGGCTTCGCCGAGGAAGGTGTCGCTGCGGGCGGCGACCGTCTCGGGCCAGTGGTCGTTGTCGACCGCAGGGCGCTCCGCGGCCGGACGGGGGCGGCCGTCCCAGCCGACCTGCTCCATCGTGTAGTAGAGCTGCACGAGGTGGCCGTCGGGATCGCGGGCGAAGGCGGAATAGTCGATGCCGGGGAACAGCTCGGGCGGAAGGCGGCGGATGCCGACGCCGGCGTCGCGGAGATAGGGCACCGCAGCGCGGAGCTGGTCGTAGCCGCCGAGCTCGACGCCGAAGGAGAACAGCGTGGTTCGCGGGCTGAGGCCGAGCTCGCCGCGCAGCGCCAGGGGATAGAGCGCGAGCGAATGGTGCTCGGTGTTGGCACGGAGGAAGACGCAGCGGTGGCCGTGCCAGTCGATCTCCTCGGTCACCATCAACCCGAGGAGGTCGCGGTAGAACGCCAACGCCGCCTCGATGTCGGGCACGAACAGCCGCACCGGGCCGATCTTCACGACCTTGAACGGACGCGCCAGGAGCACGCCGCCGACCTCGTAGATCTCCGGATCGGGCTCGTGCTGACGCCAGCCCGCGCCCGCGTCGATGCCGGCAGACCGTCGCGCTTCGACCTCGGCATATTCGGAGACCCGCGGCAGCGCCGGCGGTTCGTCGAAATGCTCCTCGTGCATCGCCTCGGGCTTCGACAGGCCATCCCAGCCGACCTGCTCGATGCCGTAATAGAGCTCGTTGGCATGGCCGGTCGGATCGAGCGGGTAGACGTGCCAGTTCGAGCCGGGCGTGTCGCGGCCGGAGCGGACGATCGGAATGGACTTCTCCGCCAGCCAGCGATGGCCGTCGACCACCTCTTTCAGGCTGCCGACCTGCCATGTGACCTGGTTGACCGTCACTTCCTCGCCGGCGCCCGGCCGCGCGAACAAGGCGCGGCGGACGCGGCGCGGGAACAGCACGAAGGAGTGATGGTCGGTGCCGTGGCGCATGAAATAGCCGCGGCCCGGGCCGTGGCGGCCGCGCTCCGCCGGCGGCAGCCGCGCGTCCCAGTCGAGCGGGTCGGAGACGCGGAAGCCGAGCAGGCGCTCGTAGAACACCCGTCCGGCCTCGGGGTCGTCGAGGTCGAGGCCGAAATGGCCGAGCCGGCGGATGCGGAACGGCCGCGGCAGGCGGACGCCGCCGACGATGAAGCCTTCGCCGTCCGTCGCCATCTCCGCCTCCCGCGCTCAGGGCTCGAACAGGATTTTCTGCGCGTCGGGACTGCCCTTGATCGCCTTCTCCTGCTTCATCAGGTCGATCCAGAACTGGATCTGCTTCGCCGTCACCTCGACCTGCATGTTGGGCAGCGGCACCATGGCCACGATCTTGGCCGGCAGGTGGGTATACTTGGCGACGGCGGCGGCGACCTCGTCGGGATGGCCGGCCTTGATGTAGTCGTTGGCCTCCTTCAAGGCGCTGCGGATCTTCGCGATCGTGTCCCTGTTGGCCTCGGCCCATTTGCGGGTGGCGGCATAGACCACCGTCAGGGTGCCGTCGGGCGTGTCCTTCAGCCAGTTCGCGACCTCGTAGCCCTGCTTGGACTGGATGATGCGGGTGGTGAACGGAAGCTGCGCCGGATAGGCGTCGATGCGCCCGCTCTTCAGGGCGTCGCCGGCCTGGACGAAGCCGACCTCGACGAACTTCACGGTCGAGGGGTCGACGCCGTTGGCCTTGAGGTTGCGGCGGAGCATGAAGTCGAGGAGCGCGCCGAGGCCGGGCACCCCGACGGTCTTGCCCTTGAGATCCTTCGGGCTCTTGATGCCGCTGCCGTAGCGCGCCACCAGGACGTCGCCCTGCAGCGGATAGACGCCGCCCGAGCCGAACACCACGAGGTCGAGCCCGGCGTCGTTGGCGGCGAGCAGGGTCGGGATCGTCGGGCCGGCGATCTGCACCGAGCCGGAGACCAGCGCCGGGGGATTGTTGCCCGAGCTCGCCGTCAGCACGAACTCGACGTCGAGCCCGCGCTTCTTGAACATACCCTGTTCCTGGGCGACGTAGGCGGTCGCGAAGCCGTTGACCGCCGTGTAGAGCATCTTGATGTGCTTGAGGCCGTCCTGGGCCGCTGCCTGGCCGACGGCCAGCGGCAGGGCCGCCAAGAGTGCCGCAGCCACGATCGTCTTACGCCATCCCGCCACGTCGGCATCCTCCCGTGAGCGCCGGCCTTCGCCGGTCGCGGGCATGTTAGAGCGGGCCGCGGACCGGTGGAAGCAGCCTCGCGCCCTGCCGGCCCTTTCCGCGGGCGGGGCGGCCGTGCCATCGTCGCGCCGCCAGAACAGGGAGGCTCCCATGCCGCGACCGGTCCGCCGCGTCGTCACCGGCCACGACCAGGCCGGCAAGTCGATCGTCCTCAGCGACGGCGAGCCGCCGCAGTTCCACAGCCGCCGCGGCGGGCCGGCGGATTTCTTCGAGATCTGGAACACCAGGGGCGCGCTGGCGCCGATCCGCACCGTCGAGCCGGGCGAGCCCAACGACCGCGGCACCGACCTCGGGCCCGGCGGGCCGGGCACGGTGATCCGCATCATCGACGTGCGCCCGATCGGCCAGGGCGGCGAGCGCACCCCGATGCACCGCACCGCGACGATCGACTATGCCATCGTGATCGAGGGCGAGATCGTCCTGATCCTCGACGACGGCAAGGAGGTGGTGCTGAAGCCCGGCGAGGTCGTGGTGCAGCGCGGCACCGACCATGCCTGGGAGAACCGCTCGAACGCGATGACCCGGATGGCCTTCGTCCACATCGGCGGCGAGTTCACCGACGAGCTGAAGGCCAAGCTGCCGGGCATGAGGCTGACGCCGTAGGGCGGATCGTCATTGCGAGGAGCGCAGCGACGAAGCAATCCAGGGGTCTCAGACGCGGCGCGCGTTGCCCCTGGATTGCTTCGCTTCGCTCGCAATGACGGCGAGGGGACCGCCAGGGGGGGAATGATGAAAGAGCCGGCGGTCTACATCATGGCTAGCCGTCGCAACGGGACCCTCTATGTCGGCGTCACCTCAAACCTGGTTCAGCGCGCATATCAACATCGTGAGGGGCTCGGTCCCGGCTTCACCAAACGCTACGGCTGCAAGACCCTGGTCTATTACGAATGCCACGAGACCATGGAGTCGGCGATCAGCCGGGAAAAGCAGCTCAAGGCGGGCTCGCGCGCGAAAAAACTTGCGCTGATCGAGTCCCTGAATCCCCAGTGGCGCGACCTATATGGGGATATCGTCTGATACCTCCTCCGTCATTGCGAGGAGCGCAGCGACGAAGCAATCCAGGGGTCTCAGACGCGGCGCGCGTTGCCCCTGGATTGCTTCGCTTCGCTCGCAATGACGGCGAGGGGCTACTCCTCGCGATACACCCGCTCGCGGCGCTCGTGGCGCTCCTGCGCCTCGATCGACAGCGTCGCGATCGGGCGGGCGTCGAGGCGCTTCAGCGAGATCGGCTCGCCGGTCTCCTCGCAATAGCCGTAGGTACCGTCCTCCAGCCGCTTCAGCGCCGCATCGATCTTGGCGATCAGCTTGCGCTGGCGGTCGCGGGCGCGCAGCTCGATCGCCCGGTCGGTCTCCGACGAGGCCCGGTCGACCAGGTCGGGGTGGTTCTCGTTCTCGTCCTGGAGGTGCTCGAGCGTCTCGCGCGATTCGACCAGGATCTCGTCTTTCCAGCTCAGGAGCTTCACGCGGAAATACTCACGCTGACGCTCGCTCATGAAGGGCTCGCCTTCGGACGGGCTATAGCCGTTTTCCTTCACTGCCTTCATACCGCATCACGCCCCACTCGCTCGGAGACGGCCCCGCCACCGCGCTCCCACCGATTTTGAGGCCGCGGAATATACTCACGCGCCCGCCCCTCGACAATCGCCCTGTGGATTCGCGAAGCCGTTGAGATCGGGGCAGATTTTCCGTTGGCTAAAATGTGAAGGAGCGGCCGGCAGGGCGATCGGGCGGCTCAGCGATTGCGCCGGGCGTCGAATTTCGCCACCTCGACCTCGGCCCTCAGCTCGACCGCGTCGAGCACCTCGTCGAGGCTGCGGTCGCCGGAAGGCTCGCGGCGCTCGCCGAGGAGCGCGCCGATCCGGCCGGGCAGCGCGACCGGAGCCTCGCCCGACAGGAGCGACAGACGGAGCTCGTCGAGCAGGGCGAGCAGGCTGCCGCCGCGCCGCACCGCGCGGCGCCGCCGCTCGGCCGGGGGCAGCGCCTCCTGGAGCAGCAGCACCGCGTCGAGGCTCGGCGCGGCCGGCGCCGCCTCGGCCTGGGTCGCCGCCGCGGCCGTGTCCGTCGATACCGTGAAGCCGGATGCGCCGCTGCGTGCCGTCTTCGAGCCCGCCGGCGACGCCAGCCGGGCGGCGCTTTCGATCCGCATCGCCTCGCCCTCCGCGCATCCGAGCCCCGAAGGTGGCGGCGCGTGGTTAATGCGCCCTTAACGCCCGGCACAATTTGCCGGGTGGGAAGCCGATGCCGCCGCCGCACCAGCGGTCCCTCCGGAGAAAGATAAGATATATCAAAGGCTTATGAAAATCGGCAGGCCGGCACGGTTCTGGCATCGGGGCGGGCGACGGAGACCGCAATGACCGTGTCGCCCCTCTTCCTCAGCCTGCGCCGCACCCTGGCGCTGACGCTCGGCATCGCGCTCGTCGCCGGGCTGAGCTCGCCGGCGCGGGCGGCCGATGTGCCGATGCCGCCGCGCCGGCCAGGGCCGCCGCATTTCGTGTTGCCGGTAGTCCCGGCCGTGCCGGTGGGGCCGACGCTCGCGACCATTCGCCCGTTCTGGGGCCGCGGCTCCGACACCGACGGCGGCCCGATCACCCGCGGCGCCACCGCCCGCATCAAGGACCTCGTCGACGTCGAGGGCGTCCGCGAGAACCAGCTCGTCGGCTACGGCCTGGTCGTCGGCCTCAACGGCACCGGCGACACCCTCGACGCCGCGCCGTTCACCCGCCAGAGCCTCCAGGCGATGCTGGAGCGGCTCGGCGTCAACACCCGGGGCGCGACGCTCCGCACCAAGAACGTCGCGGCGGTGATGGTGACCGCCAACCTGCCGCCCTTCGTGACCCAGGGCACCCGGATCGACGTCACGGTCTCGGCGATGGGCGACGCCACCAGCCTCCAGGGCGGCACGCTGCTCGTCACACCGCTCCTCGGCGCCGACGGCGAGGTCTATTCGGTCGCGCAGGGCTCGGTCGCGGTGGTCGGCTTCCAGGCCGAGGGCGCCGCCGCCAAGGTGGTGCGCGGGGTGCCGACCGCCGGGCGCATCTCGAACGGCGGCCTCGTCGAGCGCGAGATCCCCTTCGTGCTCGCGAGCCGCACCTCGCTGAAGCTCGCGCTCCGCAACGCCGACCTCGCCACCGCCCGCCGCATTGCCGCGGCGATCAACACCTTCATCGGCGAGCCGGCGGCCGAGCCGCTCGACCCGGCGACGGTGCGGCTGTCGCTGCCGCCGCACTATTCGGGGAACATCGTGCGGCTGCTCAGCGAGGTCGGGCCGCTGAAGGTGACGCCGGACCTGCCCGCCCGCGTCGTCGTCGACGAACGCTCCGGCATCATCGTGATGGGCCAGAACGTCCGCGTCTCCACCGTCGCGATCGCCCAGGGCAACCTTACCGTCACCATCAGCGAGACGCCGCAGGTGAGCCAGCCGGCGCCGCTGAGCCAGGGCCAGACCACCGTGGTGCCGCGCACCGCGATCGGGGTCGACGACCAGAGCGGGCACCGCCTCGCCATCGTCAACGACGGCATCTCGCTGCAGCAGCTCGTCGACGGGCTGAACGCGCTCGGCATCGGGCCGCGCGACATGATCGGCATCCTCCAGGCGATCAAGGCCGCCGGCGCCTTGCAGGCAGAAATCGAGGTGATGTGATGAGCATCCTGGCCATGCCGCCGATCGGCAGCGGGCTCGCCGCCGCGTCGACGGCGAAATCCGCGCTCACCGGCGTCGCCGACGCCGCGGGCGATGCCACCGGCGCCGCCCGCAAGGCGGCGGTGCAGTTCGAGCAGGTGTTCCTCTCCAAGGTGCTCGGCGAGATGTTCACGGACGCCGGCGGCGACGGCCCTCTCGGCACCAACGGACCGGGCGGCGCGATCTGGCGCTCGATGCTGACCGACCAGTTCGCGCAGAAATTCGCGAGCAGCGGCGGGGTCGGCCTCGCCGATTCCGTCCAGCGGCAGCTCGTCTCGCTGCAGGAGACCGGCGCATGAGCCCTGCCCCCGACGCCGCCCCGCCGACCGAGGCCGAAGCCGCCCAGCTCGTCGAGCGCCTGACCGAGGCGATCGTCCGCCTCGAAGGGCTGCTCCAGGAGGAGACCCGGCTGGTTCGCGCCGCCCGCCTCGGCGAGGCCGCGGCGATCGCCGAGCGCAAGACCGCGGCGGCCACGCTCTACGAGCGCGAGCTTGCCGCGCTCCGCGCCGCGGCCGGGGTCATCCTGCGTGCCATGCCGGAGCGCGCCGGCGCGCTGCGGCAGCGCCTCGCCGGGCTGAACGACACGCTCGCGGTCAACCTCGCGGTGCTCGGCACCGCCAAGGCCGTGACCGAGGACATGATGCGCTCGGTCGCGGCCGAGGTCGGCCGCCGCAGCCGCCCGGCGCTCTACGGCGCAGGGGGCCGCACCGCCGGCTACGGCACCGCGCCGACGCCGCTCCGGCTGTCGCGCCGCTCCTGAGGCGGCCGCGCTCGCGGCGCGGCCATTCGATCCCCATGTAAACGCCGATGCGGATCGGCCTTCCCAGGGAGATCAAGCCGGACGAGTACCGGGTCGGGCTGACGCCGGCGGTGGTGGCCGCGCTCGTCGCCCGCGGCCACGCCGTCGCGGTCGAGACCGGGGCGGGGCGCGGCGCCGGGCTCGGCGACGACGCCTATGCCGCGGCCGGCGCGACGATCGCGCCCGATGCCGCCACCGTGTTCGCCGCGGCCGAGCTGATCGTGAAGGTGAAGGAGCCGCTCGCGGTCGAGCGGCGGCTGCTCCGCCGCGGGCAGGTGCTCTTCACCTATCTCCACCTCGCTGCCGACCCCGCCCAGGCCCGCGACCTCCTCGCGTCGGGCGCGACCGCGATCGCCTACGAGACCGTGACCGATGCCGCCGGAGGGCGGCCGCTGCTGGCACCGATGTCGCGGATCGCCGGGCGCATGGCGGCCCAGGTCGCCGCCCACCTGCTGGAGCGGCCGAGCGGCGGCCGCGGCATCCTGTTCGGGGGCGTGCCGGGCGTGCCCCCAGCCAATATCGTCGTGCTCGGCGGCGGAACGGTCGGCACCAGCGCCGCCGAGGTCGCGCTCGCGATGGGTGCGGCGGTGACCGTGGTCGACCGGGCCTCGGAGCATTCCCGCCTCGATGCCCTGTTCGGTAACCGCGCAAGCATCGCGCTGTCCGATCCGGCGACGATCGCCGCCCTGTCCGCCGAGGCCGATGCGGTCATCGGCGCGGCGGCCCTCGGCGGCGCGGCGGCACCGAAGCTCCTGACCCGCGCGATGGTGGCGGCAATGAAGGAGCGGGCGGTCATCGTCGATGTGGCGATCGACCAGGGCGGGGCGGTCGAGACATCGCATCCGACCACCCACTCGGCGCCGACCTTCGTGGTCGACGGCGTGCTGCACTATTGCGTCGCCAACATGCCCGGCGCGGTGCCGCGGAGCGCAACCTTCGCGCTGGCCGAGGCGACCCGTCCGTTCGTGCTCGCGCTGGCCGACAAGGGCTTGTCCGCGGCGCTGGCAAATGACCCGCATCTCCGGGCCGGCCTCAACATCCATGACGGCCGCCTGACCTGCCGCCCGGTCGCCGATGCCCTCGGCCTGCCCTACACGCCCTTTTCCGCAGCCGGCGGGTGAGGCGCGATACGGCCCGCTTGACAGCTTTCATTCCTAGGAATATATAGCTGAAATCCTTCCCCGACGAGGGGCGCTGTCGCGAGGCGTCGTGCGGTGGGGGGAGGATCGGCGCCTCGCGAGACCGGGTTCGCAGCCCGGCTGCCAGGCGGCCTCGGGCGCCCGGCTGCGCGAGCAGCCCGCGGGATGAACCCGCTGACGGAGCCCGGCGGTAGCACCGTCTCCGGTCGCCCATATGGGCCGCCGGAATGACGGCGAGCCCCAGTCCGGACACGAAAAGCGCGGCCCGATCAGCCGAACAGAACGCCGAACATGGAGCGCCGCAAGGCGAGCGCCCGTCGCAAACGGGCGCACCACATGAGACACGGATCGCGCCGGCGGCGCTCCATGTCCCCTCGACTTCTCACCCCCGGGGCGCCTCCGCGCCGCGGCAACGTGGAGGCGTGCCTTGCGTCACGACGTCGATGCCAACGCCGCGGCGGCGATGCGCCGGCTGGCGGCGAACCGCCCCGCGCAACGGCTGCTCTGCAACGTGCTTTGCCTGTGGCACCTCTGCCCGCGGGCGGCCTGCCAGCGCAGCAAGGCGTGCCGCGGGCGCGAACCCGCGGCCTGCTTCACGGCGCGGAGCGCGCTGGTGCCGGACGGGGCGAAGCTCTGCCTCTTCGGCAACATCGCGCTCCAGGGCGAGGGCGTCCCCCGCGCCGAGGCGGATCGGCGTCTCGCGCCGCAAGCCGCCATCCTCGACGCCTGGGCCGCCGCCTGCCACGAGGCACGCGGAAAGGCGCGCGGGCTTCCGTAGGGTGTGCATCGGCAGGGCCGATGCGCACCCTACGGGGTGGCCGATGTCGGTGCGCATGCTGCGCATGCACACCTTACGGGCCCCTGTACGGCGGCGGGGTTTGCGCGAAAGATCGCGGCGCATCACGGGGAGCAGCGTCGAATGGCGAGCGGAGCAGTGGCGTGGGCGGCGATGGGGCTCGTCGTGGCGGGCGCAGGGCTCGCCGCGGCGGCACCAGGGCTCGGGGGCCCGCCGCCCGGCATGGCGGCGATGGGCGCGGCGATCGCCGAGGCCCATGCCCGGCTCCTCGCGCAATGCCCGGCGGTGGCGGTACCGGCCGACGCGGCGTCGCTGCCGGTCCACATCACGCGCTGGGGCGACAAGGGGCCGGCGGTGCTCCTGGTCCATGGCGGGGTGCAGGGCGGCATCGGCGGCGGGCCGTCGAACTTCGCCGGGCAGAAGCCGCTCGCCGACGAGGGTTTTCAGCTCCGCCTGATCGACCGGCCGGGCTTCGGCCAGAGCCCCTCGCGCGGGCCCGACGACCAGACGGCCGACGCCGCGCTGATCGCCGCCGCGCTCGGCCACGGCAGCCACCTCGTCGGCCATTCCTTCGGCGGCGCCGAGGCGCTGCTCGCGGCGGGGCAGCGGCCCGAGGCGGTGCGCTCGCTCATCCTGATCGAGCCGGCGCTGCAGACGCTGGCGGCGACCGATCCCGCGAGCCTCGCCGACCCGGGAGTGCGCGACAGCCTGCAGCATGTCGTCCGCGCCATGCTGGGCGCGAAGACGCCGGCCGATTTCGCAACGACCTTCGCCGGCGATCTCGGCACCGCCGCGGACGGCGGGCCGAACCCGTCGGCCGCAGCGCTGAAGGCCCATCCCGAGCGCGCGCCCGCGCTCGGCTGCGCGCTCGTCCGCGCCCGCATCGCGACGCCGCCGGCGCTGCGGCAGGCGGCGGATGCCGTGGTCGCCGCCGGCATCCCGGTGCTGGTGGTCTCGGGCGGCTATTCCGCCGGGCAGGACGCCTCGGCCGCCGCGGTGGCGCGCATCCTCCACGGCCGCCACCTCGTCGTCCGCTCGCCGAACCATTTCATCCAGCAGTCGAACGCCGCGGGCTTCAACGAGGCCGCCGCCGCCTTCATGCGCGCGGCCGACGCCCGGCATGGCCGGTAGCCTTGCTCCTCCCCGCCGCCAGTGTCGTAGGGTGTGCATCGGCAACGCCGATGCGCACCGCCCAACACGGGCTTGCCCGTGTTGGGTACTCATGTGCGCAAGTCGGGCAAGCCCGACTTGCGTGCCGGCGAACGGTGCTGTGCCTCCTTCCAAAAAACGTGCGCCCGTGGCCGGACCATGCTCTAAGCCTCTCCGCCTTTTCCTGCCTTCCGGAGACAGCCCAGCATGACGGCAACCCGCTTCGATGTGGTCGGCCTCGGCAACGCCATCGTCGACGTTCTCGCCCGCGCCGAGGATTCGGACCTCGTCCGCGAGGGCCTGCAGAAGGGCACCATGGCCCTGATCGACGAGCCCCGGGCCGAGGCGCTCTACGCGAAGCTCGGCGAGACGGTGCTGATGTCGGGCGGCAGCGCGGCCAACACCATCAACGGCGTCGCCTCGCTCGGCGCCCGGGCGGCATTCATCGGCAAGGTGAAGGACGACGCGCTCGGCCGGAGCTTCGCCCACGACCTGCGCGCCACCGGCGTCCATTTCTCGACGGCGCCGGCCAAGGACGGCGCCTCGACCGCACGCTGCATGATCATGGTGACGCCGGACGGCGAGCGCACCATGAACACCTTCCTCGGCGCGAGCCAGGGCCTCGGCCCGGACGACGTCGACCGCAACGTCGTGGCGGCGAGCGGCATCGTCTATCTCGAGGGCTATCTCTGGGACCCGCCGGCGGCGAAGGAAGCGTTTCGCCGCGCCGCCGACATCGCCCACGAGGCCGGGCGGCAGGTGGCGCTGACGCTCTCCGACGTGTTCTGCGTCGACCGCCACCGCGCCGAGTTCCTCGACCTCGTGCGCTCGGGCAAGGTGGACATCGTCTTCGCCAACGAGAGCGAGGCGAAGGCGCTCTACGAGACCGGCGATTTCGACAGCGCGGTCGGCGGCTTCCGGCAGGACGCCAGGCTCGCGGTGGTGACGCGGAGCGAGAAGGGTTGCCTCATCGTCTCGCGCGAGGGCACCCGCGCGGTGAATGCGTCGCCGGTCTCGCGAGTGGTCGACGCCACCGGCGCCGGCGACCTCTTCGCCGCGGGCTTCCTGACGGGGCTCGCGAAGGGGCTGAGCCACGAGGATTCGGCCCGCCTCGGCGCGATGGCGGCGGCGGAGGTGATCTCCCACATGGGCGCCCGGCCCGAGACCCGGCTGCAGGACCTCGCGCGGGAGAACGGGCTCCTGAACGCTTAGGGTGGGCAAGCCGGCTTTGCCCGCAGGGTGGGCATCGGCAACCCGATGCCCACCTTGCGGCGAAGGCCTCACCGCGCGTCGTGGAAGATGACGCCGAGCGTGGTGCGGCTGCCTGAGCGGAGGCGGCTGACGCCGTGGCGCATGGCGACGCGGTGGAAGCCGCGGGCGCCTTGCGCGGGCCGCTGGTTCACGGCGAAGACGACGGCGTCGCCCTGGCGGAGCGGCACCACCTCGACGCGGGACTGCTGGCGCGGCCGCTGCTCGACCAGGACGAACTCGCCGCCCTCGAAGTCGCGGCCGGGCGCGCTCAGGAGCACGGTCGCCTGGAGCGGGAAGACGAGCTCGCCGTAGAGGTCCTGGTGCAGGCAGTTGTAGTCGCCGGGGCCGTAGCGGAGGAGGAGCGGCGTCGGCCGCGTCTGGCCGCCGTCGTGGCAGCGGCGGAGCCAGGCGGCGTGCTCCGGCGGGTAGCGCGCCGCGATGCCGAGCGCCGCGTTCCAGCGATTGGCGATTTCGGCGAGCGGCGGGTAGAGCGCGGTGCGGAGCGCCGCGACCGGCTCGGGCAGCGGGTAGGCGAGATATTTGTACTCGCCCTGGCCGAAGCCGTGCCGTGCCATGACCACCCGGCTGCGAAAACCGACGTCGGCGTCGTAGCGCGCCGCGAGCGCCGCGCATTCCGCCGGGCCGAGCAGGCCGGGCAGCACCGCGCAGCCGCGGGCGTCGAGCGCGGCGCCGACCGCTGTCCAATCGAGCGCGGCGACACGCTCGCCAACTCCCGTCATGGCCGGGCTTGTCCCGGCCATCCACGACTTCCTTCAGGCTGGCGCGCTGCAAACTCGTGGATGCCCGGCCCGAGGCCGGGCATGACGGTGGAGAGGCCGAGCATCCTGTTACGAGGCCTCGCGGTCGAGCAAAGCGCGTTTCCGCGCGACGCCCCAGTGGTAGCCCGAGAGCGCGCCGTCGCTTCGCACCACGCGGTGGCACGGGATCGCGACCGCGACCGGGTTGGCGCCGCAGGCTTGGGCCACGGCGCGCACCGCCTTCGGCGCGCCGATCGCCTCGGCGATCTCGGCATAGGTCGCGGTCGAGCCCGCCGGGATCTTCCGCAGCGCCTCCCACACCCGCTGCTGGAACGCGGTGCCGCGGATGTCGAGCGGCAGGTCGAGCCCGACCTGGGGCGCCTCGACCAGGCCGACGACCTTCGCGACCCATTGCTCGAACGCCGCGTCGCCGCCGACCAGCCGCGCCTTGGGAAACCGGTCCTGGAGCTCGCGGAGCAGCGCGTCGGGGTCGTCGCCCAGCATGATGGAGGCGATGCCCTTCTCGGTCGCCGCGACCAAGAGCCCGCCGAGCGAGCACTGACCGAGGGCGAAGCGGATGGTCTCGCCGGCGCCGCCGGCGCGGAACCGCTTCGGCGTCATGCCGAGCATCTCGGTCGAGCGGGCGTAGAAGCGGCCGTTCGAGTTGAAGCCGGCGCCGTAGATCGCCTCGGTCACGGTCTCGCGGCGGACGAGCTCGCCCCGCACCCGCTCGCTGCGGCGTTGGGCGGCGTAAGCGCGCGGGGTTACGCCCGTGGCTGCCTTGAAGCTGCGGTGGAAGTGGAACGGGCTCATCCCGCTCGCCGCGGCGAGGTCGGCGAGGCTCGGCATCTCCTCGCTCCCCTCGATCAGGCGGACGGCGGCAGCAACCGCGGTCGCCTTGCGGTCGGCCGCGGGCGGCAGGTCGGGCCGGCAGCGCTTGCACGCGCGGAAGCCGAGCGCCTCGGCCTCGGCGCGGGTCGCGGCAAAGCGCACGTTCTCGCGCTTCGGCAGCCGCGCCGTGCAGGTCGGCTGGCAATAGATGCCCGTGGTCTTCACGCAGGTGAAGAAGGCGCCCTCGGCGGCGGGGTCGTGCCGCCGGATCGCGGCGTAGCGCTGCTCGTCGGTCGTGAAGGCCGGGCGCAGGTCGATGGTCGTGGCCATGACGTTCATGGCGATCTCCTCGGGTCTTCTCGGGCGTCTGCCCGTCTCGTCCCGCAATGTGGACCCGGGCGCGCGGCCGGAAACTCCGCCTCTTGCGCCTGAATTAGGGTGCCGTCGGCCGGTTCGCATCGGCGAGCGCGCCCTTCAGCCGCTCGAGCAGCCAGCGCCCGGCGCGGCCGGGCGGCTTGCCGCGAAGGTGCACGGCGTAGACCGGCGATTCGTAGCCGTCGAGCTCCTCGAGGCGGAGCCGGACCAGCCGCCCCGCCGCGATGTCGTCGGCGACGAGGTGGATCGGCATGTTGCACCAGCCGAACCCCGCGCGCAGATAGTCGAGCCGGGTGCCGAGATCGGCGAAGCGCCAGATCCGCGTGCTGAGGATCGCGCCCCACAGATTCTCGCTCAGCGGGGTGCGGTCGGTCAGAACGAGCTGGGTCTCGTTGCGCAGCCGCTCGCGGGTGACCGGAGACGGTGCGGCGGCGAGCGGGTGGCCTGCCGCGACGACCGGCACGAACGGGATCGCCGTCATGAACTCGGCGGCAAGGTCGGTCGCCCCGGTGACCGCGATCGAATAGATGCCGAGCTGCGCCACCCCGTCGCGCAGCCGCTGCTCGGCGCCACCGAGGCCTTCGGTGAAAAGGCGCACCGAGAGCTGCGGGAACGCCGCCGCGACGGCACGCAGCGCGTTCCGCAGGAGCGCGTTCGGGAAGATCGAGTCGACGGCGAGCGACAGCTCGGGCTCGACCGCCGAGGCGATGCTCAGCGCCCGCGCCCGGAGAGCCTCGACGCTGGCGAGCGCGCTGCGCGCGTCCGCCAGGATGACGTGCCCGGCATCGGTCAGCTTCGGCGTGCGGCCGCTGCGGTCGAACAGGGCGACCCCGAGCGTCCCCTCCAGCGCCTGGACCGCCTGGCTCACCGCCGACTGCACCCGTCCCAGCCGCCGCGCCGCCGCCGAGAAGCTCCCGGCATCCGCCACGGCATCGAGCACGCGCAACTGGTCGAGGGTGAGGGCGTCCAGCATCCATCAGTTCCAAAGATGGATCATATCAGAATTTTCCCAATTGTGCAGATGGAGGCTGGAAGCCAAATCCGTTCCACCGGAAAATGAGGTTGGACCCATGACGATTCACAAGCCAGTTCAGGAATTCGCCTCGCGGGCGGCCGTCCACGACGAGGCGCTCGATCAACTGTTTCGCGAGGCCAGGACCCACAATGCGTGGCAGGACCGGCCGGTGCCGGAATCGCTGCTGCGCGAGGCGCTCGACCTCGCCAAGATGGGCCCGACCAGCGCCAATGTCTCGCCGCTGCGGGTGGTGTTCGTGCGCTCGCCGGAGGCGAAGGCGCGGCTGCGTCCCGCCCTCGCGCCGGGCAACGTCGACAAGACGATGGCGGCGCCGGTGACGGCGATCCTCGGCTACGACACGACGTTCTACGAGCATCTGCCGCGGCTGTTTCCGCACGCCGACGCGCGGTCGTGGTTCGTCGGCAACGACGCCCTGATCGCCGACACGGCCTATCGCAACGGCACGCTCCAAGCCGCCTATTTCCTCCTCGCGCTCAGGGCGCTCGGGCTCGACGCCGGGCCGATGAGCGGCTTCGACGCGGACGCGGTCGGCTCGGCCTTCTTCGCCGGGCGGCCGGTGCGGACCAACTTCCTGGTCAATATCGGCTATGGCGATCCCGCCGGCCTGTTCCCGCGCAGCCCGCGCTTCGATTTCGAGGACATCGCCGAGATCATATGACGTCGGCCGGGCGGGTGGGCATCCTTCGCATGCCCACCCGACGACGGGTCGATCCGACTTCTCAGGCGCTCATGCCGCCGTCGACGCGGAGCGTGGTGCCTGTGACGAAGCTCGACTGGTCGGAGGCGAGGTAGAGCACCGACTTCGCGACCTCCCGTGCCGTCGCGTGGCGGCCGAGCGGGATGAGCTGGTCGAACAGAGCGGTGGCGTCCTGGTGGATGAAGGCGCCGATGTTCTTCTCGATACCGAGCTGGAACTCGTTGTCGACCGGGCCCGGATGGATGGTGTTGACCCGGATGCGCCGGTGCGCGGCCTCCTTGGCGACGCAGCGCATCAGCGCGACCTGGGCCGCCTTCGCCGGGATGTAGGCATAGGGCCCCTCGCTGCCGAGAAAGGCGGCGACGCTGGAGGTGATGATGAGGCTGCCGCCGTCGTTCATTGCCGGCAGGCCGTATTTGCAGGCGAGGAAGGCGCCGCGGACGTGGACCGCGAAGACCTGGTCGAACACGTCCTCCGGATACTCCGTGATGGCGCCGACCGCGCCGGGATTGCCGGCGTTGCTGAAGAGCACGTCGATCTTGCCGAAGCGCTTCACCGCCTTCTCGACATAGGCCTTCACGTCGGCGGCGCGGCTCACGTCGGCGATCGCATAGTCGGCGCGGCCGGAGGGGAAGCTCTTCACCGCCGCCTTCAGCCGCTCTTCGCTGAGATCGACGAGGACGACGCGCGCGCCTTCCTCGGCCATCAGGATCGCGCTCTCGAGCCCGATCGAGCCGGCTCCGCCGGTGACGATGCAGACCTTGTCCTGGAGCAGCGGCATGGCGTCCTTCCCCCTGAATGTGTGAGTGGCGACCAGGGACTAGCGCATTTTCCGAGCGGGTCGGATTGCGCGTCCTCGCCAGCGCCGTATTTCCTCACCCGGATCGTTTGCTGCGCAGGCGATCCGACCTCTCCCTCCGGGAGAGGCGAAAGAAGCGCCGCGGCCCTTCACCAGGGCGGACGGAAAACGCACTAGCGAGCAGCGGAACCTTTTGCCGTCTTCCTTCCCTATTCACTTCCCACCGTTCCCCACTCACGATTACCGCCAGTACACGAAGCCCATGCCGCTGCCGGTGCCCGCCTCCGAGCGGTAGCACGGCACATAGTCGACCACGGTGAGGTCGAGGCCGAGATCGGCCATGGCGCCGGCGACCGGCACCCAGTTCTTCACCTCCGAGGTGCCGGCCTGGAAGATGGTCTCGTCGAGCTCGGCGACCTTCTCGATCCTGCGCTGGCGGAGCGCGTCGAGCACGAGGTTGTCGACCTCCTCGTCGATGACGAAATGGCTGAGGCCGCCGGTTGCGATCAGCGCCACCTTGGCGTCGGAATCCCATTCCTCGATGGCCTTCACCACCGACTTGCCGAAGGCGTAGCAGCGCGACACCGAGGGCTGGTTCGGCGGATAGAAGGTATTCAGCGCCAGCGGCACGTTCGGCGGCACCTTGTCCTTCATGATCTGGCGGTAGACGAAGCCGTAGGCGTGGGGGATGGCGGTGCGGCCCGGCCGCAGCCGCTTCTGGGCCGCGACGTCGAAGCCGTCGGCGATCACGGTTTCGATGATTTTCCGGCCGAGATCGGGCTCGCCGTCATAGGTTGCGCCTTCGCGCGGGATGCGGCCTTCCTGGGCCACCGCGAGGCCCGGCCCGAGCCTCGCCAGCTCCTCGGCCGGCGGCATCCGGTTCTCGATATGCTCGCCCCAATAGACGCTGAAGGCCGGGATCACCGCGTCGGTGAACATCTCCATCTGGTCGTTGCCGACCAGAACCGCGACATCCGGCTTGACCTCGGCGAAGACGCGGGCGAGCTCGTCGATCGCGGCGCGGCAGGCGGCGTAGCGCTTGTCCCAGACCTCCTGCGTGACCTGCTTCTCCAGGTGCTCGCCGGCGCGGAGCGCCTTCAGCTCGTCGAAGGTGAAGGTCTTGCCCTGGTAGAAATGCTGGGGCTGCTGGCGGTCGAACGGGACCCGCGCACCCCATTGCTCCGACGGCGTCACCAGCATCGGGCCGTGGGAGGTTCCCATGCCCAGCACGATCTCCGCCATTCACGCTCTCCTGTCGATTGGCGCGCCACCATATTCCGGCCCAGCGCCGCCGCCAAACCGGCCGCCGTGCGGTTCCGCCGCGCCGGCATGGCTAGGCGGCGTTGCGCCGAACGGGCATGATCCGTCCGCAACCGGAGCGGGGCGGATGAAGGCGGCAGTGGTGGTCGAGGCCGGGCGAGCGCCGGTCTATGGCGAGTTTGCCGATCCGGCTCCGGCGGCGGGACAAGCCCTGGTCCGCGTCACCGCCGCGGCGCTCAGCCATATCACCCGAAGCCGCGCTGCCGGCACCCATTACAGCGCCGGCGGCGGGCTGCCCATGGTGCCTGGCATGGACGGCGTCGGCGTGACCGCCGACGGCCGACGGGTCTATTTCGTCCTGCCCGAGGCGCCCTTCGGCGCCATGGCCGAAGCCTGCCCGGTGGACGAGCGCCGGCTTGTGGCGGTGCCCGACCGGCTCGGCGATGCCGAGGCTGCGGCGATGGCGATGCCGGGCATGTCGTCCTGGGCGGCCCTCGTCGAACGGGCGAAGCTCGTCCGTGGCGAAACCGTTCTGGTGAACGGCGCGACCGGAACCTCCGGCCGCCTCGCCATCCAGGTCGCGAAGCATCTCGGCGCCGGCAACGTGATCGCGACCGGGCGGCGGGAAGATGCCTTCGACGCGTTGCGCCGGCTCGGCGCCGACGTCACCGTGTCCCTCCGACAGGCGCCGGACGCGCTCGAGGAGGCGCTCCAGCGGGAATTTCGCCAGGGCATCGACATCGTGCTCGACTATCTCTGGGGGCCGAGCGCGGAGGCGGTCATCGTCGCCGCCGCCAAGGCAGGCCCCGAGGGTGTGCCGATCCGGTACGTCCAGATCGGCGCCGCCGCGGCGTCGCGCATCAGCCTGCCCGCGGCCGCGCTGCGCTCCTCGGCCCTCACGATGATGGGCAGCGGGCTCGGCAGCATTCCCTTGCCGCGCCTCCTCGCCGCCATCCGCGGCGTTCTCGAGGCTGCGCCCGCGGCAGGCTTCGAGATCGCGGTCGAGACGGTTCCGTTGGCCGAGGTGGAGCGGGCGTGGACCCGGGATGACGCGAACACCCGGATCGTGCTGCAGCCCTGACCTGGAGTACCCGGATCGCGGCGCGGTTTACCGGGCCGGCCGCTTCGGGATGACGCCATCCCAGGCAGCCAAGACCGACCAGGTTAACAAGGGTCGGCTGGCACTCTTGTCGCCTGACTGGGATGAACGACGAAAAACGACGCGCACCGAGACAACTGAGAGGTTCGGCTCGTCCCTAAGCATAGGCAATTTCAGGTGCTCGGGGATGGCTGCGGCCGAAGAGCGCCGGCAGTCGCGCTTTCAGGCCTCGGCGCCGGCCTCGACCGCGGCGATGCCTTCGCGAACGGCCTTCTGCACCTTCTCGAAGGCCCGTACCTCGATCTGGCGGACGCGCTCCCGCGAGACGCCGAACTCGCCCGACAGCTCCTCCAGCGTGATCGGGTCGTCGGAGAGGCGGCGCGCCTCGAAGATGCGGCGCTCGCGCTCGTTGAGGACGCCCAGCGCCTGCTTCAGCGCGGCCCGGCGGTTGTCGAGCTCCTCGCTTTCGACCAGCCGGGTTTCCTGGCTCTGGCCCTCGTCCACGAGCCAGTCCTGCCATTCGCTGGAATCAGCCTCGTCGCTCCTCACCGGGGCGTTGAGCGAGGCGTCGCCGGCGAGGCGCCGGTTCATCGACACCACGTCTTCCTCGGTGACGCCCAGGCGGTCGGCGATGGTCTTGACCTGGTCGGGCCGGAGGTCGCCCTCGTCGAGCGCCGAGATCTGGCTCTTGGCCTTGCGTAGGTTGAAGAACAGCTTCTTCTGGTTGGCGGTCGTGCCCATCTTCACGAGCGACCACGAGCGCAGGATGTATTCCTGGATGGCCGCCCGAATCCACCACATGGCATAGGTCGCGAGGCGGAAGCCCTTGTCGGGCTCGAACCGCTTGACCGCCTGCATCAGGCCGACATTGCCCTCGGAAATGACCTCGCCGATCGGCAGGCCATAGCCGCGATAGCCCATCGCGATCTTGGCGACGAGGCGGAGATGGCTCGTCACGAGCCGTTGCGCCGCCTCGCGGTCGCCGTGCTCGCGCCAACGCTTGGCCAGCATGAACTCCTCGTCGGGTTCCAGCATCGGGAAGCGCCGGATCTCGTCGAGATAGCGGGCGAGGCCACCGTCCGCCGCGAATGTGGGCAGCGCAATCTGCGCCATGGATCCCTCCTTGGGCCCCCTGCGCGCGCAGGCGGAACCCGGCGGCCGCAAGCATGCCGGCCGCCGACCCGGTATATAGGAATGAGCGGCCGGCGCGATAAGGGGCCGGACCCGGATGGTCAACGCTTCGTGTCGGCTCTTGGCTCCGCCCGGAGCGCTTCGACGAGCCGTTCCATGTCGGCAGGCAGGGGACTGTCGAAGGCGAGCCGGCGCCCGTCGCGGGGGTGGGCGAAGCCGAGACGGCGGGCGTGCAGCGCCTGCCGGCCGAGGGCCGCGAGGGCCTCCCGCGCCGTTGGGCCGAGCTTCGCAGCCTTCGAACGGAAACCGGAGCCGTAGACTGGATCCCCCATCAGCGGATGGCCGACATGCGCAAGATGCAGGCGGATCTGATGGGTCCGCCCGGTCTCGAGGCGGCACTCGACCAGGCTGGCCACGCTGTCGCCGAACCGCTCCTCCACTCGGCCGTGGGTCACCGCCTCACGGCCTCTGCCGGGCAAGGTCACTGCCATGCGCTCGCGATGGGCAGGGTCACGGATGATCGGCCGGTCGATGGTGAAGGCCGGCGGAGCTGGCACTCCCCAGGCAAGGGCGGCATAGGCTCGCTCCAGCGGACCGCTGCGGCCGTGGTCGGCGAACTGGCGCGCCAGCGCCTGGTGGGCAAAGTCGGTCTTGGCGACGACCAGAAGGCCGGAGGTGTCCTTGTCGAGGCGGTGGACGATCCCCGGCCGGGCCACACCCCCGATGCCGGACAGGCTGCTGCCGCAATAGGCCAGGAGGGCATTCACCAGCGTCCCGTCGGTATGGCCGGCGGCGGGATGGACGACGAGGCCGGCCGGCTTGTCGATCACGATCAGGTCGGCGTCATCGTAGACGACCTGGAGCGGCAGCGCCTGCGCGACCGGCGCGGCGGGCTCCGGCTCGGGCAGGACGATGACGATACGCTCTCCCGCCGCGACCGCCGCCGACGGATCCTCCAGCCTGGTGCCGTCGGCACGGGCGACCTTGCCCGCGCGGGCCAGCGCCTGTATCCGGGTGCGCGACAGGTCGGGCAGAAGGCGGGCGAGGGTGCGGTCGAGCCGGTCGCCCGCGGCCTCGGCGGGAACGACCACGGCGACGGCGCGAGGATCGGACGGCTCCATGCTCGGGATCGGTCTGGACGACGAGGACGACGACCTCGACCCGGCGGCGGCGCGTCTTCTCATCCGCCTCCGCCGCATCATGGTCGGCTCGATGGCCGTGATGTTCCTCGGCATTGTGGCGGTGCTGGCCGTCGTCGTCTACCGCAGCTTCCTGGCGGGCGCCGCCGCGCCCACGGTGACGCCGCTTCCGTCGCTGCCCTCCGGCAGCCATGTCGTCGCGACCGCCACCGATGGGCGTTCGCTCTATGTCACCGTCGAAACGCCCGACGGCGCCGAGGCGATCGAGATTTTCGACGTGGCGACGCTCAAGCCGCGCGGCCGTCTCCCCCTGGTGCCGCCGCGGCCTTGAAGGGACGGGGCGCCGCCGCTATAGAGGCGGCGCGGCTCGCAGGCCGCCCGCGCTCCCTTCGTCTAGCGGTCCAGGACGTTGCCCTCTCACGGCAAAAACAGGGGTTCGAGTCCCCTAGGGAGCGCCACAGCCGTCCTGGCATAAATGGCTGCTTCGGCTTATGTTTTCATCGCTTTCGGCGTCCACGGCGAGCGCTGGTAGTAGGGCGAGCCGATGAACGCCGTCTCGACACCCGTGATCATGCCGCTCTTGACCTTGAAGACCTCGAGCACGCTCCAGGTATGTGGTTCGCGGAATGGCGAGCGCCGCTCGGTGCCGTCGGTCAGGGTGTAGTGGTCGAGCACGCCCTTGTGGTCGATGAAGGCGCGGCTCATCACGAGGCCGCGGGCCTCGTCGACCACCGGAAAGTCGCGATCGCGGACGCGGGCGTTGAAGCGG
>DASZVY010000088.1:0-72042 GCA_035546855.1 Nitrobacter sp. | reverse complement strand
ATAAAGGCGTTGAGCGAATTGAAGGTCTGGTAGCTCTGATTATAGGCCTTGACCGAGGGGATGGTGGAGAACACGCCGCCCTTCGGCGCGTCAATGTTGACGTAGTCGAAATGATGGAAGTCGGCCGGATACTTGAGGTCGCCGAAGGCCGACATGCCGTGGGATGCCTGCGCCGTGTCCGCCGCCGCCGTTCGCAGCCGGGCCGCCGCGGCCGCGCCGAGCCCCATTCCGATAGCCTGTCGGCGCGTGAACCTTGTCATGCCCGCGCCACACCTCAAGAGCGTTTTCCGATCCTGGCCGCCTTGGCGTCGTCGTACCACCACAGCGCCGGCAGGCCGGAACGTCCATATTGCGGCAGTTGCGCGTGGCTGAAACGATCCCAGCGGGCATAGCGCGAATAGGGATAAGTGAATTGCGGCACAACGTAGAAATTCCACAGCAGCACGCGGTCGAGCGCCCTGGTCGCCGCCATCAGCGTCTCACGGCTGTCCGCGAAGATCACCTTCTGGATCAGGGTGTCGATTGCCGGATTCTTGATGCCGATGGTGTTGCGCGAACCGGGTTGATCGGCGGTCTGCGATCCCCAGAACTCGCGCTGTTCGTTGCCGGGCGACAGCGACTCGCCCCAGACATCGATAATCATGTCGAAATCGAAATTGCGGACCCGGTTCTGATACTGAACGTCGTCGACGTTGCGCACCGACACAACAACGCCGATCCGCTCGAGCGACGGCTTGTAGAACAGCGCAATCCGCTCCGACGCGGGGTCCTGAACCAGAATCTCGACGGTGACGGGCTTGCCGGCAGGATCAGTCAGCTTCCGTTCGCGAATCTCGAATCCGGCCTCTTTCAGGAGCCGCATGGCCTCGCGCAAGTTGCTGCGCACCGCCTCGGCATTGCCGCCGACCGGGTTGGTGTAGGGCTTGGTGAAAAGATCCGGCGGCACCTTGTCGCGAACGGTTTCAAGGATGGCGAGCTCCTTGCCTTCCGGCAAGCCGCTGCAGGCGAGTTCGGTGCCATCGAAGTAACTGTTGATGCGCTTGTACTGCCCATAGAACAGTTGCTTGTTCATCTCCTCGAAATCGAACGCATAGTTGAAAGCGCGCCGCAGTCGCGCATCGGTGAATTGCGGGCGGCGCAGATTGAATGCGAACCCCTGCATCCGGCCGACGTCGCGGATCGGAAACTCCTCCTTGACGACACGCTTCTCGGCGACGGCCGGAAAATCGTATGCGGTCGCCCATTGCTTGGCCGAGTTCTCGGCAATCCAGTCGGCCTGATCGGCCTTGAAGGCCTCCAGCGCCACCGTGTTGTCGCGAAAGAATTCGAACCGCATCTCGTCGAAGTTGTTCTGGCCGACGCGGACCGGAAGTTGCGCGCCCCAGTAGTCCTTGACGCGCTCGACTGCAACCGAGCGCCCCGCCACGAAATCCTTGATGCGATACGGGCCCGACCCGAGCGGCTTTTCCAGCGTGGTTGCGGACACATCGCGCTTTTTTCCGCTGCTGTCGGCACCTTCCCACCAATGCTTCGGCAGTACCATGAGTTCGCCGACGATGGTCGGAAGTTCGCGGTTGCCGGCCGAGTCGAACGTGAACCTGACATCGCGCTCGCCGACTTTTTCGGCCTTGGTCACGTGGCGATAGTACGACCCGTACATCGGGCTGAACTTCTTGAGCGTCTCGAGCGAGTAGATCACGTCGTCCGGCGTGACCGGCTGGCCGTCGTGCCAACGGGCTTCCTTGCGGAGACGATAGACCACCCAGGAGTGATCGTCGGGATGCGCCGCCGACTCGGCAAGCAGCCCGTATTCGGTCGTCACCTCGTCGAGCGACCTGGTCATCAACGTCTCGTAGATCAGACCAATCGCCGGTGCGAGCGCGCCTTTGACGCCGGCGACCACGATGTTGAAATTATCGAACGTGCCAAGCGAAATCTGCCGCGCGACGCCGCCCTTGGGCGCATCCGGATTGACGTAGTCGAAGCGCTTGAAATCGGCCGGATACTTGATGTCGCCGAACAGCGAGAGCGCATGGCGCCAGACCAGATCACCTTGAGCGGCTTCGGCTTGCGCGACCCCCAGGGCGGAAGCCCCCGTCAGGAATTTGGCTGCGGGAGCCGCTGCAATCACGGCTCCGCTGCGGAGAAGGCGTCGTCGGGTAATGGCCAATACGGGATTCCTGCAAGCTGTGGAGCATCGAACCAACGCCACACAACGTGGCAATGTTTCGGCAGATTATGTCGCTTTTTCGCGAGGATACTACCCACCCCACGCAGTTGTGCGGCGAAACGTCCGATATCCCGAGGACCGCTCAAACGAAAACGGCCAGGATCATCATCCTGGCCGCTGATCTCATCCCAAAGACGGAGCCGCGCTACTTCGAAGCAGTCGGCATTGGCTCCGGCTTGTCGGAATTCTTGTTCAGATAGGCGATGACGTCGGCGCGCTCGCTGTCCTTCGGCAAGCCGGCAAAGCCCATCGCCGTTCCCGGAATGTAGCCTCGCGGGTTGGTCAGGAATTTGTTGAGTTCGTCGAAGGTCCAGGTGCCGCCCTTCGCCTTCATGGCCGCGGAGAAATTGAACCCGTTGCGGCCCTGGCCGCGCGGCTCGCCCACGATGCCATAGAGGTTGGGACCCACGCGATTCGGGCCGCCCTTCTCGAAGGTATGGCAGGCTTGGCACTTCTTGACCGCGGTGGCTCCCTTTTCGGCCGAAGCCGTCTGCAGCAGCTTCTCGATCGGCACTTCCGGAGCCGCCTTGGCTTCCTTGCCAGCGGCGGGAGCCTCCTTGACCGCAACGTCGAAACCCGGCTTGGCCGGCTTCACCGGCGCAAACACCGCCTGGGCGGTGAAATTTGTCACCAAAACAACAAGGCAAGTACCCAGAATTGCGCCGAGAATCTTATTGAGTTCAAAGGAGTCCATTTTGGATCAGGCTCCAGGCCGGAAGGTCGACTGAAGGCCGGCTGAAACGGCCACGGAACGCCGCCGGAATCACGTGTCGGGAACAACGGAGGCAGCGGCGATGAGATAACGGTTTGCCCGCGCTCTGGCAACCCGTATAAACGCGCCAACCTTTGAAAAGCCCAGCCAATTCCCGGGCATTTTGCCGGACCGCGAGCCGCCCAGCCGATGACCGATTTCCGCACTCTGGTGCTGATTCCAGCGCGCATGGCCGCGACCCGGCTGCCGGGCAAGCCGATGCTGGACATCGCCGGCCTGCCGATGGTCGTCCACGTGCTTCGCCGGGCCGAAGCCGCAGGCATCGGCCGCGTCGCCGTCGCCACCGACACCCCGGAAATCGCGGCGGCCGTCACCGCCCATGGCGGCGAAGCCATCATGACACGTCCGGATCACCCCTCCGGCTCCGACCGGATTCACGAGGCGCTCGGCAAACTCGATCCTGAAGGGCGCATCGAAACCGTGATCAACGTCCAGGGCGACTTTCCCACCATCCAGCCGGACAACATCCGTGCCGTCCTGACGCCACTGGCCGATTCCGCGGTCGATATCGCAACGCTGGCCGCCGAAATCCATACCGACGAGGAAAGCACCAATCCGAACGTGGTGAAGGCTGTCGGGTCGCAACTCGCACCCGGCCGCTTGCGCGCGCTGTATTTCACCCGCGCGACCGCGCCCCACGGCGACGGACCGCGCTACCATCACATCGGTCTTTATGCCTACCGGCGGCGCGCGCTCGAACAATTTGTCCGGCTTCCCCCGTCCCCGCTCGAGCGGCAGGAAAAGCTCGAACAATTGCGCGCCCTCGAGGCCGGCATGCGAATCGACATCACGATCGTGGATTCGGTACCCCGCGGCGTCGACACCCCCACCGATCTCGAAACGGCGCGGCGCATCCTGAGCGCCTCGGCTTAACCCCGACCAACGAACGAAGCTCCATGACCAAAACCTTGAAAATCGCATTCCAGGGCGAGCCCGGCGCAAACTCCCATATCGCCATCGCCGACGTCTATCCCGATGCCGAACCGCTGCCCTGCGCGACCTTCGAGGACGCACTGTCCGCAATCTCGTCCGGCGAAGCCGATCTCGGCATGATCCCGATCGAGAATTCGGTGGCGGGCCGCGTCGCCGACATTCATCATCTGCTGCCGCAATCGGGTCTCTTCATCGTCGGCGAATATTTCCTGCCGGTCCGGCATCAGTTGATGGCGCCTCCCGGCGCGACGCTGGCCGGGATCAAGACCGTGGAAAGCCACGTCCAGGCGCTCGGCCAGTGCCGGCGCATCATCCGCAAGCTCGGCATCAAGGCGATCGTCTCCGGCGACACGGCCGGCTCCGCCCGCCTCGTCGCCGAACGTGGCGACAAGAGCTGTGCGTCGATTGCCTCGCGCCTGGCCGCAAAGATCTACAACCTCGACATCCTGGCAGAAAACGTCGAGGACGAAGCCCACAACACGACGCGTTTCGTGGTGCTGGCGCGCGAGGCCAACTGGGCCAGGCAGGGCTCCGGACCGCTGGTTACCAGCTTCGTCTTCCGCGTGCGCAACCTGCCGGCGGCGCTCTACAAGGCGATGGGCGGCTTCGCCACCAACGGCGTCAACATGACCAAACTCGAAAGCTACATGGTCGACGGGAATTTCTTCGCGACGCAGTTCTACGCCGACGTGGACGGCCATCCGGAGGACCGCGGCCTGAAGTTCGCGCTGGAAGAACTGAAGTTCTTTTCGAAGGAGCTTCGCATCCTCGGGGTCTATCCCGCCCATCCATTCCGCGCGACGTTCAAGGAGGCGGCGGACTGAACGGGTAGGTCCGTCCGCGCTTCAAGGGGAGCCTCGTCCTGCGGAGCCGCGTGGCGCGGCGTCTCGAAGGATGGCAGTCGGAATCCTGAAAAATCGGGTGTTTTCCGGCCCATTTATTCCGGCCATCCACGTCTTGATGATCGACCAGCAAGAAAGCCGTAGATGGCCGGGACAAGCCGGCCATGACGGAAATGGATTCATCCTCAAGCAATTGGATCGCCCCCCGGAAATCTTGAATGCATTTCCGGTCAGGCTTTCAGGTCACGCTTCGACCTTGCCAAGCTGAAACGCCTCCGCCAGCAGGTCGTAGGACTTTTTGCGCGCGGCGTGGTCATAGACCGCGGTGACGACCATTACCTCGTCAGGCTTGCACCCCTCGATCAAAGACGAAAGCTTCTGCATCACCGTTGCCGCCGATCCGACAAACAGGCGCGACCGGTTGCGCGCCACGGCGGCGCGTTCGCGCGCGGTGTAAGGATAGGCCAGCGCCTCCTCGACACTCGGCAGCGGCGCGTATTCGCCGCGGTCGCGGCGCAGGCGGTTCAAGTCCGCCGACGAGGCGAGTTTCTCGGCCTCTGCATCGGTCTCCGCGACAATGGCCGCGACCGCCAGAATCGCGTGCGGCGTGGTGCGCCAGCGCGACGGCGTGAAGCGGCTGCGGTAGTTCGTCATCGCATCGGCCGCATCATATGAGGCAAAGTGGTGAGCGAACGCAAAACCCATGCCGACCTGCGCCGACAGCTCGGCACTGTAATCGCTCGATCCGAGCAGCCAGATCGGCGGCAGCGGCGTGTCGCTGGGCATCGCCACGACCTGGTTATAAGGATGTCCCGGCGGAAACTCGCGAGTCTCCCACAGTGTCAACTCATGCAGCCGCTCCAGGAAATCGTCGCCCTCGCGGCGATCGAGCCGGCTGCGCAGCGCATAGGCGGTCGCGCCGTCGGTGCCAGGCGCGCGGCCGAGACCGAGATCGATCCGGTCGGGAAACAACGCTTCCAGCATCTTGAACTGCTCGGCGACCACCAGCGGCGCATGGTTGGGCAGCATCACGCCGCCGGAGCCCACGCGGATATGCTGCGTCGCCGCCGCGATCTGACCGATCATGATGGCCGGCACCGGACTTGCCACCGAAGCCAGATTGTGATGCTCGGCCAGCCAGTACCTGACATAGCCGAGCCGATCGACATGTCGCGCCAGATCAATGCTGTTGCGCAGCGCCGCGGCGGGGGGCGTGCCGGTGGTAACGACGGACAGGTCGAGGACGGACAGCGGAGGCATCCGGGCAAGCTAGTGCCCGATCCGGCAGCGGACAAAGGGGTTCCTGACGGAAGTGCCTTGCAAGTTCTGGCAAGGAGCCTCGATACTCATGTTGGGCAGAAATATCTCAAATCTCATTAGATCGACATTCCCCATCGCATCTTTATATATTTATTTTTTAATTCCAAATGCTTAAGTTTACAAATATTGCCCACTGCAATAAATTTCAGCGAAGGATTTTCAATCTAACTAGAAAATGGGGCTATTTCCCACAAGTCAAAGCCCTACCTATGGGCTATTTTTGACCGAACCTGTCAGGAGCACGAACCAGAGCCCGAGGTTGTGCGGTGCGTCGCGGCGCACCGCGAAGTGGAGTTGTAACGGCATGACTGAAATTCCCCACCCGGCGCGCAGCCCATCCGCGCAGAAGCGGCCCGCGATCTCGTTCGAGTTCTTTCCGCCGAAGACCGAGGAGATGGACCGCAATCTGTGGGACGTCATCAACCGTCTCGCCCCACTTGCCCCCAATTTCGTCTCCGTCACCTACGGGGCCGGAGGATCGACGCGCGAACGCACCCACGCGACCATCGCGCGCATTCTCGCCGAAACCGACCTGACCCCGGCCGCGCATCTCACCTGTGTCGATGCTCCCAAGGCCGACATCGACGACGTCATCGCGCGCTATCACGATGTGGGCGTCCGCCACATCGTCGCCCTGCGCGGCGATCCGACCAGCGGCATCGGCGTCGCCTACGAGCCGCATCCGGACGGATACGCCTCGTCTGTCGACCTCGTCGCCGCCATCAAGCGCCGCCATCCCGATATCGACGTGACCGTCTCGGCCTATCCCGAGCGTCATCCGGAAAGCACGAACTTCGATACCGACATCGATCTGCTCAAGGCCAAGGTGGATGCGGGAGCAAGCCGCGCCATTACGCAGTTCTTCTTTGATAACGATCTCTACCTGCGTTACCTCGATCGGGTTCGTGATCGCGGCATCGACATTCCGATCGTGCCGGGCATCCTGCCGGTGCAGAACTTCAAGCAGGCGAGCAACTTCGCCAAGCGCGCCGGCGCCAGCGTGCCGGATTGGCTGGCGCAGAAATTCGAAGGGCTCGACGACGATCCCGAGACGCGCAAGCTCGTAGCGGCCACGGTGGCCGCCGGACAGGTGCAGAAGCTCGCCAAGCGCGGCATCGACACCTTCCACTTCTACACGATGAATCGCGCCGATCTCGTGTTCGCGATCTCCCATCTGCTCGGCATCCGGCCGCACGCGGCGCAAAAGGCGGCATAGTTTTTACGTTCTGTCATGGCCGGGCTCGTCCGGCCATCCACGTCTTTCAAGCGCCAAAGCAAGACGTGGATGCCCGGCACAAGGCCAGGCATGACGTCGGAGATATGTTGTGACCAAAAGTTCATCCCCCATCGCCGAAAAACTCCACGAACTCGCGCGCGAGCGCATTCTCGTGCTCGACGGCGCCATGGGCACCATGATCCAGGCGCAGGAATTCGACGAGGCCGCGTTCCGTGGCGAGCGTTTCAAGGACTTTCACCGCGACGTACGCGGCAACAACGACCTGTTGATCCTGACCCAGCCGCGGGCGATCGAGGACATCCATTATGCCTATCTGAAAGCCGGCGCGGACATCGTCGCCACCAACACCTTCTCGTCCACATCCATCGCGCAGGCCGACTATGACATGTCGGACCTTGCCTACGAGCTCAATCGCGAGGGCGCGAGGCTTGCACGCAATGCCGCCCAACGCGCGGAGGCTGAGGACGGCAAGCCGCGCTTCGTCGCCGGCGCGCTCGGCCCGACCAACCGCACCGCCTCGATTTCACCCGACGTCGCCAGTCCCGGCTACCGCGCCGTTACCTTCGACGATCTGTGCAAGGCCTACGGCGAACAGGTCAACGGCCTGCTCGATGGCGGCGCCGATTTGCTGCTGGTGGAAACCATCTTCGACACGCTGAACGCCAAGGCCGCGCTCTACGCGATCTCGAAAATCTGCGAGGAACGCGGCCTCGACGTGCCGGTGATGGTGTCCGGCACCATCACCGACAAGTCCGGCCGCCTGCTGTCGGGGCAGTTGCCGGAAGCGTTCTGGCATTCGATCCGCCACGCGAAGCCGATCACGGTGGGCTTCAACTGCGCGCTCGGCGCCGAGGATCTGCGCGCGCACATCGCCGACATCGGCCGCGTCGCCGATACCCTGGTCTGCGCCTATCCCAACGCCGGCCTGCCCAACGAATTCGGCCAGTACGACGAAAGCCCCGACTACATGGCGCGGCTGATCGGCGAGTTCGCGGCGAGCGGTCTTGTCAATATCGTCGGCGGCTGCTGCGGCACTACGCCGGACCACATCGCTGCCATCGCCGCCGCCGTCGCGCCGCACAAGCCGCGCGTCGTGCCGGTCATCGCACCACGCTTGCGGCTGTCCGGCCTCGAGCCGTTCACGCTCACATCCGACATTCCCTTCGTCAATGTCGGCGAGCGAACCAACGTGACCGGCTCCGCGCGCTTCCGCAAGCTCATCACGGCCGGCGACTATACCGCTGCGCTGCAGGTCGCCCGCGATCAGGTCGAGAACGGCGCGCAGATCATCGACGTCAACATGGACGAGGGCCTGCTCGACTCCAGGCAGGCGATGATCGACTTTCTCAACCTCGTGGCCTCGGAGCCGGACATCGCTCGCGTGCCCATCATGATCGACTCCTCGAAGTTCGACGTGATCGAAGCCGGCCTGAAGTGTGTGCAGGGCAAGCCGGTGGTGAATTCGATCTCCATGAAAGAGGGCGAGGAGAAATTCATTCACGAGGCGACGATCGCGCGGCGGCACGGCGCGGCCGTCGTGGTGATGGCGTTCGACGAAGCCGGCCAGGCCGATACGTTCGAGCGCAAGACGGACATCTGCAAACGCGCCTACGATCTCCTGGTCAACCGTCTCGATTTCCCGCCGGAAGATATCATCTTCGACCCCAACATCTTCGCGATCGCAACGGGTCTTGAGGAGCACAACAACTACGGCGTCGACTTCATCGAGGCGACGCGCTGGATTCGCCAGAACCTCCCGGGAGCGCATATTTCCGGCGGCGTCTCCAACCTGTCGTTCTCGTTTCGCGGCAACGAGCCGGTGCGCGAGGCCATGCACGCGGTGTTCCTGTATCACGCCATCAAGGCCGGCATGGATATGGGCATCGTCAATGCCGGCCAGATGATCGTCTATGACGACATCGACCCCGAGCTGCGGCAGGTTTGCGAAGACGTGATCCTCAATCGCGATCCCGGCGCGTCCGAACGCCTGCTCAACCTCGCGGAGAAATTCCGCGGCCAGGAGAAGCAGGCCAAGGAGCAGGATCTCGCCTGGCGCGAGTGGCCGGTCGAAAAGCGGCTCAGCCACGCGCTCGTCAACGGCATCACAGAATACATCGAGCAGGATACCGAGGAGGCGCGACAGGCGCTCGACCGTCCGCTGTCGGTGATCGAAGGCCCGCTGATGGCCGGCATGAACATCGTCGGCGACCTCTTCGGCGACGGCAAGATGTTCCTGCCGCAGGTGGTGAAGTCTGCGCGCGTCATGAAGCAGGCGGTCGCCTATCTGATGCCGTTCATGGAGGAGGAGAAGAAGCGCAATCAGGCCGCCGGCATCGATGCAGGCGCGCGGCAGTCGGCCGGCAAGATCGTGATGGCGACCGTCAAGGGCGACGTGCACGACATCGGCAAGAACATCGTCGGCATCGTGCTCCAGTGCAACAATTTCGAGGTCATCGACCTCGGCGTGATGGTGCCCGCCGCCAAGATCCTGGAGACTGCGAAGACCGAAGGCGCCGATATCATCGGCCTGTCCGGCCTGATCACGCCGTCGCTCGACGAGATGGCCTTTGTCGCGTCGGAACTGGAGCGTCAGGCATTCGACATTCCGCTGATGATCGGCGGCGCCACCACCAGCCGCGTGCACACCGCGGTCAAGATCGACCCGCGTTATCGGCGCGGTCCCGTGGTGCACGTCAACGATGCGAGCCGCGCCGTCGGCGTCGCTTCCTCGCTGCTGTCGACCGACAGGCGCGACGGCTTCATCAAGGATCTCCGCGCCGAATACACCAAGATCTCCGACGCCCATTTCCGGGCCCAGCAGAACAAGAAGCGGCTTTCTCTCCCGGATGCGCGCGCCAATTCGCTCAAGATCGACTGGTCCGCCGCAACACCGAAGAAGCCTTCCTTCCTCGGCATGCGCAATTTCAGCAACTATTCGCTGGCGGAACTCGCCGGCTACATCGACTGGACGCCGTTCTTCCAGGCCTGGGAATTGTCGGGGCGTTTCCCGGCGATCCTGAAGGACCCGACGGTCGGCGAGGTCGCCCGGTCGCTCTATGACGACGCCCGGAAAATGCTCGACCGGATCATTGCCGGGAACTGGTTCACCGCCAACGCCACTGTCGGCTTCTGGCCGGCCAATGCGGTCGGCGACGATGTCGTGCTCTACAGCGACGAGACGCGCGCCACCCCCATCGCAACGCTTCACACGCTGCGTCAGCAACTCGAGAAGCGCGAGGGTCGCCACAATCTCGCGCTGTCCGATTTCATCGCGCCACGAGGCAGCGGCGTGCCGGACTATATCGGCGCGTTCGTCGTCACCGCCGGGATCGGCGAGGAGGCCATCACCATGCGTTTCAAGAACGCCAACGACGATTACTCCTCGATCATCGTCAAAGCGTTGGCCGACCGTCTCGCCGAAGCCTTTGCCGAGCGGATGCACGAGCGCGTCCGCAAGGAATTGTGGGGTTACGCGCCGGATGAAAATCTCACCGCCGATGACCTCATTCTGGAGAAATATCGCGGCATCCGCCCGGCACCGGGCTATCCGGCCCAGCCCGACCATACCGAAAAGATCACGATCTTCCGGCTGCTCGATGCCGAGCATAATGCCGGCGTGACGCTGACCGAGAGCCTCGCGATGTGGCCGGGGTCGTCGGTCTCCGGCGTCTATTACAGCCATCCCGAGAGCGAATATTTCGGCGTCGGCAAGGTCGAGCGCGATCAGATGGAGGACTACGCCGCGCGCAAGGGCGTGACGCTGGCGGAGGCTGAGCGCTGGCTCGCGCCGATCCTCAACTACATTCCGTCGGCGAATTCCAACGCGTCCCCCCAAGGCGAAGCGCCCAACGCGGAGGCTGCGGACGCCGACCTCGCGTCGCATCCGCCGGGCTGCGCCTGCGCATTCCACCTGCAATATCGCAAGCAGGCGGCGCGCGCCTGAAAGAGACCCTGCAGGGTGGCCGCATCGCCGCCACGGAGACGGAGTCGATAGGCCCTGGCGTCTGCGGCGCGAAGGCTCCGGCATCATCGGTATCTGTTGCGCGGCGGCATTATAGGTCGCATGCGCCGTAACCGTGGCGACCTCAATCGCTTGCCTCGCCCTGAATGTTAGCCATAGACTGCAATCGGCGGGCCTTCAGGCGACCGCGACGGCCGGAGCACCATCCTCCGGCGGGGCCCTCATGGGGCAAATCAAAGAACGACAAAAATTCGGGGATGGCATCCGCACGTCCTCACTGATTTTGGAGGAAGCGTTCATGCAACAGCAGGAGAGCTCGATCGCCTTGCTCAGACAGCACTGGCCCGTTGTGGTCGCGGCCATGAGCGGATGGGCGCTCGATGCCTTCGACTTCACGCTGCTGCTCTTTCTCATTCCGCATCTCAAGGATGTCTTTGGCGTCGAATTGCCGGCCATGGCGCTGATCGTGACGGCGACGGGGCTGGCCAAGATGGTGGGCACCATCGGCTGGGGCGCCGCAGCCGATCGCGTGGGCCGCAAGCTTCCGTTCATCGTCTCCGTTCTCTGGTTCTCGCTGTTCTGCGGGCTGAGCGGCCTTGCCTGGAGCTACGCTTCTTTCTTCGTGCTGCGCGTGGTTTTCGGGCTTGGCTTCGGCGGCGAGTGGAGCACGTCCGCGACGCTGCTGATGGAAACCGTTCCCGAGAAGATCAAGGGCCTCGCGTCCGGAATCATGATGCTGGGCTACGAGATCGGATTTCTCGCCGCCGCCCTCGCCTTCCGTGTCGTGTTTCCGGTTCTCGGCTGGCGCTGGATGCTGGCGCTTGGCGTGCTTCCCGCGCTGCTGACGATCTTCCTGCGGATCTGGGTGAAGGAATCGCCCGTCTGGGAAGCGCGAAAGGATCGGCCAGCGACCGAGAAGCCAAAAATGCAGATCACACCGGCAGTCATTCAAGCCTGGCTCTTCATGGCGTTCCTGAACTTCATGAGCTGGGCGATCTTCGCGCTGTATCCGACGTTCCTGATCACCGTGCGCCATCTCGATCCGTCGCAGGTCTTTCCCTACGTCGCCGCCTATTCGGTGGCCTCGCTGATCGGAAAGCCGCTGGCCGGCAAGGTCGAGGAGATGATCGGGGAGCGGCCGATGATCGCGCTTTATCTCGTGCTGACGATTCCCTCGGTGCTGCTTTACACCCTGAACGACGCCGCCTGGGCGATGGCGGTCGGCGCCGTATTGATGGGCCTCATTCCCAACAGCATCTTCGGCATCGTGCCAATGTATCTGGCGCGCCGCTTCCCGGAGGAAGTCCGTGGGACCGGCGTCGGTATCGGATGGGCGATGACCAGCATCAGCGTGCTCGCTCCGTATGTGATCGCGCTGGTGACGCCGCGGCTCGGGCTCGGCATGTCGATGGCGCTGTTTATCGTCATCGGCGCGGTCGGCGCGCTGGTGACGGCGGCGCTCAAGACGAGGCCGCTCGTCACATCATCTTCGCGGGAGGCGGTGGCGAACCCCTAAGGCAGGCTTGTCCCGGCCATCCACGTCTTTGAATTCGCGATGTTTCCAGGTCGTGAATGCCCGACATAAGGCCGGGGCATGACGAATCAGGCGCAGTGCATCGGGCTCCAAGCACTTGCACGTCGCATGAATCAGCCTCCGCCTTCGTCGCTCGCCAGCACGCCGCGCACCGCCGCCGCCCAGCCCTTCAGCTTGCGCGCGCGCGTGGCCTCGCTCATGTTGGGCCTGAAGCGGTGCTCGAGCCGCCAGTTGTCGGCGAACTTCGACGGCTCCGGAAAGACACCCGCCGACAAGCCCGCAAGATAGCCTGCGCCGAGCGCGGTGGTCTCCTGGATCATCGGCCGGTCCACCGGCGCATCGAGCAGATCGGCGAGGCGCTGCATGGTCCAGTCCGACGCGGTCATGCCGCCGTCGACGCGCAGCACCGTGTGCGCGGCCTCCGCTTCCGGCCAGTCGGCGCGCATCGCCGCCCACAGATCGAAGGTCTGATAGCAAACACTCTCCAGCGTGGCATGGGCGAGTTCCGCCGGGCCGGTGCTGCGGGTCAGCCCGAACAGCGCGCCGCGCACCCGCGGATTCCAGTAGGGCGCGCCCAGTCCGACAAAGGCCGGGACCAGATAGACCGATTGCAGGGAGTCAGATTTATCCGCAAGCGGGCCGGTTTCCGCCGCCTGCTTGATGAGGCCGAGGCCGTCGCGCAGCCACTGCACAGCAGACCCCGCGACGAAGATCGAACCCTCGAGCGCGTAGGTGCGCTGGCCGTTCAACTGGTAGGCGACCGTCGTCAGCAGCTTGTTCTTCGACGCGACCGGCGTCGTACCGGTGTTGAGCAAGGCGAAGCAGCCGGTGCCGTAAGTCGATTTCATCATGCCCGGCGCGAAGCAGGCCTGCCCCACTACCGCCGCCTGCTGGTCGCCGGCAATGCCGCGCACCGCGATCGGCCCATCGAACAGCTCCGCCACGCTGTCGCCGAAATGCACGGAGGAATCCCTCACCTCCGGTAGCATCGAGCGCGGCACCCGCAGGATTTTCAGGAGGTCATCGTCCCACGTGCCGTTGTGGATGTCGAACAGCAGCGTGCGCGAGGCATTGGTGGCGTCGGTGGCATGCACCTTGCCGCCGGTGAGCCGCCACAGCAGATAGCAGTCCACCGTGCCGAACATCAACTCGCCACGCTCCGCGCGCCCCCGTGCGCCAGGCACATGATCGAGAATCCAGGCAACCTTGGTGCCGGAGAAATAGGGATCAATGATCAGGCCGGTCCTGGCCGTGATCGCCGGTTCATGGCCTTCACTCTTCAGCCGCGCGCAGACATCGGCCGTGCGGCGATCCTGCCAGACGATCGCCCGGTGCACCGCCTGCCCAGTGGCGCGGTCCCACACCACCGTGGTCTCGCGCTGGTTGGTAATGCCGATGGCGGCGATGTCCCTGGCCGTCACCCTCGCCTTGCGCATCGCCTCGCGGCAGGTCGCGATGGTCGAGGCCCAGATGTCCTCGGGCTCGTGCTCGACCCAGCCCGAGGCCGGGAAATGCTGAGGGAATTCCTGCTGCGCAACGGCGGCAATGGAGATATCGGCGCGAAAGACGATGGCGCGCGACGATGTGGTGCCCTGATCGATGGCAAGGACGTGAGTAGCCATGTCGTTTCTTCCCGGAGAAGTGATTTGGTGTGCCGAAACCGTTAGCCCAAGGCAAGCGGATTGCGCTAACAAGGTCAATACGGATGGAACCGTTCGGCCTGTCCGTGCTTCTTTTTTCCAACTGCCGTCGAACGATCGAGAGAGGGTTTCAATGATGCTGGCAAAGGCAATCCTGGCAAGCGCAATGCTCACCACCATCAGTTCAGTTGCGCTGGCCCAGGGGACTCAGCCGATCAAGGAGACGCCGCCGCCGCCCGGGATGCAGACCGGCGTGGTGACCGTGGTCAACAGGCTTGACGGAACCGTCGTGATCGAGCCGACCAAGGGCAGCGCGACCAATGCCAAGAGCGCCGAGGCCGCCGAAGCGGCGAAGAAGGCTGCAGCCGAGAAGGCCGCGGCCGAGAGAGCCGCCGAAGAAGCCTCTGCCGAACATTTGAAGATCAAGCACGATCTGCTCGACGGCGTGCATGCCGGGGACAAGATCAAGTTCTCCGTCACCGAGACGAACGGTACCAAGACGATCACCAAGATCGAAGCGGACTAGCGGGGGTTTTCCCGTCGTCATTCCCCGCGCCAACGCTTTCCGTTCGTCGCTGAGCGCGCAGCGCGAACTCCGCCTCGTACCTACGGCATCTGCCCACGACTGGATTCCGGATCGCCGCTCCCGCGGCGTCCGGAATGACGGCGATAGCGCGTGCTCCGCGCCGTCACACCGCCGCTGTCGTGACGCCGCCATCGACCACGATGGTCTGACCGGTCATGAAACTCGCCGCATCGGAGGCGAGATAGGCCACCGCGCCGGCAATTTCGTCGGGCTCGCCGATGCGCCGCAGCGGCGTGGTGGCGCATCGCTTCTTCAGCCGCTCCTCGTCTTCCCACAGCGCGCGGGCAAAGTCGGTCTTGACCAGACCCGGCGCGACGCAATTGACGCGCACGCCCTTCGGCCCCCACTCGCCGGCAAGGCTGCGGCACAGCGCGAAATCCGCCGCCTTCGAGATTCCATAGGCACCGATGACGGTGGAGCCGCGCAGGCCGCCGATCGACGATATGATGACGACCGATCCCTTGCCGCGCTCCGCCATCTGCGGAATCGCCAGCGCCGAGAGCCAGATGTTGCTCTTGACGTTCGATCCCATGATCTTGTCGAAGGCCTCGTCGCTGATGTCGAGCAGCGGACCGTAGTAGGGATTCACCGCGGCGTTGCAGACGAGAATGTCGATCTTGCCGTAGTGTTTCGTTGCGCCGCGGATGAGCGCCTCCACTTCAGTCTTGCGCGCGATGTTGCAGGGAATCACGTGAGCGTCGCCGCCCTCCTTGCGGATGCCCTCGGCCACCGCCTCGCAGGCCTCGGCCTTGCGGCTCGAGATCACCACTTTGGCGCCAAGTTTCGCCAGGAGTTCGGCCGAGGACTTGCCGATGCCGCGGCTCGAGCCGGTGACGACGGCCACCCGGCCCGTGAGATCGAACAGATTTTTCATGGGAGTCCTCCGATACGAGATTGTTCTGTTTAGAGCTATCGATTCGTCATGGCCGGGCTTCGTCCCGGCCATCCACGTCTTTGAACTTGAGAGGCTCCTAAGACGTGGATGCCCGGCACAAGGCCGGGCATGACGAAGGCATAGTGTCTCACGCGATCTGTCGCGCAGGAAACAAGCGAGTCAAATTAAACCAGCCCCGGCCCGTCGCTGACGCGGGCGAGGTTGTAGTCGGTATCGCCGAACGTCTGCTCGATCATGGTCAGCCGCTTGAAATAGTGACCGATCTTCGCCTCCATGGTCATGCCGATACCACCGTGGAGCTGGATCGACTGCTGGCCGACGAACTTGCCGGACTTGCCGATCTGCACCTTGGCCGCGGCGACCGCGTTGGCGCGCTCCTTTGCGTCCTCAAACTCGCTCGCCATGGTGGCGAACATCGCCATGCTGCGCGCCTGCTCCAGCGCCACGAACATGTCGGCGGCGCGATGCTGCAGCACCTGGAACGAGCCGATCGGCACGCCGAACTGTTTGCGGGTCTTGATGTATTCGACCGTCGTCTTCAGCGATTCATCCATCGCACCGACGGCTTCGGCGCACAGCGCGATGCGCGCGTCGTCCACCACCTGCTCGATCAGCGGCAACCCGTTCTCGGGATCGCCGATCGCGGCATCGGCGCCGACCTCGACGCCGGTGAAGGTGATGTCGGCGGCATGCAGGCCGTCCTGGGTTGGATAGCCCTTCCTCGACACACCCCTGGCGTTCGCCGGCACCAGGAACACGCCCACGCCCGCGCGGTCACGCCGGTCGCCCCTGGTGCGGGCCGTCACGATCAAGGTGTCGGCGTTCTCGCCGTTCAGCACGACGAATTTCTCGCCGTCGATGACCCAGCCGCCGCCCTTCTTCTTGGCGGTGGTCGTGACATCGGCGAGATCGTAACGCGAATTCTTCTCGAGTTGCGCGAACGCAAGCGTCTTGCTGCCATCGACGATGCCCGGAATATGCGCGGCCTTCTGCGCATCCGAGCCGCCGCGGCGCAGGAAGCTGCCGCCGATCACCACCGTCGCCAGATACGGCTCGAGCACCAGCGCGCGGCCCAGCGCCTCCATCACGATCATGGTCTCGACCGCGCCGCCGCCGAAACCGCCGTCTTCCTCCGAGAACGGCAGGCCAAGCAGCCCCTGCTCCGCGAGCTTGCTCCAGACCGCCTTGCTCCAGCCGCCCTTTTCCTTGGCGTATTTCTTGCGGCTCTCGAAGTCGTAGGAATCCGCCAGCAGGCCGTCGACGCTATCCTTGAGAAGGCGCTGCTCCTCGGTCAAATCGAAATCCATTGTTGTGTCCTCAATTCTGAATGACGCCGCCTGCCTCGACGAAAGCCGTCATTCCGGGATGCGCCGAAGGCGCAGGCCCGGAATCCATAGTCCCGGCGGTGGTTATGGATTCCGGGCTCGCGCTACGCGCGCCCCGGAATGACGAATAATGTCGTCCCCTCGCTCGGGGCGAGGGAGATTCTTCAAAGTCCCAGCACCGCCTTGGTGATGATGTTGCGCTGGATTTCGTTCGAGCCGCCGTAGATCGACACCTTGCGGTTGTTAAAATAGCTCGGCGCGATCTGCGCGGTCCAGTCCATGGTCTCGTTGCTGTCCTCGTCGCCATGGACGTCGTAGGGCGCGGCGAACGGGCCGATCACCTCCATCAGCAGTTCGGTGGTCGCCTGCTGGATCTCGGAGCCCTTGATCTTCAGCACCGAGGACGCCGGATTGGGTTTGCCCTTGCCGTGCTTGCCCTCATCGGCGACGACGCGAAGCTGCGTCAGTTCGAGCGCCTTGAGCTCGATCTCGACCGCCGCGAGCTTTTCGCGGAACTTGGTATCCTGGATCACCGGCTTGCCGCCGGATTCGACCTTCGCTGCCAGCTCCTTGATGCGGCGGATACGCTCCTTGGAGACGCCGACGCGGGCGATGCCGGTGCGTTCGTTGCCGAGCAGGAATTTGGCGTAATCCCAGCCCTTGTTCTCCTCACCGACGAGATTTTCTAGAGGCACCTCCACGTCGTCGAAGAACACCTCGTTGACCTCATGGCCACCGTCGATGGTCTGGATCGGGCGCACGGTGATGCCCTTCGACTTCATGTCGACGAGGATGAAGGAAATGCCTTCCTGCTTCTTGACGTTGGGATTGGTGCGGCACAGGACGAAGATCATGTCGGCGTGCTGCGCCAGCGTGGTCCAGGTCTTCTGGCCGTTGATGACCCACTTGTCGCCCTTGCGCTCCGCCTTAGTCTTGAGCGAGGCGAGGTCCGATCCCGAGCCGGGCTCGGAGAAGCCCTGGCACCACCAGTCGTCGACATTGGCGATGCGCGGCAGGTACTTCTTCTTCTGGGCCTCGCTGCCGAAGGTGTAGATGACCGGCCCCACCATGCTGACGCCGAACGCGAGCGGCTGCGGCGCCGGCGCCATCTGCAGCTCCTCGTTGAAGATGAAGTGCTGCACCGAGGTCCAGCCGGTGCCGCCGTATTCCTTCGGCCAGTGCGAGACGCCCCAGCCCTTCTTGTTGAGGATGCGCCACCAGGTGACCATCTCCTCCTTGGAGAGGTGACGGCCCTCCTGCAGCTTGCGGCGGGTCTCCGGCGGCACGTTGTCCTTGAAGAACTGGCGGACTTCGTCGCGGAACGCGATTTCTTCCTTGGTGAAATTGAGATCCATCGGATGCTCCCTGAGGATATAGCTGGTTCACCTCCCCCTGAAAGGGGGAGGTCGGCGCGCTCGGCCGCGCATTTGCGCCCAAGCAAGCCGGGCGGGGGTCATTCCGAGGAGACCCCCTCCCCGACCCTCCCCTTTCAGGGGAGGGAGACAAACTTACTGCACGATCTCCAATAGACCGGCCGCGCCCATGCCGCCGCCGACGCACATGGTGACGACCGCGTACTTGGCCTTGCGGCGGCGACCCTCGATCAGGGCGTGGCCGGCGAGGCGCGCGCCCGACATACCGTAGGGATGGCCGACCGAAATCGCGCCGCCGTTGACGTTGAGCTTCTCCGGATCGATGCCGAGCTTGTCGCGGCAGTAGATCACCTGCACCGCGAACGCCTCGTTGAGCTCCCAGAGGTCGATGTCGTCGACCTTGAGGCCGTGGCGCTTGAGCAGGCGCGGCACCGCGAACACCGGGCCGATGCCCATTTCGTCGGGCTCGCAGCCGGCGGCGACGAAGCCGCGGAAGATGCCGAGCGGCTTCAGATTCCGCTTGGCGGCTTCCTTGTCGCTCATGATGACGGTGGCGCTGGCGCCGTCCGACAACTGGCTGGCGTTGCCCGCGGTGATACTGCCGCCTTCGCGTACCGGCTTCAGCGAGGCGAGCCCTTCCGCCGTAGTGTCCGGACGCGGACCTTCGTCCTGCGACAGCGTGACGTCCTTCATCGAGACCTCCTTGGTCTCCTTGTTGACGACCGCCATCCTGGTGCTGATCGGCGCGAGTTCGTCCTTGAACTTGCCGCCCTGCTGCGCGGCCGCGGTGCGGCGCTGGCTCTCAAGCCCGTACTCGTCCTGACGCTCGCGCGAGATGCCGTAGCGCTTCGCCACCACCTCCGCGGTGTCGATCATGGGCATGTAAACCTCGCCCTTGATCTTGAGCAGCGCGGGGTCCTGGGCGTGGAAGGTGTTGGCATGCTCGTTCTGCACGAGGCTGATCGACTCGCCGCCGCCGCCGACCGCGATCTCGACGCCGTCGAACAGCACCGAACGCGCCGCGAGCGCCATGGCCTGCAGGCCGGAGGCGCACTGGCGGTCGATCGTCGTGCCGCCGACTGTCACCGGCAGGCCGGCGCGCAGCAGCGCCTTGCGGGCGATGTTGCCGCCGGTCGCGCCCTGCTGCATGGCCGCGCCCATCACCACGTCCTCGATCTCCTTCGGATCGACGTTGGCGCGCTTGACGGCGTGCTCGATGGCATGGCCGAGCAGGGTCGCGCCTTCGGTGGCATTGAGCGCGCCGCGATAGGCCTTGCCGATCGGCGTGCGGGCGGTGGAAACAATAACGGCTTCGGTCATCAGCGGACTCCTGTTGCGAGTTTCTGTTCGGGTTGCGACGTATCTGATTTCGGTTGCTGCATGCGCAACTCGTGGCGCGACAATTTGCCGACCGAGGTGCGCGGCAGTTCGTCGACAAATTCGAGCGCCGCCGGCAACTCGTGCTTGCCGAGCTTGCCGGTCAGGAACGCGCGCAACTCCTCGATGGTGAACGGCGCGGCGCCGGCGCGCAGCTTGACGAAGGCTTTCGCCGCCTCGCCGCGATAGTCGTCGGGAATGCCGATCACGATCACTTCCTGCACGGCGGGATGAGTGTAGATCGCCTGCTCGATCATCTGCGGGTAGACGTTGAAGCCGCCGGAAATGATCATGTCCTTTTTGCGGTCCACAAGATAGAAGTAGCCGTCGGTATCGACGTAGCCGATGTCCCCGGTCAGGAAGCGGTCGCCGACGAACGCCTCGGCGGTTTCCTTTGGCCTGTTCCAGTAGCCCTTGGTGACGTTGGGGCCCTTGATGCGGATCTCGCCGACCTCGCCGGCCGGCAAAACCTTCGCCGGGTCCTCAAGCGAGACCACATCCATCTCGATGCCCGGCAGCATCAGCCCGATGGAGCCCGGCTTGTCCGGTCCATCCTTGGGATGGCCGGTGCCGGGCGAACAAGTCTCGGTCATGCCCCAGCCGCTCTTGAGCTTCATGCCGACCTTGCGCTCGAAGATACGCGCGACCTCGACCGGCAGCGGCGCGCCGCCGGAGCCGCAACTCACCAGCGACGACAGGTCGCGCTTGTCGAGATCGGGCAACGCCGCGATCGCGATCCACATGGTGGGCACGCCGGGAAACGCGGTGGCGCGCTTGACCTCGATGTCGCGCATGACAGCCTCGACGTCGAAGCGCTGGTGCAGCGAGATCAGGTTGCCGTGGCGGAGGCTGGAGAGCAGCACCACGGTCAGTGCGTAGATATGGAACAGCGGCAGCACGCAGATCACGCGCTCGACCGCATTGCGTTCGGCGCGCGCCGGCGCGCTCCACACATCATAGATCGACACCGCCGATGTCAGGTTGCCGTGGCTCAGCATCGCGCCCTTGGGCAGGCCGGTGGTGCCGCCGGTGTATTGCAGCAGCGCGACATCCTCGACATTCACCTCCGGCCACTGGCCGGGCTTCGTCGCGCCGTCGATGAACGTCTTGAATGTAACGACGCGGGGATCGTCCGGCAGCGCCGTCTGCGACGTTCCGACCGCGCCCCAATTGTCGTCCTCGCAGACGATCAGCTTGTCGAGCAGACCCTTGGCCAGGAATTTCAGCGCCGTCGGCAACAACGCCGAGAGGTTGCTGGTGACCAGCACCCGCGCGCCGGAATCGGCGAGCTTATGCGACAGCGCAATCTCGCCGTCGAGCGGACTGAGATGGACGAGCCGCGCACCGGCCTTCAGCGCGCCGAAGAAATTGATGGGGTGATCGGGCGTGTTGCCGAGAAACAGCGCGATGGTCGCGCCCTTGCCGTAGCCCGCGCGCAGGAACGCGGAGGCCGCCACCTCCACCCGTGACGCAAGGTCGCGGTAGCTCATGGGCCGATCGCGGAATTCAAGCGCCGGACGATCGCCGTAGGCAGCGGCGGCGTCGGACAACAGATCGGGAAGCGTCCCGCGCGGGATCGGATCGTCCCAATGGACGCCGGGTGGATAGAACTGCTCGCCGGGATGGGTCATCGCAACACTCCGTCATTCCGGGGCGCGCGTAGCGCGAGCCCGGAATCCATGACCACGGCAGGGATTATGGATTCCGGGCCTCCGCCAAGAGGCGCATCCCGGAATGACGCCTTGTGTTGCGAACGCCCGACCATCACGCCGCCTTGTTGGCTGCCGCCAATGACGCGAAGGTCTTGCCTTCGGCGGCGAGGCGCTTGAGCAACGGCGCCGGCTCCAGCGACGGATCGTTGGTGGCCTTGGCATAATAGGACAGGCGGTCGGCAATATGCTTCAGCCCGACCTGATCGGCATAGCGCATCGGGCCGCCGCGATAGATCGGCCAGCCGTAGCCGTAGAGCCAGACCACATCGATGTCGCTCGGGCGCGCCGCGATGTCTTCCTCGAGGATGCGCGCGCCTTCGTTGATCATCGGATAGATCATGCGCTCGAGAATCTCGTCATCGCTGATCTCGCGCCGTTTCAGGCCGAGGCGAGCGCAGGTGTCGATGATGAGCTTCTCGACCTCGGGATCGGGCAGCGGGGCGCGCGAGCCGCCCTCATATTTGTAGTAGCCCTTGCCGGTCTTCTGGCCGAAGCGGCCGGCTTCGCATAGCGCGTCCGCGATCTCCGACTTGATGCCGCGATCCTTGCGCGAGCGCCAGCCGATATCGAGGCCGGCGAGATCGCCCATGGCGAACGGGCCCATCGGCAGGCCGAATTTCGTCACGACGGCATCGACCTGTTGCGGCAGCGCGCCCTCGAACAGGAGTTTTTCCGACTGCTTGCTGCGAGCCGCGAGCATGCGGTTGCCGACGAAGCCGTCGCAGACGCCGACCACGACCGGCACCTTGGCGATCTTCTTGGCGATCGCCACTGCCGTCATCAGCACGTCCGGCGCGGTCTTCTCGCCGCGCACGATCTCGCACAGCTTCATGACATTGGCCGGCGAGAAGAAGTGCATGCCGAGCACGTCCTGCGGCCGCTTGGTGACGGCGGCAATTTCATTGATGTTGAGATACGACGTGTTGGACGCCAGCACCGCGCCGGGCTTGGCATGCTTGTCGAGCGCCGTGAACACCTCTTTCTTGACCGCCATGGTCTCGAACACCGCCTCGATGATGAGATCGGCGTCCTTCACGTTTTCAAGGCCGACAGCGCCGGTGATGAGGCCCATGCGCTTGGCGGGCGCATCGGCGGGAATGCCGCCGCGCGCCGCGGTCGCCTCGTAGTTCTTCTGCATGATGCCCATGCCGCGCTTGAGCGGCTCGTCGGCCATCTCGACCAGCGTGACCGGAATGCCGGCATTGGCGAACGACATGGCGATGCCGCCGCCCATGGTGCCGGCGCCGATGATGGCGACGCGCGCGACCGGACGCGGCCTGGTGCCCTCGGGCACGCCGGCGACCTTGGCCGCCTCGCGCTCGGCGAAGAAGGCATAACGCTGCGCCTTCGACTGATCGCCGTTCATCAGCTTGAGGAAACCATCGCGTTCTTTCTTCAGGCCCTCGTCGAACGGCAGGTCGATCGCATAGCCGACGGCATCGGCCGCGGCGAACGGCGCCTCGAGCCCACGCGCCCGCTTCGTCATCGCGGCCACCGCGTTGGTGAAGATCGAGCGGTCGGTCTTGGCGGCCTTGAGCTTGCTGTCGTCGTCGCGCAGCCGCCGCAGCGGACGCTTCTCCGCCAGCACCTTGCGCGCGAACGCCTCGCCGCCCGCCGCCGGGCTGTCGACGATCTCCTCGATCAATCCCTGCTTGAGGGCTTCCGGAGCGTCAATCGGGTCGCCGCCGACGATCATCTTGACCGCGAGTTCGGGACCGACCGCGCGCGGCAGACGCTGGGTGCCGCCGGCGCCCGGGAGCAGGCCGAGCTTGACCTCGGGCAGGCCGAGCTTCGCCTCCTTCACCGCCACGCGGAAATGACATCCCAGCGCAACCTCAAGGCCGCCGCCGAGCGCGGTGCCGTGAATGGCGGCAATGGTGGGCTTCGGCGAATTCTCGAGCTCGGCGATCACCTCACCGAGCGCCGGCGGCTGCGGCGGCTTGCCGAACTCGGTGATGTCGGCGCCGGCGATGAAGGTGCGGCCGGCGCAGGTCAGCACGATGGCCTTCACGGCGGGATCGGCGACCGCAGCCTTCACATTTTCATAAATACCGCGACGAACTGCCGCGCTCAGCGCGTTGACCGGGGGACTGTCGACTGTGACGATGGCAATGTCATTGTGACGTTCCAGTTTCACCACTTCACTCACGGCGCTCTCCCTCGGTATCGCAAAAGCTCGATCTATTTCGCACAGCGGAATTTAATTCCACATCTTGACAGGGAGGGTTATTTTGAAGCACGTCCCTTGTCAACGAGAACACAGCGACACAACGGTCGACCCGAGGGAATGAAACGTCCAGCCAGAAAAGCCGCGACTGATCGCAGCTTTGTCGTCGCCCTCTCGCGAGGTCTCGATGTGCTGCGGGCATTCCATCCCAATGACGGGCTGCTTGGCAATCAGGAAATCGCCGCGCGTACCAAGCTACCGAAGCCGACGGTCTCGCGGCTGACCTACACCCTGACCAAGCTCGGTTATCTGACGCCTGTTCCGAAATTCGAGAAATATCAGCTCGCGCCGTCGGCGATGGCGCTGGGTTACGTCGCGCTCGCCAATCTCGGCGTCCGCCATGTCTCCGAGCCTTATCGCAATGAATTGATGCGGCAGACCGGCGGCGCATGCGCGATCGGCGCGCGCGATCGGCTCAACATGATCTATTTTGGACAGGCGCGCAGCGAATTGACGGTCGGCGTGCAACTCGACGTCGGTTCGCGGGTGCCGATTCCGACGACGGCAATGGGGCGCGCCTACTACTGGGCGCTGTCGGCGGAGGAGCGCGCGGATTTGTCGCGCGCGCTGCGCGAGCACTACGGCCCGCGCTGGCCGAAAATGCGCGACGGACTTGAACGATCCGGCGAGATCGTTGCCAAGTACGGCTTCTCCATGTCCGCCGGCGAATGGCACGACGACATTCATGCTGCGGGCGTCGCGCTCAAGCTGAGCGACGGAACAGGTCCCTATGCATTCAATTGCGGTGCGCCCGCTTTCCGTTTCACGGAAGATCGGCTGCGCAACGATATTGGACCTCGTCTCGTGGCGATGGTAAGAAATATCGAAGCGGCGCTTGGGGGAGCGGCGCCACAATCACAAAAACAATCCGGCAGAAAGCTGAAACCAGGAGGGAAAGTTGCGCGTGAGGTCGAGGGGATCAGATAGCCTTCGTCGCGAGGGCCTTCGTCGCGGGGGCCTGCGGCGAAGCGCGGTTGGTGCATGCCGCAATTTCAAGCATCGTCCGGACTGCCGCCGATGATGCAGGCGCAGCTCGCACAGGGGCGCGATCCCCTTCTCGCGGTTCGCGACGTGAGCGTCGTGTTCGGCGGCATCGTTGCATTGAACGGCGTGTCTTTCGACATGCATCAGGGACAGATTCTGGGTCTGATCGGCCCGAACGGCGCCGGCAAGACCACGCTGTTCAATTGCCTGAGCCGGCTTTACCAGCCGAGCAAGGGCGATATCCTGATGGAAGGCGTCAGCATCCTGAAGCGGCCGCCGCACAAGATCGCCGAGATCGGCATCGGCCGCACCTTTCAGAACGTGGCGCTGTTCCCGAACCTTTCGGTGCTCGACAACGTCCGCATCGGCACGCATTCGCGCACCAACAGCGACATCATCAGCGACTCCCTGAAGCTCGGCTGGGTTCGCCGCGGCGAAGCCGCCGTGAACAAAAAAGTCAACGACATCCTCGGCTACCTGGATTTGCAGGATGTCGCGCATACCACCGTCTCGGGATTGCCGTTCGGCACCCAGAAGCGCGTTGAACTCGCACGCGCGCTGGCTGCCGATCCCAAGATCCTGCTGCTCGACGAGCCGGCGGGTGGACTCAATCACGAGGAAGTCCACGTCCTTGGCGACCTCATCCGCCGCATCCGCGACGAGCGCGGCATGACCGTCCTGCTGGTCGAACATCACATGGGCCTCGTGATGTCGATCGCCGACCATGTGGTCGCGCTCAATTTCGGCAAGAAACTCGCCGAAGGCACGCCGTCGCAGGTCCAGTCCGACCCGGATGTCATCAAGGCCTATCTGGGGAGCAAGGACCAATGACCGCATTGCTGAACATCAGGGATCTGCGCGCCTATTACGGCCAGGTCCAGGCGCTGCATGGCCTCGCCTTCGAGATCAACGAAGGCAGCATGACCACCCTGCTCGGCGCCAACGGCGCCGGCAAGACCACCACCTTGCGCGCGATCTGCAACATGGTCCGCTCCACCGGCGCGATCGAGTTTCAGGGCAAGTCCCTGCATGGCAAGTCGACCGAAAACATCGTTCGCCTCGGCATCGCGCATGTGCCGCAGGGCCGCGGCACCTTCACCACCATGACGGTCGAGGAGAACCTTCAGCTCGGCGCGATCTCCCGCTCCGACAAGGCCGGCATCGCCGCGGACATCGAGCGCATGTATGCCCATTTCCCGGTGCTGAAGCAGCGGCATCTGCAGCAGGCGGGAACGCTGTCGGGCGGCGAGCAGCAGATGCTGGCCGTCGCCCGCGCGCTGATGCTGCGGCCGCGGCTGATGCTGCTCGATGAGCCCTCGTTCGGCCTCGCGCCGCTGGTGGTCCGCGACCTCTTCCGGATTCTCGGCAAGATCAACCGCGAGGACAAGGTCAGCATTCTCGTGGTCGAGCAGAACGCCCAACTGGCGCTCGAACTCGCCGACAAGGCCTACGTCATCGAGACCGGACGCATCGTGATGTCGGGCACTGCTCAGGAAATCGCGAACAACGAAGACGTCCGCAAATCCTATCTCGGCTATTGAGGACTCGGGCCATGGAACTGTTCATCAATCAAATCCTGGCCGGCATTTCCACCGGCGCCATCTATGCCTGCATGGCGCTCGCGGTGGTCATGATCTATCAGGCCATCGACCATCTCAATTTCGCCCAGGGCGAAATGGCGATGTTCTCGACCTTCGTCTCCTGGCAGATGATCCAGTGGGGCGTGCCTTATTGGATCTCCTTCATCCTGACGCTGATCTTCTCGTTCGTCGCCGGCATCCTGATCGAACGGATCCTGTTCAAGCCGCTGGCCAAGGCGCCGATCCTGACCAATGTGGCGGGCTTCATCGCGCTCTACGCCATCGTCAACAGCGTCGCGGGGTTGATATGGGATTTCACCATCAAGCAATACCCGACGCCGTTCGGCTCCGCGCCGTTTCTCGGCAGCCAGTTGATCTCGACCCACCAGGCCGGGATGATCGGCGTCACCCTCGGCCTGCTGGCCCTGCTCTACCTGTTCTTCCAGTACACCCGGGTCGGCCTTGCGATGCGCGCCGCCGCCACGCTGCCTGAATCGGCGCGGCTGGTCGGCATCAACACAAGCTGGATGATCGCGCTGGGATGGGGCATGGCAAGCGCCATCGGCGCTATCGCCGGCATGATGATCGCGCCCGTGGTGTTCCTCGAGCCCAACATGATGCTCGGCGTTCTGATCTACGGGTTCGCCGCCGCCGTGCTCGGCGGCCTCTCCAGCCCGCTTGGCGCCGTGGTCGGCGGGTTTCTCATGGGAATCATGGAGAATCTTGCGGGCACCTACATCCCGGGCGTCGGCAACGAGTTGAAGCTCCCGATCGCGCTGGCTCTCATCGTCGTCGTTCTGGTCGTCAAACCCACTGGCTTGTTCGGCCGCACCATCGTGAAGCGAGTCTGATCATGAGCACCATTCAGGAAACCGCCGCCACTCCCGAGTCTTCGGCCGTCGAAGCCGTGCCGAAGCGGGCGATGGCCCTCGGTACGGGAGCATCGCTCGTCGCGCTCGTGCTGCTGCTGGCGATGCCGCTGTTCGTCAAGAACTTCATCATTTTCCAGATGACGATGGTGCTGATCTATGCCGTCGCGGTGCTGGCGCTGAACATTCTCACCGGCGGCAGCGGCCAGTTCTCACTGGGACAGAGCGCCTTCTATGCGCTCGGCGCCTATACTTCCGGCATCCTGATGGAGACCTTCAACGTCAACTACGCGCTGACGCTGCCGGTCTCCGGCCTGATCTGTTTCGCGGCGGGCTTCCTGTTCGGACTGCCGGCGCTGCGGCTCTCCGGCGTCTATCTGGCGCTGGCGACCTTTGCGCTCGCGACCGCCATGCCGCAGCTCCTGAAGCTGAACTTCATCGAGCCGTGGACGGGCGGGGTGCAGGGTCTCGTCGTCACCAAGCCGGACGCCCCGTTCGGCCTGCCCATGGGTCAGGACATGTGGCTGTATTACTTCACGCTGGCGATCTCGCTCGCGATCTACGTGGCCTCGATCAACCTGCTGAGATCGCGTTCCGGACGCGCGATGATGGCGATCCGCGACAACGAGATCGCGGCGTCGGCCATGGGCATTGACGTCTCGCTCTACAAGACGCTGGCGTTCGGCGTCAGCGCCGGCATCACCGGCGTCGCCGGCGCGCTCGGCGCCATCGCCGTGCAGTTCGTCGCGCCTGACAGCTACACCATCCAGCTCGCCATCGCCCTGTTCCTCGGCATGGTCGTCGGCGGCGTCGGCTGGCTGCCGGGATCGATCGTGGGCGCGGCTTTCATCGTGTTCGTGCCGAACATGGCCGAAAGCATTTCGAAAGGACTCTCGGGCGCCGTGTTCGGCGTCCTTCTGTTCGTGGTGATCTTCCTTGTGCCGCACGGCGCAAGGCAGGTGGCGCTGGTCAGCCAGCAATTGGTTGCAAAACTCAAAAAGGGGTAAGGGAACACGATGCTTTCCAAAAAAATACGTATCGCTGCGATTTCGACAGCGATCATCACTTTTGCGGCGATGGGCGCCAATGCCCAAGCCCAGAAGAAATACGACACCGGTGCGACCGATACCGAGATCAAGATCGGCAACATCATGCCCTACAGCGGACCGGCGTCCGCCTATGGCATTATCGGCAAGACCGAGGAAGCCTATTTCAGGATGATCAACGATCAGGGCGGCATCAACGGCCGCAAGATCAAGTTCATCACCTATGACGACGCCTACAGCCCGCCGAAGGCGGTGGAGCAGACGCGCAAGCTGGTCGAGAGCGACGAGGTGCTGCTCGTGTTCAATCCGCTCGGCACGCCGTCCAACACCGCGATTCAGAAATACCTGAACGCCAAGAAGATCCCGCAGCTCTTCGTCGCCACCGGCGCGACCAAGTGGAACGATCCCAAGCACTTCCCATGGACCATGGGCTGGCAGCCGAGCTACCAGAGCGAGGCGGTCATCTATGCGAAGTACCTGCTCAAGGAAAAACCCAACGCCAAGATCGCGATCCTCTACCAGAACGACGATTTCGGTAAGGACTACCTGAAGGGCACGCTGGATGGCCTCGGCGACAAGGCCAAGAGCATGGTGATCGCCCAGGAGAGCTACGAGATCTCGGAACCGACGATCGACTCCCACGTCGTCAAGCTGAAGGCCACCGGCGCCGACGTGCTGATGATCTATGCCACGCCCAAATTCGGCGCCCAGACCGTCAAGAAGACGGCGGAAATCGAATGGAAGCCGCTCCAGATCATGACCAACGTCAGCGCCTCCGTCGGCAGCGTGATGAAGCCCGCCGGTTTCCAGAACTCCCAGGGCGTGCTCTCGGCGGCCTACGCCAAGGACGGCGCGGACCCGCAGTGGGATAACGATCCCGGCATGAAGAAGTGGATTGCGTTCGTCGACAAATACATGCCCGGCGCCAACAAGGCCGACGGCAGCATCGTCTATGGCTACGGCGTCGCGCAGACCCTGGTGAAGGTTCTCCAGATGTGCGGCGACGATCTCACTCGCGCGAATGTGATGAAGCAGGCCGCAAGCCTGAAGGACTTCACCCCCGATACCTTGCTGCCGGGTGTGAAGATCAACACCAGCGCCACCGACTTCGCGCCCATCAGCCAGTTGCAGATGATGCGATTCAAGGGTGAAAAGTGGGAGTTGTTCGGCGACATCATCAGCGGCGACACGGCCCACTGATCCGCGGCCCTGGCCGTTACTCGGAGCCCCGCGGCCTCGCCGCGGGGCTTTTCGTTTCTCTTGAACGACGGTTCGTCTCCATGTCAAATGAAGCGCCCAAAGGGGGCAGATCAGATAAATAAAACAACAGGGAGAAATCGATGTCTCGGACATCCTCAAGGACGATGGCGATTGCGGCTGCATTCGCGATCGTCGCGGCCTCCACGACGGCGGCGCTGGCCCAGAAGAAATACGATACGGGCGCTTCCGATACGGAAATCAAGATCGGCAATACCGAAGCTTACAGCGGCCCGGCTTCGGCCTATGGCGTGATCGGCAAGACCGAGGACGCCTACTTCAAGATGGTCAACGATCGCGGCGGCATCGACGGCCGCAAGATCAAGTTCATCAGCTACGACGATGCCTACAGCCCGCCGAAGACCGTCGAGCAGATCCGCAAGCTGGTCGAGAGCGACGAGGTGCTCTTCATCTTCAACGCACTCGGCACGCCGACCCAGACTGCCGTTCAGAAATACTTGAACGCCAAGAAGATTCCGCAGCTCTTCATTGCCTCAGGCGCAAGCAAGTGGGACGAGCCGAAGCAATTCCCGTGGTCCATGGGCTGGCAGCCGAGCTATCGCTCCGAAGCGCGAATCTTCGCGAAATACATTCTCAAGACCAAACCCGACGCCAAGATCGGGCTGCTCAATGCCAATGACGACTTCGGCAAGGACTATGTCGCTGGCCTGAAGGATGTTCTCGGCGACAAGTGGTCGAAGATGGTGGTGGCCCACGAAACCTACGAAAACAGCGAGCCGTCGATCGACTCCCATATCGTCAAGCTGAAGGACGCGGGCGCCAACGTCTTCGTCAACATCTCGACGCCGAAGTTCGCGGCGCAGGGAATCAAGAAGGCGGCCGAGCTCAACTGGAAGCCGATGCATCTCCTGACCAACGTCTCGATCTCGATCGGCGCCGTCATGAAGCCTGCCGGCCTCGATGCGTCGGAAGGCGTGCTGTCGGCCGGCTACCTCAAGGATGCCTCCGACCCGCAGTGGAAGAACGACGACGGCATGAAGACGTTCATGGCCTTCATCAACAAGTACATGCCCGGGGCCAACATCGCCGATGCCAATATCGTCTACGGCTTTGCGGTGTCGCAAACCATGGAACAGGTGCTCAAGCAATGCGGCGACAATCTCACGCGTGAGAACGTGATGAAGCAGGCGGCAAGCCTGAAGGACTTCAAACCCGCGACCCTGCTGCCCGGCATCACGATCAACACCAGCGCGACCGATTTCGCGCCGATCGAGCAATTGCGCATGATGCAGTTCAAGAAGGGCCAATGGGAGTTCTTCGGCGACACCATCAGCGCCGAGACCGGCGGCTAGAGCAGGATGAAGTTAGGTTGAACCAACCACGCCGTCATTGCGAGCGAAGCGAAGCAATCCAGGGCCACAGAGAAAGACCTGGATTGCTTCGTCGCTTGCGCTCCTCGCAATGACGTGGAAAAGGCTGGTCGAACCTAAACTCATCCCGCTCTAGGGTCGGCAGGACTCCAGCCTTCGCCCATTACGCACTTGCAAAAATAAACGGGCCTCCGGCGATTCCCTCGCCGGGGGCTTTTTCATTGCTGGCCTGGGCAAAACGGTATTCAATGCTCAACGAGGCCGCAGAGCCTCCAAGAAAATACGACACATTTCACATCGCAATCAGGGAGAACGAGATGCCCATGAAAGCCATGCGGCTGGCGACGATGTCGGCCGCCCTTATCGTGTTTGCAGCGACAGGCGGCGCTGCGCTCGCGCAAAAGAAATACGACACCGGAGCGACCGATACCGAAATCAAGGTCGGCAACATCATGCCCTATAGCGGGCCTGCGTCGGCCTACGGCGTGATCGGCAAGACCGAAGCCGCCTTCTTCAGGATGATCAACGAACAGGGCGGCATCAACGGCCGCAAGATCAACTTCATCAGCTACGACGACGCCTACAGCCCGCCGAAGACCGTGGAGCAGGCGCGCAAGCTGGTCGAGAGCGACGAAGTGCTGCTGATCTTCAACTCGCTCGGCACGCCGCCGAACACGGCGATCCAGAAATACATGAATGCGAAAAAGGTGCCGCAACTGTTCATCGCCACCGGCGCGACCAAGTGGAACGATCCCAAGCACTTCCCATGGACCATGGGCTGGCAGCCGAGCTACCAGAGCGAAACCCAGATCTACGCCAAGTACATCCTCAAGAACATGCCACATGCCAAGATCGCCGTGCTCTACCAGAACGACGACTACGGCAAGGACTACCTGAAAGGCCTGCTCGACGGTCTCGGTGCGAAAGCCAAGACCATGATCGTCGCGCAGGACAGCTACGAGCTGTCGGAGCCGACCATCGACAGCCACATCGTCAGGCTGAAGGCGAGCGGGGCCGACGTCTTTGTCAACATCACCACGCCGAAGTTCGCCGCACAGGCGATCAAGAAGATCGCCGAAATCGGATGGAAGCCGACGCACTTCCTTAACAACGTCTCCGCGTCCGTCGGCAGCGTGATCAAGCCGGCAGGCTACGAGAACGCGCAGAACATCATTTCGGCCGCGTACCTGAAGGACGCTTCCGATCCGCAATGGGCCAAGGATGCAGGGATGGCCGGATTCTACGCCTTCATGAAAAAGTATTTTCCGGAAGGCAACGTGCTCGACGGCGGCACCGTCGTCGGCTACAGCGTCGCCTCCACGCTGGTGCAGGTGCTCAAGCAGTGCGGCGACAATCTCACCCGCGCCAACGTCATGAAGCAGGCCGCCAACCTCAAGAACTTCGAGATCGGCACGCTGTTGCCCGGCATCAAGATCAACACCAGCCCGACCGACTTCGCGCCGATTTCGTCGCTCAAGCTGATGAAGTTCAAGGGCCAGAAGTGGGAGCTGTTCGGCGACGTCATCAGCGCTGACGCCGGCGGCTGACCCCGTCTGTCGGCCCCTCTCCTGAAAACCCCCGCGCCGCATGCGCGGGGGTTTTCTTGTCGGCCGAACTGACCGATAACTGCGGACCTTACGATTGATCCCTTTCCGCCTGGCAAGATCTCGACGATGACCGACCACCGCAAGCTGTTGCGCGCAATCTTCGATGCGGCCGTCGCCGCCGCCCACCCGGACCGCATGCTTGCGGCGCACCTGCCGCCGCCCGGCAACGGCCGCGTGATCTGCCTTGCCGCCGGAAAAGGCGCCGCCGCGATGGCCGCGGCCGCCGAGCGCCACTATCTCGATGATCTCGGCCTCGATCCGTCCCGCCTCACCGGGCTTGCGACCACCCGTCACGGCCATGGCGTACCGACCCGCCGCATCGAGGTGATCGAAGCCGGTCATCCCGTCCCCGACGAGGCCGGCTTGCGCGGCGCGGACGCCAGCCTGAAACGCGCGGCAACGGCGACGCCGGACGACCTGTTGCTGGTGCTGTTGTCGGGTGGCGGCTCAGCCAACTGGATCGCCCCGGTCGACGGCGTGTCCTTCGCCCAGAAGCAGCAGGTCAACCGCGCGCTGCTGCGTTCCGGCGCCCCGATCGGTGAGATCAACACGGTGCGCAAGCACCTGTCGCGCATCAAGGGAGGCCGGCTGGCGCGGGCCGGCGCACGGGCCAGCGCGATCGTCACCCTCGCTGTCTCCGACGTGCCGCGGGACGAACCGAGCGCCATTGCCTCAGGTCCGACCGTACCCGACCCGACCACGCTCGCCGACGCGCGCGCGCTGCTCACGCGCTATGGCTTGGCGGTCGACGACGCTGTCGCCCGCGCCTTGAGCGATCCGGCCAACGAAAGCTGCAAGCCGGGTGACGCCGCGTTCGCCCGGGCGCGTTTCCAGATCATCGCGCGCCCCAGGACGTCCCTCGATGCGGCGATCAGGGTCGCCAGGGACGCCGGCTATGAGATATGCGATCTCGGCGCCGACCTCGAAGGCGAGGCGCGCGACGTGGCGGCCGCTCATGCGACGCTTGCCCGCGACGCGCGCGCCGCCGGACGCAAGCTCGCGATCCTGTCGGGCGGCGAACTCACCGTGACCGTGCGCGGCAACGGCCGTGGCGGCCCCAACCAGGAATACGCGCTGGCGCTCGCCGCAAACCTGAAGGACATGCCCGGCGTCGCGGCGCTCGCGGCTGATACCGACGGGGCGGATGGCGGCGCCGGCGACGCGACCGATCCGGCCGGCGCCATGATCGACGCCACGACCTTCGCGACGATGCAGCGGCTCGGCCTCGACCCCGCCGCCTACCTTGCCAATAACGACGCAACGGCTTTTTTTGACGCCACCGGCGACCTGCTGGTGACCGGCCCGACACTGACCAACGTCAACGATATCCGCGTGATCCTGGTCGATCGCGTCGGGTGACTTTCATGCTTTGACGGAACGCGAACCTGCAAGTCATTGCGCGCGGAGCAATCCAGGGCGGCTCACTTTGAAGGGAAACACCTTCACTTTCGTCATGGCCGGACTTGTTCCGGCGAGCCACGTTCCTGAATATGCAATATTCAAGGCGTGGATGCCCGGCATAAGCCGGACATGACGGACCAGGCTGAGGGCGTCCACGCGTCAGAAATCCCGCGCGAGCTTGTCGAGCATCCGCAGCAGCGCGGCGCGATTTTCCGGTCCGAGCACCTCGTTGAGCCGGGCTTCATGCCGGGAGACAATCAGTTTCTTCGCACGCGCCAGGATGGTTCGGCCCTTGTCGGTCAGCACGAGCACATGCGAACGGCGGTCATTGGTCGACCGCATCCGTACGCATAACTCGCGGCTTTCGAGGCTGTCGAGCATCGCCACGAAATTCGGCCGCAGGATTCCGAGGGTATTAGCGATCTCGGTCTGATTGCGACCGGGATTCGCATCGATCAGCAGCAGCACCGAGAACTGCGCCGGCGTCAGTTGCAGCGGCTCCACGCAGTGGATGAAGTCGTCGAACACCTTCAACTGTGCCCGCTTGAGGGTATAGCCCAGCAGTTCGGACAGTTCGCCCATCTGGAGGGCATCAGCGGCCGGCTCGCGGCCGTTACTCTGCATCGTACGGATCAAATCCGGCGCGATGGCCTTGGAAGCGATCGCCTTGGAAGCGGTGGTTTTGGACGCGGTGGTTTTGGAAACGGTCATCGCCTGCGCTTCGCACTCCCGGTAGATTGAGCCGGGGCCCTTCGCGAGGGCCGCCCTTGAGATTATAATTGATAATTGTTATGAAACATATCAAATAATCGCGGCGCGCTCAACCGCTGTTTACACGGCCGTCCTGTTTGCGGCGATGGCCGGCAGGCGCTATTGACGCCGAGGGGGGATACCGGTCTTGAACACGACGATCCTGCTGTTCCTGTTGCAGGACGGCATTACCAACGGCGCCATCTATGCCCTGCTCGGCCTTGCGCTGGTGCTCGTCTTTGCCGTCACGCGTGTCATTCTGATCCCGCAGGGCGAATTCGTCACCTACGGCGCGCTCACCTACGCCATGCTATCCACCGGTCAGGTGCCAGGCACCGTGCAACTCGCGGTCGTCATGGGCGTCGCGGCCTTCGCCCTCGACATGATCGTGGCGCGCCGGTCGCTTCGAATCAGGGCTGTCGCACGCTCGTTCTCGATCAACGTGGTGATGCCCTTCGCCATCCTCGGGCTCACCTACGCGCTGGCCGGACGCTACAACACCATTCCGGTCAACACCGCGCTCTCGCTGATGATCGTCGCCGCGATCGGGATATTCCTCTACCGCCTCGCCTTCCAGCCGATCGCCCACACCTCGGTGCTGGTGTTGCTGATCGCCTCGGTCGGCTGCCACCTCGCGATGCAGGGTTTTGGCCTCGTGTTCTTCGGCGCGGAAGGCCTGCGCGGACCGGCGATGTCCAACAGCGCGCTGATGATCGGCCCGCTGAACTTCACCGGACAGAGCCTTGCGGTCTATGGCATCACGGTCGCCTTCATCGTCGCCTTGTGGCTGTTCTTCGGCCATACGGTTTACGGCAAGGCGCTGCGCGCGACTGCGGTCAACCGGCTCGGCGCGCGCCTCGTCGGCATCCGCACCTCGTTGTCCGGGCAACTGGCGTTCCTGCTGGCGGCGCTGATCGGTGCGCTGTCGGGGATTTTGATCGTCCCGATCACGACGCTCTATTACGATACGGGATTCCTGATCGGCCTGAAGGGCTTCGTCGCAGCGATCATCGGCGGCCTCGTCAGCTATCCGCTGACGGCGGCGGCGGCGATCCTGGTCGGCATCGTCGAGTCGTTCTCCTCGTTCTACGCCAGCGAATTCAAGGAGGTCATCGTCTTCACGCTGATCATTCCGGTTCTTGTGCTGCGTTCGCTCGCGGCGCCCGAGGTCGAGGAGGAACAGGATTGATCGCGATGCCGCAACGCCTGTCCATCATCGTCTACGCCATGGTCATGGCCGTGCTTCCGCTGATTCCGGGCATGCCGCCGTTCTGGCTCGTCCTGCTCGACAACATCGGCCTCGCCGCGCTGGTGGCGATGGGACTTGTACTGCTGACGGGCGTCGGCGGCCTCACTTCATTCGGACAAGCCGCCTTCTGCGGCTTCGGCGCCTACACGACAGCGGTGCTGACCACGCACTACGGCCTGTCGCCTTGGCTCAGCCTTCCGGCATCGCTGATCGTGAGCGGCATCGCCGCCGTCATTCTCGGCGTCGTCACGGTCCGGCTCTCCGGCCACTACCTGCCGCTCGGCACCCTCGCCTGGGGCATCGGGCTCTACTACCTGTTCAGCAAGTTGGAAATCCTCGGCCGCAACGACGGCATCACGCGGATCCCGCCGCTCCAGATCGGCCAGGTCAGGATGCTCGATGCCGGCACGATCTACTATGCGATCTGGTTCGCGGTGATCCTGTGCGCGATCCTGACGCTGAACCTGCTGGATTCGCGCACCGGACGCGGCATCCGTGCGCTGCGGCGCGGCCACGTCGCGGCGGAGGCGTTCGGCGTGCAGACCGCGCGGGCGAAACTTCTGGTGTTCATCCACGCCGCGGTTCTTGCCGGACTGTCCGGTTGGCTCTACGCGCATTTCGAGCGCGCCGCGACGCCGACGCCGTTCGGCGCGGAGGCCGGGATCGAGTATCTGTTCATCGCCGTGGTCGGCGGCGCGGGCTATGTCTGGGGCGGCGTGCTCGGCGCGGCCATCGTCGTGATCCTCAAGGAGGTGCTGCAAAGCTACCTCCCGCTGATCTTCGGCGGCCAGGGACAGCTCGAAATCATCGTGTTCGGCATCATGCTGGTGGCGCTGGTGCAGTTCGCGCCGAGCGGCGTGTGGCCGTGGCTGACCGGGCGCCTGCCGCTCAAATCGCCGTTCCGGCGTCCCGACACCGCGGTCGCCCTGCCGGCGCTGCCGCGCCCGGCGCCGCCGCCGGGTCCGCTGCTGCGCATCGACAACGCGCGCAAGCAGTTCGGCGGCGTCACCGCCGTCAACAACGTCAGCTTCGACGTGGGGTCGCGCGAGATTGTCGCCCTGATCGGCCCCAACGGCGCCGGCAAGAGCACGACCTTCAACCTCATCACCGGCGTGCTCAAGGCGAGCAGCGGCTCCGTTTCGTTCGCCGGCCAGCCGATTGCCGACGCATCGCCGCAGGCCATCACCCAGCTCGGGATCGCCCGCACCTTCCAGCACGTCAAGCTGGTGCCCGACATGACCGTGCTGGAGAATGTCGCCATCGGCGCCCATCTGCGCGGCCGCGCCAGTGCGATATCCAGCATGCTGCGCCTCGACCGCGCCGACGAGGCGCGGCTGCTTGCGGAGGCCGCGCGCCAGATCGCGCGCGTCGGACTCGGCGACCAGATCGACCAGCTCGCGGGCAGCCTCTCGCTCGGTCAGCAGCGCATCGTCGAGATCGCGCGCGCGCTCTGCGCCGATCCGATGCTTCTCCTGCTCGACGAACCGGCCGCCGGCCTGCGGCACATGGAGAAGCAGCGCCTCGCGGCGCTGCTGCGGCAGTTGCGCGACGGCGGCATGTCGGTACTGCTGGTGGAGCACGATATGGGTTTTGTGATGGATCTCGCCGACCGCATCGTGGTGCTCGATTTCGGCACGCGCATCGCTGAAGGAACGCCGGCGGCGATCAAGACCAACCCCGACGTCATCAAGGCCTACCTCGGAGCCGTGGCATGACCTCCCCGCTCCTCGCCGTCGCCGACGTCCACATTTCCTACGGCAAGGTCGAAGCCGTGCGGTCGGTGTCGCTCGACGTGCGCCCCAACGAGATCGTCACTATCGTCGGCGCCAACGGCGCCGGCAAGACCACACTGCTCAACGCGATCATGGGTATCCTGCCGCTGAAAGGACGCGTGACCTTCGGCGGGGAGGACATGACCCGGCTCGATATCGAGGATCGCGTCGCCGCCGGACTGTCGCTGGTGCCCGAGCATCGCGAGCTGTTCGGCACCATGACCGTCGAGGACAACCTGCTGCTGGGCGCGTTCCGGATCGATTCCGCCGCCGCCGCGCGGTCGTTCGAGCGGGTCTATGCGCTGTTTCCGAAGCTGAAGGAGCGGCGCTGGCAGCTTGCGGGCACCCTGTCGGGCGGCGAACAGCAGATGCTCGCCATGGGCCGCGCGCTGATGGGCACGCCGAAGCTGCTGATGCTCGACGAGCCGAGCCTCGGCCTCGCGCCGCTGATCGTCGCGGATATCTTCCGCACGGTTGGCGAGTTGCGCGCGGCCGGTGTCTCGGTGCTGCTGGTCGAGCAGAACGCGCAGGCCGCGCTGAAGATCGCCGACCGCGCCTATGTGATGGAGCTCGGCGAGTTCGTGCTGAGCGGCGCAGCCGCCGAGGTCGCCAGCAACCAGCAGGTGGTGGCGAGCTATCTCGGCTTTCAGCACGCTTGACGGCAGATGGCCGCGACGCCGGCTAGAGAATTGTGATCGAATCGTCATTGCGAGCCAACGGGTCGGCGCCGCAAGCGCATTCACGCGCGTCTTCGACGCGCCATGAGGCCTCCCGATGACAGGCGCCGCGAAGCAATCCAGGATTTTTCACTCGGAATTGGATTGCCTCGAAGCCATCGCTCCTCGGTCTTTTTCGCTTTCGAGCATCGCAGCCGCCTTGTCCATCAGGCGGTCGATATACTGCTGAAGCAGCGCGATTTCCTTCGCGTCGAAATCCTCGACCAAAGTGCGCGTACGATCCATCGCGTTGACGACCAGCGTTTCGTGAGCGGCGAGACCGGCGCGCGTCAGCTTCACGAGCACCTCCCGGTTGTCGTCGGGATTGACCTGACGCGACACCAGCTTGCGCGCGACGAGCGTCGCCAGCGCGCGGCTGGTCTGCCCCTTGTCACGGCCGACCGCGGCCGCAAGCTGCACGACGCTCATCGGCGGATTGCGGCCGAGCGATGCGACCAGGCCGAATTCGACTGACGACAGGCCCACGGTTCGGCCATAGCGCAGGATTGCGCCCCGCTTGAGAAGATTCGCCAGCACCATCAGCCGCGACGACACCGTCTCCGTCACCGGAGCCAGCGATTGTGACGACGCGGCGCGGCGATCGGCATCCTTGAGCGGTTTCGTGGTCATGGCAGCTATTTGCCAACAAAATGCCGGCCTGCCAAGCGGCGCGCGCCCGGCGATGCCTCCTGCCAAAATGGTTGACATTGTCATCGATTCTCTTTTGACTGGGTCTAAAGAGAACGTCGGGAGCAAACGTGATGACAGCCGTAAAGAACGGCCGCGACATCGGCACCGCCTATGCGATGAAGCCTTCCACCTACCGGCGCGAGCTGACCGAAGTCGGCCGCGGCACGCCCATGGGCGAACTGCTCCGCCGCTACTGGCACCCGATCGGGTTGAGCGGCGACGCCAACGATGTTCCGCGCAGGGTGCGGGCGCTCGGCGAAGACCTGATCCTGTTTCGCGACAAGCGCGGTCGGGCCGGCTTGCTGCATGCGCGCTGCTGCCATCGCGGCACCACGCTCTACTACGGCAAGGTCGAGGAAGACGGCATCCGCTGCTGCTATCACGGCTGGAAATTCGACACCGAAGGCAATTGTCTCGAACAGCCCTGCGAGCCCGACGGCGGCGCCTTCAAGGACAAGGTGCGCCAGCCCTGGTACTCCATCGAGGAACGCTACGGGCTGATCTTCGCCTATATGGGGCCGCCGGAGAAGAAGCCTCCTCTGCCGCGCTACGACGCGCTGGAGACAATGGACGACGGCGAGTTCGTGGAGGCCGACGACACCTCGCTCGGCGGCGGCGGCCCCGCGATCATTCCCTGCAACTGGCTGCAGCATTTCGAAAACGTGGTCGACCCCTTCCACGTTCCGGTGCTGCACGGCTCGTTCAGCGGCGCGCAGTTCACCAACATGATGGCCTCCATGCCGGAGGTGCGGTTCGAAACCACCGCGCGCGGCGTCGCCGTGCGTTCGGTGCGCCGGCAGGACGACGGCAAGGTGTTTTACCGCGTGACCGAAGCCGTCTTTCCCACCCTACGGGTCGTTCCCAACCCGCGCGTCGCGCAGTTCGCGCGCGTCGAATCGATCGGCTGGGTGCTGCCGATCGACGACACGTCGTTTCGCATCTATGTCGCCGGCCGCGTCAAGCAAGGCGGTGACATCGGCCGCATGCGCTCGAAGTTCAACGGCAAGTTCTGGTGGGACATGACCGAACAGGAGCACCAGCGATATCCGGGCGACTATGAGGCGCAGGTCGGACAGGGACCGATCACGATGCATTCGGAAGAGCATTTCGGCCAGAGTGACCGTGGCATCCTGATGGTCCGGCGCATGATGCGCGAGCAGCTCGAAGCGCTCGCCGCCGGGCGCGATCCGATCGGGATCAACTTCGCTCCAGACGCGCCGCCGATCGAATTCGAGGCCGGAAACTATATTCGCGACAACTAACATCGCCATTCGAAGCGCGCGCACTCCGCGAGGCGCTCCGTTTCGGTGTCCGGATTTATTCGCGCGAAGCCGCGAAACAGCGGCCGCGCCTTTCGGGGAGGACGGACCATGACAGATATCGCACCTCGCATCGGAGCGGTGCCCGATGCCACTGCGGCCTCATCAGCGCGTCGATACTATGCGCTGGCCCTGCTGACGATCATCTATGCGCTGAATTTTCTCGACCGTACGATCTTCAACGTACTGATCGAACCCATCAAGAAGGAATTCACGCTCAGCGATACCACGATGGGCCTGATCGCCGGCTTCGGTTTCGTGCTGTTCTATTCCCTGCTGGGCATTCCCATTGCGCGCCTCGCCGACCGCATGAACCGCCGCAACATCGTCGCCATGGCCTTCGCGTTCTGGAGTGCGATGACCGCGTTCTGCGGAATGGCGCAGAGCGTCACGGCGCTGGCGCTGGCGCGAATCGGCGTCGGTATCGGCGAGTCCGCGGGCACGCCCGCGTCGCAATCCATCATCGCGGACCTGTTCGACAAGAACGAGCGCCCCCGTGCGCTCGGCATCTACGCCGTCGGCACCTATCTCGGCGTATTCCTCGGCTATTTTCTCGGCGGCTGGGTCAACCAGCACTACGGTTGGCGCGCAGCGTTTCTGGTTGCCGGCCTGCCCGGACTTGCGCTTGCCCTGGTTCTGCGGCTGACGGTCTCGGAGCCGCCCCGCGTTCAAACAACGGCCGAAAGGAAGGCGCGCGACGCGCTCAGCCCGACGCTTGCGTTCCTGGCCTCGCAGAAGAGCTTCATTCTGGTGCTGATCGGGTTCTGCCTGACGACCTACACCAACTACGCGACCTCGGCCTGGATTCCGCCCTTCCTCGCGCGCGTGCACCATCTCTCAAGCGTCGAGATCGGCACCTATGCCGGCACGTTCAAGGGACTGGCCGGCATGGCCGGCACGCTGGCAGGCGGCCTTGTCGTGGCGCGCATCGCGCGCAACGATGACCGCTGGAAACTCTGGGCGCCGGCGATCACCTCCGGCCTCGCCGGACCCGTGTTCGCCCTGTGCCTGCTGACCGACAATTTCGTCGTCATGGTTGCGTCGCTTGCAGCCATGTCCTTTCTCGTCGGCTTCCATCTCGGCCCGATCTTCGCGATCGCCCAGACGGTCGCGCGGCCAAGCATGCGCGCTCTCGCCTCTGCGATCATCCTGCTCACGGCGACCTGCTTCGGCCAGGGAACGGGACCGCTCGGTGTCGGGATGGCAAACGATGTCCTGACCCATACGTACGGCGCCCAGGCCGTGCGCTATTCGCTGCTATCGGCGAGTGCCACCACGATGCTTGGCGCACTGCTCTTTGTATGGGCCGCGCATTTCATTCGCGCCGATATCGAGCGCGCCAACGCCTGACCTGCATCCTCCCGCAGAAAAGGCCGGCCCCGAAAGAGGCCGGCCTTTTGTTATGGCGCCATTGCCGCCGAGCGGCGAGGCGAACGCCGCCTACTTCGCCAGAACGTACTTGCCGTTCTTCACCGTGAGCAGGATGCGCGCGCGATTGTCGAGGCCGTAGCGATCCTTTTCCGTGAAGTTATAGACGCCCTGGCTCGCCGCGATTTCATGCTCGGTCAGCAACGCTTCGCGGATCGCCTCGCGGAATTCCTGCGTGCCCGGCTTGGCCTTCTTCAGCGCCACCGGAACGATGCGCGACAACACCTTGAAGGCATCGAACGAGTGCCCCGCGAACTGGCTGCGGCTGTTCGGGCCATACTTGGCCTCGTAAGCCTTCACCAGCTCCATGCCGGGCTTCTTGGTCAGCGCGCTGTCGGGCTGATCCTCGGGATCCATCACCGGCCCCGACGCCATCAGCACGCCCTCCGCGGCCTTTCCGGCGATGCGGATGAAGTCCATGCTGGCGGCGCCGTGGGTCTGGTAGATCAGGCCCTTGTAGCCGCGGTTGCGCAACTCGGTCTGCGGCAGCGCGGCGGCGGTGCCGGAGGCGCCGACCAGAATCGCATCGGGATTGGCCGCGATGAGCTTCAGCACCTGACCTGTGACCGACGTGTCGGGGCGCGCGAAGCGCTCCTCGTCGACGATCTTCAGGCCGAGTTCGCCGCCCTGCTTCTTGAGGTCGTTGAACCAGAGGTCGCCGTAGGAGTCGGAATAGCCGATGTAGCCGACCGTTTTCACGTTATGCGCCTTCATGTGATCGTACAGCACCTTGCCCATGATCGGGATCGGCTGCGGCAGCGAGACCGACCACTTGGCGCGGTCCGGCGTGATCGGGAACGGCGCAAGGCCGATATGCGGCACGTGCGCCTCGTTGGCGACGTTCGACACCGCGACCGTGGGCGGCGTGGTCGACGAGCCCATGATGATGTCGGCCTTGGATTCGGTGACGAAGCGCCGCGCGTTGGTGGTGGCGTTGGTCGGATCGCCGCCGTCGTCGAGCACGATGACCTTCAGCGGCACGCCGGCGATTTCCTTCGGCACGAATTCCAGCGCGTTGCGCTCGGGAATACCGAGCGCCGCGGCCGGGCCGGTCGTGGTGATCGTGATTCCGATGGTGATGTCCTTGGTTTGCGCGGCGGCCGGAACGGCCATTGCCGGCAGAGCCAAGGACAGCGCCGCAACCGCGACGGATAGAGCGAGTTTATTCATTCAGTCCTCCCGTTTGAACATTGCTTGCAGTCTAAATCGGTTCGTCCTCAGGTCAGCCCCTTCTTTAGGTCATGGCATGGAGCGGGTCAGCCTTCGATTCGAATTAACCTTGCTTGAAGCGGGCAACGATCTCCGCCGGTATGGCTGCGGATTTCAGCCGCGCCGGATCGTCAGGATGCTTTCCGACCAGCACGCGCGTCTCGAACGCCTCGATCGCCAGCGCCTCGCCTTTCAACACGCGGTGCACCACGTCGAAACTCGACCGCCGCCAGCTCTCCACCCGGCTTTCGATGGCGATCCAGTCGCCGTAGGTCGAGGCGATATGGAATTTGGCGCGGGTGTCCACCATCGGAATGCCGACCAGCCCGTACTTTTTCACGATGTCCTGTTTGGAAAAGCCGGCGGCCTCGAACATGATCGAGGTGGAGTCGTCGAACATCTCGAAGTAGCGCGGATAGTAGACGATGTTGGCGGGGTCGCAATCGCCCCACTGGATCTGGACATCCCTGCGGTGAACGAACATTTCTCCTCCCGGAATAGATGGCCTTGCTCGACGCGTCGTCCCAAGGTGCGCGTGGCGTTGGCCGCGGGCCTCGAAGGATCGCCGTCGCCCTTCGAGGGCCGCTTCGCGGCCCCTCGGGATGACGGCCTTCCCGCTTCACTTCGGCGCCATGCGCAGCGACGCGTCGAGCCGCACGACTTCGCCGTTGAGATAGGGATTGTCGATCATGTGCAGCGCCAGCGACGCATATTCGTCAGGCGAGCCGAGCCGGTGAGGGAACGGGATCGCGCTGGCGAGGCTGTCCTGCGCGGCTTGCGGCAGCGCGCCGAGCAGCGGCGTGAGAAACAGGCCGGGCGCGATGGTCAGCACGCGGATGCCGAACTGCGCGAGTTCGCGCGCGACCGGCAGCGTCAGGCCGACGATGCCGCCTTTCGACGCCGAATAGGCCGCCTGGCCGATCTGGCCGTCATAGGCCGCGACGGAGGCGGTGTTGATGATCACGCCGCGCTCGCCGCCCTCCAGCGGTTCGAGCTTCGACATCTCGGCGGCCGCGAGTCGCAGCATGTTGAACGTGCCGATCAGGTTGACGCTGATCACCTTGTTGAAATCCGCCAGCGCATGCGGTCCCTCGCGGCCGACCACGCGCTTGGCGACGCCGATGCCGGCGCAGTTGACCAGCACGCGCGCCGGACCGTGCGCCTTGGCGGCTGCGACCACCGCGGCCTCGCCCGAGGCAGCATCGGAGACGTCGCAGGTCACGGCGACGCCGCCGATCTCCTTGGCGAGGTCCTCCGCGAGCCTGGTGTTGAGATCGCAGACTGCGACCTTGGCACCCTGCGCGGCAAGTTTCCGCGCGGTGGCCGCGCCCAGACCCGATGCGCCGCCGGTGACGATGGCGGCCTGACCCTTCAACTGCATGACGATCTCCTTCTAGCTGACGACGATAACGTGGCCCGGCGCGGGCGACGCGTAAAGCGCGTCGATCGCGCCGGCGCGATGCTCAAGCACGGCACGCTGGTTGACCGATCCCTTGTCCGTGACCTCGCCGCGGTCGATCGACAGCGGCGTGTCGAGCAGCACGGCGCGCGCGATGCGCGTCGACGATCCGGTGGCGCTGCCCGCGAACTTCGCCAGCCGCTCGCGAAACGCCTGCCGGATTTCCCGATCGGACGCGGCGGTCTTGAGATCGTCGGTGGCGAGCGCGGGGTTGATGATGCGGCATCCGTCGAGATCGAGAATGACCAGCGCAGTCAACTCGTCGCGGTTAAGGCCGGCGATCACCACATCCCGCACCAGCGGCGCGCAGGTGGCGACAAACCGCGCGCGCAGCGGGCCGACACTGACCCAGGTGCCGCTGGCGAGCTTGAAGTCCTCGGAAATGCGGCCGTCGAAATCGAAGCCGGCATCGAAGTCGTCAGCGACGGCCGGCTTCAGCGCATCGCCGAACTTGTAAAAGCCTTCCTCATCGAAGGCGTTGGCGGTCAGGTCGGGCTGACGCCAGTAGCCGGGCGTGACATTCGGTCCCTTGGCGCGGACTTCCATCTTGCCGTTGTTGGGGACGAGTTTGGCGTCGTTGCCGAGCACGGGAAGCCCGACGTGGCCCGAGCGGCTGGTCTCTGGCGTCACCGACATGAAGAACGGCGCGGTCTCGGTGGCCCCAAGGCCCGTCAGCATTGGTACCCGAACGCCGGTTTCCTGCACCGACAGCTCATCGAGGCTGTTCCAGACATAGGGCGACAGCGCCGCGCCGGAAAAGAACATGGCGTGCAGCTTGCCGAAGAACTTCCTGCGCAAGGCGGCGTCATCGCGGAAATACGGCAACAGCGATTCGTAGCCCTTCGGCACGTTGAAATAGACGGTCGGCGAAATCTCGCGGAGATTGCAGATGGTCTGGCCGATTCCCGCCGGCGTCGGCTTGCCCTCGTCGAGATACATCGAGCCGCCGTTGAAAAGCGTCAGACCGATATTGTGGTTGCCGCCAAAGGTGTGATTCCACGGCAGCCAGTCGATAATGACCGGCGGCTCGTCCTTGAGGAACGCCAGCGTCTCGCGCAACATCACCTGATTGGCGCAGATCATGCGCTGGGTATTGACGACCGCCTTGGGATTGCCGGTCGAGCCCGAGGTCAGCAGGAATTTCGCGATGGTGTCGGGGCCGATGGCGTCGTGCGCGGCGTCAAGCCCGGCATGTTCCGGCGTCGTGAGCAGATCGGCAAGCGCCGTCACGCGGCGTCCGCTCACTTCGCCGCGCGTCGCCGCAATTTCAGCCCCTGCAGGCACGTTGGCGCGCAACGCATCCGCGAACAGCGCCGCGTCGTCGGCGAAGACGAGACCCGGCGTCAAAAGCTTCATCAGGAACGCGAGCTTGCCGTAATCCTTCGACACCAGCGAATAGGCCGGCGACACCGGGCAGAACGGAATCCCCGCGTACAGCGCACCGAAGGCCATCAACGCATGGTCGATCGAATTGCCGGAGAGGATGACGACGGGACGCTCGGCCGAAAGCCTGCGCGCGAGCAGCGCCGAGGCGATGGCGCGGCTCGACGTCAAAAGCTGCGCGTAGGTCAGTTCGCGCCAGCCGCCCCCGGCCTTGCGCTCGGCCATGAAGACGCGATCCGGAGCCGCCGCGGCCCAGTGGTGCAGCCGGTCGGTGAGACGAACGGGATAGTCGCCGAGCGCCGCCCTGGGACGAAGATAGACGGTGCCGTCGGCGCGGCGCTCCACGGTGACTGCGGGATACCCGAATGAAATGGGACGCAGCGGCGCAACGGTCTGCGTGCCTGCCGTCTCGCTGTTGGTCGCCGCCGGAGCACTCATGTCGATCTCAGCCCTGCCGTTCGTGTGCCGCCCGTCCTAGACCGGTTTGACCTTCGCCGTCTTGCGGTCGAGGAAGGCCCGGATCCGCGCCTTCGCCTCCTTGTCGCTCTGCGCCACCGTGGCCATTAGCGACTCCATCAGGAGTCCCGTCTGCGGATTGGCTTCGGCAATCATCGGCAGCGCCTGCAACACCGCGAAGTTGGTCAGCGGCGCGTTCCTCGTCACGCGCTCGGCGAGCTCCATCGCCCTGGCGAACGCTCCGCCCTCATCCGTCAGATATTGGGCGAAGCCGAACGACGCCCCTTCGGTCGCGGAGTAGACGCGGCCGGTCAACATCATGTCGGCCATGCGGGAGACGCCGATCAGGCGCGGCAGCCGCACCGACCCGCCGCCGCCGACGAAGATGCCGCGCTGACCTTCCGGCAACGCAAAGTAAGCCGACGGCTCGGCAACGCGAATATGCGCGGCGCAGGCGAGTTCAAGGCCGCCGCCGATGACGGCGCCCTTCAGTGCCGCGATCACGGGAACGCGGCTGTATTGAATGCGGTCGAACACCCGATGCCACATCTGGGAATGAATCAAGCCCTCGGTGGCGTCGCGTTCGGTCAGTTCCGACAGATCGAGACCCGACGAGAAGTGATCGCCGATGCCGTGGATGACCACGGCGCCGATATCGTCGGGGATGTTGGAAAAGCAGTCCTGGATCTCCAGGATAAGAGGATCGTTCAGCGCGTTGCGCTTGGCCGGCCGGTTCAGGCCCACGCTAAGCACGGCCCCGGCCCTTTCAATGGTGAGCAGCGCGGAACGATCCGCTGATGCGGCGGAGGCGGCGTTTCCCATGGCGTCAATTGTGTCCTGTCCAGAATAGTTATGTTTTATAACGAATAGGGCAGGAGTCAATGGGAAGGAGCCGGATCGCGCATGATGTGGCGATTTCCGCCGGCGTTCGGCGGATCATCATGGGGATGGCCGGTTTTCGCAGGGACGGCTTATGCCTTGAGCGGCCTTGATATCAAGCCGCCGGCCGCATCGCGGCTTCGCGGGCGACGACGCGCCAGGTCGCACAGGGAATGTCCTCGCGCGCGATGGCAACGGGCTTTTCGAACCGCACGAGCTTCCAGTCGCCCGGCGCCGGCGTGAAGGCATAGCCCGCCTGCCGGGCAAGGCGGATCATGGCGTCGTTGGAGCGCAACGTATCGCCGTAGATGCGGCGCGCGCCGAGCGCCGCCGCGCGGCATTCGAGATTCGACACAAGCGCGGCCGATCCCGCTCCCCTGCCACCGGTCGGCGACCGAAATCCCGAACTCGAGGCGTGACTCCGCGCCATCGACGGCATAGCGGATTTCACCGACGATGGTATCGACGCCGTCGACTTCGAGGGTCGCGACAGCGGAAAATCCCTCGCCCTCGCCGATCCGAACGAACTGGCTCAGCACCGACTGCGGCAGCTCGCTGGCGGCACCAAGCAGCCGATTGTAACGCGACCGCGCCGAGAGCCTGCGGAAATAGGTCTGCAGCGCGTCAGCGTCCCGCGGCTGAACAAACCGGACGGTCAGGAAGGCACCATTCCGCAGGCGGAGGATATCCGTGTATTGCGGCAGGTCCTTTGCAAGCAACGCTGTCATGGGACGCTCCCGTTCATGATCGGGATTTCATGACCGACCGGCGGGAAGATCCGGCGCCCCCGTCAGGCAGCGCCGGCTTTTTGGCGACGTTTACGCCCGCCAGAACGGCTTGTCGGCTTCATGCGAGATCTCGGTCCAGGACAGGCCGACGTCATGCACGTCACGCTCGGTCCAGCGGCTCAGTTCGCGGCGCTGATGAATCCGCTCGCGCCAGACGTGAAACGTCGCGCCGAGCGCGGCCCAGGCACCCGTATCATGATGATTTGTCATCGTCGTTTGTGAGCAGGTAGACATGATCATCTCCCAAGGCTAATTTCTGTCGGGAAATATCTGCTCGATTTTGCACTGCGGCAAACGACATTACGCCCCGCTTCAGATGACATGAACTCATAGATTGAGCATGGCAGCATGGCCACCCGGCTCCCCTCCCTGAACGGACTGCGTGCGTTCGAGGCGGCCGCCCGGCACCTGTCCTTCACGCTGGCCGCGGCCGAACTGAACGTGACCCAGACCGCGATCAGCCACCAGATCCGCCGGCTCGAGCAGGAGCTCGGCGTCCGCCTGTTCGTGCGGCAGAACCGGGCGCTCGCCTTGACTCCGGACGCGAAGGAGTACCTTCCCGGCATCCGCGCCGCCTTCAACGACCTGCGGCTTGCGACCGACCGGCTGCTGCGGAAAGGCGACGGCCGCGTCCTGACGATCAGCACGCTCGCCTCGCTCGCCGCGAAATGGCTGCTGCCGCGGCTGTCCGGCTTCCAGGCGGCGCACCCGGATATCGACGTGCGCATCACCACCTCGACCAGCCTGGTGGATTTCAGCGGCGGCGACGTCGACGCGGCGATCCGCTACGGCCGCGGGCAGTGGCCGGGTCTGCGCGCCGACTGGCTGATGGCGGACGAGATGTTTCCGGTCTGCAGTCCGGCGCTGCTGAAAGGCAACAAACCGCTGCGAAAGCCCGAAGACCTCGCACACCACACCTTGCTCAGCAGCACCAACAATGACGACGACTGGCGGCTCTGGCTCACCGCCGTCGGCCTGCCGGTAAACATCTCGAAACTGCCCGGTCTTTCCTTCGATCTGATCTTCATGACCGTGCAGGCCGCCGTCGACGGCATGGGCGTGGCGATCGGGCGAACGTCCTATGTGCAGGACGACATCGCCAAGGGCCGGCTGATCGTGCCCTTCGCGCTCAAACTGCCGGTCGACGCCGGGTTCTATCTGGTCCGCCCTGACGGCGCACCGGATTCTCCGAAGCTCGCCGCCTTTCACACATGGCTCGTCACCGCCGCTTCCCGGGAGACGCAACGCAGCGTCCGCCGGCGCTGAACGCAACCCCGACAAGCACCGCGATACCGCAACGTCAGGGTTCCACGGGAAATCGCGGTTTTCATATTGGTGAAGCCCACCGCCTCGTGCCAGATTGTCGCATCGGTCGCCATAGGCCGAAGCAACGCTGTCCGGCCAACGGACGCAGGGGAGGCAACATCATCATGGCCCAGACCGAATACCTCCAACCCGTCCAGATCAAGTCGCGCCTCAGTGCGATCCTGCGCGCGACCAGCGGCAACTTCCTCGAGCAGTTCGACTTCTTCCTGTTCGGCTTCTACGCGACCGCCATCAGCCACGCCTTCTTTCCTTCCGAGAACGATACCGCCGGCCTGCTCAAGACCTTCGGCGTGTTCTGGCTCGGCGCGCTGATGCGTCCGGTGGGCGCCATCGTGCTCGGCGCCTATATCGACCGCATCGGCCGCCGCCAGGGCCTGATCGTCACGCTCGCCATCATGGCGATCGGCACGATCACCATCGCGTTCTGTCCGGGCTATGCCACCATCGGCGTCGCCGCGCCGATCATCGTCGTGATCGGCCGCCTGCTGCAGGGCTTTTCGGCGGGCGTCGAGCTCGGCGGCGTCTCGGTCTATCTCGCGGAGATTTCCACGCCGGGCAATCGCGGCTTCTACACCTCGTTCCAGTCGGCGAGCCAGCAGGTCGCGATCTTCGTCGCCGCGATCCTGGGCTATGTGCTGAGCGAATTGATGCCGAAGGACATGGTCGCGGCGTGGGGCTGGCGCATCCCGTTCTTCATCGGCTGCCTCATCATTCCGTTCCTGTTCTTCCTGCGCCGCACGCTGGAGGAGACGCCGGAATTCGCCGCGATGAAAAAGCATCCGACGGCGAGCGAGGTGTTCGCCTCGGCCATCGCCAACTGGCGCATCGTCATCCTCGGCATGATGATCGCGATCCTGACCACCACGACCTTCTATTTCGTCACCGTCTATACGCCGACGTTCGGCCGGACCGTGCTGAAACTCTCGACCCAGGACGCGCTGCTGGTGACGCTGATGGTGGCGGTGACCAACTTCATCTGGAATCCGGTCGGCGGCGCGGTGTCGGACCGCCTCGGCCGCAAGCCGGTGCTGGTGGCGATCGCCGCGCTGTCGTTCTGCACCGCCTACCCCGCGCTGCACTGGCTGGTGAGCGCGCCGACTTTCGGCAAGATGCTGGCGGTCGAGCTGATGTTCTCGTTCTACTTCGGCGTCTATAGCGGCACCATGCTGGGCTGCCTCGTCGAGATCGTGCCGAAGCATGTGCGCACCACGTGCTTCTCGCTGGCCTTTGCGCTGGCCGCCGGCGTGTTCGGCACCTTCACGCCGTTCGCGGCGACCTGGCTGATCTCGCGCACCGGCGACAAGGCCTCCCCGGCCTACTGGCTGATGTGCGCTGCCGTGCTCGGCATCATCGCCGCGCTGACCGTCTATCGCGGCGGCCAGGCGATGGCGACGCGCGAGGCGGCGCCGGCCTGACCAACAGTTGACGGCCGGGCGGCGGCGATCGGCGCCACCCGGCCATTTTGCTTTCGGTCCGAATAACGATAACAACAGGGCATGGCCGACCTCACTCGCAAATACGACGTTCTTGTCATCGGGGGCGGCAACGCCGCGCTGTGCGCGGCGATCAGCGCGCGGCGGGCGGGCGCCTCGGTGCTGGTGCTGGAGGGCGCGCCGAAATTCTATCGCGGCGGCAATACGCGCCACACCCGCAACATGCGCTGCGCCCACGACGCGGCGACCGACATCCTCACCGGGCCCTACACCGAGGACGAGTTCTTCGAGGATCTGCTGCGCGTCACCGGCGGCAAGACCGACGAGGAGCTGGCGCGCTTCATGATCCGCGAGTCCAAGGAGATCCTGACCTGGATCGTCGAGCAGGGCGTGCGCTGGCAGCCGTCGCTCGGCGGCACGCTCAGCCTCGGGCGCACCAACTCGTTCTTCCTCGGCGGCGGCCGCGCCATGCTGAACGCGCTGTATCTGACCGCCGAACGGCTCGGCGTCGAGGTTCTCTATGACGCGGAAGTCACGAGTCTCGACATCCGGGACGGGATGTTCCTGTCCGCCGCCTTGAAGCAGGACGGCCAGGACGTCGCGGTGCGCGCCGCGGCGCTGGTCGCCGCATCGGGCGGGTTCGAGGCCAACATCGAGTGGCTGAAGGAGTCCTGGGGGCCGGCCGCCGACAACTTTTTGATCCGCGGCACGCCGTACAACCGCGGGGCGGTCCTGAAGATGCTGCTGGCGAAGGGCGTACAGGCGATCGGCGATCCGACGCAATGCCATGCGGTGGCGATCGACGCCCGCGCGCCGAAATTCGACGGCGGCATCATCACCCGGCATGACTCGGTGGTGTTCGGCATCGTCGTCAACAAGCACGCCCAGCGCTTCTACGACGAGGGCGAGGACATCTGGCCGAAGCGCTATGCGATCTGGGGCCGCCTGGTCGCGGCGCAACCCGACCAGATCGCCTACATCGTCTTCGACTCCAGCGTGGTGACGCGCTTCATGCCGACGCTGTTTCCGCCGATCGCCGGAACCACCGTCGCGGAACTGGCGCAAAAGCTCGGCCTCGACCCGGCCGCGCTGGAAAAGACCATCGCGGACTTCAACGCCGCGGTGCAGCCCGGCACCTTCGACCACACGGTTCTCGACGACTGCCGCACCGAGGGCCTGACGCCGCCGAAAACCCACTGGGCGCGCAGGATCGACGCGCCGCCTTATCTGGCCTATCCGGTACGCCCGGGCATCACCTTCACCTATCTGGGGACCCGCGTGAACCGGCAGGCGCGCATGCTGATGGCGGACGGCAAGCCCTCGGCGAACATGTTCGCCGCCGGCGAGATCATGGCGGGCAACGTGCTCGGCCAGGGCTACGCGGCGGGCATCGGCATGACCATCGGCAGCGTGTTCGGCCGCGTCGCCGGACGGGAGGCGGCGGCCCATGCACGGAACTAGTCTCTTTGAGACGTGCACTGGCCCGCAACGGGCAATATCCAACCTCTCCCGCTTGCGGGGGAGGTCGAACGCTCGGCAGCGCATTTGCGCGCCTGAGCGTTCGGGAGGGGGCTCTTGCCGAGATTGCCCCCTCCCCAATCCTCCCCCGCAAGCGGGAGAGGGAGAGCGCCATGCATGGAGGCAACGACACGGCCTCCGACCATTGACGAGGACCGACATCGCCCATGCACGGACCTAGCACCAGCATCCTCCGCGAAGCCGACCGCCTGATGACGGTGTGCAACTCCTGCCGCTACTGCGAGGGGCTGTGCGCGGTGTTCCCGGCGATGGAGATGCGGCGCGCCTTCTCCGACGGCGACCTCAATTACCTCGCCAACCTCTGCCACGCCTGCGGCGCCTGCTACGCCGACTGCCAGTTTGCGCCGCCGCACGAGTTCAACGTCAACGTGCCGCAGACGCTCGCGATCGCGCGGGCCGAGTCCTGGGCGCATTACGCCTGGCCGCGCGGCCTCGCCGGCCTGTTCGCGCGCAACGGCCTCGTCATCAGCATCGTCGCGGCGCTCAGCGTCGCCGCCTTTGTGTTCGGCTTCGCCGCCTTCACCGATCCGGCCGTGCTCTATGGCGTGCACACCGGCCCCGGCGCGTTCTACAAACTGATGCCGCACAATGCGATGGCGGTGCTGTTCAGCGCCGCCTTCCTCTACGCGATCCTGGCGCTCGTCATGGGCGTGCGCGCGTTCTGGCGCGACATCGGTAAACCCGTCGGCATGACCACGGGCCCGCGCGCGCTGTTGCAGGCGCTGCGCGACGCCGGCGAGCTGCGCTATCTCCACGGCGGCGGGGTCGGCTGCTACAACGCCGATGAGCGCCCGACCGACCGGCGCAAGCTGTTTCATCACCTGACGTTCTACGGGTTCGTGCTGTGCTTCGCGGCAACGTCGGTGGCGACGCTGTATCACTACCTGCTGGCGCGCGAGGCGCCCTATCCCTGGTGGGATCTGCCCGTCGTTCTGGGCACGCTCGGCGGCGTCGGCCTCGTGACCGGGCCGGTCGGCTTGCTGCTGGCCAAGGAAGCGCGGCTGCCCGCCATGCGCGACGACAGCCACAAGGGCATGGACACAGCCTTCATCCTGATGCTGTTCCTGACCGGCGCGACCGGCCTGCCGCTGCTCGCGCTCCGCGCCACCGCCGCCATGGGGCCGCTGCTCGCGCTGCACCTCGGCATCGTGTTCGCGCTGTTCATCACGATGCCCTATGGCAAATTCGTTCACGGCATCTACCGCTACGCCGCGCTGGTGCGCTACGCGCGCGAGCGGCAGACGATGGCGGGCGAATAATCCAAGGCCGTCATTCCGGGATGCGCCTCTTGGCGCAGGCCCGGAATCCATACTCCCTGCAGCGGTTATGGATTCCGGGCTCGCGCTTCGCGCGCCCCGGAATGACGGTGGATACGCTCTACATCTCCACCACGACGTAGTCGTTCTCGACCGAGACGTTCAGCGTCTCCGCCACATACGGCCCCTTCACCACGCTCGCGCCGGGCTCGACATGCGCGGCGTAGGCTTTCACGCGGAAGCGGCGCGGATCGCAGTAGGACTGGCCGGTGCGGATGTCGAACTCCCAGCCGTGCCAGGGGCAGCGGACGATCTCGCCGAGCCTGGTGTATTCGATCTCACCGGGCGTCTTCGATTGCGCGAGTCCGATCAGCGGCCCTTCACATAACGCCGCGCCCATATGCGGGCAGCGGTTGAGCAGCCCGAAGAACTCGCCGTTGACGTTGAAGACGGCGATCGGCCGCTCGCCGATCGTGAGGAACTTGCGCGTGCCCGGCGGCAACTCGCTGATGGGGGCAATGACGTGACGAGCCATGCTGGAAAAATCCACGTAAAATAACGTCAGGTGATGACTCTTTACCTCCCCCGCAAGCGGGAGAGGGAGCGCGCTGCGCCATGACGACGCGCCTCCACTTAAACCTTGATCGCTTTGGCATGCTGGCCGTTTGCCTACCCCACGCCGTAGAGTTTCTTCGCGTTGCCGAGATAGAACGCCTCGCGACGCTCGTCGCTGACGCCGGGCGGCAGCACGCGCGACGGCTCGTCGAAATCCCAGTGCGGATAGTCGGTCGCGAACAACAGCTTGTCCCAGCCGATCCAGTCGATGGTCTGGAACAGATGCTCGCGCCGCTCGGGGTCTTCCATCGGCTGCGTTGTCCACCAGATCTGATCCTTGATGTAATCCGACGGCGGCCGCTTCACATGCGGCACTTCGCTGCGCAGCTTCGCCCATACCTTGTCGAGCCGCCACGCCAGCGACGGCGCCCAGCCGAAGCCGGCCTCGATCATCACCATCTTCAACTTGGGAAATCTTTCCAGCACGCCCTCCAGCACGATGCTGGCGAGCGCGGTCTGCTGGCATTGCGAGTGGCCGACCATCTCCTCGATGTAGTAGCTCGGCCAGCCCGACGCCGTGATCGGATTGCCGCCGAAGCCGAAGGCATGCACGCCGACCGGCAACCCCGCCTCCTGCGCCGCCTCGTAAATCGGCCAGTAGCGTCGCTGCCCGAGCGGCTCGACGTTGCGGCTGAGCAGCAGCACCTGCACGAAATTCGGGTCGCCCGCGCGCTTGCGGATTTCCGCCGCCGCGGCCGGGCCGTCCTCGTTGGCGACGACGATGGAGCCCTTGAGACGGGAATCCTTGCTGGTCCACTTCTCGATCTGCCAGTCGTTGATGGCGGTGGCCAACGCCGCGCTGAGGTCGTGGTTGCGGATGCCCTGCCCGGTGTTAAGCGGGTTGAGCACGCCGAGCGCGACGTTGTGCGGATCGAGCAACTGCTTCTGCATGAACGACAGCGACGAGCCCTGCGGCCCGCCTTCCGGCGGATAGGCGTCGCGGCGCGAGGCGTTGGGCTGCGCCTTCGGATAGGGCGGACCTTCCATCATGCCCTGATAGGCGTGCTTGCCGTAGGTCGCGAGATGCTCGTGCCAACGTTTGGCGAGGAACGGATACAGTTCGGTCGCGGTGGCGCGCGCCGGATGGATGTCGCAATCGGCGATCGCGGTCTTGATCGCGCTGGCGTTATCCTGCTGCGCGCCTGAGCGGAACTGCATGTTCATGGCGTCGTCTCCTTCGCGACGGCGTCCTTGAGGCGGGCGTAGGTCGCATGCGGATTGTCGATCATGATCTTGCGCACGAGATCCGGCGACAAGCCCGCCGGCAACGCCGACTCGCCGTCGAACTGCCAGTGCGGATAGTCGGTCGAGAATAGGAGCAATTCGTCCGACTGCATATGGTCGAACAGGCGATTTAATGTCTCCGGTTCCGGCGGCGCGTCCACCGGCTGCAGCGAGAAACGGATATTGCTGCGCACAATCTCCGCCGGCGGGCGGTCCACCCAGGGCGTCTCCATGCGCACGCCGCGCCAGAACTTGTGCAGCCGCCACAGATAGGACGGCAGCCAGGTGAAGCCCGATTCCAGCATCACCATTTTCAGGTTAGGATGCTTGGCGAACACCCCCTCGACGATCAGGCTGGTCATCTGGGTCTGGAACGCCTGCGCCTGCGCCACATAATCCTCGATGTGGTAGGAGCCCCAGCCCACCGACGTCGGCGGGTTGTGGTAGTTGCTGCCGGCGTGGATGCCGATCGGCAGGCCGAGCCGTTCGCAGGCGGCATAGATCGGCCAGTAGGGGCGCTTTCCCAGCGGCATGTCGCCCGCCACCAGCATCAGCACCTGCACGAAGCGCCGGTCGGTCGCGCAACGCTCGATCTCCGCCACCGATTTTTCCACGCTCTGGACGGGAATGACGATGGAGCCGCGCAGCCGCGCGTCCCTGTCGAGCCATTCCTTCACCAGCCACTCGTTCAGCGCGCGGCAGAACGCGTCCGCCATGTCCTCGCTGAAGACGAGTTGCACGCCATAGAGCGGATTGAGAATCCCGAACGCGGTCTTGAACGGATCGAGCGCCTGTTTCAGCAGATCGTCCACGCTCTCGCCGGGCTTGCCTTTCGCGGGGCGCCAGTCGGCGCGGCCGGTGATCGGGGAGTTGGTCGGATAGGACTGCGACAAGAGGTCGGTCATGCCGCGCGTCGTCACCTGGTCGCGCCAGTAGTCGTTCATGTAGGGCAACAGACTGGTGAGATGGGGCACGGCCGGATGCAGGTCGCAATCCACGCCGCCCGCGACCGGTGCCGTCATGATGTCTCCTTCCCTCGCCGCTCGGGCCGATTCTACGACCCGTGCTCCGAGGCGTCCATGGCTGACGATGCAGCGCCGGTATGTTAGGGCTGACGACAATCCCATCACACGGAAAACACCATGAACACGCTCATCCCCATCGCCGGGCAGGTCGCCAAAAAGCTGATCGCCAAAAAGCAGACCATCGCGGTGGCGGAATCCTCCACCGGCGGCCTGATCGCGGCGGCGCTGCTGTCGGTGCCCGGCGCATCCGCCTATTTCCTCGGCGGCGCGGTGGTCTACACCCGCGAGGCCCGCCGCATCCTGATGGATATGTCCGACGCCGACATGAAAGGCATTCGCTCCGCGTCGGAGCCCTACGCGCAACTGCTGGCGAACCGGATGCGCGAACGCTTCGCGACCGATTGGGGCCTCTCCGAGACCGGCGCCGCCGGCCCGACCGGCAATCGCTACGGCGACGCCGCCGGCCATAGCTGCATGGCGATCGCCGGTCCCGCGAGCGCCGTCGCCACGCTCGAGACCGGCAGCGCCGACCGCGTCGCCAACATGCAGGCGTTCGCGGCGAACGCGCTGACTCTCCTGCTGAGGAATCTGTGATCCGCGCTTTCATCACCCATCGCTCACCTGCAATGGCGCGACATGCTTCGCCCCTCCCTGTGCAAAAGCACCGGTTCTGTGGATAAGGACGCCGCTCGCCGGCAACGTGAAAAATTTTAGCAATGCGGGTAGGCCAATCGTTACGCCGCGGCTTGCATCACGGGCGCCGGAAATGTTCGGGGGATGCGATGCTGGCGCAAGGTCAATACTCGGTCTGGTTCAAGGCCAAGCAGGGTGACGGCATGGGTGTCATTTCGGTCGGCGGCGGTCACATCGTCGGCGGCGACAAGCTGGTGAGCTATGCCGGCACCTATATCGAGAACGGCGACCACTTCACCGCATCGATCAAGACCAGGCGCCACGCGCCGGGCCGGCTGCCGCTGTTTCAAATCGACGAGCTCGATATCGAACTCGACGGCAACTCCGGCGGCCATGTGATTACCGCGAGCGGCCGGATCAAACAGGTGCCCGACACGCCGTTCGACGTGATCATGATCCGCATCCCCGACGACGCGCCGGCCGCGGCATCGTCCGGTCCAGGAGCACGTCTGAACCTCGTGACCGAATAGCCCGGCACTCCGGTGCCCGCGGCCGCCCGCTACCGACCGAACGCCCGGTACACCAGCGCCTTGAAGGCAGGCGCGATGCGGCCGCGCTCGTTCTGGGTCTGCTCCATCAGAATAAAAATCATATCCAGCTTCGGATCGACGCCGAAGTAGGTGCCGCTGCCGCTGTCCCACTTCAGTTCGCCGATCGAGCCCGCAGCCGGCGGCCTGGCCTCGCCGGGCGCGACGCGCACGGCAAAACCGTAGCCGAATCCGAAGCCGTCGCCCGGAAAATAGAAGTAGTCGCGGTCGACGCCGGAACCCGGGCCGATGCGATCGGTCGTCATCAGCCGGAATGCCTTCGGGCTGAGGTAGCGCCGCCCGCCGAACGTGCCGCCGTTGAGGATCATCTGCGCGAAGCGCGCATAGTCGGTCGCGGTCGAAACGAGCCCGCCGCCGCCGGATTCCCATTCGGGGTGCGCGCGGCGCTGGCGTTCGGCGTCGACCAGGATCGTGTCCGACGGCAGCGGCTCCGCCATCCGCGCCCGCTCGGCATCATCGAGCACATACTTGGTGCTGGTCATGCCGAGCGGCTCGAAGATGTGGCTCTTCTCGAAGTCATAAAGCGTCTGCCCGGACACCACCTCGATGACGTGGCCGAGCACGTCGGTGGAATGGCCATAGCGCCACAGCGTTCCCGGCTGCCGCGACAACGGCAGTCTTGCGATGCGATCCGCGAACGCCTTGTTGTCGAAGGGGCCGTCGAAAATATGCCCCGCGACATAAGCTCCCTTGATGAGATCGCCGCCGATATACTCGTAGGTGATCCCAGAAGTATGGCGCAGCAGATCGGCAATGGTCGGCGGCCGCTTCGGCGCCACGCGCCGCAGGACCGGCCTGCCGTCCTTGTCCCTCGTTTCGATACCGACCTGCACCTTTGCAAACGACGGAATGTATTTGGCGATCGGGTCGTTCAGCGACATCCGGCCCTGATCGGCCAGCATCATGGCCGCGACGCTGGTGATCGGCTTGGTCATGGAGTGCAGCGCGAACACCGTGTCCGGCGTCATGGCCCGCTTCGTCGCGACATCGCGCACGCCAAAGCATTTCAGATAGACCGGCTCGCCGTGCTGCTGCACCAGCACCACCGCGCCTGGAATCCTGCCGGCCGCGACCTCGTTACCGAAGAACGCGGAGATGCGCGCGAGCCCGGCCGCCGACGGCGCAGGAGGATCGGCGGCCGCAGCACCGGGCCGCAGCAGCGCAAGCACAACAGCGGCAGCGCCCCACAGGGCGGCGGAAGGCCTGGACAAAGCGGCACGACGCATGACCCGCTTCTATCATGCCGCTGCGACCGCTGTCCCGCCGCAGGAAGCCGCGGAAGAGTCCGCGACCCGGCGGCTTGCCGTCATGTGTCCGCAATTGCGGTCGCATGATCCCTACGGCAGGGTTGAACTTCCGGCTTTTCCATAATCCCGCCGTCAGACATATTTCGACGACGAGCGACCGGATACCTTGAGTGTGTCTATGAACCTTCCGCAGCGAGTGACCTGCCGGCGTTGTTCCCGTGGCGTTTCCCAATGACAAAGTGGACCGACGAATTCCGGCGCGGATGGCAGGGCATCGCCGAACCACCGCTGGTATTGAGCCTCGGCCTCGCGGCGGTGTGCCTCGTCGCATCGACCGTGTTCCGCTACAGCGTGTCGCTGATCCGGCCTGATGTTCCATTCACGCCGTATCTTCCGGGCGTCTTCGTGGCGACGGCGTTCGGCGGATTGCGCGCCGGCATCGCGGCCGGGATCGGCGGCGCCGTGCTGGCGCTCATCCTCGATTTCGGGGCGGCTCCAAGGGGCCTCGGCGCCGTCGCGCTGGTCGGCATCTATACGATCGTCGCCAGCCTGATTCTCTGGGGCCTGCAACACTACCGCTCGCTGCTGAGACACCAGCGCGAGCTCGCCGCGCGGCTTCGCCGGGAAGAAAGTTATCGTGAACTCGTGGTCGAGGAATTGCAGCACCGGCTCAAGAACAAGCTCGCGTCGATCCATTCGGTGATCCGACAGGCGCTGCACGACCAGCCCGCCGCGTGGGAACGCATCGATGGTCGCCTGCGCGCGCTCGCGCTCACCGACGACCTGATCACGGAAGCGGACGGGCGCGGCTGCGACATCCGGGATCTCTTGCGCTCGGAGCTTGGCCCCTATGACCATGTCCGTTTCACCCTGAACGGCGATCCGCTGTTCCTGCCGGCCAAGCTGGCGGTCAGCCTGGCGCTGATGTTTCATGAGCTGGCCACCAATGCCGCCAAGTACGGCGCATTCTCCGCGCCGAACGGCATGCTGCATGTCTCGTGGACCGTGACCAACGGCCTGTTGTCGATCGTCTGGGATGAATCCGAGGGGCCGATGCTCGGGCCGGTCGAGAAGAAAGGGTTCGGAACACAGTTGCTGCAGGCCGGGCTGCGCGCGTTCGACGGCAAGACCGAGATCGCCTATCTCGCGACCGGGCTGCACTGCATGATGCAATGCCGCATCCCCGAGGCCAAGCCGCCGCCGCTCACTCGATGATCGCGACCGCCCGGGTCCATCCGGCGGAGGCGCGTTCGATCTTCACTGGAAAGCACGACACCATGAATCCGGCCGGCGGCAACCGCTCGAGATTGTGCAGCTTCTCGATGTGGCAATAGCCGATGTGGCGGCCGGCCTTGTGGCCTTCCCAGATCAGGCTGGCGTCTCTCGTTTCGGCATATCGCCTCGCGGTGTGGACGAACGGCGCGTCCCAGCTCCAGCCGTCGATGCCGGTGAGGCGCACGCCGCGCTCAAGCAGGTACATGGTGGCCTCGTAGCCCATGCCGCAGCCGGAGTTGACATAATCCGGCTGCCCGTATTTCGCGCCGGCCGAAGTGTTGACCACGACAATCTCGAGCGGCCGCAGGGTATGGCCGATGCGCTTCAGCTCGGCCGCGACGTCGGCGGCGGTGGCGACATAGCCGTCCGGCAGATGGCGGAAATCAAGCTTGACGCCGGGCTGGAAGCACCACTCCAGCGGCACCTCGTCGATGGTCCATGAGCGCTCGCCGCGATTCATGGTGGGATGAAAGTGCCAGGGCGCATCGAGGTGGGTGCCGTTGTGGGTCGACAATTGCACCTGCTCCACCGCCCAGCCCTGCCCGTCCGGCAAATCCTCTGCCTTGAGACCGTCGAAGAACTGCAGCATTCGCGGCAGCCCCTGCTGATGGTCGATATAGGTGATCGCAGGGCCGTTGCCGGGCGGATCGGCCGGCACATCGTTCTGCAGCGGCACGGAAATGTCGATCAGGCGTCTCGGCATGGCGCGTCTCCTCCGGGCCTCGCATGTTCGCGCAGGCGTTGAATGTTCCAGCGCGATGGCTAATCATACAGCCATTAAACTGCGCTGGATTGCCATGCGAGGAATTTTTAAGCCCGTTGCCGCCTGTGTTGTTTCCGCGCTCATTGCCGGAGCGGCAACTTATTATTTGTCGGGCTCGCTTCGCAGCATATGGCGGCCAAGGGCGGTTCATTCGACCGGCGCCGGTGGCCTGCCGGTCTGCTCATCCGGCGACACGCGAAACCACGTCCCCACCTGGAGCCCATCCCTGACCAAAGATGGCGATTTGACCGAAGAGCCCCCTCAAAACGACGGGCAGATCGTGTTCATCGAGATCACCGGCGACGGCGACAAGATCGGGTGCGGCAACTCCGACAAGGATCGCCTGTATGCGCTGTCGAAGCCGAACACGCCGGGGAGCGCCGATGACGGAGGTCTGGAGGTGAACCTGCGCGGCAACGTGCAATTCCACAACGGGCTCTGCACGTTTCACGGCTTTTACATGAATGAGCCGGTGTACGGCATGCATCAGGGCTGGACCGAGACCTACTTCAAGCCGCTGGACCAGTTCGAGGTCATCAAGTCCGGCGCCTTCTGTTCGGTGGAGGCGGCGCGGGGTTGAGGCGGTTTGACGGGGCATCACCGTCAACCCGCGCGTGCGCGCAGCTAGCCAGGCGGCCGCAAAAAATAACATTTCCGTCATTCCGGAAGCCGCGTTAGCGGCTGTCCGGAATCCATAACCCCCCGCATTGCGATGGAGACTGGGAAGTGAAGGCTCCGTTAGCACCGAGCACCGGGAGTATGGATTCCGGGCTAACTCGCGCCCCGGAATGACGGGGGGAAAGTGTGTGCTCCTGAGTAATGGAATACACTTATTCATTTCGTCATTCCGGATTGCGCTCTTGCGCAAGTCCGGTATCCATAATTCCTGACGCCGATGCCATACTACGTCCATCTTCTCGCCAGCAAAAAACACGGAACGCTCTATGTCGGCGTCACGAATAACATCGTGCGTCGCGCATACCAACATCGGACCAAGGTGACCGACGGATTCACGTCACGCTACGGCGTGACCAAGCTCGTCTGGTTCGAAATCTACGATGACGCGCCAAATGCCATCGCACGTGAGAAGCAGATCAAGAACTGGCACCGCGACTGGAAAATCCGCCTGATTGAAGAGCAGAATCCGGACTGGACCGATTTATATCCGGGCATCGCTCAATAACATTCGCCGGGGTTATGGATTCCGGGCTCGCTCACGAAGAGTTCGCGCCCCGGAATGACGGCGAAAAAGTTGCGGCCACGAGCAACACAAAACCAATCCTTCGTCATTCCGGAAGCCGCGTTAGCGGCTGTCCGGAATCCATACCCCCTGCATCCGCTGATAAATCATAAAGAGATTGGACATCGGCCCGACGTCCCACCAGCGCTGGGCGTATGGATTCCGGGCTCAACGCTTCGCGCCGCCCCGGAATGATGTTGAAGAGAACGTATTCCAGCGTTTGCTCCCTTCACGGAGCGCCCGGAATGACGGCGGAGGAATGCGTGCCGCCGCTACCCGATCGCCCTTAGCACCGCCTGGCGGTCGATCTTGCCGGTGCCGGTCTTGGGCAGATCATCCACGAACAGAATCTCGCGCGGATATTTGTAAGGCAGCAGTTTTGCCTTGACGTAATCCTGCAACGCCTTTGTCGCCGCCGCACTGTCGGCGGGCGCGGCGTTCATGACGACCATCGCCCGCAATGTCATGCGCCGGTCCGGCAGCTCGGCGGCGATGACCGCGCATTCGCGCACGTCGGGATGATCGGCGAGGCACAGTTCGACCTCCAGCGGATAGACCCACTGGCCGGAAATCTTGACCAGATCGTCGGCGCGGCCGCGGAAAAAATGAAAGCCGTCGCTGTCGCGCAGGAAGCGGTCGCCGGTGGAGATCCAGCCGCCGTCGCGGATGGTCTCGGCGGTCTTGTCGGGCCGGTTCCAGTAGAGCGGCGTGTTGGAATCGCCGCGCACCCACAGGATGCCCTCCTCGTTGTCGGCGACCTCGCGCCCGTCCGCGTCCCTTAGCGCGAGCTCGTAGCCCGGCACGCGCAGGCCCGCCGCGCCGGGCTTCTTCCAGTCGGGGCGGTTGCAGAGATAGATGTGCAGCACCTCGGTCGAGCCGAGCCCTTCGACGATCTCGAGCCCGGTCAAATCCTTCCAGCCATTGAAGACATCGGCGGACAGCACCTCCGCGGCCGAGATCGACAGCCGCAGCGACGACAGGTCGGCGGCTTTCGCTTCCGGCGCCTTGGTCAGCGCGGTGTAGAGCGTCGGCAGGCCGAAGAACACGGTCGGCCGGAACCGCGCGACGGCCTCGAAGATCGCGGCCGGCTTCGGCTGCCCCGGCAGCAGCAGCGCGGCGGCGCCGGCCGAGAACGGAAAGGTGATGGAATTGCCGAAGCCGTAGGCGAAGAAAATCTTCGGCACCGAGAAGCAGATGTCGCCGGCGGCGAGCTTCAGCAGGTTGCGCGCGAACGCGGCCTCGCTGTAGGCCATGTCATGCTGCAGATGGACGATGCCCTTGGGCCGGCCGGTCGATCCCGACGAATACATCCAGAACGCCATGTCGTTGCGATGGGTGTCGGCCTCGTCGAGCATCGAGGCGAAAGCGGGCAGCCAGGTCGCGGCTTCGATCGCGCACGGCGCGGCGTGGGCGGTCGCGCGGCCGCTCACCGCGATCAGCGTCTCGAGTTGCGTCCCGGCGCAGGCGGTGGCGTCGAAGCGGCTGCAAAACCCTGCGTCGGCGACCGCCACTTTCGCGCCGGAGTCCGCGAGATAGAACTGCAGCAGATCGGGCGGCGTCAGCGTGTTGATGAGCAGCGGCACGAAGCCGGCGCGCACGGCGCCGAAGAACGCCGCCGGATAGGCCGGCGTGTCGTCGAGAAACAGCAGCACCCGGTCTCCACGCTGCAATCCCAGCGATTGCAAGGCATGGCCCCAGCGCGCCGCCACCGCGCACAACTCGGCGTAGGTCAGCGTTCCTGCAGGCCCGATTACGGCGCGCCTGTCGCCACGGCCGGCCGCGAGATTGTCGAACAGGATGCGGCTCGCATTGTAGCGCGCGGGAATCGAAAATCCGATCTCGCGCGCGCCGGGCGAATCCAACGGGACGTGATCGACGACGGCAGTGCCGGACTCATTTGTGGTCATGCGGGCCTCGGCGTGTTTGCTGTGCGCCCGGCCGCATAAGCGTCGTAGCGTGCCATGAATGCGGGCGCCATCATGCGCAGGCGCTGATCGTCGATACGGCCCGAGCGCGTGATATAGCTGTGGGCGAAATCCATCAGGCCCAGCTTCATGTGCTGCGGAAACCGCTCGTACCAGTCGGCGCTGGCGCGGGCCGCCGCGACCAACTTCGCCACGATCGGCTTGCGTCCGGCCTGATAGCGCGCCAGCGCGGACGGAATATCCTGCTCGGCTTCCAGCGCCTTGATGAGGGCGATGCCGTCCTCGATCGCGAGTCGCGTGCCCGAGCCGATCGAAAAATGCGCCGAGTGCAGCGCGTCCCCGATCAAAACGATATTTCCGAACGACCAGTGCTCGTTCCAGATCCACGGGAAATTGCGCCAGACCGACCTGTTCGACAGCAGCGGATGGCCATCGAGCACGTCCGCGAACACCTCCTCGCAGATCGCGCGCGATTGATCGACGCTCTTTTCGGCAAAGCCGTAGCGCTGCCAGGTGGCGCGGTCGCACTCCACCAGGAACGTGCTCATGGTCGGCGCGTAGCGGTAGTGATGCGCGTTGAAGGCACCGAGTTCGGTTTCGACAAAGGTCTGCGACAGCGTCGGAAACGGTTTTGTCGTGCCATACCAGGCGAACTTGTTGCTCGAATAGGAAACACTGGCGCCGAAGTCGCCCTCGAACAGCCGGCGCATTTGCGAATTGAGCCCGTCGGCGGCGACGATCAGGTCATAGCCGGCAAGCTGGTCCGCCGACCGGATCGGCGTAGTGAAGTGCGTGGCGACGCCGACCGCGCGCACGCGCGCCTGCAGGATCGTCAGCAGGTCGAGCCGGCCGATCGACGAGAAGCCGACGCCGTCGATCTCGACGCTCTCGCCGCGCAGGTTGAGGGTGATGTTGCGCCAGCTTTCCATGCGCGGCGCGATCGCATCGACGGTTTCCGGGTCGTCGGCGCGCAGGAAGTCCAACGCCTGGTCCGAGAACACCACGCCGAACCCCCAGGTTGCTCCGGCTTCGTTCTGCTCGAACAGGTCGATGCGGCTGTCCGGATGCCGTTGCTTCCAGAGACAGGCGAAGTAGAGGCCCGCCGGACCTCCGCCGACCACTGCGATACGCACGATGCACCCTCCCTTAACCTGCCGCCGTCCGGCCTCGGCCCTCGGGGTCGGGCCGGCTGGCATTCCGCTCGCGGCTGATTTTACATCGTACAATTGATTTCTTGATATGCAAAGCCGGATCATGCACTATCCTGCATCCTCCGCGCGGGCGGCCGGAATGGCCCTGCCGCATCGCGCCGTCAATTCGCCCCGGGTTTGCCGCAACGGACTCGCACCTCATGTCGACCGATCCTGTTCACGCCCCGACGTCCGTTGATCCGGCCGATCCGCTCCCGCCGCGGCGCGGCATCCAGTCGGTCGGCATCGGCTTTCGCGTGCTCGCGGCGCTCGCGGCCGAACCGGAGCCGGCGACGCTCGGCGTCATCGCGGCGCGATCAAACCTGTCGGCATCGCAAACGCATCGCTATCTTGCCAGCCTCATCGACTCCGGCATGGCGCATCAGGACGCATCGTCCGGCCGCTACAATCTCGGTCCGCAGGCGATTCAGATCGGGCTCGCGGCGCTCGCGCGCACCGACGTGTTCGCGGAAGCCGATCCGGCGATCGCGGCTTTCGTGCGCGACACCGGACGCACCACGCTGATCGCCGCGCGCGGACCGCTCGGCCCGACCATTGTGCGGTGGCATGCGGGCCGCGTGCCGGTCAGCACATCGTTGTCGGTGGGCTCGGTGCTGCCGTTCCTCGGCTCGGCCACGGGTCACGTGTTTCTCAGCTTCATGAGCGACGACGAAGCCGCGGGCGCGCTGGCGGCGCCTGCGACAACCGCAGCCCACCGCCGTGCATCCGGCCTCGCCGCGATCCGCGCGCAGGTGCGCCGCGCCATGTCGGCTTCGGTCGACGAACTGCTGATCCCCGGCCTGCGCGCCACCGCGGTCCCGATCCTCGACATCCAGGATCGCGCCGCGCTGGTGGTAACGGTGATGGCGACACCCGCCTTCGATCGCCGCGCCGACAAGGCCGTGGTCGATCGCCTGCTTCATGTCTGCGCCACCCTCACCACCCGAATTGGCGGCCGCTGGCCGTCTGCCAAACCTCAGAACGCGCGATCGTCGAAGCCGCGAAGGCTTCGACGATCGTCTGAATTATAATTCTTGCAATCGGAAAAGAGCGCGAATTATGATGCATAGGTGGGGACGCGACTTTACGGCGCAATGCGCGCCGAAGGTCGTGCTTGCCGCATCACCGCAAGATCGCGCACAAACAAGCCGACGGCTCACGCGACGTTCGCGCAATGAAAAGACGCGGTTTCACAGGCGAAACCGGCTCGAAACGAGGAGGGAAACGATGAAAAAAGCATTCTGGCTCGCGGGCGCGACACTTCTCGCGCTGGCGCAACCCGCAGCCGCAGGCGACACCATCAAGATCGGCTTCGTCAGCACGTTCAGCGGCCCGACCGCGGTGATCGGCAACGACATGCGCAACGCGTTCGAGCTCGCGCTTGATCACATGGGCCGCAAGATGGGCGGCAAGCCGGTCCAGGTGATCTATGAGGACGACACCTTCAAGCCCGACGTCGGCAAGCAGAAGACGCAGAAGCTGATCGAATCCGATCATGTGGACTTCATCACCGGCTACATCTGGTCGAACGTGCTGCTGGCCTCGCTGAAGCCGATCGTCGATTCCAAGACCCCGCTGGTGATTGCAAACGCCGGTCCCTCGCAGGTTGCCGGCGAACTGTGCTCGCCGTATGTGTTCTCGACCTCATGGCAGAACGACCAGACGCCACAGGCGATGGGCGAATACATGAACCAGAAGGGCGTGAAGTCGGCGTTCCTGATCGGCCCGAACTACGCCGCCGGCAAAGACATGCTCGCCGGCATGAAGAGCACGTTCAAGGGCGCGATCAAAGGCGAGGAATACACAGTCTGGCCGAGCCAGCTCGACTTCTCCGCCGAGCTCTCCAAGGCGCGCGCCTCCGGGGCGCAGGCGATCTTCGTGTTCTATCCGGGCGCGGCCGGCGTGCAGTTCCTCAATCAATACGCGCAGTCCGGCCTCAAGTCGCAAATGCCGCTCTACACCGCCTTCACCATCGACGAGACCACGCTGCCGCTGCAGAAGGACAACGCGCTCGGCGTGCCCGGCGCGCAGGAGTGGGTGAACGATCTGCCCAACGACGCCAACAAGAAGTTCGTCAGCGACTTCCGGGCGAAATACAAGCATGGCCCGTCGTTCTACGGCGCGCAGTCCTATGACGCGGCACAGCTCATCAACAGCGCCGTCGTCGCGGTGAAGGGCGACACCAGCAAGAAGGACGAGATGCGCAAGGCGATGGAGAAGGCCGACTTCCATTCGGTGCGCGGCGCGTTCAAGTTCGGCAACAATCACATGCCAATCCAGAACTTCTACCTGCAGGACGTGGTCAAGGCGCCCGACGGCGAGCTCAAGCTCAAGACCATGGCGACCATCGTCAAGGACAGCCAGGATCGCTTCCACGACAAATGCCCGATGAAGTGATCGCAGCTATATCATCTCACGGCGGCGGCGCTCACGCGCTGCCGCTGTTCTCTTTCAACGCACGATAAATCGTCCATGCTGCTGCTCGTCGAACAACTGCTGAACGGATTGCAGTTCGGGCTTCTGCTGTTTCTGCTGGCGGCCGGGCTGACGCTTGTCTTCGGCATCATGGATTTCGTCAACCTCGCCCATGGCTCCCTCTACATGATGGGCGCCTATTTCGCCGCGACGTTCGTCGCCTGGACCAACAGCTTCATCCTCGGCATCCTGCTCGCGCTGGGCGCCACGCTGCTGCTCGGCATCGTGCTTGAGTTCGTCGCGTTGCGGCATCTTTACGGGCGCGACCATCTCGATCAGGTGCTTGGCACCTTCGGGCTGATTCTGTTCTTCAACGACGCGGTGCGGCTGATCTGGGGGCCGGCGGGCCTTGCGCTGCCGCTGCCGCCGTGGCTGACGGTGCCGATCCAGATCGTGCCCGGCGTATTCTATCCGAGCTATCGCCTCGCCATCATCGTGGTATCGCTGGTCGTCGCGGCGCTGCTTTACCTGGTTGTGATGCGAACCCGCATCGGCATGCTGATCCGGGCCGGCGCCTCAAATCGGGAAATGATCGGCGCGCTGGGCATCAACATCAAACTGCTGTTCACGCTTGTGTTCGGCATGGGCGCGGCGCTCGCAGGCCTCGCCGGCCTGATGCAGGCACCGATCCTCACCGTGCAGATCGGCATGGGCGAGAACATTCTCATTCTTGCCTTCGTCATCATCGTCATCGGCGGCATCGGTTCGATCCGCGGCGCATTCCTCGCGGCGATCTTTGTCGGCATGATCGACACGCTCGGACGCGCCTACGCGCCGGATCTGCTGCGGCGAATCCTGAGCCCGGATGCCGCAGCGACCGCGGCGCCCGCCCTCTCGTCGATGCTGATCTATCTCCTGATGGCTATCGTTCTGGTCGTGAGGCCGGAGGGGCTGTTCCCGGCCGCCAAGCGCTCATGACCAAACTCAATCCTCGCAATATCGTCTGGGGGCTGGTGATTGCCGGGCTGGTGCTGCTGCCGCTCTATTCCTCGCTGAGCGGCAACGTCTTCATCCTGACGCTGTTTACCCGCATCGTGATCTTTGCGCTCGCAGCGGTGAGCCTCAACCTCATCATGGGCTACGGCGGCATGATGAGTTTCGGCCACGCCGCTTATCTCGGCATCGGCGGCTATGCGGTCGGCATTCTCGCGCACGAAGGCATCGGCTCCGGGTTCATCCAGTGGCCGGTTGCGCTCGCAGCCTCGGCGCTGTTCGCGCTCGTGATCGGGTCCCTGTCGCTCAGGACGCGCGGCGTCTATTTTATCATGATTACGCTGGCCTTCGCGCAGATGGCCTACTACATCGCGTCGGGACTCGCGCGCTACGGCGGCGACGACGGACTGACGATCTACAAGCGCAGCGACTTCGCCGGCCTCATCAACCTGTCGAACCGCACCCAGTTCTATTACCTGTGCCTGGCCTGCCTGTTCGGCGGCATCTATCTCGTCTGGCGGATCGTCAATTCGCGCTTCGGCCTCGTGGTGCAGGGCGTGCGCTCCAACGAGCAGCGCATGCAGGCGATCGGATATTACGCCAACCGCTACCGTCTGGTCTGTTTCGTGATCGCGGGAACGATGTGCGGGCTGGCCGGCGCCCTGCTCGCGACGAACACGGACTTCGTCAGCCCCGCGATCATGTACTGGACGCGGTCCGGCGATCTGATGGTGATGGTGATTCTGGGCGGAATGGGATCGCTGTTCGGGCCAGTCCTTGGAACGATCATCTTTCTCGTCCTGGAGGAGTCACTCTCGCAGGTCACGGAATTCTGGGGAGTCATCATGGGCCCCCTCCTGTTGCTCATCGTGATCTTCGGACGCGGCGGCATCGCCGGCTGGCTCGGGAGGCTGCGCCGTGACTGAACCTTTGCTCCGCGTTCAGAACCTGCACCGGCGCTTCGGCGGCATCGTCGCCACCGACAATCTGTCCCTCGATGTCCTCAAGGGTGAATTGCATGCAATCATCGGTCCGAACGGCGCCGGCAAGACGACCCTGATCAGCCAATTGACCGGCCAGTTGCTGCCCAACAGCGGCAGCATCCACTTCGCAGGTCAGGATGTGACCCGGGTGCCGGCATTCCGGCGCAGCGCGCTCGGCCTTGCGCGCTCGTTCCAGATCACCTCGCTATTGAAGGATTTCACTGCGCTCGACAATGTCGCCCTCGCAGTGCAGGCGCATGACGGGCACTCCTTCCGGTTCTGGGGCAACGCGCGCAAGGAAACCCATCTGCGCAAGGCCGCCATGGCGGCGCTCGAGCGCACCGGCCTTGCTCAGCGCGCCGACACCATGGTTTCGGAATTGAGTCACGGCGAGCAGCGCGAACTTGAGCTGGCCGTCGCCCTCGCCACCAAACCCTTGCTGCTGGTGCTGGACGAGCCGATGGCCGGCCTCGGCCCGACCGAGTCGGCGCGCATGGTCAAGCTGTTGCAAGAGCTGCGGCGGGAATTCACCATCGTCCTCGTGGAGCACGATATGGAAGCCGTGTTCGCGCTTGCCGACCGGATCACGGTTCTGGTCTATGGCCGCGTCATTGCCTGCGGCGTCCCGGCCGTCATCCGGCAGAACGAGGAGGTTCGGCGCGCCTACCTCGGCGAGCAGCAGGTGGCGGGGACATCATGACTGACGCCACCGCTCCCCTGCTCGAGGTCGAGACGATCGAGACCTGCTACGGACTCAGCCAGGTCCTGTTCGACATTTCACTGTCGATCCACACCGGCGAAATGGTGACCCTTATGGGCCGCAACGGCATGGGCAAGACCACGACGATCCGCTCCATCATGGGGTTGACGCCGACCCGTGCCGGACACATCCGTTTCGCAGGACAAAGCATTCGCGGACTTCCCGCCTTCCGGATCGCGAAACTCGGAATTGGACTCGTGCCCGAGGGACGCCAGATCTTTCCGAACCTCACCGTGCGCGAAAATCTCATCGCAGCCGCCGCCAACAGGCTCGGCGCCGCCGATCCGTGGACGCTCGACAAGGTGCACGAGCTGTTTCCGCGTCTCGCCGAGCGCGATAACAACATGGGCGTGACGTTATCCGGCGGCGAACAGCAGATGCTGGCGATCGGTCGCGCGCTCATGATCAATCCGCAGCTTCTGATTCTCGACGAAGCTACGGAGGGGTTGGCTCCGCTGATCCGGGATGAAATCTGGAATTGCCTGTCCATGCTGAAGGCGCGGGGACAATCCGTGCTCGTCATCGACAAGAACGTCAGCCACCTTACGCGGATCGCCGACCGCCACTATATCGTGGAGCGCGGTCGCGTGGTCTGGAACGGCACCTCCAAGGACCTGATTGCCGCGCCCGATATTCAGCATCGCTATCTCGGTATCTGAGCGCAAACGCATCTCTGCTGCAGCCTCGTCATGGATTCCTTCGCGCAAGTGCATCGCGGGTTTCCGGCATGATCGCCCAGACCACAAGCAGACCAGCCACCGCAATCCCCGCCAACCCCGTAAACGCAATGGCATGGCCGAACCGATCGCTGACATATCCCGCGACTACCGGACTGAGCGATGCGCCGATGCCCGTCGCAGTGCCGACAATTCCCTGGGCGAGATTGAAATGCCCCGAGCCGAACGCGACATCGGCCACGATCAGGGGAACCATCACGCCGAACACCGCGGCGGTCATCCCGTCGAGGATCTGAACTGCAACGAGCAGCGAGGGGTCGACCACGATCGCGAACAGGCCGCCGCGCACAGCCAACGCGGCGAAGGCGATCAACAGGAGTGGACGGCGCCCCCATGCCTGTGCCTTGCGGCCGACCGCTGGCGACATCAGCGCCACGATCGCCTGGGGGACGATGATGCAGGCGGCGATCAGAATCGGAGCCCATGCGCTGGAGCGCGCCGTCACGATGCCCGCCATCAGTGGAAGCATCGCGGCATTCGCCAGTTGCAGCAGCAGCACCGCCAGCGCGAAGACCATCAGCGAACGCTGGCGCAGCAGGCGAACAATGCTAGTCGCGTCCGGATCCGGTTTGACGCGCGTGATCGCGCCGTGCGCCTGCTGGGCGTCGATCTCCCGATCCCGGATCCGCGACAGCGACAGCAGCGTGGCGACGGCGAAGAGAAAGCTGACGATGAACACCGCGCGGCTCGACAGCAAGTAGCCGACGCCGCCCATGAT
>DASZVY010000087.1:0-3031 GCA_035546855.1 Nitrobacter sp. | reverse complement strand
AGCGCCGCGACGTGCTCCAGCGCCTCATCCTCGGTCTTCACGAGGCCGAGCACTTCCGTGCCCTTGATGTCGAGACCGGCCGCGCCGGCGAAATGAATCTCATAGCCGGAGTCGACGCAGATCACGCCGACATCCTTGCAGGTCGCCTCGGCGCAGTTTCGCGGGCAGCCGGAGACGGCCATTTTGACCTTCGCGGGCGTCCACGAACCCCACATGAACTTCTCGATGCGAATGCCGAGACCCGTCGAATCCTGCGTACCGAAACGGCACCAGTCGCTGCCGACGCAGGTCTTCACCGTGCGCAAACCCTTGGCATAGGCATGCCCGGATACGAACCCGGCGTTGCCGAGATCGGCCCATACCGCGGGCAGATCCTCTTTTCTGACCCCCAGCATGTCGATGCGCTGCCCGCCTGTGACCTTGACCGTCGGGATGCTGAACTTGTCCACCACGTCGGCGATGGCGCGCAGTTCCTTGGCGCTCGTGACACCGCCCCACATGCGCGGCACGACGGAATAGGTGCCATCCTTCTGGATGTTGGCGTGAACACGCTCGTTGATGAAACGCGACTGGTAGTCGTCCGCATATTGGTCCGGCCAGTCGCAGACGAGATAGTAGTTGAGCGCCGGCCGGCACTTCGCGCAGCCGCATGACGTTTTCCATTCCAGTTCCTGCATCACGGCCGGTATGGTCTTGAGCGCCCTGACCTTGATCAGCCGGCGCACGTCGTCATGACCGAGGGCGGTGCACCCACACATTGGCTGAACGGCGGCGGGATTGTATCTGTCGCCGAGCGTCAGGGTCATGAGCTGCTCGACCAGACCGGTGCAGGAGCCGCAAGAGGCCGAGGCCTTGGTATGGGCGCGGACGTCATCGAGCGAGGTCAGGCCCTTGGCCGCGATCGCGCTGGTGATCGCCCCCTTGCAAACGCCGTTACAGCCGCAGATTTCTGCATCATCCGGCAAGGCTGCAACGGCCGCCATAGGGTCGAGCGGCGCGCTCCCCTGATAGGACTGGCCGAAGATCAGCGTGTCGCGCATCGCCGAGACATCGGCGCCCTTGCGCAGCATATCGAAGAACCAGGGGCCGTCTGCGGTCTCGCCATAAAGGACCGCTCCCAGGATTCGGTTTTCCTTCAGTACGAGGCGCTTGTAGATGCCCGCGCCTGCGTCCCGCAGCACGATCTCCTCTCGACCGGGCGCATCGGCGAAGTCACCCGCCGAATACAGGCTTACGCCGGTCACCTTCAATTGCGTCGCCGTTTCGACCGGACGGAATGCCGCTTCAACTCCCGTCAATGTTTTTGCGGCGACCTTGGCCATGTCATAGAGCGGCGCCACCAATCCGTAGCAGACGCGCTCGTGCTCCACGCACTCGCCGACCGCCAGAATGTCGGGATCGGAGGTGAGCATCCGGTCGTCGACGACAATGCCCCGCTCCACGTTCAACCCGGCATCGGTGGCGATGCGTGTTTCCGGCCGGATGCCGACGGCCATGACCACCAGATCGGCGGGATAGATCGTGCCGTCGTCGAGCAGCACGGCCTCGGCACGCTTGTGTCCGAGAATGGCGTTGGTCTGCGCCTTGATGTGAACCTTGATGTCGCGCCCTTCCAACTCACGCTGCAGCAGGTAGCCGGCGGCCGGATCGAGCTGCCGCTCCATCAGATGCCCCATGAGATGCAGCACGACCACGTTCATGCCGCGCGCCTTCAGCGCGGCTGCGGCCTCGAGACCCAACAGCCCGCCGCCGATCACCACCGCGTTGGCGCCGGGCCGGCCGGCCGCCCCGACCATGGCGTCCACGTCGTCGAGGTCGCGAAAGGCAAGCACGCCCTGCAACTCCTTGCCGGCAACGGGAATGATGAAGGGCGCCGAGCCGGTGGCGATCACGAGCTTGTCGTAGGGCGTCCGGCCCTTGCGGGAGTGGACGACTTTTGCTTTGCGGTCGATCTTCGTCACCGTTTCGCCGAAGCGGCATTCCACTCCGTTGCGGGCGTACCAGTCGGAATCGTGGGTAATGATCTGCTCGTAGGTCTTTTCTCCCGCCAATACCGGCGACAACATGATGCGGTTGTAATTGCCCCGCGGCTCCGCGCCGAACAGGGTGACGTCGAAGCGGCCCCGATCGGCCTCGAACAGATGCTCCAGCATCCGCCCGGAGGCCATGCCCGCGCCAACGATGACGAGCTTCCCTGTCAAGCGAAATTCCTCCGGTTCATTTCAGCGGCCGCGTTGCCGTAGGCTTCGGCGATCATGGCGCTCGAGAGAGCGCCATATGCGGTAAGCCACGCATCCCGCGTCTCCCTGTCGAATTCGGCCCCCAAGCCCTGCTCGAGGGTCCAGATCAGGGCAGCGCCGACCGGCCCGTAATGCTCGGGCCTGACGCCGTAACCGACGTGCCTGACCGCCAGCGCTCGCGCCGCCACCAGCACGCCATCCATATCCTTCAGCCCATTAACGACCGCCCCGAGCGTTGCCATCAGCTTTCGGCCCTGCTCGGCCATATCGCCTCTGAAAAGCGGCCTCACCTCCGGCGCAGTTTCAAAAAGCCGTGCATAGAAAAGGCTCGCCGCGGTATCCGCGATCGGTTGAACCCTTGCAAAAGACGACTGCATGCGCGCGATCTGATCCGGTGTCATGGGTCATCTCCAATCTGTCGCAGGAAAAGTTTGCGGCGGTTGAATTCAAATTCGCGCCGAGGCGGGCATCGCCGTGTCCGGGTGGCGATGCCTCAATGTTTTCCGGGGAAGCCACCCAGCCCTTGGAACGTCATGAAGAGCGAGTAAGCGCTGACGGCGACGGCGATCAGCATTTCGATTGACAGAACGGCAATGCCGTATTTGTACCAGGGCTCGTAAGGCGTATCCGGGCTGGATTGAGTCGGGATCTGCATGGGAGGAACCTCGCGTTTGGGATTTTTGCGGAGAGAGCGAAGCGATTCAGGATGACCCCTCGACAGCAAGCGCTCTGGTGAAGACGCCGTGTTCTTCGGGATGACGCTCGTAGCGAGCCGCCCAGAAGTAGAAGAG
>DASZVY010000086.1:0-3904 GCA_035546855.1 Nitrobacter sp. | reverse complement strand
AGGCCGGCCTCGACGGCGTGGTGCAGCAAATCGGCTATCGCGGCGGCATTTCGCTCTATCGCGTGCGGCTCGATAACGGCCTCGTGCTCAAGGCTGCCACGATGAATTCGGCATCTCTCATCGGACAGTCGATTGCGGTAGGCGACCGCGTGGCGCTGTCATGGGCGGCCGACGCCGCGGTGGTGCTGCCGCAATGAAGCGATTTCGCCCGCGCGCGCTCGTCGTCGCCGCGCCATTCCTGTGGCTGGCGCTGTTCCTCTTCGTGCCGTTCGTCATCGTGCTGAAGATCAGCCTGTCGCAGACGGCGCTGGCGCAGCCGCCTTATCTGCCGGTATTCGATCTCGCCGCCGGATGGCGCGGTGTGCGCGATTTCATCGCCGGACTCTCGCTCGACAGCTATGCGCTCATCGTTTCCGACCGGCTCTATCTGTTTTCGTATGTGAAGAGCCTGATCGTCGCCGGCGCCGGAACCGCAATCTTATTGCTGATCGGCTTTCCAGTCGCTTATGCCATCGCCCGCGCGCCCGTCCGTTGGCAGCGCGTGTTGGTGATGCTGATCGTGCTGCCGTTCTGGACCTCGTTCCTGATCCGCATCTATGCCTGGATCAACATCCTCCAGCACGACGGCCCGCTGAACCGCCTGTTGCTGGTGCTGCATCTGGTCTCGAAACCGGTGGTGTGGCTGTCCACCGACACTGCGATGTATCTCGGTCTCGTCTATTCCTACCTGCCGTTCATGATCCTGCCGCTCTATGCGACGCTCGCGAAAATCGATCCCGCCTTGCTGGAAGCCGCCGCCGATCTCGGGTGTTCGCGGCTGAAGGCGTTCTGGCTGGTGACCGTTCCGCTGTCGCTGCCGGGCGTCGGGGCCGGCGTTCTGTTGTGCTTCATTCCGATCGTCGGCGAGTTCGTCACGCCCGACCTGCTGGCGGGCTCGGACACCTTGATGATCGGACAGACCTTGTGGCTCGAATTCTTCACCAATCGCGACTGGCCGGTGGCGTCGGCGATCGCCGTCGTGCTGCTGGCGCTGCTGCTCGGGCCGCTCCTGATTTACGACCGGCTGCAGCGGCGTCAGTTGGAGGCGCGGTCATGACGCCGTCACGCGCGCTGACAGGCTTGTCGCGATTGAATGGTGCCGCGCTCGCGCTCGGCCTTGCGTTTCTCTACCTGCCGATCGTGATCCTCGTGCTGTATTCCTTCAATGCCTCGCAACTGGTGACGGTCTGGGGCGGCTGGTCGCTGCGCTGGTATGCGGCCTTCTTCAACGATCCCGCGATGCTGTCCGCGGCCTGGATGAGCCTGCGCGTCGGCGCGGTGTCCGCGACGGCCGCGACCGTGCTCGGCACGCTGGCGGCGGTTGCGCTGTCGCGAGGCGGGGGGTTTCGCGGCCGCACGCTGTTTTCCGGCATGCTGTATGCGCCGCTCGTCATGCCCGAGGTCATGACGGGCCTGTCGCTGCTGCTGCTGTTCGTCGCCGTCAGCGCGGAGCGTGGATTCTGGACCGTCACGATCGCACACACCACGCTGACCATGTGTTTCGTCGCCGTCGTGGTGCAGTCGCGGCTCGGGTCTCTCGACCGCAGCCTCGAAGAGGCGGCGATGGACCTCGGCTGCGATCCGGTCCGCGCGTTCGTGATGGTCACGCTGCCGCTGATCCTGCCGGCGATCGTTGCCGGCTGGATGCTGGCTTTCGCCCTGTCGCTGGACGATCTCGTGATAGCGAGCTTCACCACCGGACCGGGATCGACCACGCTGCCGATCCGGATCTATTCGGAAGTTCGCCTCGGGGTGAAACCGGAGATCAATGCCATCTGCTCGTTGATCGTCGGCCTGATCGCCGTCGTGATCGTCGCCGCGTCGTTCGCTTCGAAATTGTCGAGCCGGCAGGGCGAGAGCGCCGCGCCGCTGTGACGGCCAGCAACAGGCGCCTAATTCGCCTTTGGCGTATTGGCGCCCGGTGCGGCGGCGGGGATTGCCGCTTCCGGCGTCGTCTTCGGCCCGCCGGTCAGGCGTTCGATCACGGAACGGACGGCGTCGCGGGTCTTGCGGTCCTTCATGGCATCGAGCAGCGGCGCCGAGGCCGGCGAGCGGCGGATCAGGCTCTCCGGATCGGGAAAGATCAGCGGATCGTCCCACGGGCCCTGCACCACGAACGGCAGGTCGAATCCCTCGACGCCGGGGCTGGCCAGCAGGCTTGCCACGCCCTTGAGATCGTATTCGCGTGCAGGGACGGATGCCGTGCCGGTCAAGGTCAGTTTGGTCGCAGATCCCTCGATCCGCACGTCTGTGGCGGTGGCGGTGCCGTCCTTGAAGTTCACGGCGACATTCAACCGGTCGAACGGGGTTTGGCCGCTCCGGAAATTTCCGGCCCCGGACAGCGGCCGCCGCTCCAGCCGCTTCAGAAGGTGTTCGACATTGAAGCCATTGATGCTGCCGTCATGGCCGGTCAACTGGGCTGTCCCGCTGAGCGATTGCGCGAGGCCGAACGGGCTCGAGCCGGTCGCCTGCAGGGCAATGTTGAGATTGCCGCGTCCCGAAAGTCTGGTGGTGCCGAACAGGTCGCGGGCGCACTCCTGCAGATCGACATCGGTGAACTGAAGCTGGGCCTTGACGTCGGCGTTGGCGTTGGCGCGGGAGAGGCCGAACGACCCCTTGGCGATTCCGCCATACATCTGTGCTTCGCCGATCGAGAGCGCGAGCGTGCCGTCGCGGAGATTGGCGCCGATGGCGGTGCGGCCGAGCCTGGTGGAGCCGACGATGACCTTCGCGGCCGAAAGCCGCATGTCGATGTCGGTGGCCGACAGCGGACGCAAGTCGAACAACTGCCGGTTCCAGTCGCGCGCGCCGCTCGCCAGCAGGCGCACCGTCGAGACATACGGCGTGAAATCAAGCGTGTCCGCAGCAAGCGTAGCTTGCAGGGTCTGCCGGCCGTTGTTGTTGTAGGTCATGACGCCCTCGGCGACGTTGCCGTCGAGCTCGACATTGACGTTGGTGAGCGCCATCGAGGCGCCGACGAGGTTGGCCCGCGCTTTCAGGGCGAACCGGCCGAAGCCGCCGCTGCCGGGCGGCGGCTTCCCGATCCAGCGCAGCGCGTTGCGCAGCGACAGGCTGTCTGCGGTCAGCGTGCCCTCCATCATCAGGCTGGTCCGGTTGGCGACCGTGCCGTCGAACGCGAACTTCAGCGGCGCGCTGGAAATCCTGACCTTGAGACCGGATCGGTCGCCGGACAGCGCGGCAAGGAAATCGCTGATGCTGATGCTGCTGTCGACGCGCTCGCCGCGCCAGTCGAGTTGTCCGGTCGCCGCGAACGACCGCGAGATCGACGGCCACGCCAGCGACAGATCGATGTCACCGAGGGTTTCGGAGACCTCGTTGGCGGCATCGGCGTAGCTGAGCTCGCCGTCCTGGATGCGGATTTCGGAAAACGACACCGGGCTGTCGGCGCCGGGCTTCATGGTCCGGGTGATGTTGTTGATGAACGGCGTCCAGTTGCTGCTGCCGTCGGCGTTGCGAATCACGTGAATGTGCGGCCGCAGCAGCATCACGTCGGCGATCTTGAACCGCTGCATCAGCAGCGGCAGCAGTTGCAGGTTGGCGGTGAGGACGTCGACGCCGAGCGCCGGGTCGTTGGCGTTGCCGCCCTTGAGTCGGACATCGTGAAACGAGACGTAGCTGCCGGGGAAGATCGATACGTCGGTGTGGCCGTTGACGACGAAGTCGAGGCCGGTGACGGCCCTGATCTGGGCCTCCACGGCGTCGCGCAAGGCGTCCCGGTTCAACAGCCACGACACGGCCATCAGCCCGATCACGACGACGCCCAGCAATGCCGCGATCGGCATTCCCAGGCGCTTGATTCCTTGGGCCAGCGACAATGACGTATCCGGGTTGGTTGACGGTCTGG
>DASZVY010000085.1:0-29802 GCA_035546855.1 Nitrobacter sp. | reverse complement strand
AGGCGTGCGCCCGCCGGTGCCGATCGACGAGGTCGAACCGGTGAGCGAGATCGTCAAGCGGTTCTCGACGGGTGCCATGTCGTACGGGTCGATCTCGAAGGAAGCGCACGAGAACCTCGCCATCGCCATGAACCGCATCGGCGGCAAGTCCAACACCGGCGAGGGCGGCGAGGAGTCCGACCGTTTCGTGCCGCTGCCGAATGGCGACCTGATGCGCTCGGCGATCAAGCAGGTCGCCTCCGGCCGCTTCGGCGTGACGACGGAATACCTCGTCAATTCCGACATGATGCAGATCAAGATGGCGCAGGGCGCAAAGCCCGGCGAAGGCGGCCAGTTGCCCGGCCACAAGGTCGATGCCGTGATCGCCAAGGTGCGCCACTCAACGCCGGGCGTCGGCCTGATCTCGCCGCCGCCGCACCACGACATCTATTCGATCGAGGACCTCGCACAGCTCATCTTTGACCTGAAGAACACCAACCCGCAGGCGCAGGTTTCCGTGAAGCTGGTGTCGGAAGTCGGCGTCGGCACCGTCGCCGCCGGCGTCTCCAAGGCCCGCGCCGACCCCGTGACGATCTCAGGTTTCGAGGGCGGCACGGGCGCCTCGCCGCTGACCTCGATCAAGCACGCCGGCTCGCCGTGGGAGATCGGACTGGCGGAGACGCACCAGACGCTGGTGCGCAACCGCCTGCGCAGCCGCATCGCGGTGCAGGTCGACGGCGGCATCCGCACCGGGCGCGACGTGGTCATCGGCGCGCTGCTCGGCGCCGACGAGTTCGGCTGCGCCACCGCGCCGCTGATCGCGGCCGGCTGCATCATGATGCGCAAGTGCCACCTCAATACATGTCCGGTCGGCGTCGCGACGCAAGACCCGGTGCTGCGCAAGCGCTTCAAGGGCCAGCCCGAGCACGTCATCAATTTCTTCTTCTACGTCGCCGAGGAAGTGCGCGAGATCATGGCCTCGCTCGGCTATCGCCGTTTCGACGAGATGGTCGGACAGACGCAGATGCTCGACCGGCGCGAGCTGATCGAGCACGGCAAGGCGTGCGGGCTCGATTTCTCGCGCCTGTTCACCAAGCCCGAGGCGGCGGAGAACACCGCCATCTATCATTGCGAGGACCAGGATCACCGGCTCGAGAACATCCTCGACCGCAAACTGATCGCGCAAGCCCAGGGCGCGCTCAACTTCAAGCGGCCCGTTGAAATCACCCTGCCGATCAAGAACACCGACCGCACGCTCGGTGCGATGCTGTCGGGTGAAGTGGCGCGGCGCTACGGCCAGGCGGGCCTGCCCGACGACACCATCCATGTGCGTTTGAAGGGCACGGCCGGGCAGAGCTTCGGGGCCTGGATCACGCGCGGCATCACGCTGGAGCTTGAGGGCGAGGCCAACGACTATGTCGGCAAGGGCCTCTCCGGCGGGCGGCTGATCATCTATCCCGCGCGCAACGCGGCGATCGTGCCGGAGGAGTCGATCATTGTCGGCAATACCGTGCTCTACGGCGCGATCGAGGGTGAATGCTATTTCCGCGGCGTCGCCGGCGAACGCTTCGCGGTGCGCAACTCCGGCGCGATCGCGGTCGTGGAAGGCGCCGGCGACCATTGCTGCGAATACATGACCGGCGGCGTCGTGGTGGTGCTGGGGCCGACGGGACGCAACTTTGCGGCCGGCATGTCGGGCGGCATCGCCTATGTGCTGGACGAGAGCGGGGACTTCCCGAAGCTGTGCAACCTCGCCATGGTCGATCTCGAGCCGGTGCTGTCGGAAGAGATGATCAATGAGGACGCCTATCATCACACCGGCGACCTCGAGGCGCATGGCCGCGTCGACGTGTTCCAGAACCTGCTGGAATCCGACGTCGAGCGGTTGCACGTTCTGGTCACGCGCCACGCTAAGCTCACCGGCTCGAAACGCGCGGCCGACATCCTCGCGAACTGGAAAACGTTCGCGCCGAAGTTCCGCAAGGTGATGCCGGTGGAATACCGCCGCGCGTTGAAGGAAATGAAGGCCAACGCCGACGCCGAGCCGAAAATCGCGATCGGGGCGTAGGATACAAACAACAACGTCACTCTGAGGCGCCGGCGCAAAGCGCCGGCCTCGAAGGGTGGAAACGAATGATCGACTGAATCCGTCATTGCGAGCGGAGCGAAGCAATCCAGAACGGCAGCGAAAGCTGGATTGCTTCGTCGCTAACGCTCCTCGCAATGACGAACGAATGCAGGGGCATCAGGGTCCGATGGGAAAGATTACGGGTTTTCTTGAGATCGAACGTCACGACCGCAAGTACGAGCCGGTCGCGGAGCGTTTGAAGAACTTCAAAGAGTTCGTGATCCCGCTGACCGAGAAGGAGACGCGCGATCAGGCCGCGCGCTGCATGAACTGCGGCATTCCCTATTGCCACGGCACCGGCTCGGTTCAGCCCGGCACGCCCGGCTGTCCGGTCAACAACCAGATCCCCGACTGGAACGACCTCGTCTATCATGGCAACTGGCAGGAAGCCTCGCGCTCGCTGCACTCGACCAACAACTTTCCCGAGTTCACCGGCCGCATCTGCCCGGCGCCATGCGAAGCCTCCTGCACGCTGAACATCGACGACAACCCCGTCACCATCAAGACCATCGAATGCGCCATCGTCGATCGCGCCTGGGACAACGGCTGGCTGAAGCCGGAAGTCGCCGCGCAAAAGACCGGCAAGAAGATCGCCGTGGTCGGCTCCGGTCCCGCCGGACTCGCCTGCGCGCAACAGCTCGCGCGCGCGGGCCACGAGGTGCACGTCTACGAGAAGAACGCCAAGGCGGGCGGCCTTCTTCGCTACGGCATTCCCGACTTCAAGATGGAAAAGCACATCATCGACCGCCGCGTGAAGCAGATGGAGGCAGAGGGCGTCATCTTCCATTACGGCAAGGCGGTCGGCGGCAGCGCAGCAGGCGCGATCGATCCGCAGCAGCTTGTGAAGGACTACGACGCCGTGGCGCTTACCGGCGGCGCGGAAGCCCCGCGCGACCTGCCGATCCCCGGCCGCGACCTCGCCGGCATCCACTTCGCGATGGACTTCCTGCCGCAGCAGAACCGCCGCGTCGGCAACGAAAAGTTCGATGCTCCGGACATTCTGGCGAAGGCTAAGCACGTCGTCGTGATCGGCGGCGGCGACACCGGCTCCGACTGCATCGGCACCTCATTCCGGCAGGGCGCGCTGTCGGTGACCCAGCTCGAGATCATGCCGGCCCCGCCCGAGCACGAGAACAAGGGGCTGACGTGGCCGAACTGGCCGCTGAAGATGCGCACCTCGTCGAGCCAGGCCGAGGGCGCCAAGCGCGATTTTGCCGTACTGACGCAGAAGTTTTCAGGCCACGACGGCAAGGTCAGGAAACTGCACTGCATCCGCGTGGACGACAGGTTCCAGCCGATCGCCGGCAGCGAGTTCGAACTCGACGCCGATCTGGTGCTACTTGCGATGGGTTTCGTTCATCCCGTGCACGACGGATTGCTCAAGACGCTCGGCCTCGATCTCGACCAGCGCGGCAACGTCCGCGCCAATACCAGCGATTACCAAACCTCCGCGCAGAAAGTGTTTTCGGCGGGCGACATGCGCCGCGGCCAATCGCTCGTGGTGTGGGCGATCCGCGAAGGACGCCTCTGCGCGCGCTCGATCGATCAGGCGCTGATGGGAACCACGACGCTGCCAAGGTGAGGCTGTCAATCGCACGTCTCTCCATTCGTCATGCCCGGCTTTATGTCGGGCATCCCTGTCTTTGAGCCGCAAAACATCGAAGACGCGGATGGCCGGAACAAGCCCGGCCATGACGGCTCTCCGTCCACAGCGAGACAATCTGTGAATTGATCGCCACGCCGGTCGCGTTACTGTCGTTCCCGACGGTGGGGACAGCGAAACAGTGACGGCATCACGTTGGGGACTCTTGTTGCTGGCCGTCATCGCGCCGCTGTCGGCGCATGCGATGTCGCGCAAGGTCGCAATCAGCGCCGGCTCGTTCTTCGCCGCCGCCTTGCAATGCGAGGCAGAGAACCTGATCACGCCCGGCCAGACCGACGAACTCCTGAAGACGCTCGATCCCTACCTCACGACATCCGACAAGGCCAACATGGCCGCGGGCCGGGCGCGCGGCCAGAAGGACAAGCAAGTGTTCGTCGACACCGAGAACAAGTGGTTCCCCTTCACGCCCGACCTTGCAAGCTGCTACCGGGTGCAGGGGGTGCTTGACGACTACAAGGCGCAGTTGGGGGAGTGAAGAGAAGCTGATTCCGGCCTTCGCCGATGCCCTTGCAGTTTAGTGGCTCGCCGGTAGCATTGCCGAAATCCGACTCTGAAAGAGGGACAAGAGTTTGAACTCGGATGCGAAAGCCCCTATCTCGCGCAATCTGCGCACTGAGCGCCTGCATCTCCGTGGCGCCGTGGCTGACGACGCACACGCAGTAAATGCCGCCATTCTTGCGAGCTGGGCCGAACTCTCACGTTGGATGGAGTGGGCGCAAGGAACACGGCCCACTCTCCAAGAGACACTCGCGCAAATCGATGACCGGGAAGCCGCCCTCGAAAATCGCACCGAATTTCGTTTCTCAATTTTTGAGAAAGGCGCTGGTACTTTCATTGGGAATTGCTCGCTTTTCCGATTTGACTGGTCAGTTCCCCGAGGCGAGATCGGCTACTGGTGCGCCACCGACAAGGTCGGGCGCGGTTATATCAGCGAGGCTGTATCCGCACTGACCGAATTTGCTTGGTCTCTTGGTCTTGTGCGAGTTGAAATCCGCTGCGATGCCAAAAATCTGCGATCATGTGCGGTGGCAGAGCGGGCTGGTTTCGTCCTGGAGGGTACCCTCAAGAACGATTGCCGTAATCCGCAGGGAATCATTCGAGATACTTGTGTCTTTGCCCAAGTGCCTCGCAACACCGTGCGCAGTTGAGCTCGCACCCCAGGATGACGAAACCGGCGTGAAAACGTGGATGGCCGGAACAAGTCCGGCCATGACGAAGGGCAAATTGCCCGCGACCAAGAACAAAAGCGTGCCTACTCCGCGGCCTGCTGCTGCACCGTGGGCTCGGTGCCGGCGACGGTGGCGCGGCGCATGTCGCGCGGCTGCGACTGGTCATAGCGCCGCACGCGATGCACGGTCTGGCGGTTGTCCCACATCACGAGGTCATGCAGGCTCCATTTGTGCACGTAGACGAACTCCGGCTGCGTCGCGTGCTCGGTCAGGTCGCGTAGCAGCACGCGGGCTTCCGGCACGCTCATGCCCTGGATCGCACCCGCATGCGACGACAGGTACAGCGACTTGCGCCCATGCACCGGATGGGTGCGCACGAGGCGCTGCAGCACCGGCTTGAACATCTCCTTCTCCTCGTCGGAATAGTCGAGGAAGCCGAGCGAGCCGCGCGAATACATCAGCGAGTGCTCGCAGATCATGTCGGCGATCTCGGCCTTGGTGTCGGCGTCGAGCGCGTCATAGGCCGCGCGCATGTCGGCGAACTCGGTGTTGCCGCCCTTCGGGTTCACCACCCGCGCCGACAGCAGCGAGAATTTCGCCGGGATCGGCCGGAACGAGCTGTCGGAATGCCACAGGCAGTTGCCGAGGTTGAAGAGATGGGTGCGGTGGTCCCGCGGCAACGGCTTGCCGTCCTTGCCGAGGTTGGAGACATCGTTGAGGCCGGAGGTCAGGCGATAATCCGCCTTCTTGGTCACGGTGCCGCCGCGCGCGTTTTCCCGCTCGCCGAAATTCCGCGCGAAGGCGAGTTGCTGCTCGTCGGTGATGTCCTGGCCGTGAAAGACCAGCACCGCATACTCGTCTATCCAGGATTCGATGGTGCGCGCCTCGTCCGGCGTCAGCGGCTTGCGCAGGTCGATGCCGGAGACCTCGCCGACGAAATGCGGATGCAACTTCCGAATGCTGGGCGCCATGGCGATTCCTCGTCCGTTGCTGTTTTGCGAAAAGGCTACTCCTGCAAAGCGCCTTGTCAATCGAGCCCACGCGATGCGGCTATGCGTTCCGCGCCATCAGCCCGCCATCGACCGGAATCACGGTGCCGGTGAGAAACGAGGCCGCCGGCAGGCACAGGCTCAGCGTCATGTGCGCGACCTCCTCGGGATCGCCATAGCGATTGAGCGCAGTGCGGCGCTTTGCATAGATCGCCTTGTGCTCGTCGCTGATGCGCGCGGTCATGCCGGTCGTGATCGGCCCCGGACAGATGCAATTCACAGTAATGCCGTCACGTCCGAGTTCCACCGCCAGCGAGCGCGTCAGCCCGGTGACGCCGGCCTTCGCCGCCGAGTAAGGGCTGTGCAGCGCGGTCGCGCCGAGCGCCTCGGTGGAGGCGATGTTGACGATGCGCGGGCATTTCGATTGCCGCAGATAAGGCAGCGCGGCGCGGATGACGCGCGGATGCGCCGTCAGCATCACCGCGATCGCCCGGCTCCAGGCCTCGTCGTAGCCGTCATCGTCGATCGCGAGCCGCACCGAGATGCCAGCATTGTTGACGACGAAGTCGAGGGCGCCGAAATGCGCCGCGACCTCATCCACCACGCGCGTGATGGCTTGCGGGTCCGCAACGTCGAGTGCCCATGCTTTTGCGGTGCCGCCGCTCGCGGTGATCGCGTCAGCGACTGCCCGCGCGCCATGGTCCGAAAAATCCGTCACTGCAACCCTGGCGCCCTCCGCGGCGAACACCTGCGCGGTCGCGCGGCCCATCCCGCTCGCGGCGCCCGTGACCAGCACGGTCAGTCCGGCCACCGAACGGCTGAGTTGCTTGAAATCGGACATCGGCTTCCTCGCTATGCTTGTTTTGGTTCGCGCGATGCAGCCCGCGCGATTGACTTAAGGCTGGCACCGCCGTCCAAATGGGTCAACCAACATCAGGAGCGCGCCAATGAACGACCTCGATTTCACCGGAAAGCGGATGCTGATCGTGGGCGGCTCCAGCGGCATCGGCAACGGCATCGCTCAGGCCTTCCGCACCCGCGGCGCGACCGTCCACGTCTGCGGCACGCGGGCTAGCGCTTCCGATTACTCGGCAGCCGATGGCTCGGATCTCACCGGCCTGCACTATGCGCAACTCGATGTCGGCCGCGGCGATGCGATCGAGGCGTTCCGCCCATCGTTCGACACGCTGGACGGCCTCGTGCTGGCGCAGGGCGCAGTGATCTACCGCCGCGGCGAATTCACAATGGACGGCTTTCGCAAGGTGATGGAAGTCAACCTGATGAGCCTGATGGCGTGCGCCACGAAATTTCACGCGATGCTGCGCGCGAGCAAGGGCACGCTGGTCATCGTCAGCTCGACGGCGGCCTATCACGCGACCAAGGGCAATCCCGCCTACAACGCCTCGAAAACCGGCGCGGTCGGGCTGACGCGCACGCTGGCGCAGGCTTGGGCCGAGGACGGCGTTCGCGTCAACGGCATCGCGCCGGGCCTCGTCGACACCAAGATGACGAAGGTCACCACTGAAAACCCGAAGCGGCTCGCGGGCGCGATCGCAAATATCCCTGCGAAGCGGCTTGGCACGCCGCAGGACATGGCGGGCGCCGCGCTGTTTCTCGCCTCTCCTTTGTCGTCCTACGTGGTCGGTCACACCCTCGTGGTCGACGGCGGATTGATCCTGTAGCGGCGCGGCGCGCAGACGCAGCCGGGAACTTCGCTCCGGTCCGCCGGTTACATCGGCGCGAGAAATCTTGCGGAGCACATGCAATGGACAAGGATCGGATCGCCGGCGCAGCCCGGGATATTGCCGGGAAAGTCGAAGGGGCGGCCGGCGACATCGCCGACAATGCGAAGATGAGCGCCTCAGGCCGCGCGCGGGAAGCCGCGGGCACCGTGCAGAATCTCTATGGCCAGGCCAAGGATGCCGTGCGGGATGCGGGCGACGCCGCCGCATCGTTGGCAAGAGACGCCTACGAAACCGGAAGCGACACTTATCAGCAGGGCGCAAGGGCTGTGGCGCGGCAGGTGAGCGACAATCCGCTCGGCGCGCTTCTGCTTGCGGGCGGCATCGGTTTCGCGCTCGGCATGTTGATGCGGCGCCCGCCGCCGCGCAGGCGTCGATGGCCTTACTAGAGCCGTTCTCGGTGACACGGAATCGATCCGGGTAAGGGCATCACGCGCGGGCATGGGCGCGAAGCGGCATCTCCCGCGCCTGCGACCCGCGCATCCATCTTCATTTGAAGATTGATTGCCGGGTCATGGGCGAGCGAAGCGACGCGCCGTTCCTCGAACGGCTATGCCCGGCAATGACGAATAATCGAGATGCGTCCAATCAATTTTGTGAAGCGCTTTAAGGCGAATTGATCAGCGCGAGAAAAGGCCCGAGAAGAAGCCGCCCGGCGAAAAGCCAAAGTCGGCGGGCGGCCGCGGCGCCGCCGGATGCTGGCGCTGCTGTTGCGGCGGCGGCGCGCTACGATAACCGAAGGCTCCGCCCTGCTGCGCGGTCTCTTCGGCCTGGTGCGGCGCGCGCGGCTTTTTCGGCTTTGGCGGAGCCACCGCAGCGGGCGGATGGTCGGGGGCTGTGGTCGCGACGGCGGGTTCGCCCACGGGCGCAGGTTCGTTTCCGATCGCGCGGCGCGGCCACACGAAATCGTCGGCCCGGCCCGGAGGCGCCGACAACGGCTCGCCTTTCACCAGCGTACGCGCCACCAGCGCATCGACCGCTGCCGGACGTGCCCCGGCGCCGCCGAGCAGTTGATCGGTGCCGACCGACGAGGCCACCAGCGGCACGATCGGACCGTACAGCGGACGCGGCGCGGGCTGCCCCGGCTTGGCCTCCGTCTCGGGCGCGGGCTCCGACGGCAGGGTGATCGGGGCCGAGCGCGATGCGAGCACGCGCGTGATCTCACGTTCGACGTAATGAGCGAGCTTGCGGGCGCCGGCCTTAGTGAAGAACACGCCGTCGTAGGAACGCAACCGGCGGATCTGACCTTCAAAGTCCGGCCCTTGCTGGATGTAGCGGCCGTTGTCGTCGACGAAACCATCCCAGATGTCGACATAGGTAATGCCCGCCTTGCCTGCGGCGTCGCGATAAAGCGAATCGAGGAAGAGCATGTCGGAGGTCGATTTCGCGCCGCGCACGGCGGGAAGGCCAACCCACAGAACGGGCACGCCCTTCGACTTGAGTACCGCGATCATCTCGTCGATCTTCTTGTTGTAGAGCTCGACCCAGCGATCGCTGCGGAACTGTGCGATCCCGTTGCGCGACCGCGCGCTCTTCTCCGGCGCCATGATCGCCGGCTGGTCGCCATCGGCCTCATCGTCGACAGGCTCGGACTCACTCGGCTTGTCGTCCTCGGCTGACTTGGCGGCGTCGGTCTTGTCCTTGTCCGCCTTCTTGCCGTCCTTTTCGGGCGCCGGCTCACGGATCGGAATGCGGTCGTGAAGCCCGAGCATCACTACGATGGCGGCCGGCTTTTCAGCCGGAAGGATGGCCTTGGCGGCCGCCACCCAATCGGCGGGCTCGCCCCTGGGTTGATACTGGATCAGGCCTGAGACGGTCCTGAACTTGCGGATCACGCCCATGTCCGGCGTTTCGGTGAGCGCGTCCTCGAGCCCATAACCGAGCCAGTCGGCCATGGCATCGCCGAGCACCAGCACATTGCGTTCCGCCGCGGTGTCGCGCTTTTCAGGCGGAGGCGCGTGCGAGTAATTCTCGGGCGGACGTTTCGGAGCCGGTGGCGGCGTCTGCTGAAACGGCGCAAAGAACGGGTTGTCGCGGCCGAACCAGCCGCCGCCTCCGCGATGCATCGGCGCCGGGCGCTGCTGGAATCCGAAATTGAAAAACTGCGCCGAGGCCGGCCCCGCCAACCCGACCAGCAGCGCGACCGCGACGACCAGCACCATCCGCGGGCCAGCCTCGGTCAAAACACGCAGCAATGATCTCCGTCGGGACATGCAATCGATCGCAAGGGAACGTTGGCCATTGCCATACCAGCGGAATCGGGCCGCAAGCAGGCATATTCCCGCGCATAAGCCGGGTATCCCGCCGAGCGTCAAGGGCAAGTCCGGAACGTCGTTATCGGCCGTTCCGGAGAATTTTACCGCTGCCGCAGCCGGTCCAGCACCTCGGCGGAGGCGAAGCCGTCCGCCGGCATGCCGACCGACGCCTGAAAACCACGCAAGGCTTCCCGGGTCATGCCGCCGAACTGGCCATCCGGAGTGCCCCGATAGAACCCCCGCGCGGCCAGGATCTGCTGCAGTTCAAGCCGCTCTGCTCGCGACAAGACCCGCTCCTGGCGCGGCCAGGGCTGGATAAACGGCTGACCGCCGCGCAGCCGGTCGGCAAAATGGCCGATGGCCAGCGCATAGGCCTCGGCCGGGTTGTATTTCATGAAGACCCGGAAGTTCTGCAGCATCAGGAAGCCCGGACCCTCTGCGCCGGCGGGCGCCAGCAGATAGGCTTTCTCGGCGGGATGCGGGAATGCCTTGTTGCCCGCACGCTGGATTCCGAGGCGCTGCCACTGGGCGATGGTCATCCCCTTGGTCCGGTCGGCCAGCATGTAATTGAAGCCCCTGGGCACGACGACCTCGTAGCCCCAGGTCTGACCGGTCCGCCAGCCATCCTTCTTCAGATTGTTCGCGGTGGACGCGATCAGGTCGGCGGGATCGCTGACGACGTCGCGGCGTCCGTCACCGTCACCATCGACCGCGTAACGCTTGAATGCCGTCGGCATGAACTGGGTCGGGCCGAACGCCCCGGCCCATGAGCCGCGCATCTCGTCGGGCCGAAGATCGCCGCGATTGAGGATTTCAAGCGCGGAAAGGAATTCATCGCGGAAATAGGCTTGTCGCCGCCCGATGCAGGCAAGCGTCCCGGTCGACTGCAGCACGCTGCGGTCGCCGATCTGGGTCGAGTAGTTCGACTCGATTCCCCAGATCGCGGCGATGGCGTAGCGATCGACGCCATAGGCTTTTTCGACTGCGTCGAATTGCGGCTTGTACATCGCCAGGATTTCGCGCCCCCGCGCCAGCCGCGCGTCGCTGACAAGGATATCCAGATAGTCCCAGATCGCCTTGGTGAACTCCGGCTGCGAGTCCATCAGATCCATGATGTGCAGGTCCGGAGACAGACCCGCCGTGAACTGCTCGAAATTCTCGCGCGTGACGTGACGGCGTGCGGCATCAGGCCACATGCCCGCGATGCAGTTCGGGAAGTTTGCCGCCGCCGCGCGGATCGCAGCCGCGGTCATCAAGGGATGACCCGACGCCCCGTCTTCGCCGCTCCATGGGATCGCGGCGGAATTGCCCGGCGGCAATGACACCGGAACCTGCATCTGCGCCGGCGCGCGCTGCGCGGGTATGGCCTGGCTGCTGCGCGTGATCGAGCCGGTGAACAGGTTGTCCAGAAAACCCTGAATGCCGCCTGACGACTGCGCGGCAGCCGGGCACGACAGCGCAAGCGCCGTCAGCGCCGCCGCAAGCTGAATGCCATGAACCGTTGCCCGCTTCACCAGAGCCATTTCGAACCCGCCCGACGACATGATTGCCTCTTCAGGAGGCCTTGTCACGGTTTCCATCCGCTTAACGACAGCGCATTTTCCAGGCCGAAATCAAGGCAATTGCGCCCCGCTGGCCACGCATGGGAGCAGGTCTCGTGCTCCGGTACGGCCTGACGCGGTGCGGCGCGTCACCACACATCCGCCTTTGTTCCGGCCCGCAAACCGGCTAACAACGCTCAACTGACCACATCAAAGAGCTCCGCAGCATCCCCATGACAATGACAATCCGCAAAGCCGTTTTTCCGGTCGCCGGCCTCGGCACGCGCGTTCTTCCCGCCACCAAGGCCATGCCGAAGGAAATGCTGACGATCGTCGATCGCCCGCTGATCCAGTACGTGGTCGACGAGGCACGCGAAGCGGGCATCGAGCATTTCGTGTTCGTCACCGGCCGCAACAAGGGCGCGATCGAGGATCATTTCGACCGTCAGTTCGAACTCGACGAAACGCTCAGGAGCCGCGGCAAGAAGGCGGAGATCGAGCTTCTGGCACAATTCCAGCCGGAAGCCGGCGCCATGAGTTTCACGCGCCAGCAGGCTCCGCTCGGCCTCGGCCACGCTGTCTGGTGCGCACGCGACATCGTCGGAGACGAGCCGTTCGCAGTCCTCCTGCCGGACGAACTCGTGCTGAACGCGCCGGGCTGTCTCAAGCAGATGATTCAGGCCGCGGAGAAACTCGGACCGAAATCGAACATCGTCGCCGTCGAAGCGGTACCCGACGACATGACGCACAACTATGGCATTTGCGGCGTCGGGAAACGCGACGGCAACGTCTTCGAAATCGACGGCATGGTCGAGAAGCCCCCGAAGGGCACCGCGCCATCCAACCTCTCGCTCACCGGGCGCTACATCCTGCAACCCGAAATCTTCAAGATTCTCGAAACGCAGGAACGCGGCGCGGGTGGCGAAATCCAGCTCACCGACGCCATGATCGGACTGTCCAGGTCGCAAAAATTCTACGGCCTTGAATTTGTCGGCGAGCGTCACGATTGCGGCTCGCGCGCCGGCTTCCTGCGCGCCAATATCGCCTTCGGCATGGCGCGCGCCGATCTGCGCGACGGCCTGCGCGCCGAGATGAAGAAATACCTCGAGAAGAAGTAGAGGCCGTGCCGGATTACGACGCGTTGCGCGACTACCTGAAGCAACAAACGCAGGTCGAGTTCATCCTCTCGTTCGAACAGATCGAGGAGATCATCGACGATGCTCTCCCGCGCGCGGCCCAACGTGCTTCCTGGTGGGATACGACCCGCGCGCCCGACGAGCGGATGCCGCAGCGCGAGGCCTGCATCGAGGCGGGCTATGTCGCGACGCGACTTGGCGACGGTGTTCGTTTCCGCCGCGCCGACGCACGCAAGCCGCGCTTCAGATGACGCCCAACCCGGCGCCATGTCACGCAAGCGTGATCCCCTGGCCCGCGTAACAAGCCGGCGAACCGCCCGTATCTTGGGACGCCCGCATCTTGGGACGGCGGCGCGGCATCGCTACATTCGGGCGAGGCCGGCCGCCCACGCCAACCGATCCATCGAAGGAACAGGTCCATGGTCCGCTCCCCGTTCAGCCGTCTTGCCCTCGGCGCCGCCGCGTTCGGCGCGGTCGCGTGGTTTCTCGCCGCGCCGCTGCGCGCATCGGAAGACGCCGTCGTTATTCCGCCGCCGGCGCTGGATGCAAAGGCCTCGAACGGCCTCCAGACGGTCGTGCTCGCCGGCGGTTGCTTCTGGGGCGTTCAAGGCGTGTTCCAGCACACGGCGGGCGTGGTCAGCGCCGTCTCTGGCTATGCCGGCGGCAACAAGTCCACCGCCGCGTACGAGATGGTCAGCACCGGAACGACCGGGCACGCGGAATCGGTTCAGATCAAGTACGACCCGAAGCGGATCAGCTATGGCAAGATCCTGCAGATCTATTTTTCCGTGGCGCATGATCCGACCCAGCTCAACCATCAGGGCCCCGACACCGGAACGCAATATCGCTCGGAAATCTTCGCCACCACCGAGGAGCAGAAGAGGGTCGCGGATGCCTATATCGCCCAGCTCGACGCGGCCAAGGTCTACCGTAAGCCCATCGTCACCAAAGTCGCCATGCTGCAGGGCTTCTTCCCGGCCGAGGCCTATCATCAGGACTACCTGACATTGCACCCAAATCAGCCCTATATTGCCTATAACGACATTCCGAAAATCGAGAACCTGAAGAAGATTTTCGCGCAGAGCTATATCGAGAAGCCGACCTTGGTCCGCGACGCAAAGGCGACCAATTGAGGCGGTTGCATTCGTATGGAGGATCGATGTCCGACACCAAGACACCGCCGGGAAAGGTGACCAAAAGCGACAGCGAATGGCGCAAGGAGTTGACGCCGATGCAGTACGCCGTGCTGCGGGAAAAGGCGACCGAGCGGCCGTTCTCCGGCGAATACGAAGATGAGCATCGGCCGGGCACTTATGTTTGCGCAGGCTGCGGGCAGGTGTTGTTCGAATCCGATGCCAAGTTCGATTCCGGCTGCGGCTGGCCGAGTTTCACGGCGCCAGCCGTCGCCAGCCACGTCGACGAGGAGCGCGATGTCAGTCACGGCATGATTCGCACCGAGGTGTTGTGTTCGAAATGTGAGGGCCACCTTGGCCATGTCTTCAACGACGGTCCCGGACCGACCGGCCTGCGCTATTGCATCAATTCGGCGGCCTTGAAACTCGAGCCGAAATAACTAGCTCGCTCATCTCGAACCGGACATTCGCCCCGCGCAACCATCGGCTGCGCGGGGCGTTGCCGTCTCCGCGCGTGATCACGCTTCTCATGCGTCAATAAGAAACGATTGAAAGACTCGTCATGTCTCGGACTTCCAACCGCCTCGTGCTGGGCATCGGACTCGCAGGGTTGATCGCCGAAAGCGTGTTCAACCTTCCTGCGCTCGCAACCGACAAGGTCTCGCTGTTCAAGGTGATCACAACCAGGGATGAAATCGTGATCGGCCTCAGCGAGGACGACTTGGCGCACATCGCAGGCCATGATGCAGGCGGCATCGCCCGGGAATTGGCGGCCAAGGGCTCGATGAGCGTGTGGGAATATGGCGTGCGACGCGCCGAAGCCGGTGCGCTCGAAGAGGCCCCGCTGCGCAAGATCGGCCTGCTCGCCGGCAATTCGCTGCGCGTCGAACCCTATATCTCTCCGCTGAAAGTGGTGCCCATGGCCACTGAAAACGCCAGAAACTGAGGCCGACCGCCCGATTTATCGACGGAACCGGCCGCCCAGCCCTCCCGGAAACCCATCCTGTTGAAATATATGAAGTAATTCGCACGCATGCAAACAATGTGCGAATTCATCATGCCGGCTCGAAAGGGTCGCAATTTCCGCATTGCACACCTATATTGGGATCATCACAGACATGCCGTACCCCAATGCGATGGCCGAACGGCCAGCGATCGCGGCGTGGATCATTTCCGTAGCGTCCATTGTAGAGGTAGCCATGGCATTCAGCTTCAAGAAGTCCGCCGAACTGTTTCCCGCAGCGATCCGCAAGAAGAAGCGTTCCGGATTTGCCTATCGCCGCTTCGACACCGCCGCCGATGCGGTGCGGTTCGCGATCGAAGACATGCCTGCGGATCTTTTGAACGGCGCCTACCTCCAGGTCGATGAAGCGCGTTTCGACCAGAACGGCATTCGCTCGCTGTACGAAAGCCAGGAGTTCCCGCTGCCGCGCCGCCGGCCGCAGCCGGCTCCCGCCAGCGCGACCGCATCCAAGGACGCCGCATAAATCGCGTTTCGCGGCATGACCGCTAGCGCGGCTGCCGGTCGAGCCACCGCCGCAGCAGCCGCACGTTACGGATGTTGGCGCGGAACATGACGTCGAAGGCGTCGCCGACGAGCGGCACCACGCCGATCACGCCGTCCAGCGCGACATTGCCGAGCATCCGCGCCGTGACATGCCAGGGCGCGCCGAGCGCCCGCGCCTCGCGCACCAGCCACAACTGGATGGCCGTCGTGATGATGTCGCCGACGACCGGAATGAGTCCGATCAGACCGTCGATGCCGTAACGGATATTGGTGCCGGGCATCACGAAGGCAACATCGAGCAGCTTCGCCAGCGCCTCGAGCCGCGCTACCCGCTGCTCGCGCGTCAACGGGCGGAAAGCCGTGCTGAAATCGAATCCGATCGGTCCTTGCTGAAACGCCTCGCCTCCGAACCCGCCCGCGCCGCCGAGCTGATCCGCCGGAATTTCACGTCCGTCCTGATCGATCACCTTGGCACGCGCCGCCGGCCGCCGGGGACGGGTCGCGCTGCGGGAGTAAAAGTCATCCGTCGACATGCCGCTCATGTGGGGCCTTTCGCCCGCGAGCGCAAGCGCGTCATGCGGTCGCCCGTCGCCGGCATTGTCATGCGCTCCGCGCCGCACGCGGCGTCACGGGGAATCCGAGCCGGATTCGCCGCAGAGATTCGACGCCCCCGATGTCGCGACGCTGCGCGCGCCGCGTGATCTCGCCTGGCGGTCCCTAACCATCAATCGAACGGATCACCCGCGCCGGATTTCCGCCGACCAGCGTGTTCGGCGGAACATCGCGGGTGACCACCGACCCGGCGGCCACCACCGCGTTCTTTCCCACCGTCACGCCGCCGATGATCGTGACTCCGGCCGCGATCCAGACGTTTCGTCCGATCGCGATCGGCTTCGCGATCACCCCATCACGCCGCCGGGACGGCTCGACGGGATGACCTGACGTGATGATGCTGACATTCGGCCCGATCATCACATCGTCACCGATGTCGATGCCGCCGAGATCGTACATGGTGCAATTCTGGTTGATGAAGACGTTGCGCCCGACGCGGATGTTCTCGCCGCCTGTCGTGTAGAAGGGCGGGATCAGCGAAAACGTCTCGTCCACCTTGCTGCCGGTCAGTTCGCTGAACACGGCGCGGATGTCGTCCGCATCGGCGAAGGTCAGCCGGTTGAGAACGGGCGTGATCGCCATCGCCCGCTTGACGCTGGCCACCATCGCCGCCGATTCCGGCGTTCTCTGGGGAATGATCCTGATCCCGCGTTCCATCATGAGTCGTTCCTCGATCGGCAAGCAGTCATGTGTCGACCCGGAAAGACGTATCGCGATTCGCCACGTGGAACGGCAAAGAAAGCCGTTTCCGCATGACGGTTTCGCAACACACGCGTTGACACGCTTGTCATCAACAGCCCTCGCCCGTTAACTCCCTTGGCATCGCGCCCTCGCCCCGCCCCGACATCTCCCCGACCGCGACTCAACTCCGCCCCATTGCGCCGTCACTCTTCCCGCCATGCTGAACGCCAAAGGGGAGTGACACATGAGCCAGGTTCCGCCGCAGAAATTCGATGCCAACTACGTCGCCACGCTGCGCGAGTTGCTCGACATCGCGGTCGAGCAGATCGGGCCGGAGTATCGCACGCCGGCGACGAAGGCGAAGATGGCCGAAACCATCGTGCGGACCGCAGCCGATGGCGTCACCGACGCGCATCACCTGATGAGCATCGCCGTGCGCGCCGGTCAAAAAGGCGCGGCGTAGTTTTGCGGCGCCCGGGACCCGTTTTCGTGCTTTCGTGATGCCCGACGTAAAGCCGGGCATTCACGTCTTCAAGCCCTCGCAGTTCTCAAGACGTGGATGGCCGGAACAAGTCCGGCCATGACAAATCCGGCCAAATGGCACTCTCCAGCCATGAACCCGATGCAGAGCTGTCGCTCGCATCCGGCGCAATTTGCCAAATCTTCGCCAGGAACGCGTGCCAAGATCGATATCTTGGGGACGTTTCGATTGACGGAGATGCGCGATGTCAGAGAGCTATCTGATCGAACGTGCCGAGACCTGCCGCCGCCTCGCACATGAGGAATCCGACGCCGAGATGCGCGACATGCTGCATCACCTCGAAAGCGACTACCGCATCAAGGCGCGACATGCGCGCCGCCACGACCGGATGGTCGCGCCACAACCACCACAGGCATAAGGCGCAAATGATGCCGTCCCGCCGCCCGGCCTGCGGCGCGGAAACGAGTCGGACCGGCTGATCCCGACATTGCGCGCCAGTTTTCTTGCACGCGACAGCAGCATGCATGGCCGGCATTCTGCGGATTCCCTGAGACGGCGATTGTCGCGACACCTTGCTTCGTGCGAGGGTTCCGGCAGATGTCGACTCCCTCCCTCGCCCATGCCCATGTTCGATGGCATGGTTTCCTGTTCCTTGCGATCACCTCGATCGGCTGGGCCCTGAACTGGCCCGCGATCAAGATCCTGCTGCGCGAATGGCCGCCGCTGTTCTCGCGCGGCGTCGCGGGCGTCGCCGCCGCCGTCATCCTCGCCGTGATCGCGCTCGCGCGCCGCGAAAGCCTGAAAGTACCGCGCGGCAGCGGCGCGGCGCTGCTGTTCGCCTCGTTCACGAACGTTTTCGCCTGGATGGGGTTCGGCACCATGGCGATGAAGCATCTCTCGATCAGCGAGGCGGCGCTGCTGGTCTACACCATGCCGATCTGGGCGATGCTGTTCGCGTGGCCGCTGCGCGGCGCGCGCCCGACGCTTCGCGATGTCGCCTCGGTGGTGCTCGGCGTGCTCGGCATGGCGATCCTGTTCGGCGGCCACGGCTTCGCGTTCGGCGCCGACAAGCTCGCCGGCATGGCGCTGGCGCTCGCCTCCGCGATGCTGTTCGCGCTCGGCAGCGTGATGGCGCGAGGCCCGCTGCCGATGCCGCCGGTCAGCGCGGTGGCGTGGCAGGCCGGGCTCGGCTGCCTGCCCATGGTGATTTTGGGCTGGATCTTCGAGCGGCCGGACATGGGCGCGCTGAGCGCGCTCGGCTTCGCCGATCTGGTCTACATGGCGCTCGTGCCGATGGGCGTGTGCTACCTCGCCTGGTTCGCGGCGCTGAAACGACTGCCGGCCTCGACCGCGGCGATGGGCACGCTGACGGTGCCGATCATGGGCGTCGCCGCCGGCGCCATCGTTCTCGGCGATCCGCTCGGCTGGCGCGTGATCGCGGCAGGCGCCTTCACGCTGGCCGGCGTGGCGCTGGCGCTGCAAAGCAAGCGGACGGGGTCGGCGTCATCCTGAGGTGCGAGCGGGTAGCGAGCCTCGAAGGATGACAACACAATCAGAAGAATCGCACCCTTCGAGACGCCGCTTCGTGGCTCCTCAGGGTGACGTCTCCTACTCGCCCCAGGCGGTGAAGGCCTCGTTGAACGCGCGCTCGCCGGGGGCGCCCTTCTCGATCGCGATGATGGCGCGGCGCTGGTTGGTGTAGACGATCGGCACGTCGAACCACGAGCGCTCCTTGAGGAGCTGGATGTTGCGCGAGCGGTCGGCCTCGACATTCGACAGGCCGACCAGGAAGAAGCCGTCGGTGACCTTCACCGCGAGCCCCGCCAGCGGCGTGCCGCGCGCCTGCTCGTTGGACTTCATCAGGATGCCCGGCACGTTGGCGACGCCGCCCATGTCGAAGTTCTGCGGCAGGATGAAGGTGATCTCGGCGGTGTGGCTCGCCGGCAGCGACGTATCGGTGTTGCGGCGGAACGACATCGTCATCTTGAACTGCCGCTCGGGGATGTCGATGTCGGCGCGCACCGCGATCTCCGGGGGCTTGTCGTTGCCGCTCTTCACCTGTTCGGTGCGCCAGACCACCGTGCCGACATATTGCTTGCCCTTGGGATCGGACGGATCCTCGTCATAGAGCACGACGCGTTGCGCCACCGGCGCGACGGTCTCCGACGACGGCTGGCCGACCCGGTCGGTGATCTTGGGCTTCTGTCCAGGCGTGGTAGTGTCCTTCGGCGCCTGGACGGTCTGGGTCGGCGCGGTCTTGCCGAACAGGCCGCGCAACGTGGCGACCGCCTTCGGCCCCCAGACGATGCCGGCGCCGGCGAGGATCAGCACAAGGCCGACCGCGATCGCGCTCTTGAAAGGGAACATGCCGCCGGAAACGCGTTTCGGCTTGTCGCGCTGGGTGCGCGGGCGCGGCGCGGGCGGCGGCTGGCGATAGCCGCCGCCCTCGTCCGGGGACTCGTCGTAGGAATAGGGAACGTCAGCGCCGCGGTCTTCCAGGCTCGGCTCGAGCCGGTCGAACTCCGGCGAGGGCGACGGCACGTTGGCATAGGTGCGGCGGGCCGAGCGGCTGGCCTGCGCGGCGGCGCGGCCGAGATCGTCGACATCGGCGGTAACGTCGCGGAAGCCGCGCATGGCGGGAGGCGGTGCGGGCGGCGGCGGACGCTGGCCCGCGCGATCGTTACGCGGCGGCGGCGCGGATTGTTCGTGCGGCGGGGGCGCCGGAGCGCGCGGAGCCGCATCTTGCGAATCGGCGCGCAGGTTGCGCGGGGTCGCGGGGCGCGGACGGATCGCCGGCGTCGCCGGACCGGATGGGCCTGCGCCCTCTCCGGATTTCGCGGCGGCGCGGGTCGAGGCGCGAAAGGCATCGCCCGATCGCGAGCCGCCGCTGCCGCGGGTGGCCTCGCGGGCGCGCTGTGCCGCCTCGGATTCGACCTTGCGGACGGCTTCTTCCAGCGACAGCCGCTCGCGGGTGATCTCGGATTCGCTCAAGGGAGGATCGACGCTGCGCAACTGCGCGATCAGCGCCGAGCGCGCCCGCTCATAGAGCGCACGTCGCTGCTCGCCGGGGGCGCTGGGGTCCAGGCCGGCGATGGCGCGCGCGATCAGCGGGTAATAATCAGCCATATCTCTTCAATGTCGCGAACTTTAACCTTGAATGCATTCCCGTAACATCCCGTTAAGCCTCGAACGGGTTCTGGACCAAAATCGTGTCCTCGCGCTCCGGACTTGTGGACAACAACGCGATCGGGCAGCCGACCAGTTCCTCGACGCGGCGGACATATTTGATCGCCTGCGCCGGCAGGTCGGCCCAGGAGCGCGCGTTGGCGGTCGGCTCCTTCCAGCCCTCGATGGTCTCGTAGATCGGCTCGATCCGCGCCTGCGCGCCCTCGCCCGCCGGAAGATGGTCGATTTCCTTGCCGTCGAGCTTGTAGCCGGTGCAGACCTCGATGGTGTCGAAGCCGTCGAGGATATCGAGCTTGGTCAGCGCCAGGCCATGGATGCCGCAGGTGCGGACAGTTTGCCGCACCAGCATGGCATCGAACCAGCCGGTGCGCCGCTTGCGTCCGGTGTTGACACCGAATTCCTTGCCGCGGCGGCCGATCAGTTCGCCGATCTCGTTGGTGAGCTCGGTCGGGAACGGCCCCTGGCCGACGCGGGTGGTGTAGGCCTTGCAGATGCCGAGCACGTAGCCGAGCGAACTCGGGCCCATGCCGGTGCCGGTCGCGGCCTGCGCGGCGACGGTGTTCGACGAGGTGACATAGGGATAGGTGCCGTGATCGACGTCGAGCAGCGCGCCCTGCGCGCCTTCGAACAGGATACGCTTGCCCTCGCGGCGCTTGTGATCGAGCAGATTCCATACGCTGTCAGCATAGGGCAGCACCCGCGGCGCAATTGCGGCGAGCGCCTTCAGAAGCGCGTCGGCATCCACCTCGGCGATGCCGAGCCCGCGGCGCAGCGCATTGTGGTGCGCGAGCAGCCGCTCGATCTTGTGCGGCAGCGTCTTGGGGTCCGCGAGATCCATCAGGCGGATGGCGCGGCGGCCCACCTTGTCCTCGTAGGCCGGACCGATGCCGCGCTGGGTGGTGCCGATGGCGGTGGCCGCGCTGGCGTTCTCGCGCAGCGAATCCAGTTCGCGGTGCAGCGGCAGGATCAGCGTGACGTTCTCGGCGACGCGCAGGTTATCGGGGCCGACCTGGACGCCCTGCCCCTTCAGCTTCTCGACCTCGTCGACGAAGGCCTGCGGATCGAACACCACGCCGTTGCCGATGATCGACAGCTTTGACGGACGCACCACGCCCGAGGGCAACAGCGCCAGCTTGTAGGTGTTGCCGTTGATGACGAGCGTGTGGCCGGCGTTATGACCGCCCTGGAAGCGGACGACGATGTCGGCCTGCTCCGACAGCCAGTCAACGATCTTGCCCTTTCCCTCGTCGCCCCATTGGGCACCGACGACGACAACGTTGGCCATTTCGCGGGATATCCTTGCAATCTGAAGCGCGCCCACACGACAGACAACACGGATCGGGCCGCTCGTGCGCGAGGCATTCCACCGGATAAAGGAAGCGGGCTGGGGACGCAAGCCGGAAAGGGCCGGTTCGGACGTCCCAAACATTAATTAAACCATTGATATCCCCCAAAAATCTGATTCGCCGCCGGAGGTGCCGCCCCTGCCGCAAATGCGGCCGAAGTTGCTGCTACTCTGGTGGATGCCCCGCCGCAGGAGACCGACATGACCCCACCGCAAGCCATCGCCCGCCGCCTGCTGCTTTGCGCGGGCCTGCTGGCACCGCTGGCTCCCTTCGCCGTCCGCGCCGACGATGCCGCGCCGCCCCCGCACGCCGACAGGGCCGCCAAGGGCGGAGCCGGCGCGCACGGACCTGCGGCCGCGCCGGACGTCGACCATTTCCGTCTGCCACCGGTGTCGACCACCAAGCATACGCTGGCGCTGTCAAGCCGGTCGCTGGCCTTCACCGCAAAGACGGGAGCGATCCGCATCTATAGCGGCAAGGGCGAGCCGCAAGCCGATATCGTCACGACGGCCTATCAGCTCGACGGCGCCGATCCGCGCACCCGCCCGGTGACCTTCGTGTTCAACGGCGGCCCCGGCGCATCGTCCGCATGGCTGCAGCTCGGCGACAACGGCCCGTGGCGCATCGCCACCCACACGGACGCGAACGGCGGGCTGTCGGCCTCGCCGACCCTCGAGCCGAATGCCGATACCTGGCTCGACTTCACCGACCTCGTCTACATCGATCCGCTCGGCACCGGCTACAGCCGCATGGTCGCGCCCGGCGACGAGGCAAGGAAGCACTTCCTCACCGTCGACGGCGATGTGGACTCCATCGCGCTGGTGATCCGCCGCTGGCTCGAGAACGCCGATCGTCTGCAGTCGCCTATCTTCGTCGCCGGCGAGAGCTATGGCGGCATTCGCGGCCCCAAGATCGTCCGCAATCTCGAGCGGCGCCAGGGCATCGGCGTCAAGGGACTTGTCCTGATCTCGCCGGCGCTCGACTTCGGCGATGTCATCGGCACCGGCATGACGCGATTCGTGGCAAGCCTGCCGACCATGGCCGCGATCGCGCGCGCCAAGGAAAAGGGCAATGCGCTGACCCGCGCCGACGTGGCCGACGTCGAAACCTACGCGCGCGGCGATTTTCTCATCGACCTGATGAAGGGCCAGGCCGACAAGGAAGCTACCACGCGTCTCGCCGACCGCTTCGCGGCGCTGACCGGCATCGACCGCGCCGAGAGCCGCAGGCTCGCCGGCCGCTTCGACATCGACGAATTCCGCCGCGCCTTCGATCGCGCCAACGGCAAGGTGACCGGCCGCTACGACGGATCGGTGCTAGGCTTCGATCCCTGGCCGGATTCAAGCTCCGGCCATTTCGAGGATCCGTCGGAGACGCCGCTGCTATCCGCGCTGACGTCGGCGGCCTACGACCTCTATGCTCACAAACTGAACTGGCGGCCGCAGGGCGGCTCCTACGAACTGCTGAGCCGGACGGTCAATCACGACTGGGATTTCGGCAAGGACCGGCGTGGCGTGGAATCGGTCTCCGACATCCGCGACATCCTCGCGAATGATCCTGCCATGAAAGTACTGGTGGCCCAGGGACTGTTCGATCTCGCCACGCCGTATTTCGGCAACAAGATTCGCCTCGACCAGTTGCCGACATTCGGCTCGCGCGATCGCGTCAAGCTCGTGGTCTATCCCGGCGGCCACATGTTCTACTTGCAGGACGTGTCGCGCCGCGCGTTGCGGGAAGAAGTCCACGCGATAATGCAGGGGGAGTAGGAATCCAGCCGCGATTCCCCGCGCTTCGCGCTTGTCGCTGAGGGCGATGCCAACGGGTCCGCGCGGCGCTATTCGACCAGCCGCGGGACTTCAATCGCGCTCAGGGAAGCTGTTGTCAGCGCGGCGGCGCATCGATGGGTTCGCAATTGGAGCGACCCGACATCACGCAATCCTGGATCTGGCTCGCCGACCTGAGTTCACGGGCCAGCCAGAGACCGACTACCAGCAACACCGCGGCGATGACAAGTCCCGCCAGCGCGCCGCGCCGGTTGCCGTCCGGCCCGGGATCGTTCTGGGGTGCGGGCTTATTCATGCGACGCTCTACCCGTGGCTCGCAGATCGTATACGCAGGATTTCCTGCCTGACGCTTTCATGGCAAAAACGGCCGTGTCCCGATTTTCCGGCATGACATCAGGGTCGGATCGCAATGTCAAAAACAACGCGCGCGACGCAGGCGCTGACGCAACTCGGCGTGCCCTTCACGCTGCACGCTTACGACTACGATCCCGACGCCGACAGCATCGGCCTGCAGGCCGCCGCCGCGCTCGGTGCGGAGCCCCGTCGCGTGCTCAAGACGCTGATGGCCGAAGTTGACGGCAAGCCGGTCTGCGTCGTCGTGCCCTCCGATTGCGAGGTCAGCATGAAGAAGCTGGCGAACGCCTTCGGCGGCAAGAGCGCGAAGATGATGCGGCCCGCCGGCGCCGAACGGCTGACCGGCTACCATGTCGGCGGCATCAGCCCGTTCGGGCAGAAGAAGCGCGTGCCGACGGCGATCGAGGCAGCGGCGCTTACGGAATCCCTTGTCTATCTCAACGGCGGCCAGCGCGGCCTGCAAATCCGCCTCGATCCCAACGATGCGTGCAAGGCGCTCGGCGCGGTGGTCGCGCCGTTGGTCGCCTGAAAGCCCGGACGGGCCGGCGCATGGTCGCAATGCGTCCACCCCGATTGATGCGTGGCCCAAATCGGTGTCATTGAAACGGCCGGGCGATCATACCGGCCCGGTCCCGCGATCGGGCCGATGCGCGCGGTGACGAGAGCAACCGCGATGAGCATCACCGATCATAACCCCGGCAGCACCGTGTCGAGCAACTGGCTCGCCAACCAGCCATACCTGCTGCTGAGCCTGACCGCGGTATTCTGGGCCGGCAACGCCATCGTCGGCCGTTTCGCCGCCGGGCACATTCCCCCGGTGACGCTGGCCTTCATCCGCTGGAGCGGCGCGTTCCTGATCGTGCTGCCGTTCGCGTGGACCCATCTGGTGCGGGACTGGCCGGTCATCCGCAAAAAGCTCGGGCTGATGATCGTGATTTCGGTCGTCGGCATCGGCATGTTCAACACCATGCAATACTGGGCGCTGGAATACACCCAGGCGCTGAACGTGCTGCTGCTGCAATCGGCCGGGCCCTTGTTCGTCGCGATCTGGTCGCTGCTGCTGCTCGGCGTCCGACTGACATGGGCGCAGGCCGCGGGCATCGCGCTCTCGATGTGCGGCGTGGCGGTGATCCTGCTGCACGGCGACCTTACCGCGCTGAGCAGCATCAGCTTCAACCGCGGCGATCTCATCTTCGTGGTCGCGCTGATGATCTTCGGGTTCTACGTGGTCATGACGGCGAAGCGGCCGGCAATCCACGGCCTGTCATTCCTCGCCTTCACCTTCGGCAGCGGCGCGGCCTTTCTGGTGCCGTTCCTGATCTGGGAGCTGCTGACGCAGCCGCTGATGCAACTCACGGCGCCGAACGCGCTCGTCCTGTTCTACGTCGTGCTGTTTCCCTCGACGCTGGCCTACCTCTGCTACAATCGCGGCGTGCATTTGATCGGCGCCAATCGCTCCGCCCCGTTCCTGCATCTCGTGCCGGTGTTCGGCGCGGTGATGGCCATCGTCCTGCTCGGCGAGAAACTGCAATCGTTTCACATCGTCGGTTTCGCGCTGGTGATCGTCGGCGTGGTCGTCGCCGCGCGGAAGCAGTGATGCGGAACGATCGCATGGCATCGGCACATGAGGCAGGCGGAACGGCCGAACCGGTCGACGACGATTCCGGCACCCCCTACTGGCGGCAAAACCTGGCGGTGAGCCTGATCGGCTCGTTCACCACCATCGTCGCCATGACCCTCCTGCTGCCGTTCCTGCCGCTCTATGTCGAGCAGCTCGGCGTCAGCGACCATGCGGCGATCGTGCAGTGGTCCGGCATCGCCTACGGCGCGACGTTTTTCGCCGCCGCGCTGGTCGCGCCGCTGTGGGGCCGGCTCGGCGACCGTTACGGCCGCAAGCTGATGCTGATCCGCGCGAGCCTCGGCATGGCGATCGCGATGTCGCTGATCGGCATGGCGCAGAACGTCTGGCAGCTCGTGGCGCTGCGCCTGCTGGTCGGTTTTGCCGGCGGCTATTCCTCGGGATCGACCATCCTGGTCGCCGCGCAGACGCCGAAAAGCCGATCCGGATGGGCGCTCGGCACGCTGGCGTCCGGGGTCATGGCGGGCAATCTGGTCGGCCCGCTGATCGGCGGCGCGTTGCCGCCGCTGATCGGCATCCGCGCCACCTTCTGGCTCGCGGGCGGCGTGATCTTCCTGACCTTTCTCGCCACCACGTTCCTCATCAAAGAAGAGCGGCGGCCGGCGGCCGTACGGAAAGCGGCGGCGCGCGGCGGCTGGTCCGCGATCCCGAACAAGGGTCCGGTCGTTGCGATGCTGGCGACCGGCATGCTGCTGATGCTGGCCAACATGTCGATCGAGCCGATCATCACGGTCTATGTCGCGCAGATCATTCCTGATCAGAGCCGGGTGACGATGGTCGCCGGCATCGTGATGGCGGCGGCCGCGCTCGGCAGCATTTTGTCGGCGTCATATCTCGGCAAGCTCGCCGACCGCATCGGCCATCCGACCGTCATCGTCGGCACGCTCCTGGTATCGGCGTTATTGCTGATCCCGCAGGCCTTCGTCACCCAGGGATGGCAACTGATCGGCCTGCGCTTCCTGATGGGGCTGGCGCTCGGCGGTCTGCTGCCGTGCATCATCAGCGTCATCCGCCACAACGTGCCGGAAGGCGCCGTCGGCACCGCGCTCGGCTACGCAACGTCATCGCAATATGTCGGACAGGTCGCAGGCCCCGTGCTGGGCGGATTCGTCGGAGGTCACATCGGCATGCGCGCGGTGTTTCTCGGCACCGCGGTGCTGATGGGCCTTGGCGCCGTCTTCAACTACGGGCTGATCCGCCGCAAGCCGAAGGCTACCTGACCGGTTATCGGCGACATCTCCCGCAGCGCTTGCGTCTTCCACACCGTGTCTCCGTCAGGACATTGTAGCCCTGCGATCCCGGGACTTGTCCCGCACGGCGATTCAGGCGCAACGTGAAGCCTGCCAACGCCCATGAGCCCATCCGCGTCACAGCCCTCCGCATCTGTCGCCTCGCCCGTCGCGTGGCTCGCCAACCAGCCGTATCTGCTGCTGACCCTGACCTCGCTGTTCTGGGCGGGCAACGTGGTGCTGGCGCGCTATGTGGCCGGCCACGTGCCGCCGATCACGCTGTCCTGCATCCGCTGGTGCGGAACCTTCGTGTTGCTGCTGCCGTTCTCCTGGCCGCATCTGAAACGCGACTGGCCGACGCTGCGCGCGCACTGGCCGATCCTCCTGACCTTTTCGGCCACGGGGTTCGCCTTCAACAACGTGCTGTCCTACAGCGCGATGCAATACACCGAAGCGCTGAACGGGCTGCTGATGCAATCGTCGGGACCGTTGTTCGTAGCGCTGTGGTCGCTGTCGCTATTCGGTGTCCGCCTCACTCGCGGGCAGTTTCTCGGCATCACGGTGTCGCTCGCCGGCGTGCTGGTCATCATCCTGCATGGCGACATCACCGCGCTGTCCGGCATCAAGCTGAACAAGGGCGATCTCATGTATGCCGGATGCATGTTCGCCTTCGGCCTCTACTCCGCGCTGATGCCGCGGCGGCCCAAAATCCACCAACTGTCGCTGATCGGCATCACCACCGGCTGCGGCGCGCTGATGCTGGTGCCCTTCTCCGCGTGGGAGCTGATGTCCGGCAATGCCACGCTGACATTCGACGGCCTGACCCTCGTCACGCTGGCCTATGTGGCGATCTTCCCCTCGACGCTGGCCTACCTGTTCTTCAACCGCGGTATATCGCTGATCGGCCCGAACCGCGCCGCACCGTTCCAGCATCTGATGCCGGTGTTCGGCTCGGCCATGGCGATCCTGTTCCTGGGCGAACGGCTGCAGCCGTTTCACATCGCCGGATACGCGCTGGTGCTGGCGGGAGTCTTCCTTGCGTCACGGCAGACGGCGGGGGCGAAAGCGATCACACCCTAGCAGGAATGTCATGCCCGGACTTGATCCGGGCATCCATCCTCTTGAAAAGGTGGATTGCCGGGTCAAAGCCCGGCAATGACGGACCGAAATATTTCGCTCTCTAGAACGTCAGCGCCTTCACCTGCTTCACCTGCGGCAGGGCCTGCACCTTGGCGAGCACGTCCGGCGGCACCGCGCCGTCGACCTCGACCAGCGCGATGGCATCGCCGCCCTGCGCCATGCGGCCGAGGTGGAAGGTCGCGATGTTGACCTTGGCGTCGCCGAGCAGGCTCGCAAACTTGCCGATGAAGCCCGGCTTGTCCTCGTTGGTGACGTAGATCATCGACTTGCCGAACTCGGCGTCGACGCGGATGCCCTTGATGTCGACGAGGCGCGGCTTGCCGTCGGCATAGACCGTGCCCGAGACCGAGCGATCCTGCCGCTCGGTGGCGACGGTCACCGTGATCAGGCTCTCGTAGTCGCTCTGCGCGGCGCGGACGACCTCATCCACCACCATGCCGCGCTCCTTGGCGACGACCGGCGCGGAGACGACGTTGATGTCGCCGAGCATCGGCCGCAGCAGGCCCGACAGCACCGCCGATGTCAGCGCCTTGATCTTCATCTGCGCCACCTCGCCCTCATAGGTGATCGTCACCTTGGCGATGCCGCTTTCGGTGAGCTGGCCCGCGAACGAGCCGAGCTTTTCCGCGAGCTCGATGAACGGCTTCAGCTTCGGCGCCTCTTCCGCCGTGATCGAGGGGAAGTTCACCGCGTTCGAGATCGCGCCGGTGAGCAGGTAGTCTGACATCTGTTCGGCGACCTGCAGCGCGACGTTCTCCTGAGCTTCCGTGGTGGACGCGCCGAGGTGCGGCGTGCAGATCACATTGGGCAGGCCGAACAGCACGTTCCTGGTGGCGGGCTCCTCGACGAACACGTCGAAGGCGGCGCCGGCGACATGGCCGGAGGTCAGCGCATCCGCCAGCGCCTGTTCGTCGACGAGGCCGCCGCGGGCGCAGTTGATGATGCGCACGCCAGGCTTGGTCTTCGCCAGCGCTTCGCGATTGAGGATACCGCGCGTCTTGTCGGTCATCGGCACGTGCAGGGTGATGAAATCGGCCTGTGCGAGCAGCTCGTCGAGCTCGACCTTGGTGACGCCCATTTCCTCGGCGCGCTCCTTGGAAAGGAAAGGATCATAGGCCAGCACATGCATCTTCAACCCGATGGCGCGTGCGCAGACGATCGAGCCGATATTGCCCGCACCGATGACGCCGAGCGTCTTGCCGGTAATCTCGACACCCATGAATTTCGACTTTTCCCACTTGCCCGCCTGCGTGGAAACATCGGCAGCGGGAAGCTGACGGGCAACGGCGAACATCAGCGCGATGGCGTGTTCGGCCGTCGTGATGGAATTGCCGAAAGGCGTATTCATGACGATGATACCGCGGCGCGATGCGGCCGGGATATCGACATTGTCGACACCGATGCCGGCACGGCCGACGACCTTGAGGTTCTTTGCCGCCTCGATGATCTTCTCCGTCACCTTGGTAGCGGAGCGGATGGCGAGACCGTCATAGTTGCCGATGATTTCGAACAGCTTGTCCTTGTCCTTCCCAAGCTGCGGCTGGAAATCGACTTCGACGCCGCGGTCGCGGAAGATCTGGACGGCGGTTTCCGACAATTCGTCGGATACGAGAACGCGAGGTGCCATCAGGGGCCTCCTTCAAAAAAGTTCAGCGATGAATGAAATTGCGAATGCTGGGCTCCGCCTGCCTGGCGGAGCCGGATACGATTACGTCAGGCAGCAGCCTGGGAAAGCGTCGCCTTCTGCGTCTCGAACGCCCAGTTGAGCCACGGCATCAGCTTCTGCATGTCGGCGGTCTCGATCGTGGCACCGGCCCAGATGCGCAGGCCCGAGGGGGCGTCGCGATAGGCGCCGATGTCATAGGCGACGCCTTCCTTTTCGAGAAGCGCAACCACGCCCTTGGCGAAATTCGCCTGCACGGCGTCGTCGAGAGCAATGACATCCTTGTCGACGATCTTCAGGCAGATCGACGTGTTGGACTGCGTCTCTGGCTTGACGGCGAGGTTGGCGATCCAGCTATTGGCGGCGGCGAAATCGTCGATGACCCTGGCATTGGCGTCGGCACGGGCAATCAGCGCCTTAAGGCCGCCGAGATCCTTGGCCCAGA
>DASZVY010000084.1:0-12354 GCA_035546855.1 Nitrobacter sp. | reverse complement strand
GTCAGACCGCCCATCGACAGCGTGATCAGGATGAGGGCGATACCGAGCCAATGCAGTCGCGGCGCATAGGGCAGCGATTTGGCGATGAACGGCAGAGGTGTCCATCCCTTGCGCTGGAACAGGTCGGACATGAACCCCGCGAAGGGACGGAACAGCGACGCGCAGAAGGATTGCACGGCGGCAAAGGTGCCGGCCGCGATCTGCACGCCCGCGACTCCGCTGAATCCCAACGCCAGAATGGCGTCATGGAATCCGCGGGTAAAATACCCCGGCAGCCAGGCGTTCATCGCGATCTCGAGGCCGAACGACATCGCGTAGGCCAGCATCAGCGCCACGGCGATATAGCGGCTCCAAACAAACATCGTGCTGCGCAGATCACTGCGCGCCCGCACCGTGCTGCTCTGCTCGAGACTCCTGGCGGCGCGGCCGCGGACGAGATACCAGGCCGCGATCGCGATCGCGACAATTCCGAGCCAGAAGAACACGGACTGGTAGTCGGTGCCGAAAATACGCGGCAAGAGCAACGCGCCCATCCCGGCGCCGACATTGCCGGTGCCGGCATAGAGGCCTTCCGCCGTACCTATCTCGTTGGCGTTGAACCACTGCGCGACATGTTGGATGCCGACGACAAAAGACACACCGGCAATGGCGACGATGACACGTTCCGCGAAGAGGAGCGAATAATCCTGCGTGAAGGCCGAGGCGATTGACACGAGTCCGCAGACGAGAAGGATGAACGCGAACGTGCGCGGCGCGCCGAAACGATCCGCCGCCCAGCCGGCGACGACACGGCCCAGCGGCGCCATCCAGATCGCCGAGCTCGCCAGGAGCCCCAGCGACTTGATGCTCAGGTGATAGTGCGCGGCGATGCTCGGACTGAACGCCGCGGTCGAAAACCACATCAGGAAGCACCAGAAAAAGCCCACCGTTGCGATAATGAGCTGCTCGACCTTATGCGTATCCATCCGTCTGCTCCTCGGGTGCAATGGCGCGAAGAACTGACCGCGTCGAAGGCCGGCCACGGATGGCACACGCGTGCGAAATCCCAAATGTGAGCATGCACGTGCCGTCGGTGAGAGTTTTCATCGGCTCGAACGCATCAGCGCAAGGCGCTGCCGGTTTCATCCGGGTTGCGAACCGTCATCAGCCCGCGGGTTGATCAACCTTGAAAGGAGACGGTCCACCTTCAGACCGCGCCTGCGCAACGACATCGAACCGTCGCGGTTCATTTCAAGCAAGGCTCGTGCCAACCTCGAAAATGCAAGGCGTTTCGCCGGGAACCGTGCCGCGATCGGCCGTCGACCGGGATGGCGACCCGGAGGTGCCCGCTACGGAAGCAGACGCGCGATGAAAATTTGCGCAGCGGAGCAGGACCATCCTTCCGAGGCGCCGCGCGCGACGGATGACATCGAGACTAAGGAGTGCTTACGACAACGCCGGGAGTTGGCGGCAAGCGTGATTCGACCGCATCCGGATCGAACAGGGCTCCATCGCAGAATCGATCCGGCAACATTTCGATCGGAGAGAGCGAGCCATCGAGAACCCAGTTATAACGGTGGCTTCCTTCGACTTTGAAGTCGGCGGCCGGTACGGATTCGCCGATGGGCATTACCGCCGCCCTGTAGATGTCGGGCCGATAAACGTCCGCAACAAGACCGCGAAGGTCGAGGGTGGGATCGATGAGGTCCCAGCGACGCATTTCGTTGAGCCACCACAATCCTTGCGAACGCCAGGGGAACGTCGTTGCCCCTCTGTAGAAGACGCATCCTCTTCCAGAGCCCGCGGCCCCCGGCAGATCAGCCAGAATCGCGTGGGGTTCGACGTCCACGTATTTGCGCCGCGATAGAAGAGCAGAGGTATATTCGGCGTTCTCGGGCGCATCACAGAACTTGGCGCCGCGCAGAATCGCGCGAATTGCTCCGCACAGTTGCTGCGGCCATTCCTCCGCCCAGCGCGCGCGGACCGCGAAGGCTTTCTCGGGCGCATTTTGCCAGATGTCGTTTGAACCGGCTATCGGAACGCCCACGCCCGCCCGTCGCGCGACTTCACCCCAGGGAGCACCGGCGCAAAAGCCGGCAATCTGACCCGTGGCAAGGACCTCGACCGCGCGCGCTGGCGGCACAACGGCCAATTGCACATCCCGGCCGACCTTGATGCCGGCTGTTTCGAGCCAATACCTGAGCAGGAGATTGTGCGTGGAATAGGCATGAACGACACCGAAGGTCACGAAATGATCTTTGAGGACGGACCTCAACGCAACCGCGGGCGTGACGCCGCTCTGCCGGGACCGATGCCGCACGTCGTCGGCCAGCGCGTTCGAAAGCGTCACGCTGTTTCCGGCCGCGCTGACCCCATACGGGATCACGAGATGCTGCGCAGCGCCTCGCACACCCAAATGGATGTTGAACGCGAGAGGCGGCACGATCACGGCAGCATCGAGCAGACCATAGCAAAGTTTGTCGGCTATGTTGGCCCATGAAGGCTCGACACAGAGCTCGGTTTCGACGCCCTCCTCGGCAAAAAAACCGAATTCATCCGCGGCGATGACCGGTGCCCCATCCGTCAGACGCAGCAGCCCGATCCGCATCTTTGGAGGGGCCGATTTGCGCGCCGTCGCCAACGAAATCACCCTGCTCATGGCGTGTTCCTCCCGGGTCGCTCGCCCTTCTCCAAGGACTCGTGCTGCGCGATCACATCAGCGACAACCTGCGCGAGTTTGCGGTTTTCATCCATCGCGCGCTTTTGAAGCCAACGATAGGCCTCCGGCTCCGTCATCCTGCGGCCCTGCATGAGAATTGCCTTGGCCCGCTCGATCAACCGGCGCTCATCAAGCCTGGCTTTCGCCTCGGCAAGCTCGCTCTCGACACGGCGATGGCGGCGGAAAAGAGCTACGGCGGCCGACAGAATCGGTCGGACGTCCTGCAGGGCGACGCCGGACAGATTGTACGAGCAAACGCCAGCCGCGATCGCTTCTTCGGCAAATGCCGGATCGTCGCCGCCGGCGAACATCACGATCGGATGCTTGTCCGAAACGACGCGGATTCCCTCCAGCGTGTCGCGGTCGGGAAGATCCATGTCGACGATGACCAGGTCCGGCTTCAGCCGCTCAACTGTTTCCCCCAGATAAGCAGCGTCCGGCGCGCGCAGCACCTCAACTGCCGCAAACGCGGTCTCGGAAAGCCTCCGCGCCAGGGCCTCGGCTCGCCCTGCATCTGCATCGATCAACAATATCCTCAGTGGGATAGAGCGGGACATTTGTCTATTTTGCCTCCGATCGGCCGCAGCCGCGGTTATATCGGCTGGACGGTCCGGATCGGCCTCTTGCGATAAACATGCCAACACGCGTCCAACGCACGCGCTCCCGTGGCGTCGGGACGAGCGAAGCTCGCTCTTGGAGGGTTGAGGTGAGGATATACAACGGCCATGTTGAAATCCGCCACCTTCAAGAACAAGAGCTGGGACGTGGCCGCAAATCTCGCACTTGCCCAACAACTTCGATGAATCGAAGACATATCCCGCCATCGTCGTGGCTCACCCGATCAGTTCCTGCAAGGAGCAGACGGCCGCGATCTACGCCTCGAAGCTGACCGAACTCGGCTATGTCTGCCTTGCCTTCGATGCCTCGACGCAAGGCGCGAGCGGCGGTCTCGGCAAATATCTGGAAGATCCGGCAACCCGCGTCGAGGACTTCCGCGGCGCTGCCCGATTGTCTCGTGACGCTGCCCTATGTTGACGAGAACCGCATCGGCGTGCTCGGTATCTGCGGCGGGGGTGGCTATGCCGTCAACGCAGCGATGACAGAGCGCCGCTTCAAGGCAGTCGATACCGTCGTTGGCGCCATTTACGGCCGTCTTTGCCGCGAGGACGACCTGAGCCCCGATGCCGCGATCAAGGCGCTGGAAGGCATCAGTGCGCAGCGCACGGCCGAGGTGCGCGGCACGGAGGCTGCGATCACCACCTATATCCCGCAGTCCAAGGCGCAGCTCGAATCCTATGGGCTTACTGATGTCGATGTGGTCGAGGCGGTGGACTATTACACCACGCAACGCGGACAGAAGCCCGGTTCGCCCAATAAGCTCAACGTCGTCAGCACCGGCGCGGCCTTCACCTGGAATGCCTTCCATCTGGCGGAGAAGCTGCTGATCCAGCCTTTGCAGACCATCCTCGGTGGCGGCGAGGCAGGACGGCTTCGAGTTGTTCAACAAGGCCCGATCCGAGAAAAAGAACATCCTCGTCGTGCCGGCGCCACGCATTACGACCTGTACGACAAACTAGATTGCGTCGATCAGGCCGTTCCGAAACTCAAGGCGTTCTACGGCGAGAACCTCTGAGGCGCTGTCGTTGATCGTCGACGAGGACGTTGCGCCCACAACGGCGGTTATCCTTCATAAGATTGCACCGAATAGTGAGGCATAGGCGAACAACACCTCCGATATGGCCAATGTACTACGCATTGTTGCCGCCCTTGCCATCCAGATCGACCGGAAGTTCGCTCAACCGGCTGATGACAATGCCTTTTCAGAAGATCTTCTTCGACGCTGTCGGCGATGCTTTCAACCTGACGGACCATATTTTCATCCTTCTGGGTCAAAACGAGCAATTTCACCCGGCGATCGTCGGGTGCATCGCGCCGCTTAAGCATTCCATCGGCCTCAAGATTATTCAGCACGCGGACCACGGCGGTATTGTTCAGGCCGAGAGTCCAAGCGAGATCCTTCTGTCGCATGGGTTCACTCTCCCGGGCTAGTTGGACGAGCAGGTCATCTTCCATGGATTCGGAGACGAAAAGAGGTGGCCAATCTGTTCTGGCTCCAGGCCGGAAGTATCATCTACCACTGACACCGCACCGCGGCTTTTCCTGCATAGCTGCGCGTCACATCCGAGAACGCGCCCTCGAAGGTTATCGCGGCTGACCAGCCGTTCAACCACCTCACCTCGGCGGATGCGGTGGTGAGCACGGAGTCGGAAGCCTGCGCCGCGCCGTTGACCGTGAAGCCAGCTCCGGGCAGCGCCTGGAAGGTTGCGGCGATCGCACGATCCGGATTGTAGTCGTGAGCCCAGGCCAGACGGCCGCGCAGCGCCAGGACGCCGTCCGCCATGGCGAAGGATTTGTCGGAACGAACGCCAAGCTCGCTGCGCGCATCGGTGACGCTCTTCGAGCCGTAGGCAAGGGCGAAGGCATTCGCGCCTGACAGGGCCCGTTCGGCATAAGCCGGCAAAGCGAAGGTGATGAACTGGCTCGCCGCATAGGGCGTGAGGCCGACGCCTCCCATGGCTGGCGCGACAAAACGATACCCACCTTCGACACGCCCCGAATAGGCGTTGGCGTTGAACTCGGCCCGCAGATGATCGCCGCCCGCGACAGTGACGTAGCGATCGGTGGTAATGTCCTGCCAGCCATAGGCGAGCGCCGCGGAGACATGGGCCGGACCGTCGGCGTGGCGCAGATAGGCGCCTGCCTGGAACAGGTCGGAACGGCCGCTGCCGAGACCGTTCACGCTGAAGCCGGTGCCGCCGCCGGCAAGCGCAAAGCCCGCCAGCGTGCGGGGCGCGAACAGATAGTCGGCCCCCACCGCCGCACCATAAAGACGGCTGGTGGTGTCGTTCGATCCGACCACCGCATTGCCATTCGTCGATTGCGAGCCGCCGAAACCGGCGCTCCACACGCTCCAGCGCGGCGCGAAGGTGCGCGGCGGCGCCTTTGTGAACATCGCGAACGCATCGGTGCGCGCACGGTTGCTCACGCTATCTTCGACATAGGCGCTTGAGCCGCTCTGCAACGCGACTCCACCACTGCGCTGCATGAAGGGATCGGTGAGCAGCCCCATGAACTGGCTCATGGCGTCAAACGTCGACTGCTGCGACGCGGTGGCAAGCTCGCCCGAGACCTGCGTCAGTCCCGCAGCGTTCAGCATGCCGTACACCATCGGAATGCCGCCGTTGGCGTTGAAGCTGTTCATCATGACGTTGGCGACGGCCTGCTGGTTGCCGGACATGCCGCCGCCGGGATTGGTTGGCGAGGAGCCAGGCATCATATCCAGGGACACATTCAGGTAGGCATGGGTTGCGTCGTAGCTGAGGCTGGTCTGGAAGCCCGCCGGCAGATTGGTGTTGACGACGCCCGATGCGAACGTGCCCGATACACCGCCGTTGGCGGTGAGGATGCTGTAGAGTTTGTTGACGTAGCTGGTGTTGCTGAACACCGCATTGACCGTGGCCCCACCGAGCGTGGCGCTTCCCGTTACATTGGCAAACGCGGCTGTGGAGGAACCGATGTTGACGCGATAGACTGCCGCCGACTGGAACGCGAGATTGCCGGTGATCGTCAGTATCCCGGCAGGGTTGGCTGCATTGCCCGGCGCCAGCGTGCCGCCCGGCATGATCGTGGTCGTCGCGGGATCGACGATGCCGATGCCGCTCAGCGTCGCACCGGCATTCACGGTAACGCTCGCCGACGAGGCAATCGAACCGTCCACCTCCAGCGTACCGGCATTGATGTTGGTCGCGCCCGTATAGCTGCTCGTGCCGGTGAGCGCGAGTGTGCCGGTGCCGATCTTGGTCAACGCGGTCGTCGCGCTTCCGTCCTCGATGACGCCGCTGAAGATCGTCGAACTATTGTTGCCATTGGCCGTCAGCGTCACCGCACTCGCGCCGCCGTTGGTGACGGTTCCCGCGCCGGCCAGCGCGCCGATCGCCTGATCGAAGCCATTGAGATCCAGGATGCTGTTCGCCGTCACCGTCGTCGTCGAATTGACGCTGAGCGCGTTGACTCCACCACTCTTCAGCGTCGCGGCGGCGCCAGCCGTTCCATTGCCGACGAAGGTGTTGGCGGTGTAAGCGTTCGGGCCGTTCAGCGTAAGCACGTCGGCGGCCGCGCTGCCTGACGTGCCAAGAACATTGACGTCACCGGGGCCGACGATGCTGTTCAGCGAATTTGCCCCGGTGACGGCGATATTCGGATCGCCCGAAACATTGACGGTGTTGGCGATCTGCACACCCGCAAGGTGCAGCGTCGTGTTCGGGTCGAGCATCACTGCTGCGGTCCCGAGCGCATCGTTGTTCGCAAGACTCAATGTTCCCGCGACAACCCGCGTGCCGCCGGTATAGGTATTGGCGCCGGACAGCGTCAGGTCGCCGGCCCCAGCCTTGACGAGCATGCCGCCGGTCGCCCCCGACGCGATGCACGCTGCGCCGCCCGCGCCGCAATCACTGATCGTGCCGCCGACCGTGGTGTTCTGGTTGTTGCCGCCGACCGCCAGTGCATTGCTACCGAGGTAAAAATTGCCGGCGCCTGCGATCGAGCCAGCGCTGAGCTTGTGGTCGCCGTTCGGCCCGCTGCTGGCGGAAAAATCGACCGTACCGCCCACATTGTTGGTGATTGCCGCATTGCCGGCCGTGCCGGCGTCGCGAAAATAAAGCAGGGCGTTATTGGCGATCGCCGCGTTGCCTGCGCTGCTCGCGTCCTGGAATGCGAGGCGGAAATTATTGGTGATGGCGGCCGTGGCCGCGTTCGTACTATTTTGAAAGTACGTGAAGCCGGAATTGTTTACGCTTGTAATTCCAGCCGTGTCGGCGTTGACGACGTGGAAATAGCCAGCGCCCGACGTGATGCGAACATCTCCCATGATCGATCCGGCGTGGGTAGCGTCGCCAAGTTGCAAGATTCCACTGCTGATCGTCGTTCCACCGGTGTAGGTGTTGGCGTTGGCAAGTATCATGGTGCCGCTGCCCGTCTTTACCAGCGCGCCGCCGCTCGCGCCGCTGTTCGCGCAGGCCGTTCCGCCGGCACCGCAGTCGCTGATCACACCACTCACCGTCCCGTTGCCGTTGGAGATCGTGATCTGATTGCTTCCCAGGTAGAAATTGCCGCCGCCGATGAATGATCCAATGGTAAGCTTCCCATCGCCGGAAAATCCGGTGCTTCCCGAGAGATCGACCACCCCGTTGGCGCTGTTGGTAATCTGCGCACCAGCGCCATTGCTGTTGCCCGTGAACCCGACATATCCGCTATTGGCGATCTGGCTGCCGCCCGCCAAACTATGGCCATTGAACATGATCCGGTCATTGTTCACGATACTGGCGCCGCCGGCCGTACTGCTGTCGTTAAAGGTGAGCTGGCTGTTGTTGGTAATCGTCGCTGTTCCGGCTTCGCTGTTGCCGCCAAAGGTCAGTTTATTGTTGTTGGTGATGGTCGAATTGCCAGCCGTGGCGTTGCCGCTGAAATTGATCTCGCTCCTGCTGTCGCCGGTGATGGTCGAATTGCCCGCCGTGCTGTTGTCGGCGAAATTCACGGAGGTGATGCCAGCGAATAAAGTGGGACCGGTCAGCGTGATGGTCGCGTGGTCAGCGGTACTGTTACCGGAAAACTGTATCGCAGTCCGGTCAGTGGCCGCGATGGCGGCATTGCCCGCACTCGCGTTGTCGAGAAACCGCAGGTAGGTGTTCTGGTTGAAAATGCTGGCATCGGCAGCCGTACTCGTGCCGGAAAAATTGACTTGGCTGACGACGTTGATGAAGGAGGCGCTGCTCGCGCTGCTGCCGTTTTGAAACTCGATTCCGCCGCCATTGGACGTTTGGAGGCTGAGGCTGCCGCCATTGATGACGACGCCGGCTCCGGTAAAAAACAGTAGCTGGGACGTGCCTAGATTATCGAGTATGTAATTCGACGCTCCGGCGTTGAGCGTCCAGCCATCGATAGAGGTCTGGAGATTGACGCTGTTAAGCTCAAGCCTCGTAACGTTCGATGCGCCGAAGAAGGCCGTTCCGGTCGGGACTGTTCCGGTGCTCCAGTTGGCCCCATTGTTCAAGTTGGCGTCGGCGGGATTGGCAAGCCAGGTCGCGTCCTGCGCACGCGCAGCGGTGAATGGCAGCACCAAAATTCCGGCAAGCGTCAGGGCCGCAAGCCTCGTCACAAGCACGACGCGTGAGCTCGTCGCCCGGAGCGCTCCTTTCGACAGCCCGATACCCACCTGAAAAAGGATTTCTTCGCCTTGCATTTCGTTCCCCTCGCGAGCCATGCCCGCGCGTCGCTCTCGCCGACGCGCCCACGCATGGTGAACACCCCAATTTTTATGGAGGAGCCCTTGTCACCGGTGCGCGACTCGCCGAACCGAAAGCGGCATAATGTTGGGAAGATTGATGTTTTCTGCCGGACCCGGACAGTCCTGTTTGGCTAACGAGTCGTTAGCTTTCGCGTAAAGCTGCGGGCAAGGCCTCAGGCGAAGGCGAGCTTTCAATGTCGTTGGCGCTCGGCCAACGATAGTGCCGTGCTGCTTCGACAGCCGCCGCAACCGCTGGGCTATGCGGCCGTCCGGCAACGGTTGCCAGGCTGATTTGTCGATAGACCTGCGGATCAACCAGCGGGCGCATTTCGAGGCCCGGCAACAGCGGCAAATTCTCAGGCATCACGGCACAACCGAGGCCGGCACGAACCAGCGCCTGGATCCAATCCTCACGCTCGCCGACATAGCGGACATTGACCGCATTGTAAGGCTTCGCGACCCCGAGCCGCGCGAGGTTCGAAGGAAATTCGCAGTGCAGGCGTTTAACGTAACTCTCGCCCTCGAGTTCGCGCATCGACACTGCGTTCATTTGCTCGAAGCGATGGCCGGGAGCGAAGGAGATGTAGAACATTTCCCGAAACAGCGGCGTCATCCGGATACGCTCGTCGAGTTCGGGTGAACTGGTCAGGGCGATGTCGATTTCACCACCGAGCAGCGCGCCTTCCAATTCCTCGCAGTTGGCTTCCCAGATATGAAGTTCAAGTTCCGGCGCGCGATCCCGCAAGGTCGTGAGGTAGCCGGTCAGTACGCCAGCTCCGATCGAGGCGAAAATACCCAACTTCAGTCGTGAGCCTGCGAGCCGGGCATAGTCGCTGGCCTCGCGCTTGGCGGCGTCGGCGGCACGGCTCATGACGGCGAAATGTTCGAGCATCAGCCGGCCGAGATCGGTCAGGTGCGTCAGGTTACGCTCGCGCCGGAAAAGCTGCCCGCCCAGTTCGTCCTCCAGTTGCCGGATCGCACGACTGAGCGAGGGAACGCTGACCCCGCACTGCTCCGCCGCGCGCGTGAAATTCAGCGTCTCCCCCGCTTTGAGGAAGTAGCGTATCTGGTGCATTTCCATGACGAGCGCCCGATCAGCCCCAAGACAAGTTCGATGATTGTAAACTACATTGATACACGCATCACCAGCGCAATCGGGTCGCTAGAGGCCCCCTGCATCCTAGCGTGAGAGCGGCCCTCAAATCGGCCCCGCAGTGCAACATCGCTGACGGGGCCTCGGGTGGTGCGACGCTGATGTCGCATCGCCGCCATGGTCGCGTGGTCGCGGTTTACGCCGATCCGCGTTGGCACTTCGCCAAACTGGTCGAGTTGTTCGATGCCCATGAGGCGCGTTCGTCTCGGTGATCCCAGTAGTTCAATACCACGACCTCCATGGGACGCCTGACCCTCAACGTTCTCACTGTCCTTTGCCCAGTTCGAGCGGTCACCTCGGAGCGCATCCGGGACAAGGTGGCCGCCTCCAAGAAGAAGGGCCTCTGGGTCGGCGGCCCCCTCCCCCTTGGCTATGCCATGGACAATGGCAAGGTCGCCATCGTCCCGGAGGAAGCCGACCGGGTCCGTCATATCTTCACGCCGCTGCTACAGCTACTATGTCTCCCGGCCACTGCTGTTCGGGAATGCCGCCACCGCCGACGTTGGCTCCGTCTCACGGGCGTCGGCCACCGAGATCGACGATCAGGTCCGCAAGGTCGCGCTGGAGCCACAACTCGCTCCCAACCTCGTCAAGGCCGCCGTCGAGGGCGGCCCGCCTCGCGGCGTCGGCGTCGCGCAACTACGCGAACTCCCGCTCGAATGGGATCGCCAGTTCGAAACCCTCGCGCTCGGGCCGAATTGAGACCATCTCGAGATCGTCAGCTTTGGCCCGACGCTCCCGTCACCTCCCGGACTAACTAGCCAAAGGTTAACCGCGGCCGCAGGGCCATGATAAGCTGTAGGAAATAAAGTGATCTTTTCGACCGCTGCGACGTTATAGCATCGCATACTTCGCAAGTATCGGATTGGATGAATCATGCGCATTGAAGCCCTTTCAGGCTGGACCAGCGAACAGAAGCACGTCGTTGTCGCAAGCTTTCTGGGATGGACGCTGGATGCATTTGATTTCTTTCTTCTCGTCTTCGTCCTCAAGGATATCGCCGCGGAATTTCACACCGGTATCGAGAGCGTGACGTTCGCGATCCTGCTGACCTTGGCGATGCGTCCGATCGGCGCATTCATTTTTGGCCGCGCGGCAGACCGATGGGGGCGCCGGCCGACATTGATCGTCGATGTGCTGCTCTATTCGATCCTCGAGTTTGCTTCGGGATTCGCGCCGAACCTTACGACTCTGATCGTCTTGCGTGCACTTTACGGCGTCGCCATGGGCGGCGAATGGGGTGTGGGTGCATCCTTGACGATGGAATCCATCCCCCCAAAGGCGCGTGGCTTCGTTTCCGGACTGCTGCAATCTGGTTATCCGACCGGCTACTTTCTAGCCTCGATCGTGTATGGCCTGCTCTTTCAGTATATTGGCTGGCGCGGAATGTTCATGGTCGGCGTCATTCCCGCGTTGCTGGTTTTATACATCCGCCGCAGTGTTCCGGAATCGCCAAGTTGGAATCGGAACGTGGAGCGCGAAAAGGGCAGCACGCTGGCTGTCCTGAAGTCACATTGGCGCCTGGGGATCTATGCCGTCGTCCTGATGACCGCATTTAATTTCTTCAGCCACGGCACGCAGGACATCTATCCGACGTTTCTGCAGGTCCAGCACAAGCTCTCGCCGCATCTGGTCGGTATTATCGCGGTCATCTACAATATCGGGGCGATCTGCGGCGGCATTCTGTTTGGCTCGTTGTCGGAGCGCTGGGGCCGGCGCCGCTGTATCATTATCGCCTCGTTGCTGTCGCTGCCAGTCATCCCGCTCTGGGCGTTCTCGTCTAGTCTGGTCATGCTCAGCGTCGGCGCGTTCCTGATGCAATTCATGGTGCAAGGCGCGTGGGGCGTCATCCCCGTTCATCTCAATGAGCTATCGCCTGATACGGCGCGCGGGACGTTTCCAGGCTTCGTGTATCAGCTCGGGAATCTGCTGGCGTCCGTCAATGCCACTTTGCAGGCATGGATCGCGACTCACTACGGCGGAAACTATGGCATCGCTCTTGCTGCGGTGGCCGGCACGGTCGCGATCGTGATCTGCGTGTTAACAGCTCTCGGGACGGAGGCGCGCGGCGTTGCATTTCCGCGGGCAAACGAACAACCGATCTGACAACGTCACCCGCCATCACGCGATCTTTGCAGGCCGCCGCGATGTTTTACGGGG
>DASZVY010000083.1:0-2243 GCA_035546855.1 Nitrobacter sp. | reverse complement strand
GCCGATTTCCATCTCGATACCACCAGCATCGCGAACCATGTGCTGGTTCACATCGAGGAGCAGAGTCACGCGATCGCGGCGGTGGCCTGATCGGCGGATGCGCGATGAGCGCATTGGAACAGGAAAAAGGGCGCCTTGCGGTGCCCTTTTTTACGGGAGCATGTCTTGTTCACGTGGGATTGGACCGATCCTATGACGTCATCATGCCCGGACTTGATCCGGGCATCCATCTTCTTTTGAAGATCGATGGATTGCCGGGGCATAGGCGGGCGAAGCGACGCCGTTCCTCGAACGGCTATGCCCGGCAATGACCGATCATCGAGATGCTTCCTCGACTTGTGATGCGCCCTAAATCTTCTGCCCGGCCTTGCCGTCGCCGACGGTGATGCTGATGCGCTGGATCTCGGTGCGGCCCGCCGGGTACTTGACCTCGACGGTGGCGGTGTCGACGCCGGCGAAGTTCGGCTTCGATTTGTAGAAGGCGATGAAGCCGGGCACCTCGAGCGCGAGGCATTGCTTGTAGTTCGTGGCCGTGACCTTGCCGCGCTTGATCGTGATCGTTCCGTTGGCCGGCGGCGCCAGCAGCCGGATGGCGGGAAGGGTGCCGCTGCTGCAGTCCGGCTTCACGTTGAGGTAGAGCCCGACCCGGATATTGGTCGCCGCGGCGCCCCTGGCCGACCGTTCCACGGTGGTGGTCTGCGCCTTCAGCGGCGCGCTCGCCGCGGCCGCGAACAGCAGGCCGATGACGGCTAGAGCGGGATGAGAAAAAGTGTGGAGCGGTTTTCCGCCCGCGTCCCGCTCTAAGATATTAGAGTCGATCACGTTCATGATTTTGGATCGATTCGATCCAAAATCATCGTGATCTCGGCCCGGCCAACCGGCGATCCTGCGAAGTCCGGAAACAACCATGGGTCTCGCCCTCGTCCTGCGTGCCGGTGCGCGATGATGCCGTCGCGCAGGCGCATTGAGATATTAAGGCTTTTTCGATCGCGATGGAACGAGAACTCGCGGCAACGCGCGGGATCGGCTTTCACAAAGCTGTATCGGCATCGCAGCCGCGCGCGATCGATGGCGGCGCGACGGGGGGATTGCGCTCCGACCGGCGGGAGCGTCAGAACACCGGAGGCAGGAAGCCGGCGCCGCCCGGGGTGGCCGGCGCGACCGCGTCGGGCTTGAGGACATCGCTGATCCGGAACGCCACCATCGCGGGCTCGGATTCGAAATCGGAGAGGGCGGGTCCGTCCGCCGCGGGAGCGACCGCATCCGCTCCGCCGAGCCGCAGCGACAGATAGGGCGAGGCGAACAGGCTGACGCCGTGGGCGTCGAGCGCATAGAGCGGCTTGAGATAGGAAATCTCGCGATCCATCGCGAGCATGGCGCGACGGTTGTCGAGAACGATCCAGGCGTTGTCCTGCCGCACGGCCAGCACGGCGTGGTCCTCGTTCACCGAGAGGTCGCGGACCAGCAGAATGCGCAAATCGGATTCCGGCACGCCGGCCTGCCGCAGCAGGACGTATTTGGCGATCGCATAGTCTTCGCAGTCGCCGCGGCCGGTCGTGAGGGAGGCGAGCGGCGCGGACCAGACGTCGATCGCCCCGTGCTGGGCGAGATCGCTCTGATAGCGGATGGCGCCGTTGATCAGGCGATTGACGATTTCAAGCCGCGCCTGGCCGCTGCGCTGCAATACTTCGGCGCGCATGGCGCGGAAGCGATTGATGGGCGCATCGCAGTTCGACGGGTCGGCATCGCAGGCTGAGACCCGCGCCAATTCGCTCGTGACGTTGGCGGTCAGGGTGCGCCATTTGCGCCAGAGAGTCCCTTCGGGCGCGCGGAACGTGAACAGACCGAACGGCTCCTGCGACGGCGTTGCACGCGCGGGCAGCGTGAGGTCGGGCGTATCCGACAGAACATCGGCGGGAGCTGCGGACGCGAGGCGAACCTGCTGATCGGGCGGCCCCTTGCCGTCGAGCTTGGCCAGCACGCTGTTGATTGTGAAGAACCGCGCGCCGGCGGAGCGCGCCCCGGTTGGCGGAGGCGGCGGCGCCAGCATCGAGGGCGTGATGAGATCGTCGAAGATGTGCGCGCGCGGCTTGACCTTCGGAGCCGCCTGGCTTTCCAGCGGCATAAAGGTCAGGGCAGCAAGGCCCACAAGCAACGCACTGACAACGTGCGACCGGTTCTCGATCAGCATGACGACGCCCCGTATTGTCCGGGATCGTCGGTCGGCGTTCGGCCGATCCTCG
>DASZVY010000082.1:0-71614 GCA_035546855.1 Nitrobacter sp. | reverse complement strand
GATGCAGTTTCTTCGCCAGCTTGCGATAGGCCTTCTGAATATCGGCCGCCGACGCCGTCGGGGCCACACCCAGAATCTCGTACGGACTTTTCACGCGATGCTCCGCAGACTGCCCTCAACCATGACTTGACCAGGCTCACATCCCGCATGTTAGCAGGACAAGGGGCTATCCCTACAAGACCGGCGCGCGAACGCGCGCGGTCCAAATCCGCCTGCCCTCGTTCGCGGAAACCAGCCACGACCCGCCTACGCTAGGAGACATGCCCCGGGTCGATATATTTGGGCATGTTCTTTTCCTGCTGCGGCGTCATTTTCGCGGTGTCCGGCTGACCTGGGACACCTCTCGGGCCAAGCTCCGCCCGAGCGATATCGTCTTCACTCAGCCGGGGTTTGCCGTCCTCGAGCTGCCCATCCCCTCCGTGACTTGACGGCATATCCTCTCCTGCCCGTCTTACGGCAAAAATCCTCGCTTCATCCGAGTATTTCATTGCCCTGACCGAAGGTCCAGGCGCTCCAACCCCGCGGCGACAATGACGCCCGTCTCCAGCACGAGTCCTGCGAATACGGAAGAAATAGTCGGGTAGCGCATCAAATGACTCCGATTGAGGGGTAAGACGAAGAAGCAATCTAGTTCGTTGAATCGCCGCGACAACGAGACAAGCAGCGGCGTCCGAGACGATCGCCGCTGCGTTGCATGTTCTATTTCTTCTTGGTGTCGTCTTCGACCTCCGTGAATTCAGCATCGACGATATTGTCGCCACCCGGTTCGGGGCCGGCGCCGGGCGCATTCCGGGACTGTGCGTAAACCGCTTCTCCAAGCTTGCCGGACAATTGCTGGAGAGCATTGACTTTTGCGGTGATGGCCGCCGCATTATCGCCTTTCACGGCTTCTCGCAGATCGGCCATCGCGTTCTCGATGGCCCGGCGATCGGCATCCGCCAATTTGGCGCCATGCTCCGCGAGAGTCTTTTCGGTTTCGTGCAGAAGCGCCTCGGCGGAATTCCTCGTCTCAACGGCCTCCTTACGCTTCTTGTCGTCGGCGGCATGGGCTTCGGCATCCCTGACCATCCGTTCGATGTCGGCCTCGGAGAGACCGCCGGATGCCTGAATCTGAATGCGCTGCTCCTTGCCGGTGCCCTTGTCCTTGGCAGAGACATTGACGATGCCGTTGGCGTCGATATCGAACGTAACCTCGATCTGAGGCATGCCGCGCGGAGCCGGCGGGATGCCCATCAAATCGAACTGGCCCAGCAATTTGTTGTCCGCCGCCATCTCCCGTTCGCCTTGAAAGACGCGAATGGTGACTGCGCTTTGATTGTCTTCGGCGGTCGAAAACACCTGGCTCTTCTTCGCCGGGACCGTGGTATTTCGCTCGATCAGACGCGTGAAGACGCCACCCAGGGTTTCGAGGCCCAGCGATAGAGGCGTGACATCAAGCAGAAGCACGTCCTTGACGTCGCCTTGGAGCACGCCGGCCTGAATGGCGGCGCCGATCGCGACCACCTCGTCCGGGTTGACTCCCTTGTGAGGCTCTTGGCCGAAAATCTTCTGAACGATTTCCTGGATTTTCGGCATCCGGGTCATGCCGCCGACCAGCACGACCTCGTTGATGTCCTTCGCCGTCAACCCCGCGTCCTTGAGCGCGCTCAGACAAGGCTCGATCGTTCGCTGAACGAGATCGTCGACCAGCGATTCGAATTTGGCGCGCGTGATCTTGATCTGAAGGTGCTTCGGCCCCGCCGCATCCGCCGTGATGAATGGCAGATTGATTTCGGTTTGCGTGGTGGATGAAAGTTCGATCTTGGCTTTCTCCGCGGCTTCCTTGAGCCGCTGCAGCGCCAGCGTATCCTTGCGAAGATCAATCCCCTGCTCTTTCTGGAATTCGTCGGCCAGATAGTTGACGAGACGCATATCGAAATCTTCGCCGCCAAGGAACGTGTCCCCGTTCGTGGCCTTCACCTCGAACACGCCGTCGCCGATATCGAGAATCGAAATATCGAAGGTGCCGCCGCCAAGATCGTAAACGGCAATCTTGCTCTGCTTTTTCTTCTCGAGCCCATAAGCGAGCGCGGCCGCGGTCGGCTCATTGATGATGCGCAAGACTTCCAGGCCAGCGATCTTCCCGGCGTCCTTGGTGGCCTGCCTTTGCGCATCATTGAAGTAGGCCGGAACGGTGATGACTGCCTGGCTCACTTTTTCGCCGAGATTTGCTTCGGCCGTCTCCTTCATCTTCTGCAGGATGAACGCTGAAATCTGCGAAGGCGAATAGGTCTTGCCCCCGGCCTCAACCCAGGCGTCGCCGTTCGAGGCTTTGACGATCTTGTACGGAACAAGCTTCTTGTCTTTTTCGACGGTCGGGTCATCGTAGCGACGACCGATCAAGCGCTTCACGGCAAAAATGGTGTTTGTGGGGTTGGTGACTGCCTGCCGTCTCGCCGGCTGGCCGACCAACAATTCGCCGTCGCTTGCGAACGCGACAATGGACGGCGTGGTGCGCATCCCTTCGGCATTCTCGATGATCCGCGGGTTCTTGCCGTCCATGATTGCGACGCACGAATTCGTCGTCCCGAGATCGATACCGATCACCTTTCCCATGGCCGTACTCCCTGTTTGCTTTGTCGCTCTTTCCGATCTCTGATCTCGGCAATCGGAGTCATCGGAACAGATCGACTCCTTACCGGCTTGAAAAGCGTGTTCGGCGTCAGCGCCCGGCTTTTGCTTAGCAACACGCGTGCCACTTACATCGCGATTGCGATATCAGCGACTTACGGAGCAGTTGCCTATTCCGGCGGACATTTTGTCTGAACCCTCCACGACAAATTGTCGGCCGCAACACCTACGGCCGCACGAAAATCGAGGTCGGCAAGCACGTCAGCCGGAAGCCGCGCGTGCATCTTTGATCAGTCTCGACAGCCCGGCTGCAAATCCGACCAATACAAAGGCGATCAAGCCCCACGGCGAAGTCGGCAGAAAGTAATCGATGCTCCAACCTATCGCAGCGCCGACGACCACGGCGGCTACAAATTCGGATGAGAGGCGAAAGCCGAGCGCCAAGCCAGACGCCCTGAGAGAGGTCATCTTCTCGTCGTCGCTTTCCAGTAGGCTATGCTCCTCATGCAATCTGCGCGAGTTTGATAACTGCGTATCGAGGCGCGCCAATCTGGCAGACAGGCCGGTATCTTCAGCCACGTCCATGCGATCCTTGCCGTCGCTCTTTTTGTTCTGAATGTCGCGTGCCACTGGCCAAAACTCCAACCTGCCCACGCGCGCACTTGATCCGGTTGCACGCGCCAGAACACCGGATTGAGACGCTCAACAAGACTTCTTGTTCCCTCGAAGCGCGCCTTCTGTGAACTTCGGGCGAAAGCCATCCATCTCAGGGGCCGGCTCGCCTATAGTGCGATCACGCGAACCGGAATCGACTTGGCGGCCGGTGTGCCGCTGATCATGTCGTAATAGTCCAGGGGCAGCAGCGGATTGAGTTCGGGATAATACCCCGCGACCGAACCGCGCGGCATCGGATAGTCCCGCACCGTCAATCCATGCACGCGCCGTTGCACCCCGTCCTCGCTGATCGTCTCCAGGGCGACCGTGCATTCCGGCTCCAATCCCCTGACCGCCCGATCCTCCGCGTTCATGAACAGCACCATGCGGTCGTTATAGACGCCGCGATAGCGATCATTGTTGCTGTAGATCGTCGTATTGAACTGGTCGTGCGAGCGGACAGTCGCCAATCGCAGCATCGTTGGGTCGGAAACCGGAACGTTCACCTCGAGTCCGGGGAAAAGCAGGAAGTTCGCCTTGCCGTTCGGCGTCGGCCAAACGAGCCGGCGCGGAGGGACATCAAGGTGAAAGCCTTTCGGATTTTTGATCCGCTCGGAGAAATTGCTGTAGATCTCCGGGTAGACCTCGGCGATCTTGTCGCGGATCAGATCGTAATTGTCGATATAGCTCGTCCATGCGACCTTGCTGGTCGGTAGCGTCGCCTGAGCGATCCGGCATACGATCTCCACCTCCGGCAGGAGATGAGGACTGGCCGGCGTCAGCACGCCACGGGAAGCTGTCACGTTGGCCATCGAGTCTTCAATCGTGACGAATTGCTCGCCCGCCGCGGTATGGATCATCTCGGAGCGGGCAATCACCGGCAACATCAGGGCCTCACGGCCATGAACGAGGTGGCCGCGATTCAACTTGGTGGTGATCGCGACGGTCAAATCCAGCTTTCTCATGGCCGCGTACGATCGATCGGTATCCGGGATCGCGCGCACGAAGTTGCCGCCGAGCCCGATAAACACCTTTGCCGTGCCGGCCTCCATGGCCGCGACGGTCTCGACCGTATGATGACCTGGCTCGCGCGGCGGCTCGAAGCCAAACACGTCGCGCACCCGATCCAGATAGTCCTGCGAGGGCTTTTCATCGACCCCGACGGTCCGATCTCCCTGGACGTTCGAGTGGCCGCGAATGGGCGAAATGCCAGCCCCCGGTTTTCCGAAATTACCCCGCAGCAACAGCAGATTGACAACCTGCTGGAGGAGTCGCGAGCCCTCCTGATGCTGAGTCAGCCCCATTCCGTAGCAGATCATGGTCGCACGGGAGCGGATATAGATCTCGGCGCAACGGCGGATCTGGTCCTCGCTTATGCCGGAAACCCTGACGAGATCAGGCCATTTCTGAGCCAATGCATCCGACCGGATTGCGTCCATCCCGACAGTGTGGGCTCGAATGAAATCGTGGTCGATGACCTTTTCGCCCAGAGCCTCGCGTTCGAACATCACCTTCATCATGCCTTTGAGCAAGGCAAGATCGCCGCCGATGCTGATGTGGACAAATTCGCTTGCGATCGGCGTCGACCCGAAGGTCGCCATCTGAACGACATTCTGGGGGTCCGCGAACCGCACCAGGGCCCGTTCCGGCATCGGATTGACGGCGACGATCGGCACCCCGCGCTTTCGCGCATCGACGAGATTGCTCATCATGCGCGGCGAGTTCGTGCCCGTGTTCTGACCGATCACGAAGATGGCTTCGGTGTGGTCGAAGTCATCCATGATCACGGTGCCCTTGCCGACGCCAATGGCAGGCGGCAAACCGCGACTCGTCGGTTCGTGGCACATGTTGGAGCAGTCGGGAAAATTATTGGTTCCGAATTCCCGAACGAAGATCGAATACAGGAACGCCGCCTCATTCGGCGTGCGCCCGGACGTATAGAACTCCGCATGATGAGGGCTCTGGAGAGCCCTCAAGTGAGTCCCGATGATATCGAAGGCGGCATCCCAATCGCATGGTACGTAACGATCCGTGCTGGCATCGTAGCGCATCGGCTCCGTCAGGCGGCCCTGCATTTCCAGCCAGTGGTCCGACTGCTCCATCAATTCAGAGACCGTGTGCTTTTCGAAGAACTCCCGCGTCACCCTGAATTTCGTGGCCTCGAAAGCCAGCGCCTTGGCGCCGTTCTCGCAGAAATCGAGAGTTTTCTTGCACTCCGAATCCGGGAAGGCACAACTCGGGCACTTGAAGCCACCGGGCTGGTTCATTGCCAGAAGGCCGCGGGACCCTTTGGTGACGACGCTCTGCTCCAGCAATATCTTGGCGGTCGCCGCCGCGGCGCCCCAGCCCCCTGCCGGGTGGTCATACGTTTTGAACCGGGGCTTGTCGTCAGTCATCGCCGTGCTTTCCGCGAAGCATCCCAGCGGCTGAATTATCAGTTTATCTTATTGACATCCATCGACATTTTGTCCCCTTGGCTTGGACAAAATGACCGGCCGCGATATTGCGTCCCATCCCGGAAACCGGGCATATCCTTTCCAGTTCCGAACAATTTGGGAATACAAGATCCATGCAGTTCGACGACGTGATCCTCGGCCGCCGCAGCATTCGCGGCTACAAGCCCGATCCTGTGCCGCGCAAGCTGATCGAGGAGATCATCGGACTGGCGATGCGCGCGCCGTCGTCGATGAACACCCAGCCGTGGAATTTCTATGTCGTGACGGGCGAGCCGCTCAATCGCATTCGCGCCGGTAATACCGAGCGGATGATCGCCGGCGTCCCACAGTCGCGCGAATTCCGTACCGGGCAGCCGTTCGCGGGCCGGCACCGCGAACGTCAGATCGGCGTCGCCAAGCAACTGTTCTCCGCCATGGGGATTGCGCGCGACGACAAGGACAAGCGGCAGGACTGGGTGCTGCGCGGCTTCCGCCAGTTCGACGCGCCGGTCTGCGTGATCGTCACCTATGATCGTGTGCTCCACGGCAGCGACGACACGCCGTTCGACTGCGGCGCCGTGGCGACCGCGCTGGTCAATGCCGCATGGTCGCGCGGCTTGGGAGCCGTCATCAACAGCCAGGGCATCATGCAGTCGCCGGTGGTGCGCGAGCATGCCGGCATCGCCGACGATCAGGTCATCATGAAAAGCATTGCGCTCGGTTGGCCCGATGATAACTTTCCCGCCAATGCGGTGGTGTCCGAGCGCAAATCGGTGAAGGAAGCGACCGTGTTCGTCGGCTTCGACGGCTAGCGGCTACATATTTTAAAACTTCATCTTTCGTCATTGCCGGGCATCGCCGTTCGAAGAATGGCGGCGCTTCGGCTCGCCTATGCCCCCGGCAATCCCATCAACCTCGGAATAAAGATGGATGCCCGGATCAAGTCGGAGCATGACGCCCGAGGTCAATGTCAATTAGGGTCAATGTCAATTTCAACCGATCGCAATCCCTCACCCGCACGTCCACACCGGCCCGATCGGCGTCTGCGTCCAGCACGGGCCGATGCTGCCGCCGTTGAAGCGGCCGCGATAGAAGCCGGGGCGCCCGGGATAGCGCCACTGGCCGTCGTAGAAATTGAAATACTGCACGTTCGGATCGATGTACCAATGCCGCGGTTCGCGCCGTGCCTGGCGCAGCACCGCCGGATCCTGCTTGAATAGCGGCGCGGCGTTGTTCAGCGGTTGGCGATAGCCCGGCAGAAAGCCGTAGTTGTGCGTGCGATGTCCGTGTTTCTTGTGACGCGGCGCGGCTACAGCGGCGGCGGTCGACAGCGACAGGACGATGACAATCGAGAACTGCATGAATCGTGACATGGGTCGATTCTAGACTCGCGTTTGCCTCGGCACCACTTAAATCCGGGCGAACGCGCGTGGACAGGCAGCGTCACATCCGCGCGCAGGATGGGGCGATGGTCGCAAAGGCCATCACGCCGGACTATGCGCCCGGCGGCCACACGGCCTCCCTCGGCCTGTGCTGGATGCCGGCGGGGACGCTGCCCGGCTTCCCGGACGGAATGGTCATCGGCCAGCACGGCTCATGGAATCGCAGCACGCTCAGCGGCTACAAGGTGGTGTTCATTCCGTTCGAGAACGGCCGCCCCTCCGGTCCGCCGCGCGACATCCTGTCAGGCTTCCTTGCCCCCGACGAGCGCGTCTCCTACGGACGGCCGGTCGGCGTCGCGATCGGTCCCGACCGGTCGCTGCCGGTGGCTGACGATGTCGGCGACGTGATCTGGCGTGTCACCGGCGTGTAGCGGGCCAACGCGCAGTCCGCGCTTCTCATCCCACAACCGGAATCCGCCGGTAAACGCGTCGGCGTTGTCGCCGCGGCGGCATTTCGGCGGCAACCTGTCGAGCTTTTCGACATTGCCGCCGCCGATCAGCACATAGTCGGGCTCGAGCGCGGCCGTGAGATGCTTGACGATGTCGGTGACATGCTTGCGCCACTTCTTGTCGCCGCGCTTCTTGCGCCCGGCCTCGCCGGCATAGTCCTCGAAGGTCCTGCCCTTGCGGTACTCGAGGTGACCAAGCTCCATCGGCTCCAGTTCGCCGTCGACGATCATCGCGGAGCCAAGGCCGGTGCCGAGGCCGAGAAACAGCATGCGGCCGCCCCGATAGCCGCCGAGCGCCTGCATCAGCGCGTCGTTGACGACTTTGGTCGGCTTGCCGAAGGCTTTCCGGAAATCAAAACCCTTCCATCCCTTGCCAAGATTATAGGGCTCGCGCAGCGGACGGTTGCCCGCGACCGGCCCGGGATAGCCGATGGAGATCGCGTCGTAAGACCAACCCTTCGTCAGCGCCTTGACCTTGCGCACCATTTCCTTCGCCGAAAGTCCGGAGCCGGATTCGAACTCGCGCTTGACGCGCTCCGTGCTGGTCATGACCTTGACGTGGCTGCCGCCAACGTCGATTGCGAGAATGGTTCGCGGTGCCCCCTTTTTACGCGCTGTCGTCATATCACCTTCGCTGCATTCCCGGGTTTGTCCGCGGGATCCCGATATTAACGCCGGCAACGGCATCCGGCTCCATCGCCCCTGGAACACAATTCGGAGAATGGTGGTGGCGGGCATCCAGCGATGCAATATTCTCTGGCCACGGGGTCTGCTTCTGGCCTATGGACCTCATACCTGCGCCCGCCATCACGTTGTGCGACGCGACAGGACAACAGGAGGTCCGGATGTCCGCAGCCGATATCGCAAACCGTCACTTCACCGCAGCAATGGACGAGGCGAAAGCGACGGGGCAGAACAGTGAAAGCGTCTGCCGTTCGCTTCTGAACCTGATCGTCGCAAAATATCTGGAGACGCGCCCGGTGGACGACGTGCGTTCGGAGCTCAACTTCCTCGCCGACAATTGCGATCCGGACACGGATTTTGCCTTCATGCGGCCGTGACAGGTGCCGGAGCGACCTCACGCCGCGCAGCTTTCTTCAAACCCGTGTCATCGGCGCGCGAAAACTGGCGTCGCAGCGCACCCTCACCTACATTGATGGCGACGTCCTTGCTTTTCCCGATCATACAACGAATTGAGTCAATTCCGGAGCCAGACTGATGACCGACGCCCCCTACACACCGCCCAAAGTCTGGACCTGGGACAAGGAGAACGGCGGTAAATTCGCCTCGATCAACCGGCCAGTCGCGGGCGCGACGCATGAGAAGGCTCTGCCGGTCGGCAAGCATCCGTTCCAGCTCTATTCGCTGGCGACGCCGAACGGCCAGAAAGTCACGATCATGTTCGAGGAGCTGCTGGCGCTCGGCCACAGGGATGCCGAATATGACGCGTGGCTGATCAGGATCGGCGATGGCGAGCAATTCGGCTCTGGCTTCGTCGAGGTCAATCCGAACTCAAAGATTCCTGCGTTGCTCGACCGCTCGGGGCCGCAGCCGATCCGGGTGTTCGAATCCGGCGCGATCCTCTTGCACCTCGCTGAAAAGTTCGGAGAGCTGATTCCGACGACAGCAGCGGGGCGCGCCGAATGCTTGTCGTGGCTGTTCTGGCAGATGGGCAGCGCGCCCTATCTCGGCGGCGGCTTCGGCCACTTCTATGCCTATGCGCCCGCCAAGATCGAATATGCCATCGATCGTTTCGCCATGGAGGTGAAGCGGCAGATGGATGTGCTCGACCGCCGTCTTGCCGATAACGAATACCTCGCCGGCAAGGACTATACGATCGCCGATATCGCGGTGTGGCCGTGGTACGGCGGACTGGCGAAGGGCCTGCTCTACGGCGAGTCCGGCACCTTCCTCGACGTCCAGAGCTACAAGAACCTGCAGCGCTGGACCGCGGCCATCGGTGCAAGGCCCGCGGTGAAGCGCGGGCGCATCGTCAATCGCGTCTCCGGCGATCCCGCGAGCCAACTTCACGAACGCCACGACGCCACCGACTTCGAGACCAAAACGCAGGACAAGATCGGCAAGCCGGCGTGACGCGCCGGCCGCGCGTCGCGGACTGGATAATGTTGCTCGCACGGTCAAAAAGGGCGCCCGGCAACACTGTCCCTTGCAGGGAAAAATTGCCGGGCAGCATCTTTCGATCAGCGCGCCGACGACTCAGCTTTTGCCGTAGTCGTAAAATCCACGGCCGGTCTTGCGGCCGAGGCGGCCCGCATCAACCATCTCCTTCAGCAGCGGCGCGGGACGATACTTGGGATCGTTGAATCCGGTATAGAACACCTCCATCACCGAGAGCATGGTGTCGAGGCCGATCAGGTCAGCCAAGGCCAGCGGACCGATCGGGTGATTGCAGCCGAGCTTCATGCCGGCGTCGATTTCTTCCGCCGTGGCGATCCCTTCCTGAAGCGCGAACACGGCTTCGTTGATCATCGGGCACAGGATGCGGTTGACGGCGAAACCCGGGCTGTTGCGCGCGGTGATCGCCACCTTGCCGACGCGCTTGGCAAAAGCTTCCGCCCTGGCGTGCGTATCGTCGGAGGTCTGCAGGCCACGGATCAACTCCACCAGCGCCATCACGGGCACCGGATTGAAGAAATGCATGCCGATGAATCGGTCGGGACGGTCGGTCGCCGTGGCGAGCTTGGTAATCGAGATCGATGACGTATTGCTGGCGATCAGCGCCTGCGGCCGGAGCGTCGCACAGACGTCCTTCAGAATCTTGAGCTTCAGGTCCTCGTTCTCGGTCGCCGCCTCGATCACGAGATCGCAGGTCGCAAGCTTTGCGCGGTCGGTCGTCCCGGCGATGCGCGCGATCGCGGCATCGCGGTCGGCCTCGGTCATCTTGTCCTTCTTGACGAGACGGTCGAGGCTGCCGCTGACCGTCACGAGACCCCGGGCCACCGCGGCATCGGAAATATCCACCATCACCACCGGCGAACCGGCCACCGCGCAAATCTGGGCGATGCCGTTGCCCATGGTTCCTGCGCCGATGATGCCAACGGTTTCTATCATGGTCCTCAATCCTTTCTGCCTGCGGCTGCCGGCCGCGAAATACCGCCCTGCTCCCCGCCGGGACAGAGATATGTCAGCGGAGACTTACCAAGGGCCGGCGCACCCGTACAGCCGGCTGGACAGCCCGTTCCCCTCGGACGCCCGCAAGGGACTCGACTCGACAGCCGCCCCTCTCCTAGATTTGCCGTATGAGGATACAGGCGATCCTTGCGATTCTGAGTGTTTATGCCGTCTCGTTGCCAGCCGCGGCGCAGACTCCGGAGGAATTTCACCGGCCGACCTTCGACAGCCGGGTCAAAAGCAGCGGCACGCCCGATATTCCCGGCCTCAACATCGTCTGGCTGACACCTTGGGGTCGGCCGGCGCTGGCGCGCGACTGGCGCAACATTGTCGTGCATCAAAGCGAGGGCGCGGCTGGATCCGCCTTCCGCGAGGCCATGGCGCAGATGCAGAAGCCCGACCGGCGCGGCGCATCGATCTGGGTCGAGACCGACGGCACGGTTTACTGGGCCGTCGCGGAATTCGCGGTGCCACGGCATGTCCGCGACGGCAACCGCAACGACAACAAGTATATCGACAACAGCGCGACGTATCAGCAGGTTACGGACGACAATTCAATCGGCGTCGAGTTTGTCGGCAACTATCCCAATGTCAGAAAGCCGCTGACGGATGCACAGATCGCTGCATGGCGAATGCTGGTTCGCGTGCTGGAGACGCGTTACGACATCCCGCCCGAGCGGGTCTATGCCCACAACTGGATCGATTACAAGGACCGGCGATATTGCGAAGGCTGCGAACTGGCGCGGATCGCCCGGACGCAAGGTCTCGAGACCGTGGCCCATGCCGATCGCCCCGGCCCCGCGCCGGCTCCGTGATAATTTTCCGGCTAATGCCGCTTGAAATACTGCACATCGCGCTCGTGCTTCTCGGCGGCTTGGCGCGTTTTGAACGTGCCGAGATTTCGCCGCCGGCCCGTCTTCGGGTTTATCTTGCGTGAATAGAGCCGATACTCGCCTGTCTTCAGCTTGCGGATCATGGACGCGACCTCGAATGGCGGCCGGGGCCTGTGACGGCCCGGCCTGTCGGTCCGGAAGAACGATTGCGAGGGCCGCAGGTTCCTTCACGACGCGGCGTCTCATTCCACGCGAACCTTTGCTGCGAATAGGCGTTACCGCATCGCATTCCCGGCAAGGAGACAGTCGCCATGATCAACACGTCGCAGATCAAGGAACACATGGATGTCATCGCCTCCGACGGCCGCAAGGTTGGCCGCGTCGATCACCTCGAGGGGCAGGACAAGATCAAGCTGACGAAAACGGATTCTCCCGACGGCAAGCATCATCTCGTACCCATCGGCTGGGTCGAGCGCGTCGATGCTCAGGTCCACCTCAACAAGGCGGCGCCGGACGTCCAGAAGAACTGGAGCGAGGCTGCCTGATCGCCGACCAACGCGTCCTCATGTCTTTATGCCTTTCGCATCAGCTTCGATGCCGCGGTAAATCGTACACTGCGCTTGCCGACAAGTGCGATCGCCTCGAGTTCAGCTCTATGGGAGTGCAGACTCCCGATAGAACTGACTGACGTCGTGGCATCCGCAAATGGGATCTCGCCCGAGGGTCCGGCGTTCTCCTGATTGAGAATCTGCCCTTTCCAACGTCCCCGGGGCCGATGGTCAGGTTCCGAGATAGAACGATGCATCGCCGCCGAGAATCCGGCCGTTGTGCATGGATGTCACGCTGCCCACAGCGTCAGTTGAAACCGGACCGTAAAACCCTTCACTGTCCGCCTCTCAGCACCCCCTCGATATTGCGTTATAGTTCATTCCCGCGACAGGATGATTTGATCCATTTCCGCCAGGAGCCTCCTTATGCACGGAAAAATCATCGTCATCACCGGCGCCTCCGGTGCGCTCGGCAGGATCGTCGCGGCCACGGCCACCGCACAAGGCGCCCACGTCGCCGCCATCGACCATGCCGCGGCGACCCGGCCTGCGGCACCAGACCATATCGACATCGGCGGCGTCGATCTCTCCGACGCCGCACAGGCGCGGACCGCCATCGACGCGGCGGCGGCGCACTTCGGAGGGATCGATGTGCTCATTAACATCGCCGGCGCATTCTCGTTCGAAACCGTTGCAGACAGCGATACGAAGACCTGGCAGCGGCTTCATGCCATCAACCTCATGACCGCGGTCAATACATCCCGTGCAGCGATCCCATATCTCGTAACGTCGCGCGCGGGACGGATCGTCAACATCGGCGCGCTGGGCGCCCTGTCGGCTGGTGCTGGCATGGGGCCATATGCGGCCTCGAAAGCGGGTGTCCACCGCCTCACCGAGGCCCTCGCCGCCGAACTGAAAGGCAAGGTCACCGTCAACGCCGTGCTGCCCTCCACCATCGATACACCGGCCAATCGCCGCGACATGCCGCAGGCTGATTTCAGCCAGTGGGTTACGGCGGGCGAGTTGGCGAACGTCATTCTGTTTCTGGCGAGCGACGCAGCCAGTGCGGTCACCGGCGGCCTGCTGCCGGTTCGCGGACGGGTATAGACATGTCGCGCCGCCGATTTCGGCGGACCGGCGTTAACTGAATACAATGGAAAGCATGGATGATCTAAAATCCGGACGTGAGTCGTCGTGACTCCCCTGGAAACGACCCGACGTGGAAACCTCGTTATACCTTCCGGTCAAGCGTCATCTCGAAAACCTCGGCTTCACCGTCAAGGGCGAGATCGGCGGCTGCGATCTCGTCGCACTCAGCGGTGACGATCCGCCCATCGTGGTCGTCGGCGAATTGAAACTCGCCTTCAACCTCGAATTGGTCCTGCAGGGTGTCGATCGCGCGGGCGCCTGCGATGAAGTCTGGCTCGCCGCGAAAATGTCGGCGCGCGGCAAGGGGCGCGAAAGCGACGCACGCTTTCGTAACCTGTGCCGCCGGCTCGGCTTCGGGATGCTTGGCGTGACCGCGCGCGGCGACGTCGAAGTGCTGGTGGCGCCCGCCACCGCGACCCCACGCCGCAACCTGAAGAAGCGTTCGCGACTGGTGTCGGAGCATCAACGGCGTCGGGGCGACCCGGCTGCCGGCGGTAGCACCCGCATTCCGATCATGACGGCCTACCGGCAGCAGGCGCTGTCCTGCGCGGCAGCGATGTCCATGGGACCGCGCCGGGTTCGCGACCTCAAACCGGACAATCCGGACGCCGGCAAGATCCTGCTGCACAATGTCTATGGCTGGTTCGATCGTGTCGAGCGGGGCGTTTACGGACTGACCGATGCAGGGCAGGCCGCCCTGAAACGATGGCCGCAATACCTTTCAACCCCTGCGAACCTCATTGACCCTATGTCCCCGGCTTGAGGAATTCCGAGCAACGATCTTTAAAATGCATGGCTGCCACACCAACTCCGTTATTGCGGCGCAACATGCCGTCAACTAGGTATGCGCCACCACACGAGAGGCAGGCGATGAACGGAGACTGGACGACGAAATACGGGACGCGGCGTGTCCGGCGTGATCCGCCGACGCTGGAGGAAGCCATCTTCGCAGCCGCCGGCATCACCGACGACCTGGGCTCGCAGGCCGAAATCGCGGCGTCACTCATGGGCATGCCGCTCGATGTCGTCCAGGCCGAGGTGAAGAAAGCCGCCCGCGCGGCGGTACGCGCGCCGACGACGCGCGTGATTGCCGGTGAACAGGGCGCCCAGCGCTCGGTGGTGGTCGAGCGCCGGGTCGTTCGCAGGTTCGGCAACGACAAGCGCGTCTAAGCACGTCGATGTCCGTCAAACGCGGTATCAACTGCCGGTAGGCGGCCGGATCAAGCCGCCCGCCCCAAACCGTACATTTTCAGAAAGAACTGCCACCAGACGCGATTCATGTTGACGATCGTGCGGGCCGCTTCGATCGGCGCCACGGGCATCGTGCGTTCGGGCGCACGCGCGGCCGTCGGCTGAAACGTCATGGGCTTCAGGTCGATCGTGCCGGTGGTCTCGCCGTGCTTGAACGAAAGGTGCGCGCCGAACTTGTGCGCGAGCGCCCGCATGGCCTCGTTGCTGTAGCCGGTGGTGATGCGCAGCCGTTCGTAGCCGCGGCCCTCGGCCTCGGCGATCAAACGGCGGAACAGGATGCTGCCGAGGCCCTTGCGGCGGACGTGAGGCTCGACGCTGAAAGCGATCTCAGGCAACCCGTCGGGCGCCGTATCGGGCTGATGCAATTCCGCCGCCGCAACCACCTTGTCATCCTCCACATAGGCGATGACGACGGTGCCGTCGGCGAGACAACGTTCGGCATAGGACTCGATGAAACGTTCGTCGATCGCGCCATTAAACCGGTCGCGCCGGCTCTCGGCGTCAAGCCGCAGCAGGTGTTCACGAAGCAGCGGCATCTCGCGTGCCGTCAAGGTTCGGATGGTGCCCCGCGGCGCGGTTGTCTGTGGAACGGTCGTCGTCATGATCATTCTCCTCGTACGATCCCTCGAGGAGGCGTCGAATCCCTAGAGCCTGAATATTGTGCACCGCATCATAAAATTCAAGACTTTAAGCAAACCGGAATCGCGGCACAAAGCCGCGGTTCACCGTCATAAAAGGTTAAAAACATTAACATTTTGAAACCGTTCACAACACCATCTGGGTCTGGGTCACGACAGCCACCAGTTTCCCCTCCTCGGTTTCAAGGCGGGTCTGCCAGACCTGGGTCCGGCGTCCCCGGTGAACGGGAGTCGCGATGGCGATGACGGTCGTGCCCTCCTTGGCGCCGCCGATGAAATTGGTCTTGCTCTCGATTGTGGTGGTGCCCTTGGCGTCAGCCGGCAGGTTGATGACGGTCGCCGCCGCGCCGACCGAATCCGCAAACGCCATGACGGCGCCGCCGTGGATGGTGTGGCCCGCGGTGCAGAGATCGGGCCGCACCACCATGCGCGCCACGACGCGATCGAGATCAGCTTCGATGAATGTGACACCCTTGAGGTCCGCGAACGGCATCCTGATCGAGTGGATTTTTTCGAGCGGCGTCATTGCAATTCCCTGATTCAATGCGAGTGACAACCGGCGCATTATTCCGCATATCGTCGACATGCGCCACTTCCCGCCCCGCCGCATCGTGTGCCTGACCGAAGAGACGGTGGAAACGCTGTATCTGCTCGGCGAGCAGGACCGCATCGTCGGTGTGTCCGGCTATGCGGTGCGGCCGCCACAGGTGCGCCGGGAGAAACCGCGGGTGTCTGCCTTTATCTCGGCCGATGTCCCGAAAATCCTCGCGCTCGAACCCGACCTGGTGCTGGCATTTTCCGACATGCAGGCGGATATCGCCGCCGCATTGATCCGGACAGGTGTCGCCATTCACGTCTTCAACCACCGCGATATCGCCGGCATTTTCGCGATGATCCGCACGGTCGGCGCGCTGGTGGGCGTTGCGGCGCGCGCCGACGATCTGGCCTCATGCTACGAGCGGCGTCTGGCGGCAATCGCCGCAACACCACGGCCCGCGCCGCGCCCAAAAGTCTATTTCGAGGAATGGGACGATCCTCTCATCAGCGGCATCGGCTGGGTGTCCGAACTGATCGGGATTGCCGGCGGCATCGACATCCTTCCGGAGTTGCGCACGCAAAAGGCGGCGAAGGACCGGATCGTCGCACCGGATGCGGTTCGCACCGCGGCGCCCGACGTCATCCTCGCCTCATGGTGCGGCAAGAAGGTCGTGCCGGACAGGATCCGCCGGCGGCCGGGCTGGACCGATATTCCGGCCGTGCGCAACGGCCGCATCGTCGAGATCAAGTCACCGCTGATCCTGCAACCGGGACCGGCCGCGCTGACCGATGGCCTCGATGCGATCGTCGCCGCGTTGTGGCAAACCTGAGGCAGCGGTTCGTGCCCGAAAAACGCCGTGCAAAAATCAGCTCGGCTCGACCCCGCACCATTCCGCGATGAACAGCGCGGTCGCCTTGGTGGATTTCCGCAGCGACTCCAGATCGACATACTCGTTGAAGCCATGCATCGCCGCGCCGGACGCGCCGAAGCACAGGCTCGGGATGTTGTAGTTCAAACCGTAGAAGCGCGTGTCGGTCAGCGCGGTGAAGACGAGATCGGGCGTCGCGCCGCCATAGACCGCGTTGTAGGCTTTTCCGAACGCAGCCTCCGACTCCGCGGAGTCCTTGAGTTCATAACCTTCGGACAGGAAGCCCGACCATTCCACCTGCGGCGGATTGTTGGAGAGAAACCGGTGATCGCGCGCGGCCGCCGACACACAGGCGAGAATCTCCGCCTGCGCGTCCTTCACCGACCAGCCCGGCAGGATGGCGATGCGGCAATCGACGTCGCACCACGCCGGCACGCTCGAGGCCCAGTCGCCGCCCTTGATGATGCCGGGGTTGAAGTTGATCGGATGATTGAGCGCCTTGAAGTGCTTGTCGCTTGCGGCACGCTTGTTCCAGTCCTCCTCGAGCTTTTCGAGCGCGTGAATGAGGTGATAGGCCGCCGTGATCGCATTGGAGCCCGAACCGGCCTCGAACACATGCACGGGGAAGCCGCGCACCCTGAGCCGAAACCAGATCACGCCGACCTGCGAACGCACCATCTTGCCGTCCGTCGGCTCGGGGATGAAGCAGGCATCGGCCCGATAGCCGCGCTGCAACGTCGAGAGCGCTCCGACGCCCGTGCTCTCCTCCTCGATGACGGATTGGAAATGAATGCGCCCCGTAGGCTTGAGCCCCGCCGCCTTGATGGCATCGAGCGCGTACAGCGCGCCGATCGTGCCGGACTTCATGTCGCAAGCGCCGCGGCCATACATGCGGCCGTCCCTGATGACAGGCGAAAACGGCGGCGTCTCCCACATATCGAGCGGACCGGCCGGCACCACGTCGCAATGCCCCTGCAGGATGAGCGACTTGCCGGCGTTGTTCGATGGACGATAGGTGCCGACCACCGTGCGCGCTTTGGAAAAATCATGCTCGATCGGGCCGAAGCCGCGCAGATCCTTGAGGTCGTCGACAACGATATGCCAGTCATCGACCTCGTAGCCGCGCTGGCGCAGGAGATCGCCGATCATGTCCTGACACGGGCCCTCCGCGCCGCGCGTGCTGGGAATGGCGACAAAATCGCGGGTCGTTGCCAGTTGCGCGTCGAAACCGGCGTCGACGGCGTCAAGGATGCGGCGATGCGTGTCCGAAAGACTCATGATGTCCTGTATCCGTTTTCTAGATTTCCGAGCGGATGAGTTCCATCCGATCAAACCATAGTTTCGCGGGATTTTGCAGCCGTTTTCACGCGCTAGGAGAATCGCGGGCGCATGGCTAATGTGACGATTCAGAAATTCACTGCGGACGGCTGCGGTGTGAGGGAAATCCCGGATTCGCCACGCCGGACTGCCCACGCGGCCATATCGGAGATGGCATGCCAATCAATCGCAACGTTCTCTTTCTCGTCATCGGCGCGCTGGTCGTGATCGCCGCCGTCCTCGGATACAATCTTTACGAGGCGAAGAAACAACCTGATGGCGTGCAGATCAACATCGGCAAGGACGGATTGAAGGTTCAGAGCAAATGACGCTCATGTTCCGAACGCCGGCGCGTGCCGCGCGGAGCGCCCTGTGGAGCGGTATCGCCGTCGCTGCGATAGCGCTTGCCACGACATCCGCCGTTGCAAGTTCGGTATCGCGGGAGCGGGATATCGTCAACCTGCGGCTCGGTCAGCGCGTGCTGGTAGATGACGGCACCTGTCCCGTGGGGCAGATCAAGGAAGTCATGGGCGCCAAGCTCTCCCCATCGGGTGTCGTCGCGACGCGCAAGTGCGTGTCGCGGACGAACGACCACTAGAACGGTTCACGTTGAGGCTGAACCACCGCTCTCGCGTGGTGGTTCAGAAGTTCGCGACGGCACGCGCTGACAGATGGTGCGAGCGTCGGATTCGGGACATTAGCCTTTCACCGGCTCGCTCTGCGGCACCGGCGATGCCGTGCTCCCGGCCGTCGCTCCGCCGTCGATCGGCAGCGTGATGCCGGTGATCCAGCGCGACTCGTCGCTGGCGAGAAACAATGCGCCGTATCCGATGTCCCAACCGGTCCCCTCGGTCCCCAGCAGCGTGCGCTCGCTCCGCGCCTTGCGCATCTCCGGCGTCATGCTGCGTGACGCGACCATCGGCGTATAGACCGTACCGGGCGCGATGCAGTTGACGCGGACGCCCTGGCGGCCGTGATGCGCCGCCATCGCGCGGGTCAGGCTGATGACCGCGCCCTTGGACGTCGGATACAGCAGGCTGGGATGTCCGCCCTGCAATCCCGCGACCGATGTCAGGTTGATGATCGAGCCGCCCCCCGACTTGACCATCTCCGGAACCGCATGCTTCGCCATCAGCATCATCGAGCCGACGTTGACCCGCATCGCCCTGTCCCAGGCATCGATGTCCACCTCGACCGCATCGCCGCGCGGCCCGGTGATGCCGACATTGTTGACGAGGATGTCGAGCCGGCCGAAGACATCGACCGTGCGCGCCACGATGGCCCGGCACGAGGCCGCGTCGCTGACGTCACCTTCGACGATCTCCGCCGTTCCGCTCTCCGCCGCGATCATGTCGGCGGTCGCCTTGACCCAGTCGGCCACCATGTCGACGAGAACGACGCGTGCGTCGTGGCGCGCGAGGACCACCGCGATGGCGCGCCCGTTGCCAATGCCCTCGCCCCGCGAGCCCGCGCCCGTGACGATGGCAACCTTGCCCTTGAGGCGATCATCCCGGCGAATTTGGCCCATTCCCTGTCTCCGCGCGCAACAACGGCGTCTCACGAAGACGATAAACAAAATCCGTTCGCATGGGCAAACGCGAACGGATTTGGGTGGTGATGCAGGTCAGCGCACCGCGACGAGCGTGGCTTGCGGAGCCGCTGCGATCGGCGCGCCGCTGTAGGCAAAAGCGCCAACGCCGGGCACAGAACTGTCCACATCGCCTGCCAGCGAAGGACCGGCCATCGCGAAAGCAAAAGTCAGGACGAAGGTCAGGGTCCGCATGGCAGTATCTCCGATCCGGATTCGATGGAAGATCGATAACCGGGCGCTGTTTCCGGCCGCCTACGTCGCAATCGGAAAACGGTTTCGTCACGCGGACCTTGTGTTTCGCGGGACGCGCATGCACGAAACAAGCGACAAAAATTTATTGAATTCAAATAGATGGAATGGACTATGAACGCGACCTCGAAGCGTCCCATGCGACCTATCGAGCGATTCAGCGGAGATCGAGCGCCGCCATTTGCCGGGTTGCTGGATGCGTTGTGGTTCCGCTGTAAGCAAACGTCCCGACGCCGGGAAGGTCGTTCGGTTGTGAACCGGCAAGGGTCGGCACCGCCAGCACACCGACAAGCGCCAAAAGAATGCTGAGGATTTTCATCGCAGCCTCGCGTTAACCATCGAGAGGTTGACTCCCTTAGTGGCCAGCCGGTTCGAGCCTTCGCGATTTTTTGACTGCTGCGGTCCGTGCTTCGGATATGGCGACGGCCTTACTGCTTGAAAAAGTCGCCGCACTTCTGCACGGCGGCATCGGCGGCGCCCCATGGCATGATCGGAACCGAGGACGTCGAGTTCTTCGGCGACCCCTCGATCAGCCGGTCCGAATAGACCATGTAGACCAGAACGTTGCGTTTAACGTCGCAGCCGCGGACAATCTGCATCTTCTTGAAGAACAGCGATCGGCGCTGGCTGAACATATCCTCACCCTGCTCCATTTTGCTGTTGCTCTTGAAATGGATCGGTCCGATCTGCCGGCACGACAGCGAGATGTCCGACACCTGCTCGGCGAGGCCCAGCCAGCCCTTGATGCCGCCCTTTTCCGGAACCGTGAAATGGCATGCGACACCGTCGATCTCGGGATCGTCGATCCCGTAGGTCGCCAGTTTGTCATTGGGGCTCAGCCATTTGAAAACCGTGGAGCGGCGAAAGATCAGGTCGGGCTCGTCGGCGGCCCGCGCCGCCTGCCATCCGCCCATCAGAACAAGGGCAGCGGCCACCAGGCCCACGCGCAGGACTGCGCGCATGCCAAAAATGTGAAGTTCTCGGGACATTATCCATCACGCTCCTGATCCGTGGAACTATGTAGGCTCGGCGCCGGGGCTGGCCAAGGCCCGGCCATCCCGCGTTAGAGCTATGTGAAGAGATTCACCCTACCGTCCCGAATGCAAAAGGCGAAACTAACTTCTGAACCATCAAACTAGTTTTCGACTTGGTTTCATGGCTTCGTGAACGCAAACGTCACCTGCTGGCGCCAATATCTGAAACTGGATTCGAGGAACCGGGTGTGAAGTGTAACCTGACCTTACCGAGGCGACGGACGTCGTCATCGTTGTCGCGCGGCATCGCGGCGGTGATTCGTGCCGCGTCGCATGCGCCCCTTCGGATCATTTCGACGGCGGTGCTCGGCTTGATCGCCACGGCGCCCCACGCAAACGCCCAGGGCCTATATGACTGGCAGGATGACGGATGGGACGACGCGCCTCCGCCGGCCATCGTCAGAGAATACCTGCCTCCTCGCCCGCGCCATCACCGCCGCGCGCCGAAAGTTGCCACGATCAATCCCGTGGGACGAAAGCCTCAGGGGCCCCTCGTCATCGCCATCTCGCTCGACCGGCAGACTCTCAAGCTGTATGACGCCAACGGCGTCTTCGCCGAATCCCGGGTCTCGACCGGCATGCGCGGGCACGGCACCCCGATGGGCGTTTTCAGCGTGATCCAGAAGCAGAAATGGCACCGCTCCAATATCTATAGCGGCGCGCCGATGCCTTACATGCAGCGCATCACATGGTCCGGCATCGCACTTCATGCCGGCGTCGTGCCTAACTATCCGGCCTCGCATGGCTGCATTCGCATGCCGGCGAGTTTTGCCACACGGATGTATGGCTGGACCCGCATCGGCGCGCGCGTCATCATCACGCCCGGCGACATCTCGCCAACGCGCATCGCCCACGCTCTCCTGCCAACCGAGAAGCCAAAGCCGACAACGACGGCATCGCTCGCGCCGCAGCCTAATCCCTCCGCGACGAACGCCGGCAAGGGTGTGACCGTCGGCATCAATCCGGGTGCAACGATCTCCCGTGATCCGGTTCGGACGGCGGATGCGAGCGGAACCGTGCCGCACCTGGGGACAGGCGCGGCCGCGCCAACAACCGATCGCGACATCGGGCAAGCGCCTGTGCCGGAGAAGCTCGAACTGCGAACCGCACTCGATGAAAGCACCGACACCGGGACATCGCCAGGCACAGCCGCTGACAAGGCAGTTCCGGCCGCAGCCAAACCTGCTGAAGCCCAATCCGCCAATGCGCCGATTGCGTCCGACGCGAGCATCGGCAAGAGCCAGGCGAGCACGGCCGCAGCAAACAGCGGCGACAGCGCCCCGGCACCGGACGGAAAAGCCGGCGCCTCCGCAATGGGAGTCGCCAAGGACGGAAGCACGGCCGACCCGACCGAGACGTCCCCCGTCAAGTCCGGCGGCAAGGCCGTAATTGCCGGCACAAAGATCGATGGCGCGGCAAAAGATTCATCGCCCGCCGTATCGTCCGACAAACCCGACATTCCGCCCTCCGATCCGGCGGTCAAACCTGTCCCGAAACGCACGGGTCGGATCGCCGTTTTCATCAGCGGCAAGGACAGCAAAATCTACGTGCGGCAGAATTTCGCGCCGCTGTTCGACGCGCCGGTCACAATCGCGGCGAGCGACCGCCCGCTCGGAACCCACATCTTTACCGCCGAGGCCGACACGGTCGACAAGGATCATTTTCACTGGTCGGTGATTTCATTGCCCGCGATGAGCCGACGCGCCGGACGGCAGCAGGACCACCACCGGCACGGCAAACCCGCAGCCGATGTCGCCCCGGCATCCACGCCGCAGGCGGATACCGCATCGGAGGCCCTCGACCGCATCACGATCCCCGAAAGCGTGATGTCAGAGATCGCTGGCTCGCTCTCGAGCGGAGGCTCGATCATCGTCTCCGACCTCGGCGTCACCGCCGGCGGCGAGACCGGCGAAGGCACCGACTTCATCGTCCCGCTTCGCTAACTCCCTCCTCGTTCGCGTCAATGCACACGCGGGTTGGGGATAAGTGCGGTTCCGCGGGCGCGCACGCGTTCGCCCGGGTTAGGATCGCACCAGGACAGATCCGCGGGCGAGATTCGTCCGCGCGCAGACAATCTGAGGTGGGCGGAATGCGCATCACGGCGGGTTTGATTTTTGCGGGCGGGATTTCACTTTGCGCGGCGACGGCGGCCTGGTCGCAAACGCCGACCCCGAAGCCGGCCGCTCCTCCGCCGACGCCGCACGCGGCCGCTCCCGCGCCGCCACCGCCGGGCCCCAAGGTCGCCTGCAACAATCCGTCCGGCGACGTTCTCGGTATCTCCAGGATCGTGCAGATCGACACCACGGGCGGCCCGGGCTTCGGCTTCGAGCATTTCAAGCAACTCGACTTCCTGCGCGACAAGGAAGTGGTGCTGACGTTCGACGATGGTCCATGGCCCGGCAACACACCGGCCGTTTTGAAAGCCCTCGCGGACCAATGCACCACCGGCATCTTCTTCTCGATCGGCAAGCACGCGACCTGGCATCCGGAGATTCTGCGGCAAGTGGCGGCGGCCGGTCATACCGTCGGCTCGCACACATGGTCGCACGCCAACCTCAATAACAAGAAGCTGACCGACGAGCAGCGAAAGGACGAGATCGAGAAGGGATTTAGCGCCGTCAAATGGGCGCTCGAAGCTCCGCCCGCGCCGTTCTTCCGCTTCCCCGCCCTCCAGCATCCGCCGGAGATGGTCACCTATCTCGGCCAGCGCAACATCGCGATCTTCTCCTGCGACGTGGACTCGTTCGACTTCAAGGCGCATAAGCCCGAGCAGGTGGTCAACAACATCTTCAAAAAACTCGACAAGGTCGGCAAGGGCATCATCCTGATGCACGATTTCCAGAGACATACGGCGGAGGCGTTGCCGGAAATCCTTCGCAGACTGAAAGCCGGCGGCTACAAGGTGGTGCAGATGAAGGCCAAAGCGCCGGTGCAGACGCTCGCGCAGTACGACGACGCGTTGAAGAAGGATACCAAGCTGCCGACGGTGAACACCCGCCCCGTCGGCAGCGTCGTCCAGACGATTTCGGAATAGCGCGGGCCCGTCCGGGACACAAATGCTTCGCATCGAAGGCTACGTTATCGTCTCGGCCGAGGGCATGCTCGCCGACGCCAGCCACGTGATGCCGGATGCCCTGAAATTCAAAGGCGATCACGCGTTCTTCACGGAGGGGCTCGATCGCGCGGATGTCATCGTGCACGGCCGCAACTCGTTCGAGGACCAGCCGAACTCGCTACGCCGCAAAAGGATCTGGGTAACCCGTCGCGTCGAGGACATCGCCCCCGATCCGGACAACGCCAAGGCGATGTTGTGGAATCCGGCCGGCGCGCCGTTCGAGGACGCGTGCGCGCGTCTCGGCGTTCGCGATGGAACAGCCGCCATCATCGGCGGCCCCAGCGTGTTCGGGATGTTCCTCGACCGCTACGATACGTTCTGGCTGTCCCAGGCGCCGCACGTTCATCTGCCGACGGGCGAAGGCTGCTTTCCCGGCGTTCCCGCGCGCACCCCGCAAGACATTCTTGCGGCCCACGGACTCACCGCGCGCGAGGTCAGGATCCTTGACGCCGATCACGACGTCGGCGTCACCGCCTGGCGTCGCGCCGCATAGCGTTTTCAGGCGAAGCCGGTACCGGCTCGCGTAAAGAAAACGCTTCAAAAACGGCTCGAACGTTCACACGTCCGCATAGACCGGCACGTCGGCCCGCCGCGAACGGCCGATGCCCGCAATGATGAACAAGGCCCCGACCAGCGAAAGGTTCTTCAACGCGTGGATCATGTTGTTCTTGGATTCCGGACCGGTCTGGTTCCAGAAGTCGTGATAGTAAAACGTCGCCACGATCACGAACACGACCAGCACCAGCGCGAAGAAACGCGCACCGAAATTGAACGCGATCATGAGGCCGCAGATCAGTTCGAGCGCGCCCGCCGCGATCGCCAGCATTTGCGCCGTCGGCATTCCCGTCATGCCTTCGAGCTGGGCCGTGTAGGTCGTCAGCGCCGCCGGGATCACGACCTTGGACGCGATGCTCTCGGCCGTCGCCGCGATGTCGAACAGCTTGGATGCGCCGGAAACGATAAACAGCACGGAGAACAGAAACCGTCCGAAAGTGACAAACGCTGACATTGACCGCCCCACCAATGAGTCCGGGCGCTGCCCGCCCGGTACGCCCGCGATTATGGGCGGGTCCTCCCCACTTTACCAAGGCGAAAAACAGCGAGCTTTGTCACATTTTAGCCGAACAAGGTCGGCTGTGCGCGGCTTGCACGCTCCTGCACTTCAACGGCGGCGACCGCGGTCATGTTGAGGATGCCGCGCGCGGTCACGGACGGCGTCAGGATGTGCGCCGGACGCGCCGGCCCGATCAGGATCGGACCGACCGGAAGGCCGTCGCCCAGCACCTTTATCATCTGGTAGGCCGCGTTCGCCGCATCGAGATTGGGCAGGACCAGGACGTTGGCGACGCCGTGCAGCCGCGAATGCGGCAGGATCAGTTCGCGCGCCGCTTCGGACAGCGCGGTATCGCCCTGCATCTCGCCATCGGACTCGATCTCGGGATGGCGCTCGAGGAACAGGCTGGCCGCCTTGCGCACCTTGCGCGAGGAGTCCGTATTGTAGCTGCCGAAATCCGAATGCGAGACGAAGGCGATCTTAGGCTTCATGTTGAAGCGCTGGACGTGGACCGCCGCCTGCGCGGCGATATCGGCAAGCTCCTCGGCCGACGGATTCGGACGGACCTGGGTGTCGACGATGAAATACGCGCCCTTGCTCGTGATCATCAGCGACAGCGCCGCGAAATCGGTCGTGCCCGGCAGATAGCCGATGATTTCCCGGATATGCCGCAGATGCCGCATATAGCTGCCTTCGACGCCGCAGAGCATGGCGTCCGCCTCGCCGCGCACCACCGCCAGCGCCGCGATGACGGTGGCATTGGTGCGGATCGTGGTGCGCGCCACGTCCGGCGTCGCGCCGTGGCGGCCGGCGACGTCGATATAGCTTTGCACGTAGGAGCGATAACGCGGATCGTCCTCGGGATTGATCAGGTCGAAATCGCGGCCGGCCTTGATCGCGAGACCAAACCGTTTGATCCGGGTCTCGACCACCGACGGCCGTCCGACCAGGATCGGGCGCGCCAGCTTTTCTTCCAGCACGACCTGGGTCGCCCGCAAGACCCGCTCGTCCTCGCCCTCGGCGTAGATCACGCGCACCGGCTGCGTCTTCGCCTTGGCGAAGACCGGCTTCATGACGAGACCGGAGCGGAAGGCGAAGCGCTCGAGTCGCGAGTGATATTCGTCGAAATTGGTGATCGGCCGCGTCGCGACACCGGACTCCATCGCAGCCTTGGCGACGGCGGGCGCGATGCGCAGGATCAAGCGCGGATCGAACGGGCTCGGGATCAGCGAGCCGGGCCCAAAACCCTGGGTCTCGCCGCTGTCGAAGCCGGGCACCACAACAGCGTCCGACGGCGGATCGCGCGCGAGCTGGGCGATCGCGTCGACGGCGGCGTGCTTCATCTCCTCGTTGATCGCGGTTGCGCCGACATCGAGGGCGCCCCGGAAGATGAAGGGGAAGCAAAGAACGTTGTTCACCTGGTTGGGAAAGTCGGAGCGCCCGGTGCAGATCATGGCATCGGGCCGCACCTTGCGCGCCTCGTCCGGCATGATTTCCGGCGTCGGGTTGGCGAGCGCCATCACCAGCGGCTGCTGCGCCATCTGCGCGACCATCTCCGGCTTGAGCACGTTGCCGGCCGAGACGCCGAGAAAGATGTCGGCGCCGGCGATCACGTCGGCCAGCTTGCGCTTGTCCGTCTTCTGCGCATAGACGGCCTTCCATTTGTCCATCAGCGTATTGCGGCCTTCATAGACAAGACCGTCGATGTCGCAGACCCAGATGTTCCTGGGCTGGGCTCCCATCGACACCAGCAGATTGAGACAGGCGATCGCCGCCGCGCCCGCACCCGAGGCCACGATCTTGACCTCGGACAGCTTCTTGCCGTTGAGCAGCAAGCCGTTGGTGATGGCCGCCGCGACGATGATGGCGGTGCCGTGCTGATCATCATGAAACACCGGAATCTTCATCCGGGCCTTGAGCCGCTCCTCGATCTCGAAGCATTCCGGTCCCTTGATGTCCTCAAGGTTGATGCCGCCGAAGGTCGGCTCGAGCGCAGCCACCACCTCGACCACGCGGTCGATGGTGTCGGCGGCAATCTCGATATCGAAGACGTCGATGCCGGCGAACTTCTTGAAAAGGACCGCCTTGCCTTCCATCACGGGCTTCGAAGCCAGCGGGCCGATATTGCCGAGACCGAGCACGGCGGTGCCGTTGGACACCACGGCGACCAGATTGGCGCGGCTGGTGAGCGTCGCGGCCTCGGCCGGATTGGCGGCGATCTCCTCGCAGGCGGCGGCGACGCCCGGCGTATACGCTAGCGCGAGGTCGCGCTGGTTGGCGAGCGGCTTGGACGCTTGTATTTCGACTTTGCCCGGACGCGGAAAGCGATGATACGCCAGTGCTGCGGATCGCAGATCTTCTGAAGACGACACGCTCTCTTCCCCCGCGGCTTCCTTGAGCCGCGTTTCAGCGGCTCGTCTTCCCTTGATTAGCTCTGTGGCAGATTGAGCCGGATATGAAGCTCGCGCAACTGCTTCGGCGTAACTTCGGACGGTGCGCCCATCAGAAGATCTTCCGCCCGCTGGTTCATCGGGAAGAGCGAGATTTCGCGCAGGTTGGTGGTGCCGCAAAGTAGCATCACGATACGGTCGACACCGGCCGCCATGCCACCATGCGGCGGGGCACCGTACTGGAACGCACGGTACATGCCGCCGAACCGCTCCACGACGTCGTTTTCGCCGTAGCCGGCAATCTGGAACGCCTTCACCATCGCTTCCGGCTTGTGGTTGCGGATACCGCCTGAGGCGATCTCGTAACCGTTGCAGGTAATGTCGTACTGGAAAGCCTTGATGGTCAGCGGGTCCTGAGTGTTCAGCGCGTCGAGGCCGCCTTGCGGCATCGAGAACGGGTTGTGCGAGAAGTCGACCTTCTTGTCGTCTTCGTTGTATTCGTACATCGGGAAGTCGACGACCCAGGCGAGCTCAAAACGGTCCTTGTCGACCAGGTTGAGGTCTTCCCCGACCCGCGTTCGGGCAAGGCCGGAAAACTTCCAGAACTTTGCGGGATCGCCGGCGACGAAGAAGGCCGCATCCCCGGCCTTGAGGCCGAGTTGCTGGCGGATCGCCTCGGTGCGCTCCGGACCGATGTTGTTGGCGATCGGGCCCGCGCCCTCATTGCCTTCGCGCCACATGATGTAGCCCAGACCGGGCTGGCCCTCGCCCTGCGCCCACGAGTTCATGCGGTCGCAGAACGCGCGGCTGCCGCCGCCGGGACCAGGGATCGCCCAGACCTGGTTCTTCGCATCCTCCAGCATGCGCGCGAACACCTTGAAGCCGGAGCCGCGGAAATGTTCGGACACGTCCTGCATCAGGATCGGGTTGCGCAGATCCGGCTTGTCGGTGCCGTATTTGCGGATCGCCTCCGCGAACGGAATGCGCGGCCAGTTCCTCGTCACCGGCTTGCCCTGGGCAAACTCCTCGAACACCCCCGTGATGACCGGCTCAACCGCTGCAAAAACATCGTCCTGCTCGACGAAGCTCATCTCCAGATCGAGCTGATAGAATTCACCGGGCAAGCGATCCGCCCGCGGATCCTCGTCGCGGAAGCACGGCGCGATCTGGAAATAGCGGTCGAAGCCGGACATCATCAACAGTTGCTTGTACTGCTGCGGCGCCTGCGGCAGCGCATAGAACTTGCCGGGGTGGATGCGCGACGGCACCAGGAAGTCGCGCGCGCCTTCCGGCGACGACGCCGTCAGGATCGGGGTCTGAAACTCGAAAAAGCCCTGCGCCTTCATGCGCCTGCGCATCGAATCGACGATCGCGCCACGCGTCATGATGTTCTGGTGCAGCTTCTCGCGACGCAGATCGAGGAAGCGGTACTTAAGCCTTATGTCTTCCGGATATTCCTGTTCGCCGAACACCGGCAGCGGCAACTCCCCGGCCGGACCCAGCACCTCGATCTCGGTGACATAGACCTCGACCTGGCCGGTCGGCAGGTCCGGGTTCTCGGTGCCTTCCGGACGGCGGCGGGCCTTGCCGTCCATGCGGACCACCCACTCCGACCGCAGCTTTTCGGCGAGCCCGAAGGCCGGCGAATCCGGATCGACCACACACTGAGTCAGCCCGTAGTGGTCGCGCAGGTCGATGAACAGCACGCCGCCATGGTCACGGATACGGTGGCACCAGCCCGACAGGCGAACCGTCTGGTCGATATGGCTGTCGCGGAGCTCGCCGCAGGTATGGGAGCGATAACGGTGCATGGAAATCCTGAAAACGGGCGTCGGAGTGCGGAATCAGAGATGAAAACTCCGCTGAGCGGAGAGCGTCAGGGTTTACCCGAGCCAGGCCGCAACGGCAACCGAAGCCGGAGCCGGTTGCGTTCCCGGGACGGAAAAGCGCGGGAAAAACAAGGGGGCTGCCCGTCGAAAGCGGGGCGACAAGCGCAAAAAGAAGGTCTATGGAGCGGTGATGGACCTGATTACGACGACCGCCGACCTGACCGCCGCCTGCGCTCGCCTCGCCCAGTACCGTGTCATCACCGTCGATACCGAATTTCTGCGCGAAACGACCTACTACCCCCTGCTCTGCGTCGTTCAATTGGCCAGCGCGGACGAGGCCATCGTGGTGGACGCGCTCGCCGCGGGAATCGACCTCAAGCCGTTCTTCGCGCTGATGGCCAATGAAGCGGTCCTGAAGGTCTTCCATGCCGCCCGGCAGGACATCGAGATCATCTGGCATCAGGGGGGCATCATCCCGCACCCGATCTTCGATACCCAGGTGGCCGCCATGGTGCTCGGCTATGGCGACAGTATCGCCTACGACGCCCTCGTGGAGCGGATCACCGGGCATCGGCCGGACAAGACCCACCGCTTCACCGACTGGTCGCAGCGGCCACTGACCCAGCACCAACTCGAATACGCGGTCGCCGATGTCACCCATCTCCGCGATGTGTTCGCGGCGCTGGATGCCGACCTCAAGAAACGCGGCCGCAGCGATTGGGTCACCGAGGAGATGGAGATCCTGACCTCGCCCAAAACCTACGACTTCCATCCGGAGCGGGCCTGGGAGCGGCTGAAGACCCGCGTGCGCAAGCCGAAGGAACTTGCGGTGCTGATGGAAATCGCCGCGTGGCGCGAACAGGAAGCCCAGAGCCGCGACGTGCCGCGCTCCCGCGTGCTCAAGGACGACGCCGTCGGCGACATCGCGACCCACGCCCCCACCAGTCTCGAACGGCTGGCGGCGCTGCGCTCGCTGCCCAAAGGCTTTGAGAAATCGCGATGGGGGGCGGATATCATCGCGGCAGTCCAGCGCGGCCTTGCGCGCGACCCGCACACGCTGCCCAAGATCGAGAAGCCGCGCAACAATTCCAACGGCGCGGCCACCGTTGAACTGCTCAAGGTGCTGCTGCGCATGACTTCGGAGCGCTATGCGGTCGCCAGCAAGGTGATCGCGACGGTCGACGACCTGGAGCGGATCGCGGCGGACGACAAGGCCGATGTCGGCGCGCTGCACGGCTGGCGCCGCGAGTTGTTCGGCGAGGCCGCGCTGGCGCTCAAGCACGGCCGGCTCGCGCTGGCGATCGAGAAGGGCCGCGTGGTCCGCGTCGAACGGAGCTGAGGCGACCGCCGCGCTCTTCTAAATCTGGCGGATGCTGGCAAAATCGAAATGCGCGTCCGGCGGGTTTTCGCCGATCCGGATCAGTTTGTCGTTCACGAAGTGGTACGGCGGAACCGGCAGATTGTACGGCGCCGGCACGCCGCTGAAGACCCGCCCGGCAAGGTCGTATTTGGAGCCGTGGCATGGACAGAAATAGCCGCCGGGCCAATCCGCGGCCGGCTCGGTCGCGCTGGGATCCGGATAATAGAGCGGGATGCAGCCGAGATGGGTGCAGATGCCGACGAACACGCCGTATTCGGGCTTGGCGGAGCGGTGCCAGTTCTCGGCGTAAGGCGGCTGCTGGAATTCCGCGGACTGCGGGTCGGACAGCCGTGCCAGCAGTTTCGGATCCTGCAAGCTTTTGATCGCGGCGGCCGGACGATTGATTACGAAGATCGGATGATCGCGCCAGCGGACGATCACCTGCTGTCCCGGCTGAACCTTGCTGAGATCGAGGTCGACAGGGCCGCCGGCCGCAAGCGTGGCCTGGTCGGGTTCGAACTGCGAGATCATTGGCACGATCGAGGCCGCGACCCCGACCACACCGGCCGCCGCCGTCGCGACAAAGAGAAAATCGCGCCGCGTCGGCTGGCCGCCGGAAGGATCGGCCATCGGACCGTGGGACGGGATATCAGTCATGGCTTGCTCCACGAAGGAGCCCCCTGTCGAATCGGCAAGGCCGTGCCTTGCGACGTGCCGACAGCGGAGTAACGCGCGCACCGCGATTTGGAACCGCAGGCGCAATTCACAATGGCGAGATTATCCGGTCCTGGCGGGCCGTCAGCGGCGCACGATCGATCCGGAGCGCCCCATCAGACGCGCCAACTGCTTGAAGCGACTGCCGACGCGATCCGCAACGAGATCGACCATGCGATGCTCGAACACCAGCTTCAGCTTGCGCCCGCTGCGCGTGAAGTGCGTCGCGGGCAGCACACCCGGACGCGCGGCGGAGATCAGATGCGCGACGCGGAAAGCAGCGCCAAGCAGCCGCGCGCGTTCGTCCTGCGCCACCGTCACGAGTTCGCGCACGAGCGGCGGCGGCTCGTTGGCTTCGCTGAGACCGGCATAGCGGTAGAACACCGACAGCGCGACGAAGGCCCTGCCCTGATGACTGACGTCGCCGAAATTGCCGTGGGTGATCAGGTTGAGCGTCTGCTCGCCACGATAGTCCGGATGGACGCGCCAGCCGATGTCGGACAGCAGGCAGGCGACGTGACGCAGCCGCCGCTCGTCCGCCGTCTCGGGAAGCCGGGCGACCCGCATCAACCGGTCGGTCCAGTCGATCAGTTCTTCGGCATGCCGCGCCGAGCGCGACAGCAGGACATTGAGCTTCTGCGCCGCCGAAACCAGGCCGTCCCGGGCCTGCTCGGCCTTGGGCAACATTGAATAGAGCAGCCCCTCGCGAACGCCGTAGGTGGAAAACACGATGGTTTTCGGCTTCGCGATGCGGATGACGTTTTCCAGCACCAGCGCGGCATAGGTCAACAGCGGCTGCCGTGCTTCCGCGACCGCTTCGATGTCCGCCAGGGTGTTCGACGCCGCGAGCCGCCGCAGCCGTCGCGCGAAATCCAGCGCATCCGCCGCAGGGATCGAATAGCCGTGCATGACGCGAAGCGGGTAGCCGCTCTGGATGATATGAATCCGCGCCAGGGCGCGCCAGGTGCCGCCGACCGCGTAGAAGGTGCGGCCGTGCGCGGCTTTCAGCGCATCCGCCCTCGCGAGCTCGGCCTTCACGATGCGATCGGCGCGCTTCAGCGATTTCTTCGAGGCATCCTGCAGCGCGAGACTGCCGAGCGGCAGCGTGACGCCGCGGCGGACGCGATTGCCGTGCACGTCGATCAGTTCCAGCGAGCCGCCGCCGAGATCGCCGACGATGCCATCGGGCCTGTGCACGCCGGAGATGACGCCCAACGCCGACAATTGCGCCTCGCGTGGCCCGGACAGTATCTGGATGGGCACGCGGCAAATGCGTTCGGCCTTGGCGATGAACTCCGAGCCATTCGTGGCATCGCGGCAGGCCGCCGTTGCGATCGCGTAGACACGGCCGACCTTCATCACCTTGCAGAGCGCATGGAAACGCCGCAGCGAGGTCAGCGCCTTGGTGACGGCATCGGCCGCGAGCAACCCGGTCGATTGCACCTCGCGGCCGAGACCGCACAGGGTCTTCTCGTTGAAGATCGAAAGGAGACTGCGCTCCATCGCCTCATACACGACGAGACGCACCGAGTTCGAACCGATATCGATGACGGCGACGCTGGGATCGCGCGGACGTGCGCGCGGATGTTTTGGCACGCCGCCCTTACGCCGGCTGCTGACGTTCCGAACGACGCGTGAGCCGGCGCGGCGAAGATTCCTTGAGCGACTTTCCACGGCCAGACAGACTCGGATTTGTCATGAAGTAGTTGTGCAAATTGAACGGCTCCTCGCCGGTCGCGGCCTTCATACGCGTTGACGATCCATCCGGCAATAACTGCCAGCTCTGCTCGGTGTCCTTCAGGTTCGCGACCATGATCTGTTCGAGAACCTGCTGATGCACCGTGGGATTTTGCAGCGGACACAACACCTCGACGCGACGGTCGAGGTTGCGCGGCATCATGTCGGCCGACGAGATATACACAGCCGCCTTCGGGCCAGGCATCGGATGCCCCATGCCGAAGCAGTAGATTCGGCCGTGCTCCAGGAATCGGCCGATCACCGACTTGACGCGGATGTTCTCCGACAATCCGGGAACGCCGGGCCGCAGGCAGCAGATCCCGCGCACCACGAGTTCAACCGACACGCCGGCCTGCGACGCATCGTAAAGCGCGTCGATGATATCGGGATCGACCAGGGCATTCATCTTCATCCAGATCGCGGCCGGCTTGCCGGCGCGGGCGAAATTGATCTCGCCGCGGACGTGATCGAGAATCCGGTTGCGCAACGTCAGCGGCGATACCGCCATCTTCTCGATATCGATCGGCTCGGCATAGCCGGTGATGAAATTGAACACGCGCGCGACGTCGCGGCCGATGATCGGGTCGGAAGTGAAATACGACAGGTCGGTGTAGATGCGCGCCGTCACCGGGTGATAGTTGCCGGTGCCGGTATGGACATAGGTGGTGAGGCTGCCGCCCTCGCGCCGCACCACGAGCGACAGTTTTGCGTGGGTCTTGAGTTCGATGAAGCCATAGACGACCTGAACGCCCGCGCGCTCGAGATCGCGCGCCCACCGGATATTGGCTTCTTCGTCGAACCTGGCCTTGAGCTCGACCAGCGCCGTCACGGATTTGCCGGCTTCGGCGGCTTCCGCGAGCGCCCGCACGATCGGCGAATTGTTCGAGGTGCGATACAGCGTCTGCTTGATCGCGACGACATCAGGATCGCGCGCCGCCTGCTGCAGGAACTGGACGACGACGTCGAACGATTCATAGGGGTGGTGAACGATCAGGTCCTTCTGCCGGATCGCCGCGAAGATGTCGCCGCCGTGATCGCGGACACGCTCGGGGTGGCGCGGCACATACGGCACGAATTCGAGATCAGGCCGGTCGAGACGGGTCAGTTGCGACAATTCGTTCATCGCGAGCACGCCGTCCACCAGCAGCACCTCGTCGTCGGCGGTTGCGAGGGCTCTCTGCACGAAGGCGCGCAACTGCTCGGGCATGGCGGCTTCGATCTCAAGCCGGATCACCGATCCGCGGCGGCGGCGCTTCAGCGCCGTTTCGAACAGACGCACCAGATCTTCGGCTTCTTCCTCGATTTCCAGTTCGGAGTCGCGGATGACGCGGAAAGCGCCCTGCCCCTTGACCGTGTAGCCCGGGAATAGCCGGCCGATGAACAGGCTGGTCGCGCCCTCCAGCGTAATGAGACGCACCGCGCCGTCCTTGCCGGCGGTGGGCAGACGGATGAAGCGGTCGATCTTGCCGGGCATGCGGATAAGCGCATTCATCGCCTTGCCGTCCGACACGCGCGCAAGCTGAAGCGCCATGGTGAAGCCGAGGCTTGGGATGAAGGGGAACGGATGCGCCGGGTCAATGGCCAGCGGCGTCAGCAACGGAAAGATGTTGTGAAGGAAATGATCCTCCATCCACGCTCGTTCAGCCTTGGCGACGTCCTTGCCATCCACCAGCACGATGCCGACATCGGCGAGCGCGCCGCGCAGGTCGCGCCAGATCGCCTGCTGATCGATGGCGAGCGCCGACACCGTTTCGTTGATGAGGACGAGCTGTTCCGCCGGGGTCATGCCGTCCGGGCTGCGCTCGGTGATGCCCTCGCGGACCTGGGCCTTGATGCCGGCCACGCGGACCATGAAGAACTCGTCAAGGTTATTGGCGGAAATCGACAGGAAGCGGACGCGCTCAAGCAGCGGATGGCCGGGATTGACGGATTCTTCCAGCACGCGACGATTGAAATGCAGCCAGGATAGTTCGCGGTTGATAAACCGCTCAGGGCTGGCGCGGATCGCTGGAACCGCTTCGGTACCGGATTTTTCTTCTTCGATTACAACGGCTTGCGCGGAATCCATCGGTGAATCCGTCTATCCTTCGTCAGCAGGCGCCTGATATTGCGGAGAGCGCGGCGAACCATCCGCTATCTCAATGACGTTTCGATGACATTGAGGTTCCGCGGGATTGGCGCGTCAAGAGGCGGCTGGTTCAATCCCGGCGCCGGCCCGACCTTCAAATTGCTCGCACAGCCAATCTGCGAACGCGGCCAGCGAGGGATCGGTTGCCAAGCGAGCCTCGTATTGCAGGGTGAAATGCCGGGTGGTGGGTCGCCGCACGGGATGCGCAATGGCAAGCCGGCCGCTCGCAAGGTCGGGTTGCAATAGTCCCTCGATCGCAATCGCAGCGCCGAGGTCAGCCGCGGCAGCCTCCAGCGTCTGGCTGGCGCTTTCAAAGCTGCTGCCGCCGTGGACAGCGACCCCCTTGAGTCCCGCATGATCCAGCCATCGACGCCAATCTTCCGAGCGCGGACGCGTGTGCAACATCGGAACCTGGGCAAAATCCAGTGGGCCTCTCTGCAGCCGTGCCGGCGCCGCCACCACCACGGTCGTGATCGGCATCAGCGGCCGAACCACGAGACCGGCCTGCGGACCAGGTCCGGAGACTGCAACGACGGCATCGAAACGGGTCGGCAACAGATCGAGCGGATTGGTGCTCGTGTGCACGTCTACCTCGAGGGACGGCAGACCCAGGGCCAGATCACGCAATCGCGGCAACAAGGCTCGCGACAGGAAATGACCGTAGACACCGATCGACAGACGGCGGTGCCTGCGCATCTGCGCGCCTGTGGTGGCCTCGTGGAGCCGGTCCAGAGCCTCGCGCGCGCCTTCCGCCATCGCGCGGCCCACCAGCGTCAGTTCCAGGCCTCCGGCTTTCCGCACGAATAGCGGCGCCTTGAGATCCTCCTCGAGCGCCCGAACGAGACGGCTGACTGCGCCCGGCGTGACGGCAAGTTCGCGCGCAGCCAACGTCATCGACATGTGACGGGCGGTCGCCTCAAAAGCACAGACGGCGCGAAGCGAGGGCAAGCGACGGGCAGGCATGCGTTGAGAATAACTCAATCGGGGCGGCCGACAAATCGTTTGAGCATGCCAAAAAGTCGAAGCATCCTGTGGGCATGAATTACATAGCCCCCTCTCCGGTCGCCGATCCCGCCCCCCTTGATCCCGCCGCGCTTGCCGGCCGCGCCGCTGTTGCGCGGCGGTCGCAGCACATCGCGCCCGACTGCGCCGGGCTGAATTTCTACGACATCGATCGAAGTCTGCGCGATCTCCTGACGCTGTACATGGACGCCCCGCTGCTGGCGCATCTTGCACCCCACCTGCACGAGCTCGGCCAGCTTGCCGGAGGACGGCTGAACGAGCTCGCGGATCTGGCGGACAAACATCCGCCTGAGCTTCGTTTCCGTGACAAATATGGCCGCGACAACGAGTGGATCGAAGTGCATCCGGCCTACGCGGAAATCCGCAAGATGGCCTTCGGGCAGTTCGGCATGCACGTCATGACGCAGCGTGCCGGCGTGCTGGGCTGGCCCGAGGTGATGCCGACGATCGCCAAGCAGGCGTTCTTTTATCTGTTTTCTCAGGCTGAATTCGGCGTCCTGTGCCCCGTCAACTTGACCGATTGCACGGCGGACCTTCTGGCCCGGTACGGAACGCCCGAGCTGAAAGCACGCTACCTCGACCGGATGCTGACTCAGGATATGGACGCGCTGCTATATGGCGCGCAGTTCATGACCGAGAAAATCGGCGGGTCCGACGCCGGTGCGGCGGAATTGATGGCGGTCCGCGACGGCGATCACTGGCGGCTCCATGGCGAGAAGTGGTTCTGCTCCAATGCGGACGGTGACGTGGCGGTGCTGCTCGCGCGCCCGCAGGGCGCGCCGGCGGGCGGCCGCGGTCTCGGTCTGTTTCTGCTGCCACGGCATCTGCCGGACGGCACGCGCAACAACTATCGCATCGCACGCCTGAAGGACAAGCTCGGCAGCCGTTCGATGCCAAGCGGCGAAATCATTTTCGACGGGGCTGTCGCCTATCATCTCGGTCAGATCGATCGCGGCATGAAGCAGATGCTCGAGATGGTGAACTACAGCCGCGTGTCCCACCTCACGCGCGCGTCCGGCATGATGCGACGTTGCCTCAACGAGGCGCTGCAGGTGGCCCGCCATCGCAACGCATTTGGGCATCGCGTCATCGAGTATCCTCTGATGCGGCGCCAACTCGTAAAGATGATGATCAAGACCGAGCAGTCATTGTCGGCCTTGATGCTGGCCTCTGTCATGATCGCCCGATCGGACGATCATGCGACGAAGGTTGTCCGTATCCTTACGCCGGTCTGCAAATATCGCGCGTCCCGCGACAACATCGCCGTGGCGACGGCCGCGATGGAGGCGCGCGGCGGAAACGGCTACATTGAGGATTGGCCCAATGCGCGGCTGGTCCGCGATGCCCATCTCGGCGTGATATGGGACGGCACCAGTAGCGTGAACGCGCTGGACGTTATCCAGCGCGCGGTCGGCAAGGAACGGGCGCACCGTCAACTCGCGGCCGAACTCCGCGAAAGACTGGTGGACGCGCGTTGCCTGCCCGGCCAATTCCGCACCCGCATCAACAACGTGCTGGCGCAGGTTGTTGATTTCGCTGAAGAGGTCGCTGACTCTCGCGATAAGGAGCGCTTCACCCGCGTTGCAGCGGGCGCTCTCTACCATGTCGCGACGGCGGTCCTCATGCTCAACGAGGGCGCCCGCCTGGGTGAGGCGGGCGGCGACGCGCGACGGTTGTTGATGGCACGGTTCGTTCTGGAGCATCGCCTGTCGGATCAGCCGAAACTGAGCGTCAAGCACGATTCCTGGGAAGAACCGGCGATATCGCTGCTGCTCGACGAGGCGCCCGTCTCGCTCGACACGGCTGCCTCGCTCCTGAACGCCTGAGATTGCGCGACCCGGCGCGGCAAACGCCGGATAATGCCGCCGTGCCGTGCGAAGCGGACAGCGCCTCAATCCCGGCGGCCATCCCGCAGCAGCCCGGCCGCCAGCGCACGCGTGACGGGACGGCCGAGCCGAAGGGCCTCCGCGTCGAGTTCCGCCACGGCCTGCCGCGCGGCCGCGAAGGACCGCTCGATCCGGGTGGCGAGAAAGCTCACAACCCCCTCGTCGACGGTCATCTGCCGGTCGGCGCAGAATTTCACGATCAAGGCGCGGAGCAACTGATCGTCCGGCGGCATCAGCGAGACCACCGGCACCGCGCGCAGCCGCGAGCGCAGGTCCCGCAATTCGATGTCGAAGGCGACCGGGGGAATACGCGCGGTGAGCAGGAGACAGGCCTCCTGCTCGCGCACGAGGTTCATCAGATGAAACAGGGCGCGCTCGTCGAAGGCGGAGGGATTCACGTCCTCGACCACGAGGGCGCCCGTCGCCAGGCTCGCCGGAACGTCCGCCGCCGTCAGCGCGTGCGCGCTGATCGCGCGCGCCCCCGCCAGTTCGGCCCAGATCGCCGCGAGATGGCTCTTGCCGGACCCCTCCGGCCCGGACAGCAGCATGATCCGGTTCGGCCAGTCCGGCCAGCTTTCGATCAGCGACAGCGCAGCCGCGTTCGCCGGCCCTTCCAGGAAGTTATCGCGCGAGAAGCTCTCGGCGTGCGGCAGCGAGAATGCCAATTGACGAGGTTCCGGGCGGCCTGCCACGCGCTACTCCCTGCAACCCTGCACCCGACCGCGACAGCCTCAGCCCTGCTCGATCGTGCTCATGTGGCGGACCCACTCGACGAGATAGAAGGAGACCGAAAGCAAGGTCAAGATCGCGACCGCGCCCATCAGGATAACGTCAAAGGGCGAGGACTTGAAGCCGAAGCCAAGGGCCGCGAGCACCAGCGCGGCAAACGCCACCTGCGCGAACGTATTGAGCTTCGACACCATCAGCGGTTTCATCGGAATCGGCCTGTCGAACAGCCACGACACGATGACGGCGCCGACGATCATGATGTCGCGGGACACCACGAGAATCACGAGCCACCGCGGCATCGCCCCCCAGATGCCAAGCGTGACGTAGATCGAGACCAGCAGCGCCTTGTCGGCCAGGGGATCGAGCAACGCGCCGAGTTCGCTCGCCATGTTGAACCGCTTGGCCAGGAAGCCGTCGACCGCGTCGCTGACGCCGGCCACGATGAAGATGGCAAAGGCGATTTCCATCTGGCTGGAAGCGATTGCCCAGATGATGAACGGCACCAGCAGAATGCGGCCGAGCGTAATGATGTTCGGGATACTCACGCGACCTGTCCCTGGTTCCCGGCCTGTCGTCCCACATAGTATATGCAGCTCGGGCACGCGAGCCATTGCGCTCGCCCGGAATCCCACGTAACCAGCCGGAAATCCCCGGAATATGCGCATGACCAACAGGAAAAATGGCCTCACCTACGCGGACGCGGGCGTCGATATCGACGCCGGTAACCGGCTGGTCGATCTCATCAAGCCCATGGTGCGGGCCACGGCGCGCGCCGGCGCCGACGCCGAGATCGGTGGATTCGGCGGATTGTTCGACCTCAAGGCTGCCGGCTTTACCGACCCGGTGCTGGTGGCGGCCACCGACGGGGTCGGGACCAAGGTCAAGATCGCCATCGAAACCGGGCTGCACGACGGCATCGGCATCGACCTGGTGGCGATGTCCGTCAACGATCTTGTGGTCCAGAGCGCTGAGCCGCTGTTCTTCCTCGATTATTTCGCCTGCGGCAAGCTCGATCCGGAGGCGGCCGCCGCGATCGTGGCGGGGATCGCCGAGGGTTGCCGGGAATCCGGCTGCGCGCTGATCGGCGGCGAAACCGCCGAGATGCCCGGTCTCTACAAGGACGGCGACTACGATCTCGCGGGCTTTGCGGTCGGCGCGGCCGAGCGCGGCACGCTTTTGCCGGGCCGGGACATCGCCGCCGGCGACGCCGTGATCGGGCTCGCCTCCTCCGGCGTTCACGCCAACGGATTTTCCCTGGTCCGAAAGATCGTGGAGTCCTCGGGAATCGCATTCAATGCGCCTGCCCCGTTCGCGCCGGTGATGACGCTCGGCGGCGCCCTGCTGACGCCGACCCGGCTCTACGTCAAATCCTGCCTGCGCGCGATCCGCGAGACCGGCGCGGTCAAAGGCCTCGCCCATATCACCGGCGGCGGGTTCACCGACAACATTCCGCGCGTGCTGCCCAGGCACCTCGGCGTCCGCGTCGACCTCGCGAAGGTGGCGGTGCTGCCGGTCTTCAAATGGCTGGCGCGACAGGGCGGCGTCAGCGAACTCGAACTGCTGCGCACCTTCAACTGCGGCGTCGGCATGATCGCGATCGTCAGGCCGGACGCGGTGCATCAGGTCATGGACGTGCTGACGGCGGCAGGCGAAGCCGTGATGCTGCTCGGCAACGTCATCGAAGCCTCAGGCGACCGCGTCGTCTACGACAACCATCTCGATCTTGCGTTCTGACCTACCCGTCATGGTGAAAACATGAAACGCCGCGTCGCAATCCTGATCTCCGGACGCGGCTCGAACATGACGGCGCTGATCCGGGCCGCGTCGGCGGAGAACTATCCGGCCGACATCGTCATTGTGATTTCCAACAAGGCGGATGCGCCAGGGCTCGAGAAAGCCAAGGCGGCAGGCATCCCGACCCTGGTGATCGAGAGCAAGCCGTTCGGCCAGGACCGCGCGGCTTTTGAAAGCAAGCTGCAGGACGTGCTCGATCAGCATCGTATCGACCTGATCTGTCTCGGCGGCTTCATGCGGCTGTTCACCGCCGGCTTCGTGCAGCGGTGGTACGGGCGGATGCTCAATATCCATCCGTCGCTGCTGCCGTCGTTTCCGGGGCTCGATCCGCATGGCCAGGCCCTGCACGCCGGCGTGAAGATCTCGGGTGCGACCGTGCATTTCGTCATTCCCGAGACCGATGCGGGCCCCATCATCATGCAGGGGGCGGTCCCGGTGCTCGACGACGACACGGCCGACACGCTGGCCGCCCGCGTGCTCGGTGTCGAACATCGCATCTATCCCGATGCCCTTTACCTCGTCGCGAGCGGCGCCACGCGCCTCGACGGCGACCTCTGCAAGTCGTCGGCAGGCGCCAGCGCCGACGACGCGCTGGTCTCTCCGACGGTCATCTGACGACAGCCGCTTCAAGGCGACACAGGGCGATGCGGCACCGCGGTCACGCGCCGGGCACGGCGTGATCGACTCCGTCCGCGCGACGGCGACGCCACAGCGCGCCCGCGACCAGTACAACGAGGGTGCAGAGCACGGACACGAGCAACTCCGCGCCATGACCTCCCCCGCCGAACTTGAGGGAAAGGCCGAGCGGAGCCAGCGCGGAATCCAGACCAGTTCCGAGACCGCCGCCGAATGCGCGATGCAACAGCGGGACAATCGCCGGGTCGGTCGCGATCACGGCGCCGGCGATCCAGCCGAGCAGCGCCGCGCCGGCCCAGACCAGGATCGGCAGCCGCGTCAGCAGCGCCATGATCAGGGCGGCGCCGGCGACGATCAGCGGCACGCTGATGGCAAGGCCGAGGATCAGCAGCGGAATGCTGCCGTTGGCCGCCGCCGCCACGGCGATCACATTGTCGAGGCTCATGACGATATCGGCGACCATGACGACCTGTACCGCCGCCCAGACGTGCGACGCCGCCGTGACACCATCATCGTCGTCGTGCTCCGGGACCAGCAATTTCGCGGCGATGACGATCAACGCGAGCCCGCCGACAAGCTTGAGATACGGCAACTCCATCAGGGTCGCGACGATGCCGGTGAAAATGATGCGGAGAACGACGGCGGCCCCGGCGCCGAGAATCATCCCCCAAAGCCGCTGGCGCGGGGCGAGGCCACGGCAGGCCAGCGCGATCACCAGCGCATTGTCGCCGGAGAGCAGCACGTTGATCCAGATGATCTCACCGACAGCGAGCCAGAAACCGGGTTCATGAACATCATGCTGAAACTGGGTCAAAATCGACGAGATCGTCGAGAGGTCGAAGATGTGAAGCACCCAGTTCACGTTGCGTCCTTTCAGCCTCGCGGCAAAAGCCCGCAGTTATCATCAAGGCTCGCCCGATGGGATGCGACGAATTGGCCAGAACCGCCATCGCGGGAGATTAATTGCCCGCGCCGATCGCCTCGTTCTTGTCCTGCCCCGCCGGCTCGATTCGCGACGTATTCGCCAGCCGCGACCTGCGCCAGATTGAGCCGACGATCAGAACCGATACGGCGCCAAAAATCGAGCACAGGGATTCGACCAGATCCTCGCGAACGATGACGTGCGGCGCGATTTCCCACAATTTCGAGGTGGCATCGAGATTGAACGAAATCTGGCCGTCAAGCAGCTTTGCGAGCAACGGCTGAACCGCCGGATCGGTTTCAATGACGTCGCCCGCGATCCAGCCGAGCAAGGTCGCTCCCAGCCAGACCAGAATCGGGAAACGGTCGAGGATGAGCATGATCAGCGCGGCGCCGGCCACGATCATCGGGATGCTGACCGCGAGGCCGATGATCAACAGCGGAAGCTGACCGTTCGCCGCCGCCGCGACCGCGATGACGTTATCGAGGCTCATGATGATGTCGGCGATGACGACGATCCGCACGGCGTGCCACAGGCTCTCGCCGGCGGCGACATTGTCGCCCTCGCCTTCCGGCACCAGGAGCTTGGCGGCGATCAGCAGCAGGGCCAATCCGCCAACCAGTTTCAGATAGGGCAGCGACATCAAGGTCGCCACGATGCCGGTGAAGGCAATCAGGAGGACGACGGCGATGCCGGCGCCGATGACCATGCCCCAGAGCCGCTGCCGCGGTTGCAGGCCGCGGCAGGCCATGGCGATGACGAGCGCATTGTCGCCCGACAGCAGGACATTGATCCAGATGATCTTGCCGACGGCGAACCAGAACACCGGCTTGTGCAGGTCGGCCAGAAAGCCGGCGGAAAAGGCGGCGAGGTTTTCAGAGTCGAATATCTGCAACCAGTTCACCGCCCCCTCCCCGCCGACGGAAAGCCCGCTCACGCGCGGTGAGACGGGTCGCGCCGGTCAGCCGACGATCTCGTTACCCGAGAAAAACTGAGCGATCTCGATCGCCGCCGTCTCGGCCGCATCCGATCCGTGAACCGAATTCTCGCCGACCGATTTCGCGAAGAGCTTGCGGATCGTTCCGTCCGCCGCCTTGGCCGGATCGGTCGCACCCATGATCTCCCGATGCTTGAGCACCGCGTTTTCGCCTTCCAGAACCTGGACGACGACGGGCCCCGAAATCATGAAGTCCACCAGTTCACCGAAGAACGGGCGCGCCTTGTGGACGGCATAAAACGTCTCGGCCTGCTCGCGGCTCATGCGGATGCGCTTCTGCGCCACGATCCGCAAGCCGGCCTTCTCGATCACGGCATTGATCGCGCCGGTCAGGTTTCTTGCCGTCGCGTCGGGTTTGATAATCGAAAAAGTGCGCTCGATCGCCATGAGACTGTCCTTGAATGCAGGGATGGGGGATTTCGGCGGCGCTTATATCGGCGCGATTCGATCAGGGCAAGCAGGGCCGCCGCTCGAAAAGGGCGCATGGGCGGACCGAACCATTCCCTGTGGGTACCCGGCTTCCGCCTTACCGCGAATTCACGATCATTAACGATGTCTGAAGCCGGCGTCGCGGAGCGGTTCAGGATTGAGAAGATAGGCTCCGACCACGGCACCTGATCCGCTGGTCTGCGTTTTCAATGACAACGGACAGACGACAACCACCGGGGCGCTGTACGCGCCCGAATCATAAGGAGAGGACCATGTTCCGCAAAATCACACTCGCTGCTGTTGCTGCGGCCGCGCTTGGCGCGACCGCGTTGGCGCCGACGACCGCTTCTGCCGCTGGCTGGCACCATGGTTGGCATGGCGGATGGCATGGTGGATGGCACCACGGCTGGGGATGGGGCGGACCGCGCGTGATCGTCGGCGTTCCCGCCTATTATGGCTATGGCGGCTGCTACGTCCGCCGCCTCGTTCCGACCCCTTGGGGCCCGCGCTGGCGCATTGTGAATCGCTGCTACTGAGCGACGGGACAGGAGTTGACCAAACCCGGCCGCGCGGGCGGCCGGGTTTTGCCGTGTCATGGCGTCAGCGGATCCCCGCTCTGATTCGCGGGCGGTTTCATCCACTTGCGTCGGGCGCAGCCATCGGCGCGCGGAAACAAATCCGCCGCAAACGACTTATCTCCAGGTAAGGATGGTCCGAGCCGATGATGATCATGCGCAACCTATTTCCAGACGAGTCGATAGAAATGGATACGGCGACCAGCCTGTGGATCTGCCGGGCGATCGGGGGGCGGCTGCGCGACGACATGCAACCGGCATCTTCGCTGCCGCCTCGATTGCAGAGGCTCCTCGCCGCTCTCGATCACGAGGGTGGTGAAGGCCCGACGGCCGATCCAACCAGCTAGGCTTCAAAAACGGGTTGCGTTCGGCGGCGATGGCGGGTGAAAACCCGGCCATGCTCACCCTCAACGACATCTCCATCCGGATCGCGGGCCGGCTGCTGATCGATCGCAGCACCGTTCAGATCACGCCGGGATCCCGCGTGGGCTTTGTCGGACGCAACGGTGTCGGGAAATCCACCCTCTTCCATGCGATCCGCGGCGATCTGCCGACCGAGACCGGAACGATCGCGATTCCACCGCGCTGGCGCATCGGCGGTCTGGCGCAGGAAGCTCCCGATGGGCCTGACGCCCTGATCGACGTCGTGCTGAGGGCGGACCTGGAACGCGACGCGCTGCTGCGCGAGGCGGAGGCCGCGGGCGATCCGCACCGGATCGCAGAAATCCAGACCCGCCTCGTCGACATCGACGCCCACTCGGCACCGGCGCGCGCGGCGGCGATCCTCAGCGGTCTCGGATTCTCGGCCGCCGATCAGGCCCGGCCGTGCGCGGAATTCTCCGGTGGCTGGCGCATGCGGGTCGCCCTCGCAGCGACGCTGTTTTCGTCGCCGGACCTGCTGCTGCTGGACGAACCGACCAATTATCTCGACCTGGAAGGCACGCTGTGGCTCGAGGATCACCTCGCCCACTATCCGCGCACGGTCATCGTCATCAGCCATGACCGCGACCTGCTCGACACCTCGGTCGATCAGATCCTGCACCTCGATCGCGGCAAGCTGACGCTCTACAAGGGCACCTACTCGATGTTCGAGGAGCAGCGCGCCGCGCGTGAAATGCTCGACGCCAAGCACGCCAAGCGCCAGGCGGAGGAACGCAAGCGGCTTCAGGATTTCGTCGACCGCTTCAAGGCCAAGGCATCCAAGGCCCGGCAGGCGCAATCACGCGTCAAGATGCTCGAGAAAATGAAGCCCATAACCGCGCTGGTGACGCAGGACGTCCACGACATCTCGTTCCCGCCGCCGGAGAAGATGCTGTCGCCGCCGATCATCGCGGCCGACGACGTCTCGGTCGGCTACGATCCTGCGTCGCCGGTGCTCAAGCGCGTCACGCTGCGGATCGACAACGACGACCGCATTGCGCTGCTCGGCGCCAACGGCAACGGCAAATCGACGCTGGTCAAGCTGCTGGCCGGCAAGCTCGCGCCGTTTTCCGGCAAGATCGTCCGTGCCGACAAGCTGTCGATCGGTTATTTTGCCCAACATCAAACCGATGAACTCGATCTCGACGGCTCATCCTACGATCATCTGCGCCGGCTGATGCCGGATGCGCCTGAAAGCAAGGTTCGTGCGCGCGTCGGCGCGATCGGATTCTCCGGCAAGGCCGGCGATACCAAGGTGCGGAACCTGTCGGGCGGCGAGAAGGCCCGCCTGCTGCTCGGACTGGCGACATTCTTCGCGCCGAACATGATCATTCTGGACGAGCCGACCAACCATCTCGACATCGACAGCCGCGCCACATTGGCGGAAGCCATCAACGACTTTCCCGGCGCCGTCATCATGGTGTCTCACGACCGTTATCTGATCGAAGCCTGCGCGGACCGGCTGTGGGTGGTCGCCGATCATACGGTGACGCCTTACGACGGCGACCTCGACGACTATCGCCGCACGGTGCTGTCGACGCGGAGCGCGCGCGACAATTCCGAACGTCGCGGCGCCACCGAGAAACCTCAGCGCGACAAGCCCGAAAAGCGCGTTCCCCTCAAACAGAAGATCGCAAAGGCGGAGGCCGAGATCGAGCGGATCACGGGCATCATCGCCAAGATCGATGCGGCACTGGCGTTGCCCGACCTGTTCCAGCGCGATCCCAAACAGGCCGCGCAACTCGGCAAGGCGCGCATCAGCGCCGCCGACGCCCTTCGGCGCGCCGAGGAAGAATGGCTTGAAGCCAGCGCCTCCTTCGAGGAAACGCCGGGTTGATGAAAGTCGGCGCGGCTCAGGTCGCCGCGTGCTTTTTCTTCTTTTTCACCGGCCGAACCGGCTTCGGCGGTGCGGGCGGCTCCGGCGCGCGTTCGATCGAGGTCAGCCGGCCTGCGGTGAAGGTATAGATCCCCGCGCGCGGTCCCTTCAGGAACGTCAGGACCGCGACGCGATCGCCACGCTGATTGTTGGAGAGACTGACATTGTCGGGAGGTCCGATGCCGCGCGTGACGTCACACTCGGTATGACCGAGCGCGACCGTGCCGCCCGTGGCCACGGGGGCGGGTGCCGCCGCGGGCGCAGATGCTGCACCCGCGGTAGGCGCGGCCGCGGGGCCGTCCGACAAGGCACTGGATTCGGCTGCGCCGATCGGAGGCGCCATCCCCGGACACAGCCCGTCGGCGCTGATCAGATCATCGGGCGTGACCGGCTTGTCAGGCGTCAGCGGCGGGGCGTCGATGGAAACGTTCTTCCTGAACACCCGGCTCGGCGCAGAAAACCAGTCCGCGTCCCGGGAGAAAACATCCGACGAAAACATGCTGGCCGTGCCGCCGCAGCTTGCCAGCACAGGCGCCATCAGCAATAGCCATAGCATTGTTTTTCGGCGAGATTTTCCGTGTCCCACGATGAATTCTGTTCCTGCGCAATGATCGGGCGATGTGCAACATCCCTTTACGGCACGACCATGACACTCGCCCAAGATCGTCCGGAAAGAGCAAATTATCATTAACTGCGCAATATCGCTATTGCGCGCGCCGCCACCGGCCGTATTCGTCCGCCTGCCAGTATGTCACGTCGAATCCGCGCGACTTGCATTCGGTCCAGGTGGCCCGCGCCGAGGCGAGCGCAGCGTCGTCGTCGCCGTTGAAGATCAGGACGAGACGCTCATAAAGGTCGGGTTCCGCGGGAAGCGGCGCATTGTCGACGAGAAACCGGATATTGGCCCGGTTGGGATTGCCATCATCGACCGCCAGCACGATCGGCTGCTCATGCACATCGCCGGCCCGCCACGTCGCATGCGGCAGGAACGAGTCATCACGATAGGTCCACAGGTGCGCATCCAGCGCGTCGGCCCGCTCCTCCGACGTCGCCTGAACGACCACCCGCCAGCCGCGCGCGAAGGATTTCTCGAGCAGCGGCGGCAGCACGCTTTCAAGCGACATGCCCTGGAGATGATAGAACAGGACTTCCGTCATTTCTCATAGTAATCCGCGACCAGCCGATCCAGCAGGCGAACGCCGAACCCCGATCCCCAGCTCTGGTTGATATCGGTCTTGGGCGCGCCCATCGCCGTGCCCGCGATATCGAGATGAGCCCACGGCGTATCGTCGACGAACCGCTGCAGGAATTGCGCGGCCGTGATGGAGCCGCCATAGCGGCCGCCGGTGTTTTTCATATCGGCGAACTGAGAGTCGATCAGCTTGTCGTATTCGGGCGCGAGCGGCATGCGCCAGACGCGCTCGCCGGTTTCAAGGCCGACCTTCGTCAATCGGTCCGACAACTCATCGTTGTTCGAAAACAAGCCGGCATTCTCGGTTCCCAGCGCCACCATGATGGCGCCGGTCAGCGTTGCCAGATCGACCATGAACTTCGGCTTGAACTTTTTCGCGACGTACCAGAGCACGTCGGCAAGCACGAGCCGCCCCTCGGCGTCGGTGTTGATGATCTCGATGGTCTGGCCGGACATCGACGTGACGATATCGCCGGGACGCTGTGCGTTGCCGTCGGGCATGTTCTCGACCAGCCCGATGGCTCCGATTGCGTTGATCTTCGCCTTGCGTGCCGCCAGCGCATGCATCAGGCCGACGACACAGGCCGCGCCGCCCATGTCGCCTTTCATCTCTTCCATGCCGCCGGCTGATTTGATCGAAATGCCGCCGGTGTCGAAGCAGACGCCCTTGCCGACGAAGGCGACCGGGCTCTCGCCCTTTTTGCCGCCGTTCCAGCGCATGACCACCATGCGGCTTGGACGCGAAGAACCCTGCCCGACGCCGAGCAACGCCCCCATGCCGAGCTTGGTCATGGCCTTGACGTCGAGAACGTCGATACCTACGCCGATCTTGCGGAGCTGGCTGGCGCGCCGTGCGAACTCCTCCGGGTACAGGACATTCGGCGGTTCGTTCACGAGGTCGCGCGCGATGATGACACCGTCCACGACGTGATTGTCCGGCCCGAATGCCTTCTTCGCAGCCGCGACGTCGGCCACTGCAATCGAAATATCCGCACGCGCCGGCGAGTCCTCGTCGCCCTTCTTTTTTGTCTTGTAGCGATCGAACCGGTATCCGCGCAGCCGCATGCCTGCGGCCAGCCAGGCCGCCTGCTCCGCCGTCATCGCCGCCGACGGCAAGTCCGCAATCACGGTGACATCGACTTTGCCGCCCCGAACCTTGCCGGCGAGGATGCCGCCGAATTTGAGATAGTCGCTCTCCCTGAGGGAGCCGGCCTTTCCGGTTCCGATGACGATCAGGCGATCCGCCTTCAGGCCCTCTGGCATCAGGATGTCCAGCGTCGCAGCCGATTTGCCCTTGAACTGCTGGGTCGCGGCGGCGCGTTTCACGCGCCCCTCGGCGGCGCCCAGTGCTTTCGCCGCGGCACGGCCGAATTTCAACGTGTCATCGCAGAACACCACCAGCACGCCCCGCGGCGCGCGCGAGAACGGAACAAAACCGACCTTGATGGCGTCGGGCATCAGCAAATCCTCCGGGAGAGTCGTCCAAGACAAGCGCGGCATCGAGGTCAGCGCAGGCGAGAGCCGACTATGGCCCGCCGAACGCCGCGCTGCCAAGCTCCCAGCCCCACGGTGGCGGCAACGCATCCATATGCCGGATAAATCCGTCCGGTCGTGTCGCCGCGGTCACATTCGGTAAAATGTTAACCATATTTAAATGCCGTCACGGCCCGGCCATTTTGTTGACGGATCAAAGGGATGGTATTCGACAATATGCGGGCGAAGCGCCGCCGGGGCCTTGGGGAATTCCGGTTTTCCGGATTTGGCCGCGGGGGTCGTTTGCGCCTGGAGGTTGGGGATCGTTCAGACCGATGGGGTCGATCGACAAGTACATTTTCCGGACGACGCTGACGTCGTTTGCGGTGGTTCTGGTCAGCCTCACCGGCGTGATCTGGATCACCCAGGCGTTGCGCGGCATCGATCTGATGACAAGCCAGGGTCAGACCATTCTGACGTTCCTGGGCTTTACCGGCCTTGCGATTCCGGTCCTGGTGCTCATCATCTCGCCGATCGCGCTGATGATCGCGATATCGCACACCCTGAACAAGCTCGCGACCGATTCCGAAATCATCGTGATGAACGCCGCGGGGTTCTCGCCTTTTCGGCTGTTCCGTCCCTTCATCTACGCGACCATTGCCGTCGCGTTGCTGGTGGCCTTCATCGCAACCTACCTCGCGCCCGACGGAATGCGCCGGCTGAAACGCTGGGACGCCGAGATCACGGCCGATGTCCTGGCGAACGTCCTTCAGCCGGGGCGCTTCGCTCAACTGGACGCCAACCTGACGATGCGCGTGCGTGAACGGCAGCCCGGCGGCCTCCTCGTCGGCATCTTCATCGACGACCGCCGCGATCCGAAGGAGCGCGTGACGATTCTGGCCGATCACGGCTCGGTCGTGAAGAACGACAAGGGATCCTTCCTGGTTCTCGAGGATGGCAATCTCGAGCGATTCGAAGTCGGCAAGCGCGAGCCCGCGATGGTCGCGTTCGATCGCTATGCATTCGACATGTCGAAATTCTCGAATCAGAGCCATGACGTCGTCTACGGCATTCGTGAACGCTATCTCTGGGAGCTGTTCTCGCCGGACCCGAAGGATCCGATGGTTCAGCAATTGCCCGGCCAGTTCCGCGCCGAACTGCACGACCGCCTGATGGCTCCGCTCTACCCCTTCGCGTTCGCGGCTCTGACTTTTGCGTTTCTGGGAACGCCGCGGACCACGCGTCAAAGCCGGAACTTCTCCATCGGCGCATCGATTGCCGCCGTCTTCGGCCTGCGCATGGCGGGCTTCGCCCTGTCCGTCATGACGGTGAAGTCGCCGGAAGCGCCCTGGATTCAGTATTTGATGCTGTTCGCCGCCATCGGACTCAGCATCTGGGTCATCATCGCCGGCATCATCATCGAGCCGCCGCCCGCGCTCGTGGAGGCGATCAACAGGTCGAATGCCCGCCTGCTGCGCCTGATCCGGAGGCCGGCGACCGCATGAGCATGGTCACCAACACGCTGGGACGCTATTTCGCCGGCCGCTTCATCGTGGCGGCCCTCGGCGTATTCCTCGGCATTTTCCTCCTGCTCGTCCTTGTTGACTACATCGAAATGGTGCGGCGGACATCCGGAATCGCTTCCGCCTCGGCCATCATGGTGGCCGAGACGTCGCTGTTCCGCGTTCCGCAGGCCCTCGAGAAGCTGACGCCGTTTTGCGTCCTGGTCGGCGCCATGACCTGTTATCTCGCCCTTTCGCGACGTCTGGAATTGGTGGTGGCGCGGGCGGCCGGCGTGTCCGCGTGGCAATTCATCTCGCCCGCTCTCGTCAGCGCGCTCCTGCTCGGCGTGCTCGCGAGTGCCGGCTACAACCCGATGTCCGCCAATCTGCGGGAACTCTCCAAGAAGATGGAAGCCCAACTCTTCGGAAATGCGCCGGGGGGTGGCGTCCAGGACGCCTCAGGCTTCTGGATCAACCAGGTCACGGACGAGGGACAGACCATCATCAACGCCGCTCGCAGCGAGCAGCAGGGCGAGCGGCTGACCGGACTGACGATTTTCAGGTTCGATCCGCAGAATCGGTTCCTCGAGCGAATCGAGGCCCGGGAGGGCGCCCTCGAGAACGGGCACTGGCGCTTTCAGGGCGTCCGACGGTTTACGCTGAATAGCCCGCCTGTGGATCAAGACACCCTTCTGCTGTCGACGAACCTGACTGCGGCCCAGGTCCAGAACAGCTTCGCTACCCCCGAAACTGTGTCATTTTGGCAACTCCCGAGCTATATCCATTCCTCCGAGAACTCCGGGGTCGCCAACGCCGGGTACCGGCTCCAGTATCACAAGCTCATCGCGCAGCCGTTTTTGCTGGTCGCGATGGTGCTGCTCGCGGCGTCTGTAAGCCTGCGGTTCTTCCGCTTCGGCGGCGTGCAAAAGATGGTTTTGAGTGGCGTGGGGTCTGGCTTTCTGCTCTATGTCCTGTCCAAGGTTACAGAAGATTTGAGCAAGGCTGAGTTGATGAATCCGATCGTTGCGGCGTGGCTGCCCGTGTGCGTGGGCGGCCTCACCGGCTTTTTGGCCTTGCTGTATCAGGAGGACGGATAGTGGCTGTCATAGCCGCCCTCCGAAGACGTTCGCATGGTTGCGAGCGGCGCGATCGTTTGCGCCGCCGTCGGGAAGGTATGTCCCGAATTCTGGCCATGCTGTGCGTGGTGATTGCCGGGGCCGCTGTCGCCGTGATGGCGGAGATCGCCACCGTACAGACGGCCCGCGCCCAAAGCTTCACCTACAATCCAAGGCCTCCGCGGCCAAAGCCGCCGCCGGCCCAGAACAATGGGCAGATGCTCGTTCAGGCCAACGAGGTCGACTACGACTACAACAACTCCCGCGTGTCCGCCGTCGGCAACGTGCAGTTGTTCTACAACGGGACCAGCGTCGAGGCCGATCGGGTCATCTACGATCAGAAGACCAAGCGCCTCCACGCCGAGGGCAACATCCGCATGACCGACGCGGATGGAAAAATCACCTATGCCAACATTCTCGACCTGAGCGACGACTATCGCGACGGATTCGTCGATTCGCTGCGCGTCGACACCGCGGATGCGACGCGCATGGCGGCGACGCGCGCCGACCGGACCAAGGGCAACTACACCGTCTTTGAAAACGGCGTTTATACCGCCTGCGCGCCCTGTAAGGACAATCCGAAGAAGCCGCCGCTCTGGCAGGTCAAGGGCGCGCGCATCATTCACAACCAGTCCGAGAAGATGCTCTACTTCGAGGACGCCCGGATCGAATTCTTCGGCACGCCGCTTGCGTATATTCCGTTCTTCTCGACGCCCGACCCGACGGTGAAGCGCAAGAGCGGCTTCCTGATGCCTTACTTCACGCAGGTTGACGGCTTCGGCGTCGGCATCGAAACGCCCTACTATTTCGCGCTGGCGCCGGACTACGACCTGACGCTTTCGCCGCGCTTCACGACCCGGCAGGGCGTTCTGATGCAGGGCGAGTTTCGCCAGCGGCTGATGGACGGCGCCTACCAGATCCGCGCCTATGGCATCGATCAGCAGGACCCGAGCGCGTACGCCGGAGGATCCGGCGACCGGCAGTTCCGCGGCGCCGTCGACACCAAGGGCCAGTTCGCGCTGAACGACAAATGGACCTGGGGCTGGGACGGCGTCCTGATGTCCGACTACATGTTCTTCTCGGACTACCGGCTGGCCCAGTACAAGGATCCGCTGCAGTCGTTCCTGAGCCTGCCGACCGAAGCGATCTCCCAACTCTATCTGACCGGCGTCGGCAACCGCAGCTATTTCGATGCGCGGGCGATCTACTATCTGAGCTACTCGGGTAACCAGAGCCAGGTTCCGATCGTCGCTCCCGTGATCGACTACTCGAACGTCGTCAATCACGCGATCGTCGGCGGTGAGTTCAGCTACAAGTTCAACTTCACCAACCTGACCCGCGATCAGGCGCAGTTCGATGCGATCTCGACGCTCGGCAATACGTCGTTCCTCTGCACGCCGACCTCCGCGGACCCGCTTGCGCGCACGCCGAGCAACTGCCTGCTTCGTGGCGTGCCGGGCACCTACACACGCCTGACCGCAGAGGCTCAATGGCGGAAGTCGTACACCGACTCGATCGGCGAGATCTGGACGCCGTTCGCCTCGCTGCGCGCTGATGCGATCAACGCCGATATCTCGAACCAGCCCGGCGTATCCAACTTCATCCAGCCCGGCGACACCCAGACCGTGCGCCTGATGCCGACGGTCGGCCTCGAATACCGCTACCCCTTCATCAACGTGCAGCCCTGGGGCACCACGACGATCGAACCGATCGCCCAAGTCATCATCCGCCCCAACGAACCCGACGCCGGAAAGCTGCCGAACGAGGACGCCCAAAGCCTCGTGTTCGATACCAGCAATCTGTTCAGCGTCGACAAGTTCTCCGGCTATGATCGCGTCGAAGGCGGCAGCCGCGCCAACGTCGGCGTCCAGGCCACGACGCAGTTTGATCGGGGCGGCGCGGTCAAAGTGCTGTTTGGCCAGTCTTACCAGTTGTTCGGCATGAACTCGTTCGCCGTGGCCGACCTGACCAACACCGGCGTCGATTCAGGCCTGCAGACGCCGATCTCGGATTACGTCGCGAGCATCGATTATTCGCCCAACAGCACCTACACGTTCAGCACCCGCGCGCGGTTCGATCAGGCGACCCTGGACGTTCAGCGCTTCGAGGCCGAGGCGCGCGCCAACTTTAACCGCTGGTCCGTCAACCTGATGTACGGCGACTATGCCGCCCAGCCCGACCTTGGTTATCTCACCCGCCGACGTGGCATCCTGGCTGGCGCCTCGATCAAGCTCGCCTCGAATTGGGTTGTGCAAGGCGCTGCCCGCTACGACATTGAGAACAACCAGATCAATCAATACTCGATCGGCGCAGGGTACGTGGACGACTGTTTCGTGCTCGGTCTCAACTACATGACCTATTATGCTTACACCAACGGAACCACGACCCCGACACTAAGCCATGCCGTCATGCTCCAGATCGGCTTGCGGACGCTTGGTCAGACCTCGGGCGGGGCCGGCTCCAACGGGATCCAGTAGTTGTTCCGGTGCTCGGGAGCCAGATCTCCCGACTCTGCTGCAAACTCGAAGTGGATTGATACCCTCGCTATGGAAATCATGACGACCTCGACCTTTCGGCGCATGTTTCATCTGGTTGCATTGTCGCTTCTCCTTTGCGCTTGCTGGGGATCGCAGGCCCGCGCCCAAAGCCTCGTCGTGATGGTCAATGGCGATCCGATCACAAGCTTCGACGTCGAACAGCGAGCGAAGCTCATCCAGATATCGACCCACAAGAAGCCAACCCGCCAGCAGGTCATCAACGAGTTGATCGACGAGAAGCTGGAGATCAAGGAAGCCAGGAAATACGGCGTGAATCCCACCGGCGCGGAAATTGATGCCTCGTACGCCACCATGGGCGCGCGGATGCACATGACAGCCGACCAACTGACAAAATCGCTCGCGGCCCAAGGCCTCCGGCCGGAGACGCTCAAAAGCCGCATCAGGGCGGAGATGGTGTGGGGCAGCCTGGTCCGCGGCCGCTTCAAGGAAAGTCTGCTGGTCAGCGAAAAGGAGGTCGAAGCCGCGCTGAGACGAAGCGGCGACGATCAATCCAAAATCGAGGGCTTCGAATATCAGATGCGGCCGATTGTCCTGATCGTCCCGCGCGGGTCTCCGGGCAGCGTCATGGAGGCCCGAAGGAAAGAAGCCGAGACCCTGCGTAACAGAATCCAGAGCTGCGCCGAGGCCGACAACCTGCTCAAGATAACGCCGAACGCAACGATCCGCGATACGGTGACCAAGAGTTCCTCCGACCTGCCCGCACCGCTGCGCGAACTGCTCGACAAGACCCCGGTCGGTCATCTGACGCCACCCGAGGTGACGCAGCAAGGCATCGAAATGGCGGCCCTCTGCGGGAAGAAGGCCACGACCGTCGACACTCCGAAAAAAAAGGAGCTGCGCCAAAAGATGTTCCAGGACAAATTCGAGCGACGATCGAAAGCCTATCTGGAAGAGCTTCGCAAATCCGCGATGATCGAATATCCGAACGGCGCCCCTAAGCAGAAGGGCAAATAGGACCTCTCAAGTGGACGGATGGGACCATAACAGTCTCGCCTCTCGCACGGTCATTCGGTGGAGACGCCGGGACATCCACTCATGACGTCCTCCATGAGTCCCCTTGCGCTGACTTACGGGGAACCGGCCGGCATCGGCCCCGATATCGCGATCGCCGCATGGCTCGCACGCACCCGCGAAACCGTTCCACCGTTCTATCTCATCGGCGACCCCGATCACATCGCGGAGCGCGCGTGCGTGCTCGGCGTCAAGGTTGCAACGGCAGAGGCGCAACCCGAAACCGCAACCGGATTGTTCGCAACCGCGCTCCCGATTGTCCCCATGGGTCTGACGGCCACGGCCAAGCCCGGCTATCCCGATGCGACCAGCGCTCCACTGGCGATTGGCTCGATCCGCCAGGGCGTCGCGGATGTCATTGCCGGACGCGCGGCCGCGATCGTCACCAATCCCATCGCAAAAAGCGTGCTCTATCGCGCAGGCTTCAGTCATCCCGGTCATACCGAATTCCTCGCCGAACTCGCGGCAGCCGACGGCAAGCCCCCACTTCCGGTCATGCTGCTGTGGTCCGCGGCGCTTGCCGTCGTGCCGGTCACGATTCATCTGTCGCTGCGCGACGCGATCGCAAGCCTGACCAGTGAATTGATCGTGGACACCGTGCGCATCGTTGCCGCCGACTTCCGCTCGCGTTTCGGAATTCCGCAGCCGCGTATCGCGGTCTCCGGGCTCAATCCGCATGCGGGCGAGGACGGTTCGCTCGGGACAGAGGACCAGCGCATCGTCGCGCCGGCAATTGCAACGCTGCGCAACGAAGGTCTCGATGTCAGGGGACCGTTGCCCGCCGACACCATGTTTCACGCAAGCGCACGCAAGACCTACGACTGCGCGATCTGCATGTATCACGATCAGGCGCTCATTCCGGCCAAGACACTCGCCTTCGACGAAGCCGTCAATGTCACGCTGGGCCTGCCGTTTATCCGCACCTCGCCCGACCACGGGACTGCGTTCGACATCGCCGGCACCGGCAAGGCCAATCCGTCGAGCCTGATCGCGGCGCTGCGGCTTGCCGCTCGGATGGCAGCGGCGTCATGAGCGCCATCGACGATCTGCCGCCGCTGCGCGACGTCATCAAGCGTCACGCTCTGTCGGCCCGCAAATCGCTCGGTCAGAACTTTCTTCTCGATCTCAATTTGACGGCGCGGATTGCACGCGCCGCCGGTCCCCTTGAGAGCGCCACCGTTATCGAGGTGGGCCCCGGGCCGGGCGGGTTGACCCGCGCCCTCCTCGCCATGGGCGCGCGCGAGGTGATCGCCATCGAGCGTGACGAACGCGCCCTGGGGCCTCTCCAGGAAATCGCAGATCGCTATCCCGGCCGCCTGCGCATTGTCAACGCGGACGCAACCCGGTTCGATCCGCGCCCGTTACTTGGCTCCGCCCGCGCAAAGATCGTCGCCAACCTGCCCTACAACATCGCGACCGCGCTGTTGATCGATTGGCTCAGCATCGAGCCCTGGCCGCCGTGGTACGACATGATGGTGCTGATGTTTCAGCGCGAGGTTGCCGAGCGCATCGTCGCCCGCGATAACGAAGAAGCCTATGGACGCCTCGGCGTGCTGTCGAACTGGCGCGCAGAAACGAAAATTCTGTTCGACATCTCGCCAGCGGCCTTTGTGCCGCAACCGCAGGTCACCTCGTCCGTGGTGCGGCTGGTCCCGCGCGAGGCACCCGATCCCTGCGATCGGAGACTGCTCGAACAGGTCGCCGGGGCTGCCTTCGGGCAGCGCCGCAAGATGCTGCGGCAGAGCCTCAAATCACTGCCTGCCGATCCTGCGCTTCTGACGGCAGCGGCGGGTGTCGACCCGACACGGCGCGCCGAAACCATTCCGGTGTCGGGCTTTGTTGCCATGGCGCGCAAATTGGCGGATATACGCGGCCAGAAAAACGAGATGTAACCGAGGAGTCCCCCATGCCGATGATGCGCCGCCAATCGCTGGTCAAGTTCGATGCGCCGTTGTGCGAAACCGTCGTCGAGACGCCGAAGCCGCAGGGACGCGAAGTCCTGGTGCGGATCGAACGCTGTGGACTCTGCCACTCCGATCTTCACATCCAGGACGGCTATGCCGATCTCGGCAACGGCAAGCGGCTCGACACGACGCGGGGCATGACGCTTCCGTTCACGCTCGGCCATGAGATCGCCGGCGTCGTCGACGACGTCGGCCCCGATGCACCGAAAGACCTCATTGGGAAAAAGAAGGCCGTGTTTCCGTGGATCGGCTGCGGCCAATGCCGGGACTGCCTCGCGGGCGATGAGAACCTCTGCGTCAAGAACCGCTTCCTCGGCGTCTCGATCGACGGCGGTTTCGCCACCCATGTCCTGGTGCCGGACGCGAAGTATCTGCTCGACTACGATCCCTTGCCCATCAACATGGCGGCGACCCTGATGTGCTCCGGCGTCACCGCCTACGGCGCGCTCAAGCGCCTGGTCGACCGTCCCCGACAGCGCAACCTGCTGCTGATCGGGCTCGGCGGCGTCGGCATGATGGGACTCGCCTTCGCCAAGGCCATGTTCAAGCAGAACATCGCTGTTGCCGATCTCAATCCGGCGGCGCGAGAGACGGCGCTGAAGAACGGCGCGACAATCGCCTACGATCCGTCGGAAGCCGATATCGTGAAGCGCATCGTCAAGGAGAATGATGGCGGCTTTGACAACATCGTCGATTTCGCAGGCAACGAGAAATCGATGAATTTCGCGGTCTCGGCCCTCGCTCGCGGCGGCAAGATCGTGGTGTCCGGCCTGATGGGCGGCAACTTCAACCTGCCGATGGTGCAGTGGATCTACAAGCGGATGACCATCGAGGGTTTCATGGTTGGCACGCTCGCGGAAGCACACGAACTGATGGCGCTGGCGCGCGCCGGCAAGATCGCGCCGACGCCCATGACCGAAGAACCCATGAGCGAAGCGCAGAAATGGATCGATCAGTTGCGGGCGGGCAAGGTGGTCGGCCGCATCATGTTCAAGAACTGACAGCCCCACTCCCCCGGACGTTGCCGTGCGGCATCCTGGATCACGATGATTTCGGATCGAATCGATCCAAAATCATGAACGTGGTCGATTCTAATATCTTAGGGCGGGATGCGGACGGAAAACCGCTCCACACTTTCCTCGTCCCGCTCCAGGGGCGACATTGTCACGCATCGGGCGGCTTCCCCGGCTCGCTTTTGGCTGATAAATTGACGGCGATATTCAGGCAGGATGCATTGGGGATGCGTCGGCTCTTTATCGATTTTCGTCGTTTTGTCTTTTTCGCATTGCTTGGTCTGCTGACGGTTTTGTCCGTCCGACCCGCCATGGCCGAAAAGCGCGTTGCGCTGGTCATCGGCAATTCCGCCTACCGCAACATCCCCCAACTCGACAATCCGAAGAATGACGCCGCCCTGATGGCGGAGACGCTCAAAAGCCTCGGCTTCACGCTGATCGACGGCAAGGCCGAACTCGACCTCGACAAGCCTGCCCTCGACATCGCGATCCAGACGTTCGGACGCCGGATCCAGGGCGCGGACGTCGCGCTCTTTTACTATGCCGGTCATGGCGTGCAGGTCAGCGGCTCGAACTATCTCGTCCCCGTCAGCGCCAATCCGACCCGCGAAGCGGATGTCGATTTCCAGATGGTCGACGTCAACGTCGTGCTGCGGCAGATGCAGGGATCCGGCACCAAACTCAATCTGGTGATCCTGGATGCATGCCGGAACAATCCGTTCGGCGGCCGTGGCTTGCGGGCCGCTGGCGGCGGCCTCGCGCAGATGCGCGCGCCCGAGGGTACATTGATCTCTTACGCCACCCAGCCCGGCAGCGTCGCGCAGGACGGTCTGGATGGTCACAGCCCTTACACCAGGGCATTGGCAGCAACCGTTCGCGAGGCGGGCCTCGACATCTTTCAAACCTTCAATCAGGTCGGCCTCGCCGTGAAACGGGCCACCAATGGCGCGCAGCAGCCATGGGTGTCATCATCGCCCATCGATGGCACGTTCTATTTCGTGCCGCCAGCCGATGCGACCACCGCACCGACGCAGGAGGCGCGACTGACCGATACGCTGCGTCCCAACCCGGACAGAATCCCGATCAGGGATCCGGCCCTGCTGCATGAACTGAGTGACCGGCTCTACGAGCACAATTTCGATCCCGGGCCGATCGACAGCAAGAACGGCATGCGGGTCGCGATCATGCAATTCCAGCAAAAGACCCGCATGACGCCAAATGGCGAACCCACCCAAGGCGTGCTGATGCGACTGCGCAAGATGGACGACCTGAAGCCGTGGGGCTCGATCATCTTCGATCCCGATGCCAACCGCTGGGGAATTTCATGGGATCAGGTGTCGCGGAGGGCCGCCGTCGAGGATGCCCGGACAAAATGCGGCGGACCCAAATGCACCGTCGAACTCAGCTTTTACGGCGCGAAGTGCGGAGCTTTCGCATTTTCAGGCCGCTCTTGGTCGCTGGTCCAGCGCGACACGCTTCAGACGGCGCGAGATGCCGCCCTCAACCAGTGCGGCAAGAACGGAAAACCCTGCCGCATCATCGATGCCGTGTGCGCGAACGATCCCGGCCGCGACGACCACAAACGTCAATGATCGATTTGGAACAGACATCATTATGCAAAACATCATCATGCCGCCTTCCGGAATTGCCCTGCTCTCGGCCTGCCTTGCCATTCTCTGCTTACCCAGCCTCGCGCTTGCTCAGGGGAGCGCAGGCGGCAGCATCGGAAACGACGACAAGGCCGTGTCGGGTTCGCGGCAGCGTTCCCTCTCACCCGATCGTCCCGCGCCGCAGCCGCGTCGTTCCGAGCCACGTCATTCCCGCCATAGCGGGAGCGGTGGCGGAGGCGGGAATTTCGACGGCGCCTGGTCGATCTCGAGCGCCGGCATCACCTGCTCCGACACGTTCAGGGAAGTCGTCGTCGTGACCAGTGGAAAACTGATCGGCAACTACGGTGGCGGCACTGTCAGCGGGAGCGGTGCAGTTCGTGGGCACGGAAACTACAACGGCATCGGCGTGACGAGTCAGGGCCGCTTTTCCGGCCGCGGTGGCTCCGGGACATTCCAGCGATCCGACGGCTGCACCGGCCGCTGGACTGCCAGGAAGCAGTAACCGCAGATGCCGATCGCGCAACTCGTCTGCATCGATTCCTTACGTGCCGGTCCTGTCGATAAAGCCGGGGGTTTGTCATGACTGTTATCGTTCGATTCCGGATTGCGTCCATTCTCGCGGCGCTGGCCATCGTTTTCGTTCCGGCCGCGTTTGCGCAAGGCAGTTCGGGCGGCAGTATTGGCAACGATGAAAAGTCCATCTCGGGGTCGAGCTCCCCGCGCACAACGGAGCCGACGCACCGGTCAAATGACCGCGCACGCCGTCCGGCCCGTCGCAATGCCGGCGGCGGAGGGGCTGGAAATTTTGACGGCGCCTGGATGGTTTACGCCGTCGGCGTCACCTGTCAGGGCAGCAGCAGCAATGCGGTTGTCGTCACGAGCGGAAAGATCATCGGGCAGACGGCGCGGGGAACCGTTAGCCCCAATGGGTCCGTCCACGGCTTTTCCAGCAGCAATGGGATCACCATCACGACTGTGGGACGCCTGTCGGGACGACACGGCAGCGGAACGTTCCGGCAATCGGACGGCTGCACCGGCCGCTGGACGGCAACAAAACAATAAGCCCGCGAGCCCTCGCCAGGCCCATTCGATAACGAACGGGCGATGCGCGCGACGCGTGCATTCTGCCGCGCGCCGCAGCCCCAATTAAGCCTTCGCGCGTCCGAATTTGCGGCGCATTGCGACCCAAGTTTCCCCTGACAAATTGGCCCGGAAGTTCATCGCGTCACTATTCGGGGATCACCATGTCACGACCGCAACGGCTGCCGTCGCTTGTTCTCGCCGGTTGGCTCGCCACGAGCCTCTTCACCATCGCGCCTCATCAACGCGCGTATGCAGACGATACCTGCCTCTCGGGGCCGCAGGGCGCGACGCCCGCGGGCCGCCACTGGCGTTATCACATCGAAGCCGGGACGAAGCGCCATTGCTGGTATCTCGGTGACGCGCGCGGCAAGACGGCGCAAGCTCCCGCTGCGAAACAACCGAAGGTCGCGGCGGCAGCGCCGTCAAACAGTCGCACCGCAGCTCCTGCGGCCACCGCCTCACAGACATCTGCCACTTCGCTACAGCCGACAGTCGCCAATGCCCGTGCGGAAATGGCCAGCCCCGGCAATACAGGCGACGGCGCCGAAGCAAGCCCGCCGCCCGATGCACAGTCACCCAATGCCACACAAAATTCAGCGCCGCCATCGGGCACGTCCACTTCCGCCGTCAACACACGCTGGCCCGATCCATCGATCAGCGTCGCACAAGCAACCCCGACGCCGGCTCCTTCGCAGGCTGCAGCGTCGAAGCCGGATTCGCAATTGTCGGGCGAGCGCGCGGAAGCGGGTCCAGTCATCCCCGCCGTGACGGCAGCCGCTTTGCAGGCGCCGCCCTACTCGATGCCGATGCTGCTCGGAGGGCTCGCGGGCGCGCTCGCCTTCGCGGGTCTTCTGGGATTCGGCGTCATCAAATTCGGAAGCCTGCGCAGGATTCGACGTACCGTTCCCCGGCAGGAATCAATCTGGGACGAAAGCGACGAAGCGCCGATGGCGCCCTGGCAGCCGCGCGACCTTGATGCCGAACCTCATCGGCCCGAGCCGCAGCCGCGTGGCAATCCGCCGCCGCGCTCCCGCCGCGAGATCGAAGCTGCGTCTCGCGACATTATGAAACTCCTGTCGAAGGCCTCTCGGGAGGCGGCGACGTAACGCCGGCTATTTTTCGAGCTGGCGCTGCAGTGCGCGCACGAACGCCGTCAATCCTGTGCGGCGTTCGCGCTTGAGCCGCTCCGCCTTCAGAATGGACTGAACTTCGGCGAAGGCTTCGTCGACGTCCTGGTTGATGACGATGTAATCGTACTCGGCCCAGTGGCTGAGCTCGTGCGTCGCGCGGTCCATGCGCCCGCGGATCACCTCGTCCGAATCCTGCGCGCGCGTGTGCAGGCGCTTCTCCAGATCGCCGGCCGACGGCGGCAGGATAAAGACCGACACCACGTCGGCGCGCGCTTTTTCGCGCAACTGCTGGGTGCCCTGCCAATCGATGTCGAACAGCACATCGCGGCCCGACGACAGCGCCGCCTCCACCGGCGCGCGCGGCGTGCCATAGCGGTTGTCGAATACGGTCGCCCACTCCAGCAGTTCGTCGCGCTTGACCATGGCCTCGAACGTGGCCTTGTCGACGAACATGTAGTCGCGGCCGTCGACCTCCCCGGGCCTTTTCGGCCGCGTGGTGGCGGATACCGACAGGCTCAATCCCGATGTCCGCTCGATCAGGAGCCGCGACAGCGTCGTCTTGCCGGCACCGGACGGTGACGACAGCACGAACATCAGGCCGCGCCGCTCAACGCCCAACGAGCCATGACTCTCCGCGCCCATCGATCACTCCAGATTCTGAACCTGTTCGCGAAACTGTTCGACCACGTTTTTCATCTCGAGACCAATGTTGGTCAATTCGAGATCGTTGGATTTCGAGCAACAGGTGTTGACCTCGCGGTTGAACTCCTGCGCGAGGAAATCGAGTCGCCGCCCGATCGCGCCGCCCTTGCCGATCAGTTCGCGCGCCTGCGCGATGTGCGAAGCGATGCGATCGAGTTCCTCGCGAATATCGGCTTTCGCCGCGATCAGGATCGCTTCCTGATTGAGGCGGTCGGGATCGAAGCGATCCGAGCTCTCGAGCAGCGCCGCAATCTGGTCTGCGAGCCTCGCCTTCACCGCGTCGGGCTTGCGTCCGGGCGCAGCTTCCGCGCGGCCGGCCAGCCGCTCGATCTCGTCCATCCGCTGCGACAGGATCTGGCCAAGCGCCGCGCCCTCACGCTTGCGCATATCGACGAGATCGCGCAGCGCCTGTTCGAAAGCGGTGACCGCGGCGGCCTTCGCTGCCTGCTCCTCGGCTTCGTCGGTTTCCGGCTCCGTCACCTCCAATACGCCCTTGATCCCCAGCAGGCCGTCGACGCTCGGCGCCACCGCGTCAACCTTGCCGGAAATCTCGGCGGCAACCTTCAGCACCGAGGCCAGCACGTCCTGGTTGATGCGAACCACGGATGCGGCGTTCGTCCGCTTGACCGTCAGGTTGGCGTAGACGGTGCCGCGCGACAGAACGTCCGCCGCGCGCTTGCGCGCCGGTGCCTCGATATCATCCCATCCCGGCGGCAACCGCAGCCGCAGGTCGAAGCCCTTGGCGTTGACTGATTTCAATTCCCATTCGAACGCATATGGTCCGCAGGTGCCATGGCTTCGCGCAAAGCCGGTCATACTCGACAGCGCCATCGCGTCGTGGTCTCCAAAACGGTCAGAAAAAGATTCGCGGAACGAACCGGCGGCTCGTGGTGGTCCTCAGGTTTTAACATTCGCATCCGGTTTCAGCGAGAGCCTTTGCGAATGTCAGGCACGCAGAACGATCGGAAAACATGCCGGCGATGATCCGGCAGCGGCCATCGATCGAGCCTATTGCGCCGCCACGTGGTGGGACGGCCGCAGCGCGCCCTGCTTCGCCGGGCGGGACCGCTTCTGGTGAGCGGGCTTGGCGGGCGGCGGCGCGGGAGCCGCGGCCCCCGTCGCTCCGGCATCTCCCGCAGCCGGCGCAGCGGCCGCAGGGGTTTCCTCGGGCTCGACCGTGTCGTTCTGGATCTGCTTTTCCAGGCTGCGCAACCTGGCGACGTTCTTCTGATGTTGCTCGTAGGTCTCGGTAAAGCTGTGGCCGCCGGTGCCGTCGGCCACAAAATAGAGATCCTTGGTCCGTGCCGGATTGGCGGCGGCTTCGAGTGCGGCGCGGCCAGGATTGGCGATCGGCCCCGGCGGCAGACCTTCGATCACGTAGGTGTTGTAAGGCGACGGCTGCAGAATCTCGCTGCGTTTGATCGGTCGCCCGAGCGTGCCCTTGCCGCCGACGAGACCGTAGATGATAGTCGGATCGGACTGCAGCTTCATCTTCTGTTTCAAGCGATTGACAAAGACTGCCGCGACGCGGCTGCGCTCGTCCGGCTTGCCGGTTTCCTTTTCGACGAGCGATGCCAGCGTCACCAGTTGCTCTGGCGTCTTCACCGGCACGTCCGGATTGCGGTGCTCCCAGATTTCCGCGAGCACGCGCTTTTGCGCCTGTTGCATGCGCTGGATCACCTGCTCGCGCGACGTGCCGCGCGGAAACTTGTAGGTTTCGGGAAGCAACGAGCCTTCACGCGGAATTTCGCGAATTGTGCCGGTGAAAAGATCGTTGTCCGACAGCCGCTCCACGATCTGCTCGGACGTCAGTCCCTCCGGAATGGTGACGGCGTGCTGCACCACCTTGCCCTCGACGATGGTGCCGATGACGTCGCGCAGGCTGGCGTTCTTCTGGAACAGGTATTCGCCGGGCTTGAGAGCTGAACGGGCGCGCAGCGCGAACACGCTGCCGATGAACGCCCAACGATTGTCGTCGATGACGCCCTCGCGCTGCAGGATATCGGCGATATCGCCCATTCCCGATCGCGACGGAATATTGACGACCTTGTCTTCCTGCAGCGGGCCTGGCGCCTCGATCTTCTGCTTCCCGTAAATGTAGAGCCCACCCACGCCGAGCATGCCGATCAGCAAGAGCGTGATGATCGCATTGCCTGCGATTACCCAGGGGTTGCGCACGCGGTCAGACCGCTTGGGCGGCGGGGGTACCTGTTCCGGTTCGAGGGCCGCGCGCGGACTACGCGGAGAAATGGGCGCTCTCTCACTCATCAACGTAACCTGAATCCTCGGCTCGCTCGCAGCCGGCTGAAATTCCCTGCTCCGGCCAGTAGCATACGCCCGTGGCTAGTGGTCCGATTCCAACATTTGCATCCCGTTCCAGCAGGTATCCGTGCAAATGTGAGAATCAAGGGACCACCAGCAAAATTACGAGTCTAATGGGGCTTTGAATTTGACATTCGCTTCTCGGACTCGCTGCAAACCGGAGCGAACGTCAAATTCGCTCCACTAGGATTTAGCACCGAATACGGCGAAACGGTGGAGTTATTCCGATTGCGCGCTAATTGGCCACACGCCTCAGAACAACCGACGCGTTGGTGCCGCCGAATCCGAATGAATTCGACAGCGCCACGTTGATCTCCCGCGCGCGCGGCTTGTGGGGCACGAGATCGATCGCGGTTTCGACCGACGGGTTGTCGAGATTGATGGTCGGCGGCGCGACGTTGTCGCGAATGGCCAGAATGCTGAAAATGGCTTCGACCGCTCCAGCCGCGCCGAGCAAATGACCAATCGACGATTTCGTCGACGACATCGATACCTTCGAGGCCGCATTGCCGAGCAATCGCTCGACCGCACCAAGCTCGATCTCGTCGCCGACCTGCGTCGAGGTGCCGTGCGCATTGATGTAATCGATGTCAGCCGCACTGATTCCCGCCCGCTTCAACGCAGCGCTCATGCTGCGGAAGCCGCCATCGCCGTCGGGCGACGGGGACGTAATATGATAGGCGTCGCCCGAGAGGCCATAGCCGACGACCTCCGCGTACATCCGCGCACCCCGTTTACGGGCGTGTTCATACTCCTCGAGGACGACAACGCCCGCGCCCTCGCCCATGACGAAGCCGTCACGATCCTTATCGTAAGGCCGCGACGCCTTCTGCGGCGTATCATTGAATCCCGTGGACAGCGCGCGTGCGGCGCAAAAGCCGGCCATGCCGATCCGGCAGATCGGCGATTCGGCTCCGCCGGCCACCATCACATCGGCGTCGCCAAGCGCGATCAGGCGGCTGGCATCGCCAATGGCGTGCGCGCCGGTCGAACATGCGGTGACGACCGCGTGATTCGGACCTTTCAGGCCATGCTCGATGGACACATAACCCGACGCGAGATTGATCAGACGCCCGGGGATGAAGAAAGGCGACACCTTGCGGGGACCGCGCTCCTTGAGCAGCACCGCCGTATCCGCGATGCCCGAGAGTCCACCGATGCCGGAGCCGATCATGGTGCCGGTCGCGCAACGCTCTTCCTCGGTCGCCGGATGCCAGTTCGCATCGTCGAGCGCCTGCTTGGCAGCGCTCATCGCGAAAATGATGAAGTCGTCGACCTTGCGCTGGTCTTTCGGCTCCATCCACTGATCCGGGTTGAAGGTGCCGTCAGTGCCGTCGCCACGCACGATCACACAAGCGATGCGGCTCGGCAGATCGGCGACATCAAAAGTCTCGATCTGCCTCGCGCCGCTGTCACCGCCGAGGATCCGCTTCCAGGTCGGCTCGACGCCGCAGCCGAGCGGCGACACCATGCCCAGGCCCGTGACGACAACGCGTCTCATATCCGGCACTCCAGCTCCACCGGAGCCGTCATAACGAAAAGCCGGTGGACCGCGTCGTCACGGCCGCCGGCTCTGTCATGACCGCTCGAAGCGGGTCAGCTTTTCGCGTTCTTCTCGAGGAATTTGGTGGCGTCGCCGACGGTCAGAATCGTCTCCGCGGCATCATCCGGAATCTCGCAGCCGAACTCTTCCTCGAACGCCATCACGAGTTCCACCGTATCGAGGCTGTCGGCGCCCAGATCATCGATGAAGCTCGCGCTGTCGACGACCTTCTCGGGCTCGACACCAAGGTGTTCCACCACGATCTTCTTCACCCGCTCGCCAATCTCGCTCATTCTCAACCTCGTTGTTCCATTGGACCCGACCGCAAGCCGATACGAGCCATCGTGGTGCGTTAACTCGCCTAGTCCTGTCGCAGCCGCGTCCCAGTTCGGTCCCGGTCCTGGCGGACACGGGCCCCGCGGACGACGGCAGGCTCCGCTCCGCCAATATACAGGGTTTCAAATTCCTGCAATGGCGTTCTTTGCCCACCCATTCGGGGTCCGGTTATCACACTTCCCAAGCCTTGACTACAAGCCCCGCCTGTGTGGCCCAAAACCCTCAAATCATTGCCATTCCACCATTGACGTGAATCGTCTGGCCGGTGACGTAAGCCGCCTCGTTGGAGGCGAGATAGACCGCCGCCGCGGCAATGTCCTCAGGTGTCCCCAATCGCGCCGCCGGGACCTTCGTCAAAATCGCCTCGCGTTGTTTCTCGTTGAGCACATCGGTCATCGGCGTGGCGATAAAGCCGGGCGCGATGCAGTTGGCGGTTACTCCCCGCTTGGCGTATTCCGCGCCGAGTGTCTTGATCATGCCGATCAGCCCGGCCTTCGAGGCCGTATAGTTGCCCTGGCCGGGATTGCCGGTCACGCCCACCACCGAGGTGATGGCGATGATGCGGCCGAACCGCTTGCGCATCATCAGCCTGGTCGCGGCGCGCGCGAGGCGGAACGTCGCCGTCAGGTTGACGCGGATCACGTCATCCCAATCCTCGTCGCGCAACTGCACGAACAGGTTGTCCCGGGTGATGCCGGCATTGGCCACCAGAATGTCCACCTGCCCCATCGCCTTCTCCGCAGCCGGCACCAAGGCCTCGACTTCGGTCATGTCCGACAGATTGCATGGCAGCACATGGACGCGGTCGCGCAGCGTCCCCGCAAGCGTTTCAAGCACCTCCCGCCGCGTGCCGGACAGAGCAACGGTCGCGCCCTGCCCATGCAGCGCCTTGGCGATCGCCCCGCCGATGCCTCCCGTCGCGCCGGTGACGAGCGCGGTCTTGCCGGTCAAATCGAACATATCGCCCCCGTTGGAACATTCCCGAGCAAAAACGAAAATCGCAAATCCTGCCCCGTTTGCCGCAAGGAAATACCGCTCGTCAATAACCTAGTCTCATCTTCGCGCCGTCCCGCAGGAAACGCGCACATTTCACCAGCGCCAGCATGGTGCAGATTCATCGTCAATTCAGGTCGCAAGCTCCTACCACCCTTAATCACATCCGTTCTGCTTCCATCGCGTGCATGGAAGGTGATTGCGATGTGTGCCCTTGAATCCTTTGTCCTGATTGTCTGCATCCTGATAGTCGGTGCACTGGCCTTGTCTAGCGTTCGCGCGCGGCTGTTGCTCATGAACGAGGAACGTGAAAACACCTGTCCGCGATGCGGTTTCGCCACGGCGCCGGACAAATCCGCGACGGTCGCAAAACCAATCCGCAGATGCCTGCATTGCGAGGCAGAAGCGGACCCGCTCCAAACGTCGGCGAGGGGCTGGATCCACAGCGCGCTGAGGCCCCCCGAATGAATCCCCTGCGGCGTCCGAACCCCGTTCTCAGCGTGCGGCGGCGATCGCATCCTTGGCGGCGGCGATATCGCCGGGCCCGCCGACCGCGATGCCGACGGCACCGTCGGCGATACGCTTGACCAGCCCGCTCAACACCTTGCCGGCGCCGATTTCGAAGAAACGCGTGACCCCGTGGTCCGCCATGTAGGCCACCGACTCGCGCCAGCGCACCGTTCCCGTCACCTGCTCGACCAGCCGGCGGCGAATCTCGTCCGGATCGGTGATCGGCGCGGCCAGCACGTTCGACACGACGGGAACGACCGGCCTGTTGATCGTCACATCGGCCAGGGCTTTCGCCATCACATCCGCGGCCGGCTGCATCAGCTTGCAGTGGAACGGCGCGGACACCGGCAGCAACATCGCGCGCTTGGCGCCCCTGGTCCTGGCGATCTCGACCGCGCGATCGACCGCCGCCTTGTCGCCGGAGACGACGACCTGTCCGCCGCCATTGTCGTTCGCCGCCTGACAAATCTGTCCCTGCGCCGCCTCCTCCGCGACCGCAACCGCGGTTTCGTAGTCGAGGCCGAGCAGCGCCGCCATCGCACCGACGCCGACGGGCACGGCCTTCTGCATCGCAAGCCCGCGCGTCCGCAGCAGCCGCGCCGTGTCGCTGACGCTCAGGCTGCCGGCGGCCGCGAGCGCGGAATATTCGCCGAGCGAATGACCCGCCACGAACGCCGCGTCGCGTCCGACCGAAACTCCCGCCTCGGATTCGAGTACGCGCAGGGCCGCGATGGACACCGCCATCAGCGCGGGCTGCGCGTTCTCGGTCAATTGCAGGGTTTCCGCGGGGCCATCCCAGATGATGGCGGTCAACTTCTCGCCGAGCGCGGCGTCGACATCGTCGAAAACGGCTTTCGCGGCCGGAAACGCCTCGGCCAGTGCCTTCCCCATGCCGACCGTCTGGGACCCCTGCCCCGGAAAAGTGAATGCCGCTGTCATGTGTCGCCCCTGAAAATCCGGGGCGGAAAGACACCGCGCGCCGGGTGATGTCAAGACGCGCACGTCACTCGTCTAGAACCCGGCGGCCGCCTGATTGCCGTCCACCGCCGCTCCCTGTCGCGCGCGCCTGACATTGCTGACGATTTCGCCGGGGCGGTCAAGGTCGGACGACTTGGCTGTGGCAAGTCTGAGGACCGCTCCATAGCCCGGCTGCACCTCCATCCGGCCGGCATAGGGTCCGTTCGCAAGGATGCGATGCACGCGCGGCAGGTTGTAGCACGGCACGTAGAACAGCAGATGATGCTCGAGGTGATAGTTCACGTAGTACGGCGCGATGAACAGCCGGGCGAGGAATCCGGCGCGCGTGGTGCGGGTGTTACGCAGCGGATCGTTGCTGTCGGGCACCACGGCATGCTCCGCGATGTTGCGGATGCGCGTGATCACCATCATCCACGTCGCCAGCGGCAACAGCCACAGCAGCGGATAGGCCCACCACACGCCCACAGCCGCCAGCCCTGCAAACAGAATGGCGTTCGTCACGAATTGCGGGCCGAGCTTGTTCCAGAAATGGGCCGCGCGGCGCGCGAACGGCCATGACGACTCACCGAGCGCGTTCATGAGTTGCGCCTTGCGCTGCTGATAGGCGGTTCGTCCGATGATGTCGCGCCAGAACTTCCGCCGATAACTTGGCCGCGTGATCGGAAACGGCGCGGACAGGATCAGATCGGGATCGTCGTCCTGCTGCGTGTGCGCGTGATGCTGCAGGTGATAGCGGCGATAGGCGCGTGTTTCCGCGAAAACCGGATAGGCGCAAAGCCACTGACTTAGCGCCATGTTGAGTTTCTCATTGCTGGACAGCAGACCGTGGGCGCCGTCATGCATCAGGATCGCAAGCCCAAGTTGCCGCGAGCCTATGATGGCGACGGCGAGGATGAAGGTGAGAGGATTGGGCCAGGCCGCCACCAGCGCGATGGCGCCGAAGATCAGCACCCAGGCATGCGCGATCAGGGCGATGGCTTTCCAGGTTGCCCGCGTACGGACGGCAATGAGGTCCTGTTCGGACATGAGATCGCGAGCCCGGATTCGCGGCGCGGTCATGGCGATGTCTCCCTATCGGGCTTGGCGGCGTCGACGACATGAAAGCGGGCCGTCTCGGGGTTGTCGGCTTGCGGGCCGAGAAGCCGCAGCATCTCCTCGGTAAGGTCTGCCGGAGAGCGGCCCATCGCATGTCCCTCGAGCGTGACACCTACCGCGATCGCCCAGAACCGGCGCGCGCTGGTCGCGGGATCGAGCCGCGAGTGCCAGCCGCGCGCGATCATCTCGGCGGCGTAGGCGCGCAGGCCCTCGGCATGAAGCCGCTCGACGGTGCGCGCGATCAGCGGCGCCAGGTCACGGCGTCGGCGCGTCAGCGTCATGGCCTCGACAAAGAAACCGACGGCATCCGAGTTCATCACGCTCTCGACCAGCGAACGCGTATAGTCCCGGGGCGACAACTGGCGGCCGGCGTTCTGCTCCGCCGCGCGGCCGACATAGAGCACGTCGCGACATGCCGCCTCGACGAACAATGCTTCCTTGGTGTTGAAGTAGTAGGTGATCTGGCTTGGGAAAGCGTCTGCAACTGCAGCGATCTCCGAGATCGAGACGCCGGCAAGTCCGCGCTCCTTGAACAGCCGGCTCGCGGCATCCAGCAGGCGGGAGCGCATCTGACGGCCGGCAGTCCGGGTCGCCCTGGCATTGTGCCGCGGTTCGCTCGGCGCCCGTTTCGCAGAAGCGCTCATCAGACGTCTCCGACCCTCTCTCTTCGGAACCGGCGGTTTGCCGCTCTCTCCGCTCGATCCAACAGATGCTGCGTATCCGGTTTGTATGATATACAAACAAATAACTCAAGCGCTTCTCCGTCGCCTCATGAGAAAATGGCCCAAGCCGGGAGACCGGCGTCAACCCGTCCCTGTCCGGCCGCCATATCGCTTGCCATCGGGCCGGAAATCCGTATAAACCGCGCCATCCGTGGATCCCGGCCGGGAGCTGAACGGACGGTCCCAGCAATTTCACCCCTCACTCGGGCGATCTTGATGCGGCAGGGCCAGTCGGCCCGTCGTCCCGTGTTCCTGCCTTCGGAGCGAACTTCTGAGTCCTTTCCCTGAGGGCTCGAGGGGCTTGTCGCCGGTTCTGCGCCAACGTTGGAAAGGAATCCGATGCCTCTTTACGAGCATGTCTTTCTCGCGCGCCAGGACGCGAGCCCGCAGCAGGTGGAAGAGCTTGCCGC
>DASZVY010000081.1:0-56341 GCA_035546855.1 Nitrobacter sp. | reverse complement strand
CGCGACAAGGCGCGCCGCGAGGAAAGCTGGGGCAAGCTCGAGAAGGCGTTCAACGCCAACGAGAAGGTCACGGGCGTCATCTTCAACCAGGTCAAGGGCGGCTTCACGGTCGATCTCGACGGCGCCGTGGCGTTCCTGCCGCGCTCGCAGGTCGATATTCGTCCGATCCGCGACGTCGCGCCGCTGATGAACAACGCGCAGCCGTTCCAGATCCTCAAGATGGATCGCCGCCGCGGCAACATCGTGGTGTCGCGCCGCACGGTTCTCGAAGAGACCCGCGCCGAACAGCGTCAGGAACTGGTGCAGAACCTCGAAGAGGGGCAGGTGATCGACGGCGTGGTCAAGAACATCACCGACTACGGTGCGTTCGTTGATCTCGGCGGCATCGACGGCCTGTTGCACGTCACCGATATCGCCTGGCGCCGCGTCAACCATCCGACCGAGGTTCTGACCATCGGCCAGACGGTGAAGGTGAAGATCATCAAGATCAACCACGAGACCCACCGCATCTCGCTCGGCATGAAGCAGTTGCTGGACGATCCGTGGCAGGGCATCGAGGCCAAGTATCCGCTCGGCGCCCGTTTCACCGGCCGCGTCACCAACATCACCGACTACGGCGCGTTCGTCGAACTGGAGCCGGGCATCGAGGGTCTGATCCACGTCTCCGAGATGTCGTGGACCAAGAAGAACATGCATCCCGGCAAGATCGTCTCCACCTCGCAGGAAGTCGAGGTGCAGGTGCTTGAAGTCGACAGCGTCAAGCGCCGGATTTCGCTGGGTCTCAAGCAGACCATGCGCAATCCCTGGGAAGTGTTCGTCGAGAGCCACCCGGTGGGCTCGACCGTGGAGGGCGAGGTCAAGAACAAGACCGAGTTCGGGCTGTTCCTCGGCCTCGAAGGCGACGTGGACGGCATGGTCCATCTCTCCGACCTCGACTGGAAGCTTCCGGGCGAGCAGGTCATCGACAACTTCAAGAAGGGCGACATGGTCAAGGCCATCGTCCTCGACGTCGATGTCGAGAAGGAGCGCATCTCGCTCGGCGTCAAGCAGCTCGAAGGCGACCCGTTCGCCGAGCCGGGCGACGTCAAGAAGGGCGCGGTCGTCACTTGCGAAGTGCTCGACGTCAAGGATAGCGGCATCGACGTGCAGATCGTCGGCACCGACTTCCAGACCTTCATCAAGCGTTCGGAACTGGCGCGCGACCGCAACGACCAGCGCTCCGAGCGTTTCGCCGTCGGCGAGAAGGTCGATGCCCGCGTGATCCAGTTCGACAAGAAGGCCCGCAAGGTGCAGGTCTCGATCAAGGCGCTGGAAGTCGCGGAAGAAAAGGAAGCCATCGCGCAGTACGGCTCGTCCGATTCGGGCGCGACGCTGGGCGACATCCTCGGCACCGCGCTCAAGCAGCGCGGCGAGAAGTAAGCCTCGGCTTCGTTTCCGGTTCACGCAATCAGGGCCCCGGTTTCGACCGGGGCTCTTTTTGTTTGTCTAAAATTTTCGTTTCCCTCGCAGCGGATGCCAGACCGCCGCCGCCGGTCGAGCGCGGCGGAAGGCGAGCGCAGCACCGGCGGCGCTGACGACGTCGGCCGAATATGCTATGGCGTCGGGATTCGTGGTCCGATGGGGAGCGTTCGATGCCAGCGTTATTGAGGCCGGGCCTGGAGCGCGGCGCAGCATTGGCGGTCGTCACCGCGGCCCTCCTCTTCGGACCTTCGGCGCTCGCGCAACAACAAGCGGCTCCGCCTGCGGTCGGTGTCGTCGACGTGGTCAAGCGCCCGATCACGGAGACCAGCGAGTTTCTTGGCCGTATCGAGGCGGTGAACCGCGTCAACGTGGTGGCGCGTGTGACCGCATTCCTGGACAAGCGGCTGTATGAGGAGGGCGCCGAGGTCAAGACCGGCGCGCCGCTCTACAGGCTCGAGCGCGGTCCGTTCGAGGCCGATCTCGCCGCCAAGAAGGCGCAGGTCGCGCAACTGCAGGCGACGCTGACCAACGCGCAACTGACCACCGAGCGCCAGAAGACGCTGCTCTCCGGTCCCGCCGGGCAGCAATCGAATTACGACGCCGCCATCGCCAATCAGAAGAGTCTCGAGGCGCAGGTGCAGGCCGCGCAGGCCCAGGTGCAGCTCTCCCAGATCAACCTCGACTACACCGACATCCGCTCGCCGATCGACGGACGCATCGGCCGCACCGCCGTGACCGAAGGCAACGTGGTGAGCCCGAGTTCGGGCACGCTGACCACCATCGTCAGCCAGGACCCGATGTATGTGACCTTCCCGATTCCGGTGCGCGAGGTTTTGTCCCTGCGTGAGCGATACGCCACCAAGGGCGGTTACTCCGCGGTGGTGATCCGGCTGAAGCTGCCGGATGGGCGCATCTATCAGCAGGTCGGTCATCTGAACTTCGCCAGCAACAGCATCACCCAGACAACCGACACCCTGCTGGTGCGCGGCACGATTCCGAATCCGCCGCTTTATCCCGACGCCAAGGGCAACCAGACCGTGCGCGAATTGTTCGACGGCGAGTTCGTGACGGTGCTATTGGAAGGCGTCGAGCCGGTGCAGGTGCTCGCCGTTCCGCGCTCCGCAGTGCTGTCCGATCAGCAGGGCGACTACGTGATGGTCGTGGGGCCCGACAACAAGGTGGTGCAGCGCCGCATCCATTTGGGTCAGTCGACCGCGACCATCGCGTCCGTGACGGACGGGCTCGCGCTCGGCGACAAGGTGATCGCCGAAGGCCTGCAGCGGGTCCGGCCGGGACAGGTCGTCAAGCCGGGGCCGGCCGGTTCCGAAATCCAGTCGATCATGAAACAGGCCCAGCAGGCCGGCGCGATATCGCCGGCCGCCGCGCCGGCGGGCGGTGCGAAGACGGAAGGGACGAAATGATTTCCTCCGTCTTCATCGACCGGCCGCGGCTTGCGATCGTCATCGCGATCGTGACGACGATCGCCGGCTTGCTGGCGCTGACGCAGATTCCGGTGGCCCAGTTCCCGGACATCGTGCCGCCGCAGGTCACGGTCAGCGGCACGTTCCCGGGCGCATCGGCCTCGGTGGTGGAATCGAGCGTCGCGCAGCCGCTGGAAGCGCAGGTCGTCGGCGTCGACAAGATGCTCTACATGAAGTCGACCAGCGGCAATGACGGCAGCTACACGCTGACGGTCAGCTTCGCGCTCGGCACCAATCCCGACATCAACACCGTCAACGTGAACAATCGTGTGCAGGCCGCGCTGGCGCAATTGCCGTCCGAAGTGCAGCTTCAGGGGCTGACGGTTCAGAAACGCTCCTCGGCGGTTCTGCAGTTCGTGATCCTCTACAGCGACACCGGCGCGCAGGATCCGGTCTTCATCACCAACTACGCCATCGTCAACGTCCTCGATGCGATCTCGCGCACGCCGGGCGTGGGTCAGGCGACGCTGTTCGCGCGGATGAACTATTCGATGCGGATCTGGTTCGACACGCAGCGCCTCACCAGCCTCAATCTCGCGCCGTCCGATGTGGTCAACGCCATCCGGGCCCAAAGCGTGCAGGCGCCGGTGGGCCGCATCGGCGCGCGGCCGATCAGCCAGGACCAGCAATTCCAGTTCAACGTGCAGACCCAGGGGCGCCTGACGACGCCGGAGCAGTTCGGCGACATCGTGCTGCGCGCCAACCCCGACGGGTCGCTGCTGCGCGTCCGCGACGTTGCGCGCGTGGAAATTGGCGCCCAGAACCTCGATACCGAATCACGGATCGACGGCCGTCCCGGCGTCGGCATGGGCATCTATCTCGCGCCCGGCGCCAACGCCGTGAAGACCGCGGCGGCGGTCCAGAAGACCCTGAAGGATTTGTCCGCGCGTTTCCCGCAAGGGCTGAAATATCTCGTCCAGTTCGACACCACGACCTTCGTGACCGACACCATCAAGGAGGTGCTGAAGACGCTCGGCGAGGCGTTCATCCTGGTGGTGATCGTGGTCTATCTGTTCCTGGGCAGCGTGCGCGCCACCATCATCCCGGTGGTCGCGGTCCCCGTCAGCCTGATCGGCGCGTTCGCCATTCTGCTGACCATGGGTTACTCCGCCAACACGGTGTCGCTGCTTGCCATGGTGCTGGCGATCGGCATCGTGGTCGACGACGCGATCGTCGTGGTCGAGAACGTCGAGCGGGTGATGGAGGAGGAGCCGGAGCTGTCGCCGGCCGAGGCGACCAAGAAAGCGATGAGGCAGATCACCGCGCCGATCATCGCCATCAGCCTCGTGCTGCTGTCGGTGTTCGTGCCGATCGCCTTCATTCCGGGCATCTCGGGAACGCTGTTCCGGCAGTTCGCCGTGACCATCAGCGCCGCCATGACGATCTCCGCGATCAACGCGCTGACGCTGTCGCCGGCGCTGTGCGCGCTGTTCCTGCGCCATGTCGGAGAGCGGCGTGGCATCATGGCGCGCGTGCTGCGCGGCATCGACTGGACGCGCGACCGCTACGCCGGCGGCGTGCGGCGGCTGGTGCGGGTGTCGCTGCTGTCGCTGGTGGCGGTGGCCGTTTTCGCGGGCGGTGTGTTCGGATTGTCGAGGATCACTCCGACGAGCTTCCTTCCCGAGGAAGATCAGGGCGCGTTCTTCGTCATGGTGCAATTGCCCGACGGCGCATCGGTGGCCCGCACCAGTGATGTCACCAAGCAGGTCGAGACAATCCTGAAAGGCATTCCGGCGATCGAGCATACGCTCTCGATCATCGGTTTCTCGCTGCTTGACGGCGGCAGCCTGCCCAACAGCGCCTTCGTCGTGGCGCGGCTGAAGCCGTTCGCCGATCGCACGGCCGCGGCGGATTCGGCGCAGGCCGTCATCAGGAAGGTGTTCGCGGCAGGCGCGCAGGTCCGCCAGGCCAATGTCGTGGCCTTCAACCTGCCGCCGATCATCGGCCTGTCGACCGGCGGCGGCTTCGAGTACGTGCTGGAAGCGCTGGAGGGCCAGGATCCCGCCGCCATGAACAGCGTCATGAGCGGGGTGATCGCCGCGGCGAATCGCGATCCGCGGCTGGCGCGGGTGTTCTCGACTTTCACCGCGACCAATCCCTCGCTCTATCTCGATATCGATCGCGCCAAGGCGCAGGCGCTGGGATTGAACATGAACGACGTGTTCGCCGCGCTGCAGGCCACGCTCGGCGGCATCTACGTCAACAACTTCAACATGCTCGGCCGCACCTGGCAGGTCAACGTCGAGGGCGAAGCAGCGGATCGCGCCGACATTCCCGACATCTGGCGCATCTATGTCCGCAACAGCCGCGGCGAGATGGTGCCGATCCGCTCGATCGCGAGCCTGCGGTTCGTGCAGGGGCCGCAGGTCATCACCCGCTACAATAACTATCGCGCCATCACCATCAACGGTGGTCCTGCGCCCGGCGTCTCGTCGGGCACGGCGCTGCAAGCCATGACGCAAGTGTCGAAGGACACCTTGCCGGCGGGCTACAGCTTCGAATGGACCGGCACGGCATATCAGGAGCAGGCGGCGTCCGGACAGACCGGCATCATCCTCGCGCTTGCGGTTCTGTTCGCGTATCTGTTCCTGGTCGCCCTGTATGAAAGCTGGACGATTCCGATCCCGGTGCTGCTTGCGGTCGTGGTCGGCGTGCTCGGCTCCTATATCGGCATCCGGATCGCGGGTCTCAGCCTCGATCTCTACGGGCAGATCGGATTGGTGGTGCTGATCGCGCTCGCCGCGAAGAACGGCATCCTGATCGTCGAATTCGCCAAGGAGCAGCGTGAGGCCGGGCTCGATATCGACCGGGCGGCCGTGCTCGGCGCGCAGATGCGATTCCGCGCCGTGATGATGACGTCGATCGCGTTCATCCTCGGGCTTGCGCCGCTGGTGGTCGCGACCGGCGCGGCGCAGATCAGCCGCCGCGCGGTCGGCACCGCGGTGTTCAGCGGCATGATCGCCGCAAGCTCGATCGGCATCTTCGTGGTGCCGATGCTCTATGTTGTATTCCAGCGGATGCGCGAGCGTGCCAAACAGCGCTTCGGCAGGCCGGGTGGAACCGCCGCCCCGTCCGGCCATGCCTGATCCTGCGAAGCACCATTCTTCATATTGCATTGCAATTGATGTAACTTGAGCCGGTCAAGTCAACGCCGTGCGCACCACGATGCGAGCCATGATCGCGGTGGAGGGGAATGAGGAAAAGTGTGAGGCGGTTTTCCGCCCGCATCCCGCTCCAAAATATTAGAGTCGATCACGATGATTCCGGATCGATTCGATCCGGAATCATCGGATCCAGGAGAATTTCGATGTCGATTGAGTCCGATCTGATCATTGACCGCCGCAGGATGCGCCGAAAGCTGACGTTCTGGCGGGTCGTGACCGCCGTGCTGGCGATCGCAGCCATCGTCGCCATCGGCGTCTTTGCCACCCCTGCCGGCCGCAAGCTGACCGCAAGTCATGCGATCGCGCGGGTGACGATCGAAGGCCTGATCCGCAGCAATCAGGACCGCGTTGAAGCCTTGGAGCGGCTGGCGAAATCGAGCGCGCCGGCCGTCATCGTGCATATCAACTCGCCGGGCGGCACCACGTCCGGCTCCGAACAGCTTTATGACGCATTGACGCGCCTGAAAGCCAAAAAACCGCTGGTGGTCGTCGTCGATGGCCTCTGCGCCTCGGGCGGCTACATCACGGCGCTGGCGTCGGATCACATTATCGCGCAGCAGACGGCGCTGGTCGGCTCCATCGGCGTGCTGTTTCAGTTTCCGAATTTCACCGATCTGTTGAAGACCGTCGGCGTCAAGGTCGAGGAGGTGAAGTCCTCGCCGTTGAAGGCCGCGCCGAATGGCTATGAGCCGACCAGTCCCGAGGCGCGCGCGGCGCTCGATGCGCTGGTGAAGGATTCCTATGCCTGGTTCAAGGGGCTGGTGCAGAAACGCCGGGGCATGGACGACGCGCAACTCGCGCAGGTCGATGACGGCCGTGTTTTTACGGGACGTCAGGCGATCGGCCTCAAGCTGATCGATCAGTTGGGCGACGAGCGGACCGCGATCGCGTGGCTCGTTGCGCAGAAGAAAATTTCTCCTGATACGCCTGTCCGTGACTACAAAATGTCGTCCCGCTTCGGGGACCTGACGTTTCTGCGCACGGCGATGTCGATGGCGCTGGACGGGATGGGTTTGAGCGCATTGGCGCGACGTGTCGAACAGACGGACGTGGCGCGCGCCGTGGATCGGCTCAGCCTCGATGGAATGCTGGCATTGTGGGAGCCGGCGGCGGCCAATTGAACCTGAAACGCTGCCGGCATGACGGCCTTTTTCGCACCGCGAGCGCGTCGCAACCGGGCGCGAGAGCGGATCGCGCGGCGATTCAGGCGGCAACGTGGTGATTTAGCGTCTTGACAGTGCTGGTCATTTTCTTGGAAATGGGCGCTCCCATCCCACGGGTCCAGTCTCAATGATCAAGTCCGAACTCGTTCAACGTATCGCTGAGCACAATCCGCACCTCTATCAGCGGGATGTGGAGAACATCGTGAACGCGATCCTCGACGAGATCGTTGCCGCGCTCGCGCGCGGGGATCGCGTCGAGTTGCGGGGTTTCGGCGCGTTCTCGGTCAAGCATCGGCCCGCGCGCGCAGGCCGCAATCCACGCACCGGCGAACACGTGCCGGTCGATCAGAAGAGCGTTCCGTTTTTCAAGACCGGCAAGGAAATGCGCGAGCGGCTCAATCGCGACGGCGCGGCGGGTGACGCAAGCGCGTAGCGCGAATCTGTCGATGCGCGCCCTGTCGCCGTCAACGCGAGAGAGATGATGCGCAAGTTCTTCACCGGTCTGATCCTGATTCCGCTCGGCGTGCTTTTCGTGGTGTTCGCTGTCGCCAACAGGCACCTGGTGACGGTTTCGTTCGATCCGTTCAATTCCGCCAATCCGTCGGTCGGCGTCACCTTGCCGCTGTTCATCGTGATCATCGTCGTCGCCATTCTCGGTGTCGCGGCGGGGGGCATCGCAACCTGGTTCCGGCAACGCCACTGGCGGCGCGCGGCCCGGCAGAACGAGGCGGATGCGCGGCTGGCGCGCGCGGAACTGGCCGATCTGCGGGCCAATATGGCGGCGCGGGCAGGGCGGCCGCAGCAATTGCCGGCGCCCACCGGGGCGGAATAAGCGGCTGGCGAGCGAGACAAGCGCGGCGCGACGTTGTAGAACGCCCGCGCCGGCCGAAGGCCGGCCTTGTCAAAAAGCTCCGTCGAGACCAAGCGACCGTACGCCGAAGCGATGTCCCTGATCGTCAAAATATGCGGCCTGTCCACGCCTGAGACGCTCGATGCGGCGCTCGACGCGGGTGCCGACATGGTGGGCTTCGTGTTCTTCCCGCCGTCGCCGCGGCATCTTGCCCTCGGCGCGGCGCGGGATCTGGGTGCGCGGGTGCGAGGCCGCGCGGCCAAGGTTGCGCTCACGGTCGATGCGGATGATGCGACGCTTGGCAACATCGTCGAGGCGTTGCGGCCCGACCTGTTGCAATTGCATGGCAAGGAGACCATCGCACGGATTCGCGGCATCAAGCAGATGTTCGGCCTGCCGGTCATGAAGGCGATCGGCGTGGAGCGCGCGGCGGACCTGGCGCCGCTCGCCGGTCATGCCGCCGCCGCCGACCGCGTTCTGTTCGATGCCCGCGCGCCGAAAGAGGCAACACGGCCCGGTGGACTGGGTCAGCCGTTCGACTGGCATCTGCTCGAAAATCTCGATCTCAAAATTCCGTTCATGCTGTCGGGCGGGCTCAGTGCCGCCAATATTCAGGACGCGGTGCGGATCACCCGCGCCGGCGGCGTCGATGTCTCCTCCGGCGTCGAGAGTGCGCCGGGCATCAAGGATGCCGGACGGATCCGCGATTTCATTCGGGCGGCGCGAGCGGCCGCTCCTTCACCTCTCCCCGCGAGCGGGGAGAGGTCACCTGCGCGTGGCGCAGGCGGGTGAGGGGCATATGGCTGTGTCGATGCAAGAACCCCTCACCCCTAAATCCCTCACCCCGACCCTCTCCCCGCTTGCGGGGAGAGAGAGCAGAGGTCGCGCATCGCGCGACAGCGAGAACTGATGGTATGACGAACGTGTCTCTGCCCAATTCCTTCCGGTCCGGCCCCGATGAGCGCGGGCATTTCGGCAGCTTCGGTGGCCGCTTCGTCGCGGAAACGCTGATGCCGCTGATCCTCGATCTGGAAAAGGCCTATGCCGAGGCCAAGAGCGATCCGGTGTTCCAGCGTGAGATGCAGGGCTACCGCAAGGACTACATCGGCCGGCCGTCGCCGCTGTATTTCGCGGAGCGCCTCACCGAGCATCTTCGCGACATTTCCGCGGCCTCCGGCCGCGCTGGGGGCGCGAAAATCTATCTCAAGCGCGAGGAGCTGAATCACACCGGCTCGCACAAGGTCAACAACGTGCTCGGCCAGATTCTTGTCGCGCGCCGCATGGGCAAGAAGCGGATCATCGCCGAGACCGGCGCGGGCCAGCACGGCGTGGCGACGGCGACGCTGTGCGCGCGCTTCGGTCTCGACTGCGTCGTCTACATGGGCGCGGTGGACGTGGCGCGGCAGGAGCCCAACGTCATCCGCATGGAGATGCTGGGCGCGAAAGTGGTGCCGGTGCAATCCGGCACGCGCACGCTGAAGGACGCCATGAACGAGGCGCTGCGCGACTGGGTGACCAACGTCCATGACACGTTCTATTGCATCGGCACGGTGGCGGGGCCGCACCCCTATCCGATGATGGTGCGCGACTTCCAGTCCGTGATCGGCGAGGAGACGCGGCAGCAGATGCAGGAGGCCGAGGGCCGCCTGCCGGACTCGCTGGTCGCCTGCATCGGCGGCGGCTCGAACGCGATGGGCCTGTTTCATCCGTTCCTCGACGATCCTTCCGTCGAGATCTTCGGCGTCGAGGCGGCGGGCCACGGCCTCGACAAGCTGCATGCGGCGTCGCTCACCGGCGGACGGCCCGGCGTGCTGCACGGCAACCGCACCTATCTCCTGATGAACGACGACGGCCAGATCCAGGACGCGCACTCGATCTCGGCGGGACTGGATTATCCCGGCATCGGGCCGGAGCATTCCTGGCTGCACGAGACGGGGCGCGTGACGTATCTTTCGGCAACCGACGAGGAGGCGCTGGCGGCGTTCCAATTGCTGTCGCGGCTTGAAGGCATCATCCCGGCGCTGGAATCGGCGCATGCCATCGCGCGCGTCATGGACCTCGCGCCGCAACGGCCGAAGGATCATCTGATGGTGGTCAATCTTTCGGGTCGGGGCGACAAGGACGTGCCGCAGGTTGGCGAAATTTTGAAGGGCAGGAAAAAGTGACCACCCGCATCGACACACGCTTCGCCGAGCTGCAAAAGCAGGGCCGTCCGGCCTTCGTCACCTATGTGATGGGGGGCGATCCCGACATCGCGACCTCGCTCGACATCATGAAAGCGCTGCCCAGGGCCGGCGCCGATATCATCGAGCTCGGAATGGCCTTCACCGATCCGATGGCGGACGGTCCCGCGATCCAGGCCGCGGGTCTGCGCGCGTTGAAGGCGGGCATGACCCTGCGGAAGACGCTGCAAATGGTGCGCGATTTCCGCGAGGACGACAATGCGACGCCGATCGTGCTGATGGGCTACTACAACCCGATCTACATTTATGGTGTCGACAAATTCCTTGCGGATGCGAAGAGCGCGGGTGTTGACGGTCTCATCGTCGTCGATCTTCCTCCGGAGGAGGACGACGAGCTCTGCATTCCCGCGATGAAGGCCGGGTTGAATTTCATCCGCCTGGCGACGCCGACCACCGACGACAAGCGTCTGCCGGCCGTCCTCGCGAATACCTCGGGCTTCGTCTACTACGTCTCGATCACCGGCATCACCGGCGCGGCCACGGCGGATACGCAGGCCGTCGGCGAGGCGGTGGCGCGGATCAAGCGGCATACCGGATTGCCGGTCTGCGTCGGCTTCGGCATCCGCACGCCGGAGACGGCGCGGGCGATTGCCGGGCATGCCAACGGCGCTGTCGTCGGCACCGCGCTGGTCGATGCGTTGCGCGGCAGTCTCGACGCCGAGGGCCGGGCGACGTCCGGGACCGTGTCCGCGGTGGCGGACCTCACGGCGGCGCTGGCGCAAGGCGTGCGGGCGGCCAGGCAGGCCGCGGAATAGGCTTTCTTTCCTTCTCCCCTTGTGGGAAAGGGTGCCGGGCATCTATGTGGCGAGGCGGGCGAGGGGTCGCTCCCTTGCCATAATCGCGATAGACAAACCCCTCACCCGGCTCGCACCCTGCTTCGCGCGGTGCCTGCCACCTTCTCCCGCAAGGGGAGAGGGGCGGATCATCGCTTCACGTTGCGATGTTACGGAGCAGCAGATGAACTGGCTCACCAATGTCGTCCGGCCGAAGATTCGCAACATGCTTCGCCGCGAGACACCGGAGAATCTCTGGATCAAGTGCCCCGATACCGGGCAGCTCGTGTTCTACAAGGACGTCGAGAGCAATCAGTTCGTCATTCCTGGCTCGAACTATCACATGCGCATGGGCGCCACCGCGCGGCTCAAGTCGATCTTCGACAACGAGACCTGGTACGACGTCGCGCTGCCCGAGGTCGCGGCCGATCCGCTGAAATTCCGCGACGAGCGCAAATATACCGATCGGCTCAAGGACGCGCGCGCCAAGACCGGCCTCAACGATTCCGTGAAGGTCGGCTTCGGCAAGCTGGAAGGTGCCGGCGTCGTCGTCGCCGTTCAGGACTTCGATTTCATGGGCGGCTCGCTCGGCATGGCGGCCGGCGAAGCCATCGTGCGCGGGCTCGAGCTTGCCGTCGAGAAGAAATGCCCCTGCATCGTATTCGCGGCGTCCGGCGGCGCGCGCATGCAGGAGGGCATCCTGTCGCTGATGCAATTGCCGCGCACCACGGTGGCCGTGCAGATGCTGCGCGAGGCGGGCCAGCCCTACATCGTGGTGTTGACCAACCCGACCACGGGCGGCGTCACCGCGTCCTATGCGATGCTCGGCGACGTCCATATCGCCGAGCCCGGCGCGCTGATCGGTTTTGCCGGCGCGCGCGTGATCGAGCAGACCATCCGCGAAAAGCTGCCCGACGGCTTTCAGCGCGCTGAATACCTGAGGGATCACGGCATGGTCGACATGGTGGTGCATCGCCACGACCTGCGGGCGACGCTGGCGCGGCTGTGCCGGCTGCTGACGAAGGCGCCGGCGCTTGGCGGCGCGCCGAAGCCGTCCCTGACACCGACCGTTCCGGCGGATGTTCCCGCCGCGGCGGATGCATCGGCGGCGCCGCAGGCGTGAGCACGCCCGCCGCCAGCGCGACACCGCCGCTCGACGAAGTCGTGGCGCGGCTGTCGAAGCTGCATCCGAACAGGATCGACCTGACGCTCGAGCGGATGCATCGCATCCTCGATCGGCTCGGTCATCCCGAGCGGCGATTGCCGCCGGTCATCCATGTCGCCGGCACCAACGGCAAGGGCTCGACGGTCGCCTATCTGCGAGCGATCCTGCAGGCTGCGGGGTTGCGCGTTCATGCCTATACCTCGCCCTATCTGGTGCGGCTCAACGAGTGCATCCGCCTCGCCGGGACGTTGGTGAGCGACGACGAGCTGCGCGCGGCGCTGCTGGACTGCGAGCGCGTCAATGCGGGCGAGCCGATCACCGAGTTCGAGATCAAGACGGCCGCGGCCTTCCTGCTGTTCGCGCGGCACGCCGCCGACGTGCTGCTGCTGGAGGTCGGTCTCGGCGGCCGGCTCGACAGCACGAACGTTGTCGAGGCGCCGCTGGTCAGCGTCATCACGCCCATCGGCATCGACCATATCGAGTTCCTCGGCGGCACCGTGATGAAGATCGCGGGCGAGAAAGCCGGCATCATCAAGCGCGATGTGCCGGTGGTCGTCGCCGAGCAATTGCCGGAAGCCGCCGCCGTGATCGAGCAGCAGGCGAAGCGCATGCGCGCGCCGCTCCATGCGGCGGGACAGGAGTGGCACGTCGGCGTCGAGCGCGGGCGGCTGGTCTATCAGGACGAGCGCGGGTTGCTCGATCTTCCCGCGCCGCGGCTGTTCGGACGGCATCAGTTCGACAATGCCGGCCTTGCGATCGCGACGCTGCGCGCGCAAACCAAATTCCGCATCGGCAATGCCGCGTTCGAGGCGGGCGTCGCCGGCGCCGAATGGCCGGCGCGGATGCAGCGGCTGACCTCCGGACAACTCGTGGACGAAGCGCCGCGCGAATCGGAAATCTGGCTCGACGGCGGCCACAACGCCGATGGCGGGCGCGTGGTCGCCGCGGCGCTCGGCGATCTTGAGGAGCGGGTGTCGCGGCCGCTGGTGGTGATCGTCGGCATGATGGGCAACAAGGATGCGAAAGGCTTTCTCGCCAACTTCGCCGGCCTGACCCGGCATATCATCGTGGTGCCGATACCCGAGACCCCGAATGCAATGCCGCCGGATGTGCTGGCCGACGCGGTGCGCTCGCTCGGCATGCGGGTGGAAGCGGCGCCGTCCGTCGCGGCCGCGCTCCATGGATTGACGCGCCTGGCCTACGAAGTCCCGCCGCGCATCCTGATCACCGGCTCGCTGTATCTCGCGGGCCATGTGCTTGCCGCGAACGGCACGCCGCCGGCTTGATTCATTGCTTTCGTCATGGCCGGGCATAGCCGTTCGAAGAACGGCGTCGCTTCGCTCGCCAAAGGAAGACGGATGTCCGGATCAAGTCCGGGGCTGACGAAAGCTGCTCAGACGCGCCCGACAAACAAAAACGGCCGGCGAATCGATCGTCGGCCGTTCGTAATTTCCGATGCGCAGAAAATCAGACCGCGCCGTTGATCCACTGCTGCAATTTCTGCTTCGGCGCGGCGCCGACCTGACGCGAGGCCATCTCGCCGCCCTTGAAGATCATCAGCGTCGGGATCGACATCACGCCGTATTTCGACGCGGTTTTCGGGCTCTCGTCGACGTTGAGTTTCACGATCTTGACCTTGTCTCCCATGGCGCCGGCGATCTCATCGAGGGCAGGCGCAATCATGCGGCAGGGGCCGCACCACTCGGCCCAGAAGTCCACCACGACCGGGCCCGTCGCCTTGAGCACCTCGGATTCGAAATCGGCGTCTGAAACCTTGCCAACGGCAGCGGACATGGGAAACCTCGTTTTCGTTGATTGAAAAGCGCTGTCTGAGAATCGCGCCCCTGGATCATTCACGCAACGTATGAACGTCCCCTTGCCCGGTCAAGGTTCCTCACACGGAGATGATGGCGGCCAGACCCGCGTCCAGAGCGGAGGCTGAAATCTCCATCATTTCAGGCGTTTCGGTCCAGAGAAGCGCGGCCCGGACCGGCCGGTCGTAGAGCTTCGCAAGCAATGCACGATAGAGCGCAAGCTGGCCGACATAGGGCGGCGGCGCGTCCGCGGCCAGACGCGGCGGGTTGTGGTTGGTCTTGTAGTCGACGATCAGGATGTGGTCCGGCGTCACCACCAGCCGGTCGATCTGGCCCGACACCGGCACGGGCCGCCCATCCGCCGCCGTCACGCGCCCGACGATCGCGACCTCCGCGCTGCTGCCGGGCGCGAACACTGGCGCGAAGCGGGCATCCGACATCAAGGCCAGCACTTGCGTGGCGAGCGCGCCGCGTTCGTCGCCGGTCCAATCCGCGGCGTTGCGCGCGAGATAGCGCGTCGCGGCGTCTTCGCGGCGCTCCGGCGATATATCGGGCAGGGATTGCAGCAGGCGATGCACCAGCGTGCCGCGCTGCACGGCACGGGCGCGGAGCTCGCGCGATTCGCCGGCCGGCACGCGCCGGATGCCGTCGTCCGCGGAATCCGATGGACGCAACTGCCGCTCCGACGGACCTCGTTCCGGAGCGGCGGCGCGCAGCCATCCCGGCAGGCCGGCTGTTTCGGCCGTGACGCCGGAATGCGAGACGCTGTTCGTCTCGGGCTCCGGTTCGCCCGGCCGGGTATAGCGGCGAACGGTGCCGGCCGTCGTCTCGATCACCTGCTCGGCAAGCCCGCTGTTGGAGAGCCCCTTCGCAATCAGGTCGTACCATGACAAGTCCCGCATGGCCTTGCGCGGCATGCAGCCGCCGACGATCAGGCGATCGGCGGCGCGCGTCATCGCGACGTAGAGCAGGCGGCGGTATTCGTTCTCGGTCTCGCCGGTCATCGTCGCGCGCGCGGTTGCGACCGCCGGCGGGTCCTCGGCTTTCCTGCCGGCCCAGACGGTAACGCCCGCGGCATGCGCCGGCGCGTTGCCGCGCGGCAGGCGGATCAGGCTCAGCCGCTCGGTATCGGCGGGCGAGGTCACGGTATCGGCGAGGAACACCACGGATGCCTCGAGTCCCTTGGCGCCGTGCACCGTCATCACGCGCACCTCGTCGCGTGAGATTTCCATATCGCGCTTCACCTCGGTGTCGGCGGCGCGCAGCCAGGCCATGAAGCCCTGCAGCGATGCCGGCGCCTTTCGTTCGTAGTTCAGCGCCAGTTCGAGGAATTCGTCCAGTGCGTCGTTGGCTTCGTGCCCCAACCGCCGCAGGATTCGCGCGCGGCCGCCGTCACCGCCGAGCAGCCACGCATAGAAAGCGAATGGAGTCTCGCGCGCGCAACGCTCCTCGCAGGCGAGGAGACGCTTGAGCGCGCCTTCGATTTTTCCGCTGACCGCGGCATGCTTGTCGAGCGCGTCGCGCAGCGATCCCTTGCGGTGGTGCGCGATCCTGAACAGGTCGTCGTCATCGAGACCGAACAGCGGACTCTTCAACGCCACCGCCAGCGCGAGATCGTCGCGCGGCAGCAGCAGCGCATCGGTGAGGTTCATCAGGTCGATGACCGCGATGTGCTCGGTCAGCTTGAGCCGGTCGGCGCCGGCGACGGGAATGCCGGACTGCTTCAGCGCCTGGATGACGGCATCGAACGCGTTGCCGCGCCGGCGCACCAGAATCAGGATGTCGCCATAGCTCAGCGGCCTGCGGTTGCCGAGGGGGCCGGTCATGGCGCCGCCCGCGATCAGCGATTTGATTTCGTCCCGGATGCGGCGGGCGAGCTTCACCTCGGGGCTGGTCTCCGCGACCGCGTCGAAGGGCGCGCGCCAGCCTTCGATCGTCGGGCGGTCGTCAGGGGTCTCCAGACTCCAGAGATCGACAACGGCGGGCGCGGCGTCGGCCAGCGAATCGTGAACGGGATGGGCGCCGACCGCATGGATGCTGCTGTAGATCGCCTCGTCGCGGAACACCTGGTCGACCGCATCGAGAATCGTCTTCCCGGACCGGAACGAGTAGATGAAATCCTCTTTGCGGAACAGCAGGCCGGCGTCGCGGAATCTGCGCTCCATCTGGGTGCGCCGTTCGTCGAACTCGCGCGGTGCCGCGCCCTGGAACGAGAAGATCGATTGCTTTTCGTCGCCGACCGCGAACACGGTCCGCCGCACGCCGTCCCGCGCGCCTTCGCCGGATGTGAAATCCGCGATGATGCGCTCGACGATGTCCCATTGCTTCGGGCTCGTATCCTGCGCCTCGTCGATCAGGACATGATCGACGCCGCGGTCGAGCTTGTAGTGCACCCAGCCGGGTGAGGTCTCGGTCAGCAGCGCGAGCGTCTTGTCGATGAGATCGTCGTAATCGAGCAGGCCGCGCTGCTCCTTCTCGCGCCGGTAGTTCTGGGCCACGGCACTGGCAATGATGAGGAGCGCCTGCGTGCGGTCGCGGATGGTCAACGCGCGGCGGCGTTCGAGCAGGGGCACGACACGCCGGCATTCCCGGTCGAGCATCGCAGCGATGCCGGGCCGGACATCGCTGACCTTCTTCGTGACGAACGATTTGCGCGGTGAGAAGTCTCCGGTCAGGAACACCTCAAGGTAACGGTCGGCCTGCGCGCTCTCGCCGATCTCGGCATGCGCCGAGCGAAGCCGCTCGGCCTGCTTGATGTCGTTCGCGCCGCCGGCTGCAAGGATCGCTGCCGTCCCCAGCCAGTCATGGCGCGGCAGATGGGGTCCATCGATGATCTCGCGTTCGACAACCTCGATGGAATCGGCGGGATCGACGCCGACCGCAACGGCGACGTCATGCATCACCTCGGCGATGTCGCGCTGCCCGGCCCAGGCCATGACACGGTCGCGGCTCAGGCACGCCTGATTGACGACATCGCGCAGCGTGACATCGGCCGCAGCGCCCATGGCATATTGCAGGGCGAGCCCGGCCGCGCTGTCTGGGTCTTGCGATGCGGCCAGCATCACGTCGAGGCTCGCCCGCTCCAGCATCTCGGTCTGGTCGCGCTCGTCGAGCACCGCGAACCGGGCCGGCACGTTGGCTTCGAACGGAAATTGCTGCAGGAGCCGCGTGCAAAGGGCGTGGATGGTCTGCACCTTGAGTCCGCCCGGCGTTTCCAGGGCGGCGGCGAACAACTCGCGCGCGCGTTTGCGGACCTTCGGGTCGGGCCGCGCGATGCCGCTGTTGCGCAGCGCCTCGTCGAGGGCGTCGTCGCCAAGCGTCACCCAGTCGCCGAGCGTGGTGAACACCCGTTCCGACATGTTGGCGGCGGCGGCCTTGGTGAAGGTGATGCAGAGGATGCGCGCGGGATCGACATCGTTGAGCAGCAGGCGGATCACGCGCTGCACCAGCACGTGCGTCTTGCCCGAGCCGGCATTGGCGGACACGAACACCGACGCGGTGGGATCGGAGGCGCGTTGCTGGCGCGCGCTGGCGTCGGGATGGACGGGGCGGGGCGCCTTCACCATTCCTCGATCCCCAATCCGCCGGCTGCCGACCACTCCTTGATTCGTGCGAGGTCGTCGTAAGTGCCGTAGCGCGTCGTCCACATCGGCAGATTCAACGAGGTGTAGCCCTGCTGTTCATTGTCGAAGGTGCGGATCAGCGCGGCGAGCTTTTGCAAAGCCTCGTCAGCGGCTGCGTCCGGCGGCTGCGGGTCTTCCCGGTCGATCTTCAGCACCAGCGTGATGGGTTTGCCGGGCGGGTTATTGCCGCTCAGCCGGACATAGATGAGGTCGCTGACCGATCCGCCGGCAGGAATGTCCTTGAAGCCGCCCTCGCGCAGGATGGCCGCTTCCAGCGTGAGCTGCGGCGACAGACCCAACCGCACCTGCTTGCCGCTCGGGGGAGCGCCGGTCTTGTAGTCGACGATGGCAAAGTGGCCATTGCCGAGATGTTCAATGCGGTCGGCGCGTGCCGACAGGGTGAAGGTACGGTCGGCATCAATCGGAATGGGAATGTCGCCGCTGACTTCGGCGTCGATTTTCGCAAGGCCGGGCCGTCGCTCGCGCTCCCAGTCCGCGAACCATCCGGCGATCCGCTGGAAGCGCGGCCACCACAGCGCGCGAGCCTCGGGCCGTATCATCAACGGCGCAAAATGCGTTTCGCCGATCGCGCGCAGGACGCGTTCGGGATGCTCGGGCAATTGCGCCGGATAGCGTTTGGCGAAATCGCCGAGCGCATCGTGAATCGCCGAGCCGCGCTCGGCCGCCGACAGCGGCATGTCCACGGGGTCGAGTGGCGGAAGCTTCAGGATGAACTTTGCGTAGATCGTATAGGGATCGCGCAGCCAGTCTTCGATGGCCGTGACCGACATCCGGGTCGGGCGCGCATCGCGCGGCGGTCTGGGCGCGGGTTGCCCGATCGGCTTGATTTCCTCCGGCCGGTCGAGAGCTTCGGCATAGCGGACATAGCTGTCGCCGCGCGCGACGGCCTTGCGCCAGAGATCGGGACCGGCGACGGCTTCCAGCCGATGCAGAAACCGCGACGCGACGGCAGGAGAGCCGCCGGTCTTCGCCGCGTGGGACAGGATCACATCATCGGCGCCAAGCAATTGCGCGACGTCGTGGGCCGACAGGCCGATGCGGCGCTCCGGCAGATCGAGCCCGAGGTCGTGGCGCATGGGGCGGCTCAGCCATGGATCGACGCGCGGCGCTGGCGGCCAGACGCCTTCCACCAGACCTCCGAGAATGACGCGGTCGCAATGCGTCAGGCGGGCTTCCAGCGGGCCATAGATGCGCAGCCGCGCGGTCATCGCGCGCGGCCGCCGCACCACGTGGTCGCCGAAGGCGGTCTCGAACACTTCGGCGTAGTCGGCGGTCTGCACCGTCAGTCCGCTGCCGCGATGGTCGAGCAGATCGTCGAAGGCCGCGGCCAGCGCCGTGCCGTCATGGCCGTCGAAGGCGGCCACCATCCCGGTCTCATCCTGCGACAGGGCATCGAGCACCACGCGGTGAGCTGCGGCGAACTCGGCGAAGTCGCGCGGCTTGCCGGCGTCCAGCGTTTCGAGCGGTGCAAGCGCGGCCCGCAGCCGATCGATCAAAGCCTGTGCCTGATCCAGGTCGTCCGGCCGCAATCGGGCGCGCGGCTCGGCACCATGCAGCAGGGAGCTTTCATGGCGCAGGTGCCTGGCGAGTTCATCGCGAAAGCCCGCGAACGCGTCCGCCAGTCCGCGGCTGCCGGGAGGCGGCCGGGTGCCACGCAGGATCGCAAGCTCCAGTGCTTCGATCGCCGGCCGCCATTTGCCTGCGGCATGGCCCAGCCGGAACAACGGATGCTTGAGCATGGCCAGCAGCGGCGCGGGCTCAAGCCCGTTGCAGGCTGCGTCGGCTGCGAGGCGCGCGAAGATGCCGGCGGGCGTGTCGGTCAGGGCATCGCCGCCGGAGTCGTCGAAGTCCAGTTTCCAGCGGCCCAGCGCGGCCATCACCCGGCGCGCCAGCGCGCGATCCGGCGTGACGAGCGCCGCGGTCCGGTTCAATTCCTCCGCCTCGCGCAGCGCGACGGCAATGGCCAGCGCCTCCATCTCGGAGTTCGGTGCCGCGATGACCGCAAGGTTCGTCATTCCCTCGGCGATCTTCCGTGCGACGGCTTCGTCGGCGAGGCGCGTGTGCCACTCCGCGGTGACGGCGGACGGACGCATCGCTTCCGACGTCAGCACGTCGCGCCCCCGCGGACCGGATCCGAGCGGCATCACGTCCGCGCGCGTGATGTTGAATCGCTCCAATAGTCCGTGCATGGCGAATTGCGGATGGCTGTCGGCCGGCTGCTCCAGAAATTGTCCGTCTGCGCCGCGCTTGCCGCCGATCGCCCGCCATGCCGCCTCATCGAGGCTGGTATCGAGGCCCGGCAGCACCACGGCGCCCTGCGGCAGTTGTGCGATGACGCGGAGGAATTTCGCCGTGGCCGGCATCGAGCCGGTCGAGCCGGCCGCGATCACGGGGCCGTCGTGACGCGCCACGAGACGCGCGGCTTCCGCCTCGATCAGCAGGTCGCGCCGGATCGCAGGCTCGATCTTGTCCACCTCCGCGAGATGAGCCGGCCACGCCACGCGCGCGATCTTGAGAAAATCCAGCGTGAGCTGCCAGTAGCGGTCGTGCGCATCCGGGACCAGGCCATCGAGCGCACCCCATGACACGCCGCGCGTTGCCATGTCGTCCATCAGGCGCGCCAGATCGTCGGCCAGTTGCAGCGTCGCGGCGGGACCGCCGGTCACGAGCGGCGCCTGGGCGGGATCGTCGGGCTTCAGCCGCCGCGCCCAGGCGGCGATCAATTGCGCCAGCAGCAGCCGGCGCGAAAGCCCCCCGAGCGCGGGAGGGATCTCGAGCGTGGCCGCGGCATTCTGCGAAGCGGCCTGCGCGAAAGCGAGTTCGTCTTCGTCGATGTCGCCGAGCGCGACGATCCGCGGCAGGATCACCGCCTCGGCATTCAGCACGTCGAGAAAAACCTCGCGCGCCATCCGCCCGGCGCGGCGGGTCGGCAAGTAGAGCGTCGCCTGCGCGAGCCGCTCGGGGTTCGTGCGCGCCTCGAAGCCGTCGATCAGCCGGCCGTCCACCAGCGCGGTGAGCAGCGTGCGCAGGAACGGCGTGGAGGCGGGAATGTTGAAGACGCGCATGGGCTATCCGATTCGGGAGCGGCATCATGGCATGGGGCTGCGCGCGTCGGGAGTCGCCAAACGGTTGCTTATAGCGTTTTCGAGCGAAGTGGCTACCGGTTCGCGTGGAGAAAACGCGTCAAACCAAAAACATAGAGCCTTTCCGCTTCTGATTCCATCAGAAGCGGAAAGGCTCTATGCGGCGCTGATCAGCAGCGCACGTTCCGCCGCGCCGATCGCGTCCGGCGTGCCCACATGCATCCATGTGCCGTCGAGCCGCAACCCGAACAGGCGCTCCTGTTCGTTGGCGCGATCGAAAATCCGCGTCAGCGAGAATTCACCCTGTGGCGCATCGGCGAATAGCGTCGGCGACAGGATCGCGACGCCGGCATAGACGAAAGGAACCACCTGGTTTTCCCCGCGCTTGCGGAGCGCGCCGTCCGGCAGCATCGCATAGTCACCGGCGCCGCTGTAGCCGATGCTGCTCGCCGTCGGTGCCATCAGCAGCAGGATGTCCATGCGCGCCGGATCGAACGCGTCGGCCATCCGTGCGAGATTGGAACGCGCGCCGTCGATCCACATGGTATCGGCGTTGAGATGATAGAACGGCGCGTGGCCGAGCAGCGGCAGCGCCTTCACCACGCCCCCGCCGGTGCCGAGGACCACATCGCGCTCGTCGGAAATGACGACGCGCGGACGGCGGCGGGTTGCGACGTGATCGATGATCTGGTCGGGCAGGTAATGCACGTTGACGACGGCGTCGCCGACGCCGGCGTCCGCGAGCTTGTCGAGCACGTGATCGATCAGCGGCTTGCCTGCGACGGGAACCATCGGCTTCGGCATCCGCTCCGTCAGCGGGCGCATGCGCAGGCCGAGGCCGGCGGCGAGGATCATGGCTTTGGTCGGTTTTGCAGGCATGCGGTCGCGCGGCAGTCCCTGTTCGCGGAATCAGGATGGCGCGACTGTAGCACGGCTTTCCGACTCTCGTCCTGCCGCCTTAGCCGCCGCCGATGACGGCGATACGACAGAGGGCGTGATCAAACCTCGGCCGAAGCCCCGCTGCGCTTGCCGGTTTTCTTCTTTTTGTCGGCCTGCTTGAGGAAGTTGACGCCGATCTGGTCGCCGTTCACCCACGCCAGTTCGCAACGCCGATAGGCGAGGCCGGTCGACGACAGCAGCAGGAAAAATTCTTTCAGGTGCAGGCCCTCGATGGACCCCTCGACCGTCAGCTTGGCGCCGGTTTCGGAAATATCTTCCATCGTGCAGTCGCGGCGCCAGGTGCCGTCGATGCCCATCATATGCGCCGCGAAGCCGCGCTCGAAAGTGACACGTTCGCCTTTGCGCCGTTGTTCCGTAGCCATGATGGATCCTCGTGGAGACGCCGCTTCCATCTTGCGGCTCAGGCATATCCGTCAGGCAAAGTAGGGAATGGCGGCTAACAAGACGTAAAGGCAGCCCCTCACGCCGCAGGCGCCGGAACGTGCGTATCGTACCAGGTCCTGAGCGCCGCCAGCGCCGGATGCGCCAGGGAACGGGTCAGATAGGTCCATATCCGCGGCTGATGCCGCAGATATTGCGGCTTGCCGTCCCGCCGGTTCAGCCGCGCGAAGGTGCCGAGCAGCCGCGTGTTCCGCTGCGCCGACATGATGGCATAGAGTTCGGCGAAGGCGGGCGGACTGAAATTCGCGTCCGAGCCGAGGCGCGCCTTGATGTAGCGCGTCAGCATCTGCAGTTCTAGCTGTTCCGGCACGTCGATCCGCGCATCCTGCAGCAGCGAGACCAGATCGTAGGCGGCGGGGCCACGCACCATGTCCTGGAAATCGATCAGGCCGACCTTGCCGGTGTCGGCCCGCTGTTCGAGCCAGATCAGGTTGGGCGAGTGAAAATCGCGCAGCACCCAGGTTCGGGGTGCGGCCTCGACCTTGGCCAACAGATCGCGCCACATGGCGGCAAATTCCGCGCGGACATTGTCGGCGAGCGCCACGCCGCGATCCGGCAGATACCATTCCGGCATCAGCCCGATCTCGACCAGCATCGCCTCGGTGTCGAAGACGGGGACGACATAGTCGATGTGCGGCGCCACCGGCAGGATATCGGGCAGCGGTTCGCGATGCAGCGCCGCCAGCATATCGGTGGCGGCCTGATAGCGCTCGGCCATGGGTGCGGGCGGGCTGCCTTCGATGAAGGTCGCGCTGCCGAAATCTTCAGTGATGAGAAAACCGGACTCGAGATCGGCATGATGGATCGCCGGCGCCGAGAAACCGTGCGCGCGCAGACCCTGGGCGACTGCGACGAACGGCTTGACGTCCTCGGCCAGATGCACGGCCGCGCTGTACGACTTGCCATTGTAGAGCGCCGGTCCGTCCGGGCGCCTGGGGGCATTCATCAGAATGACGGTGCCGTCGCCGCGCGCCAGCCGGGCATAGGAGCGCGTCGAGGCGTCACCGGCCATGCGGCGACGCTTCGCGTCGATATAGTTCGCGCCGTCGAGGAATTGCCGCAGCGCTGCGAGCCGTGCCACCTGAGCGGCGGCCTTGCCGTGACCGGTGATTTGCGCGGCGCGTGCCGATGACCCCAGCGCCGGGCGATGGCTGAACGCGATGTCGATCCGGTCGTCGGGGAGCGCGCCGGATGCGCGCTCGGGCCATTCGATCAACGCGACAGTTCCTTCCGGAAGCGGCGCGAGACCGATTTCCTCGAGTTCGCCGGGGTCGGCGATCCGGTACAGGTCCGCATGCACGAGCGGGAACGCCGGCAGGTCGTAGTGCTGCACCAGCGTGAAGGTCGGGCTCGGCACCTCGACGCTGTCGTCGCTGGCAAGATAGCGAATCATGGCGCGGGCGGCGGCGGTCTTGCCGGCGCCGAGGTCGCCCGACAGCGTGATGACGTCGCCCGCGCCCGTCAGCAACGCGAGATCGGCCATCAGGTTGGCGGTCGCCGTCTCGTTGGCGAGCGCGACCGAGAATGTCGTGGGGCCGTTCATTCGGCAGCGCTGCGGCGCGCGGTCTGATCGAGCGGGAAGTCGCACGTCACGGTCGTGCCCTTGCCGACCGTTGAATCGATCCGCACCTCGCCGCCATGCAGTTCGACAAAGGAGCGCACCAGCGACAGGCCGAGGCCGGCGCCGCGATGCCGCGAGCCGTTGGAGCGGCTTTCAAACCAGTTGAACAGCTTGTCCTTCATCTCGGCCGGAATGCCGGGTCCGGAATCGGTGACGGAGAAGGTGACGCTGTGATCGGTGCGCCGCGCGCTCACCGCGATGGTTGTGTCCGGCGGCGAGAAGCCGACGGCGTTGGCGAGCAGGTTGTAGAGAATTTGCACGATCCGGCGTTCGTCGCCGATGAAGTTTCCGATATGCGGGTCGATCGTGACCTTGAGTGAAATCCGATCGCGGATCAGCCGGTCCTGCACGCCTTCCGCCGCCGCCTCGATGGTCTTGCTGATGTCGACCGGCCCGAGCTCCAGCGTCATGGCGCCGGCGTCGATGGTCGCGAGATCGAGGATGTTGTTGGTCAGCGCCAGCAGCGCGTCGGTGGACGAGGTGATGTAGTTGACGTATTCGGCCTGCTTCTCGGTCAGCGGGCCGATGCCGGGATCGCTCATCAGGTGCGCGAAGCCGATGATCGTGGTGAGCGGCGAGCGCAGCTCGTAGGAGACGTGGTGGACGAAGTCTACTTTCATCTGGTCAGCGGCTTCGAGCGCATCGTTGCGCTCGCGCAGCGCGCGCTCGACGTTCTCGCTATCGGTGATGTCGTGGAAGGTGAGCATCGTCGCGCCGTCCGGCAGCGGCAGCGCCATGCAGTCCAACACGCTGCCGTCCTTGCGCTCGAGCTTGAGCGGAACGGCCTTGCGGTTGTCGATGCCGGTGACGGCGTTGCGAATGGTGAGCCACGTCGCGGCGTCATCGAACAGCGGACGGCACCAGCTTTCGACGGTTTCGATGTGCGGCTGGGCCTGCAAGGTCTCCGGCGACAGCTTCCACATCCGGGCAAAGGCGGGGTTGAACAGTTGCGCGCGCCCGTTGCTGCCGAACACCGCGACGGCTTCGGTCAGGCTGTCGAGCGTTTCGCGCTGGACGTTGATGAGACGATCGTAGCGTCGGGCCAGGTCGAGGCTTTCGGTGACGTCGTCGAACAGATAGGTCACGCCGCCTTCGGGGTTTGGCGTGGTCACGATGCTGAGCGCGCGTCCGTCCGGCAGATACCAGACGTCCTTCGCGGGCTCGACTGCGCGATAGGCTTCATGCAGCCGCGCCTTCCAGGCGCGGAAGTCCGATTGCTCCGGCAGCTTGCGCGCGGCGCGGAGGCGGTCGAGCACGCTGGAATCGTCGGGATGGCTGTCGAGGAACGCGCGGTCGAGATCCCACAGCCGCCGGTAGGAATCGTTGTAGAAGGCGAGCCGCCGCTGTCCGTCGAACACCGCCACGCCGGACGAGAGCTGGTCGAGAATCCGGCGATGCGACTCGGCCATCTGGACCAGCGCCGCGCTGAGTGCGACCGGCTCGCTGGCATCGATGGCGATCCCGGCGCTGCCGTCGGCCACCTTGAGGGCCTGGATGTCGTACATCCGCCGCTCGCCGCGGACGACGATCGGCAGCCGGGCCGCGAACGTGGCGTGGTCGTTCAGCGCGCGGGCGAGCGCCGCGCGGTCGCCGCTGTCGAGCAGTTCGAGATTGCGCTGAAGTGCGTCGGCGACATCAGACGCTTCCGTGGCAGCGGCATAGGCGGCATTGGCGAAGACCAGCCGGCCGTCATTGCCGCGCGCCCACAGCGGCCATGGCGTGGCGGCGGCGAAGGCGCGCAGCATGCCGGTTTCCTGAAGCAGGCCCTGATAGCGCAGCGTCATTTCGGCCAGGTCGCGGCGCAGGCCGCCGAGATCGCGGATGCGGACGATGGCTTGTCCGCCGACGGCGCGGCCCATCGCCTCGACGGAACGGCCGGTCGACGTCACGAGACTGAGCAGAAAACCTTCGCCGCCCTCGCGCAGCCTCTCCACCGCATGATCCATCGCCAATGCGGGCTCCGGCGGCAGCCAAGTCCCGAACGCGAGAACGCGTTGCGGTTGAGGCTGCGGCTCCTGCGGCATCAGCAGCGCGATGTCTCCGCTGATTTGCGCGCGGTCGTCGCCCGCGGCCCATGAGATCAAAATCTGCGGTTCCGCGAACAGCAGCGCACGGAAGCGGTCGGATTCGGATTGCAGGGTCTGGATGTCGTTGCGCAGGCGCGCTTCGTTGTCGGCGGCGCGAATCCGGGTCCGCATCAGCAGGATGGCCGAGACCACGGAAAAGCCCAGCACGGCCAGCGCGAGGGCGAGCGCCGCGATCTCCTGCCGGTCGAGCCCGGCGAAGACCTGCGCGGTTTGGACGCCGGCACCAAGGTCCATGCTGCGAGCGGGCGCGATGCCGGCGAAAGCGGCCGCACCGAGACCTGCGAGGCCGCCGCGCACCAGCGACGAGCACGACAGCAAGGTCCGACGCATTACTGCGATCACGCCTGACATGGTTTGCCCCAAAACCGCACGACGACGCGACCGGCGGAGGCCGCCGTTCGCGAATCGAAACACAATACCCTCAAGGGGACTCGCGGAGTAAGAGTCCAGACCGTGAACGGGAGTCGTTGCGCGAAGAAATGCGCCGCGCTGTGATTCCAGCGCGGAAAACGAATCGAAGTTTCTTGCGGTTAGCGCCCGGTCGATCCGAATCCGCCGACGCCGCGCTCGGTGGCCGGCAGCGCGGCCACGGACACGAGTTCCACCTGCGTCACCGGAGCGACCACCATCTGCGCGATGCGCTCGCCGCGGCGGATGGCGAAGGGCGCATCGCCGAGATTGACGAGCAGGACATTGATCTCGCCGCGATAGTCGGCATCCACCGTGCCGGGCGAATTGAGCACGGTCACGCCATGCTTCGCCGCGAGCCCGGAGCGCGGCCGCACCTGCGCTTCAAAGCCTGCCGGCAACGCGATCATCAGGCCGGTCGGGATCATCGCGTGTTTGCCCGGCGCGAGAACCACCGGCTGCTGCTCCGGGACGGCCGCCAGCAGATCGAGGCCCGCGGCCTGTCGTGTCTGATAGGCCGGCAGCGGCAGGCCCAGCGCGTGCGGCAACTGCTGGATGTCGACCCGGACAGCGTCGCTCATGAATGCGTTCCTTGCACGGTTTGGGCGATGCGCGCGACCAGGGTGGCGGCGACCTGCTCCTTGGTCATGACCGGCCATGAATCGATATCGATTCCGCCGTCGGCCTTGCGGCTCAGAAGATGCACCGTATTGCGGTCGCCGCCCATGACGCCGGTGGCGGGAGACACGTCGTTGGCGACGATCCAGTCGCAACCCTTGCGGTCGAGCTTGGCCTTGGCGTTATCGAGCAGATGCTCGGTTTCGGCGGCGAAGCCGATCACCAGCGGCGGGCGGGTGTCTTGCAGCTTGGAGATCGTCGCGAGAATATCGGGATTTTCCACCAGGTGCAGCGGCGGGATGCCGCCGCCGGTTTTCTTCAGCTTCTGCGCGCCTTCGATGGCCACGCGCCAGTCGGCGACAGCGGCGGCGAAGATCGCAATGTCGGCGGGCAGTGCGGTTTCGACCTGGGTCAGCATGTCGCGCGCGGATTCGACATGCTTCACGATGACGCCGGCAGGATCGTCGAGATCGACCGGTCCGGAAATCAGCGTGACCTCGGCACCGGCGGCGTGGGCGGCGGCGGCAATGGCGAAGCCTTGCTTGCCCGAGGAGCGGTTGGCGATGTAGCGCACCGGATCGATCGGTTCGTGGGTCGGGCCGGCGGTAATCAGCACGCGCTTGCCCTTGAGCGGTTGGGATTGCGGCGGCCGCAGGATCCGGTCGGCGGCGGCGGCGATCTCGAGCGGCTCGGCCATGCGGCCGTCTCCGGCCTCGCCGGCTTCCGCCATCTCCCCGGCGTTGGGCCCGATCGTCGTCACGCCGTCGCGAATAAGCTGCGCGACGTTACGGCGGGTGGCGGCGTTGGCCCACATCAAGGGGTTCATCGCGGGCGCGAGCAGGATCGGGCGGTTGGTCGCGAGCAGGATGGCGGTGGCGAGATCGTCGGCGTGACCCTGCGCCGCCTTGGCCATCAGGTCGGCGGTGGCGGGCGCCACCACGATCAGGTCGCAGTCGCGCGCCAGCCGGATGTGCCCGGCGTCGAATTCGCTCCCGGCATCGAACAGGTCGGTGTAGCAGCGCTCATGCGACAGCGCGCTTGCGGCGAGCGGCGTGACGAATTGCTGCGCGGCGCGGGTCAGCACGCAGCGGACGCCGATACGGCGCTCCTTGAGTCGCCGGATCAGGTCGAGCGCCTTGTAGGCGGCGATGCCGCCGCCGATGATGAGCGTGACGCGGGACATGCCCGCGGATGTCCGGCTGCGAGGGCGGCTCGCGGCGTCCGCGGAGGGGGGCACATATGGCGGGGCGGAGACTGCCGGCTGCGGCTGCCCCTGGATCAGGTCGCCCAGAATTACCCGGACCTCCTCCTCTACCGAGCGACCGTTGCCGGCCGAGCGCAGCCGAAGATAGGCCTTCACGGCGTCATCGAGTTTCCGGATGGTCAGGCTGGCCATGAACATCGCCCAAGTTTCGATGGCATTGATATCGTCAAAATGACTGCATTGCAATCAACCGATCCAGAGCAGAGCGGCCAGGGACAACGCGATCACCCAGAGCGCCAGGATGCTCCAGCGGTGGCTGCGGGCCTCGGCGCGCTTGATCTCGGCAATGGTGCCGGGCCCAAGCGTTAGACCTTCGCGAGCCATCGTCTCGAGCTGCTCGATCAGGGAGACTGTTCGCGAGGCGAGGGCGGGCAACCCGCTCAGCACGCGACCGAGCTCGCCGGCGCCGGCCACGGCGCCCTGCACCCGGCCGATCGGGCCGAGGTTGCGCGTGATCCATTCGCGCACCACGGGATCGGCGACCGACCAGATGTCGAGCCTCGGATCGAAGCTGCGCGCGACGCCCTCGACCACCACCATGGTCTTTTGCAGCAGGATCAGCTCCGGGCGGGTCTGCATGTCGAATAGCGCCGTCACCTCGAGCAGCAGCGACAGCAGCCTTGCCATCGAGATTTCCTCGGCGGTGCGGTTGTGGATCGGTTCGCCGATGGCGCGGATGGCTTGCGCGAAATTCTCCACCGAGTGGTGGCCGGGCACATAGCCGGCCTCGAAGTGGACCTCGGCGACGCGGCGATAGTCGCGGGTGATGAAGCCGAGCAGAATCTCCGCCAGGAAACGCCGCTCCTTCAGCCCAAGCCGGCCCATGATGCCGAAGTCGACGGCCACCAGCCGCCCTTCCGGATCGAGGAACAGGTTGCCGGGGTGCATGTCGGCGTGAAAGAAGCCGTCGCGCAGCGCGTGACGCAGAAAACTTTGGATCACCTTGCGGCCAAGGTCCGGCAAATCGACCCTTGAGGCTTCAAGGCGCACGTGATCGTTCAGCGCGATGCCGTCGATCCATTCCATCGTCAGCACGTTCTGGGTGGTCCGGTCCCAGTCGACGGCCGGCACGCGGAAATCCGGATCGTCGCGGGTGTTCTCGGCCATTTCCGACATGGCCGCCGCCTCGAGGCGCAGATCCATCTCCATCGCGACCGAACGCGACATGGTGTTGATCACCTCGACCAGGCGCAGGCGGCGGGCCTCGGCGGAATGCGCCTCTGCCTTGTCGGCAACGAAGAAGAAATCGGCGAGGTCGCGCCGGAAGCGTGCGGCCACGTCGGGCCGCAGCACCTTGACCGCGACCTGTTTGCGCAGGCCGTCGCGTTCGGTCTCGCCACGATGCACTTGCGCGATCGAGGCGGCAGCGACCGCCGGGCCGAAGTTCGCATACGCCTGCGTCACCGGGCGTTCGAGCGACGCGGCGACGACCGCCTCCGCGTCGGCCTGCGGAAACGGCGGCAGCCTGTCCTGCAGGCTTTCGAGATCGCGCGCCATGACGACGCCGACCACGTCCGGGCGCGTGGCGAGGAACTGGCCGAGCTTGAGATAGGCCGGCCCAAGCCGCGTGAGCGCCCGCGACAGGCGCGGGCCCGACTTGGCGTTGCGGCGTTCGACCAGTCGCGCAAGGCGTAGCGCAAGTTGTCCTGGCGGCGGCACGAGGCTCGGGTCGACGACGCCGAACACGCCTTCGCGCGCAAACACAAACGCAGCGCGCGTCAGCCGCGCGCAATGGGTCAATGCGGAGATCACAAACGCCAGCCCGAATGCAGCGCCACGATGCCGCCGGAGAGAGCCTGCCAGCCCACGCGCGCAAATCCGGCGTCGCGGATCATGCCGGCGAAGGCCTCGGGTCTGGGAAATTTGCGGATCGACTCGACGAGATATTGGTACGACTCGGCGTCGCCGGTCACCGCGCGGCCGAGCGGCGGAATAACCTTGAACGAGAACAGGTCGTACAGCTTGTCGAGACCGGGGACATCGACGGTGGAGAATTCCAGGCACAGGAAACGGCCGCCGGGCTTCAGCACGCGGTAGGCTTCACGCAGCGCCTGATCGATGCGGGGCACGTTGCGGATGCCGAAAGCGATGGTATAGGCATCGAAACGGCGATCAGGAAACGCCAGCGACTCGGCGTTGCCTTCGACGAAAACAACCCGGTCGTCGAGGTGCTGCCTGATCGCCCGTTCGCGGCCGACATTCAGCATGTCCCCGTTGATGTCGCAGACGGTTGCATGAAAACCATAGCCCGAGGCTTTCGCCGCGCGGAACGCGATATCGCCGGTGCCGCCGGCCACGTCGAGCAACGCGAACGGCGCGTCGTTGCGCGGCGGGTTCAGGGTGGTGATCATCACGTCCTTCCAGGCGCGATGCAGGCCGCCGGACATCAGGTCATTCATCAGGTCGTAGCGCGCCGCCACGCTGTGAAACACGTCGTTCACCAGCGTCTGCTTGTCCCCGAGGGGGACGTCCCTGAAGCCGAAATGCGTGGTTTCGCCCGGCTGGCTCATCCTCTTAAATCCTATGACCTTCACGTCCACGAACCATAGCGCGCCCGCGGCAATGGCGCTATCACGTCAGCCGCTCAAGGTGAATGCAACCTATGCCCGAATTACCCGAAGTCGAGACCGTCCGGCGCGGCCTGCAGCCGGTCATGGAGGGCGCAAAAATCGTCAAGGCGGAAACCCGCCGGGGCGACCTGCGGTTTCCCTTTCAAAAGGATTTTGTGGCCCGTCTGGAGGGACAGACCGTGACCGGGCTCGGCCGGCGCGCGAAATACCTGATGGCCGACCTCGCATCCGGCGATGTGCTGCTGATGCATCTCGGCATGTCCGGCTCGTTCCGGGTGATCGCGGGGACGAAAACCGGAACGCCCGGCGACTTCCATTATCCGCGAAACGAGGATCGCGCCCACGATCACGTGATGTTTCGGATGTCGTCGGGTGCGGACATCGTCTTCAACGATCCGCGCCGGTTCGGCTACATGAAGATCATCGCGCGATCCGGCCTCGAGGATGAGCCGTTGCTGAAGGGGCTCGGGCCGGAGCCCCTCGGCAACGCCTTCGATGCGGCGATGCTGGCGCGCGCCTGCGCGGGCAAGAACACCAGCCTGAAGGCGGCGTTGCTCGATCAGCGCGTGGTGGCCGGTCTCGGCAACATCTATGTCTGCGAGGCGTTGTTTCGCTCGCATCTGTCGCCCCGCCGCCGCGCCGCGACGCTGGCGACGAAAAAGGGCGAGCCCACCGATCATGCCGTGCGTCTGGTCCGCGCCATTCACGACGTTCTCAATCAGGCCATCAAGGCCGGTGGCTCGTCGCTGCGCGATCATCGCCAGACCTCCGGCGAACTCGGTTATTTCCAGCATTCGTTCCAGGTCTATGACCGCGAAGGCGAAAAATGCCGCACACCGGGCTGCAAGGGCACCGTGAAGCGGTTCACGCAGAACGGGCGTTCGACGTTCTGGTGTCCGGGCTGCCAGAAGTGAGCCTCGGCGGAGCCGCCGATCCTCCCGAGGCAATATTTTTCTTCGTCATGGCCGGACATAGCCGTTCGAAGGACGGCGTCGCTTCGCTCGCCTATGTTCCGGCCATCCACGGCTTTCGTGATGAATCGCGGGGAAGACGTGTGTGCCCGGCATGACGAGGAGAGGGTGTCTGTCAAGAACGCTCTACTTCCGCACGCAGATGACGCGCACCACGGCGGCCCTGGCGTCCGCTGGTCCTGTTGCCATCGCGATCTTGTGCGCCCGGAGAAAGTCGCCGAGGACGCTGGCTTTCACAAATCGCGCTTGCGTTGCCTGTGTCGTGGGCGCGCCGTCGTCGGTGACGGGCTTCAGCAGCGCGAGGCCGGCGAGTTGCTCGTTGGCGTCGAGTGCCGCCGCGCCGGAAAAGCCGGCGCCCGGCGCAGGCGACAACATCAATTCGTTGCCGTTGCCTGCTGATGTGATCTGCGCGGCGACGCTGCTCACGGCAGTACCGCCGCCCTGGGCCGCCGGGTCCGCGATCCCGATCAGGTTGACGGCAGATGTCGTTACGCCGCCAGCGAGCGGGACCGGCGTCAACCCTTGCGCGCCATAAATGCGCAGCAGCGCCAGGTCGCGCGCCTTGTTTGTCGCCACCTTGTCGGCGCGGCCGTGGCCGCCAACGACGATCGACTGGCAACCTTCCACCATGTCGTTGCTGGTCACGATGGTGCCGTCGGCGTTGACGACGATGCCGGTCCCGTAGTCGACGGTTTTGCGCGCCGATGCACCCGGTGGAAACGGATTGAATGCACTCGACATCGCGATCACCACCGGCGCCATCGTGTTGGCCGCTGCCGGCTCGTAGAGAACGGTGAGGGTGCGAGCCTCGCCGCCGCTGAATTGGCCGCGAACGTAGAACGTCTTCAGGCCTTGCGTTCCCGACAGCACGAAGAAATCCGGCTTGACGGCGCTGTAGTCGACCTTGCGGTCGGACGGCTCCTTCTTTTCCTGATCGGCGAGTTTTGCGATCGACGTGTTGCCATCGGTGCGGTGCGCGAAAACGATCTGGATGGCGCCAGAGGGCGACGCCCATTTCGTGCTGTCGGCGCCGGTCGTTTGTTGCGGGACGAGCTTCAAGGGCAGGCCGAGCCGCGCACCCGTGGCGGAATCCGTCACGATCTTCCATCCGGCGGCGGCTTGCAGCTTCTTCGCGGCCTCCGCCAGCAGCACGCGCTCTTGCGGATTGAGGACGCCGGTTTGCTTGCCGTGGTGATCCTTCTGGAAGGCTTTGATCGCTGCGACCATGCGGTCGCTGACGTCACCGTTGATGATGCCGTTGTAGCGGCCCACCCAAGCCAGGTCGGACTGGATTGCCCGGCGTTCGCCGGCCGTCATGGCGGTCATCGTCTCAGCCGGGGTTTGGGCGGCCGGGCTGGCCGGAGTCGCGGCGGGCGGCTTCGGCTTCGCGCGGCCGGCGGCGGTCGCGGGGTGGGCTTGCGCCGTGGCTGTGACCACAACCGTCAGCATTGCAGCGACTCGCGATTTCATAACGGCTTCACCTCGCTTGAAGCGGCCAGACCAAAGCACATCTGCTTGGTCAGGGCCACTAGCGTCCCGGTTCAAGCGGGTGCCCGATTGCTAAGTTCGCTTCAAGGACTTGCAGCGAACGAGAAGCGAGCGTCTGAACCACCACGCTGAGCCTCCTCTTGACAGCGGCGCGGGGCGGTTCACAACGCTTGCATCAAGCCGCCTGACGCGATCGAACCCGGACAGGATATGCTCAACGCCGACGAACTTGAACGTTATGCCCGCCACATCGTCATGCGCGAGGTCGGCGGCCCCGGTCAGGCCGCGCTGAAACGAGCGCGTGTGCTGGTGGTCGGCGCCGGGGGCCTTGGTGCGCCGGCCTTGATGTACCTCGCGGCTGCGGGCGTCGGAACCCTTGGCGTCGTCGATGATGACACCGTGTCGCTCTCCAACCTGCAGCGCCAGATCATCCACGCCACGCCCGATATCGGGCGGCCGAAGGTGGACAGTGCGGCGGATCGTATCCGGACGCTGAATCCGCATGTCACGCTGCGCGCGCACGCGATGCGGATCGATGCCGGCAATGCCATGGCGCTGCTCGATGACTACGACATCGTCGCCGATGGCTCGGACAATTTTGCCACCCGCTATCTGGTGTCGGATGCCTGTTTTCTGGCGGGGAAGCCGCTGATCACAGGAGCGCTCGGCGTGTTCGACGGGTCGCTCACGACGATTCGCGCGCACGAAAGGAACGCTGACGGTGAATTCAACCCGACCTATCGCTGCCTGTTTCCGGAAGCGCCGCCGGACGGCACCGTGCCGACCTGCCAGGAGGCCGGCATTCTCGGCGCGCTGGCCGGCGTGCTCGGTTCGATGACGGCGCTGGAGGTTATCAGAGAGATCGTCGGTTTCGGAGAAGGACTGGTCGGCCGGCTGCTGATGGTGGATGCGCGCGCGATGCGGTTCGAGACCTTGCGCTATCGCCGCGATCCGTCAAACCCGCTGAACGGCGACACTCCGACGATCAAGGATTTGAGCGCGCATCTCTGACGCTCCACGGGAGATTCGACTAAGCCGCCCTGTTCAAAGAGATGTCATGCCCGGGCCTTATGCCGGGCATCCACGTCTTCCTGTCCCGTCATAATTTCAAGACGTGGATGACCGGGACATGGGCGAACGAAAGCGACGCCGTTCTTCGAACGGCTAAGTCCGGCCATGACGCACGCTTTTTTGCGGCGATTTGCTGCATGCCCTCACAGCATGCTCGGCAGGATGCGATCCGGCGGTTTGTGGTTGTCGAGGAAGGTGCGGATGTTGATGATGACCTTCTCGCCCATCTCGACGCGGCCTTCGATCGTCGCCGAGCCCATATGCGGCAGCAGCGTGACCTTGCCGGCCTTGGCAAGCCGTATCAGCTTTGGATTGACCGCGGGCTCGTGTTCGAACACGTCGAGGCCCGCGCCGGCGATCTCGCCGGCCTCGATCAGCTTGGTGAGCGTGTCTTCGTCGATCACCGTGCCGCGCGCGGTGTTGACGATGTAGGCTTCCTTGCGGATCAGTTTCAGCCGCCGCGCTGACAGCAGATGAAACGTCGCCGGCGTGTGCGGGCAGTTCACCGAAATGATGTCCATCCGCGCCAGCATCTGGTCGAGACTGTCCCAATAGGTGGCGCCGAGTTCGTCGGCGATGACGGGCGCGACCGGCTTGCGGTTGTGATAATGGATCTGCAGGCCGAACGCGCGGGCGCGCCGCGCCACCGCTTGGCCGATGCGGCCCATGCCGATGATGCCGAGGCGCTTGCCGCCGATGCGCTGGCCGAGCATCCATGTCGGCGACCAGCCCGGCCAGTCCTTGCCGTCGGGCAGGATGTTGGCACCCTCGATCAACCGGCGCGGCACGGCCAGGATCAGCGCCATGGTCATGTCGGCGGTGTCTTCGGTCAGCACCTTCGGCGTGTTGGTCACGGTGATGCCGCGCGCGTGCGCGGCGGTGACGTCGATGTTGTCGACGCCGTTGCCGAAATTGGCGATCAGCCGCAGCCTGCGATCGGGCTGGTCGAGCACGTCTTCCGTGATCTCGTCGGTCACGGTGGGGACGAGAACATCGGCCGTCCGAACGGCTTCCATGAGCTGCTCGCGGCTCATCGGGTGGTCGTCGAGATTCAGCCGGGCGTCGAACAGTTCGCGCATGCGGGTCTCGATCGAGTCCGGCAGCTTGCGCGTGACAACAACCAAAGGCTTCTTCTTCACCGACATGTCTTGCTCTCTAGTCATCCAATTGCGGTGCGGAAGGTCGCTGCGCCGAGGGCGCGGCATATCAACGGGAGCGGCATATCAACTTCGCTTGCGCGTCCGACCGTCGCATGTCCTTGCGGCGGCCTTTACAGCGCGCATCCGATGCCGCATCTGAACCCCGGTACGCGCGAACCTGTGATCGCGTCCGCGCAGTCGTTGAGGTGTCATTAACCTGCTTGTTCGAAACTGTCGCTGCCCGCAAGTTTCAGCGCCTTCCTGGGTTCCTCGCTTTTAGGGAGTTCGTGGTTGTTGCGACCATGACTCTCCCGGATCTTGTCTTTCCGTCCTCTCTAGCAGAAGGCCGCTGCAAGACAAGAACTCTGGGGCCGAGATCACGAAACCCGGGCGAAGTTGGGGGATCGCCGCAGGGGACGGATCGATGACAGTCAGGCAGTTTTTTGTTTCCGTGCTGGCCGCCGGCGCGCTGATGGCCGGCTCGGACATCGGCGGTGTTGCGGCCAGGGAGTCTGCGCTTTCCGTCAGCGGTCTGCCGATCCCGCGTTACGTCAGCCTCAAGTCCGACCACGTCAACGTTCGCGTCGGGCCGACCAAGGACAATGATGTCGCCTGGGTCTATACGAAATCCGGCCTGCCGGTCGAGGTGACCGCCGAGTTCGAAAACTGGCGCAGGGTCCGCGATTCCGAAGGGGCGGAGGGTTGGGTGTACCACTCGCTGCTGTCCGGCCGCCGCACTGCGGTCGTAACCCTGAAAGACAAGGATGGCCTGGCGCCGCTGTATGACAGCGCCGACACCAAGAGCGAGGTGACCGCGCGCCTTCAGGCTGGCGTCATCGCCCAGGTCAAACATTGCAGTTCGGGATGGTGCCATGTCAGCGGCCATGGATTCGACGGCTGGATCCAGCAGCAGCGGCTGTGGGGCGTTTACGCCGACGAGACCGTGAACTGACGCGTGGCCGCGCGCGCAATCCGCGCACCATCACGACATCTGTCTCGCCGCAGCCTTGTATCCGCAGGCGCGGGCAATGCGCGCCAAGGTGCCGCGCGGGCGATAATCAGCGCTTCTTGCGCAGCCGGACAACCATGTCGATACGGCTGATTTCGTAGCCCTCGGGAATGTCGGGCATCCTCTGGAGCATCAGGTTCGAATCTTCGATATCGACCAGCTCGTGATTGTTCTCGAGGTAGAAGTGGTGATGCGAGGTGACGTTGGTGTCGAAATAGGTCTTGGTGCCGTCGACGCTGACCTGGCGCAGCAATCCGGCGTCGGTGAGTTGGTTCAGCGTGTTGTAAACGGTGGCGAGCGAGACCGGAACCTTGGCGAGGGTTGCCTCCTCGTAGAGCATTTCGGCCGTGAGATGGCGTGCTCCCTTGCCGAACAACAGCCAGCCCAGCGCCATGCGCTGTCGTGTCGGGCGCAGCCCGACCGATTGCAGCATTTCGTTGACATCGTGCCACGGACAGCCTGTCAGCGCGGGCTGCCGGCCATGACCGATCGCTGCGCCGTCGAGGTCGTCTTCGGTCGTCACCACGATGTTTTCACTGATACTCACGTCGGGCACCTTGAATAGCTTGTTATTTCGCCGTCTTTTTCAATTGTTACTATAGGAAGGACGAACGGTAGATGCAAGTTTTTCGCAACTAGTGCGGTGGTTCAGAATTTGCCTCATTTTCTCCGAGCGTCCTCCAAAGCAAACTTCTGAACCTAAATCGCACTAGAATCATAAGCTTGCGAATGTCCCTATCGAAGCCGAGGTTCGCTCCGAAGCCGGCGGCATAAAGAGGCCAGCTTCGGTTTCGGGACACCACGTCTCTGGGGAGCTGCGACGATATTGCTCAGGCTTGCATCGGCCGGTGCTTTGCCCTCCCCGGAGCCTATGTTACAGAACGCGCACGTTTTTCTGGCGCGGACAGCCCCGTTTTCGGGTTCGAACGTTCGCATTTCGGCCCGTTTTTCAGTGAGATAGAGGCGACGCAGCATGCAGGATCGGCGCGGCAGCTATGAATACGAGGATCTGCTGGCCTGTGGCCGCGGCGAGATGTTTGGTCCGGGCAACGCCCAGTTGCCGCTTCCTCCCATGCTGATGTTCGATCGTATCTCGGAGATCAACGACACCGGCGGAGAGCATGGCAAGGGCCTGATCCGCGCCGAACTCGACGTCAAGCCGGACCTCTGGTTCTTCGGCTGCCATTTCAAGGGTGATCCGGTCATGCCGGGGTGTCTCGGCCTCGACGCGCTGTGGCAGATGGTCGGCTTCTTCCTCGGGTGGAGCGGTGGCCAGGGGCACGGGCGCGCGCTCGGCCTTGGAGATCTGAAATTTTCCGGACAGGTGCTGCCGAATATTCGCAGGGTTGAATACTGCATCGATATGAAGCGCGTGATGCGCTCGAAACTTGTGCTTGGAATCGCCGACGGGTGGCTTTCTGCGGACGGCGAGATTATCTATCGCGCGAAGGATTTGAGGGTTGGCTTGTTCCGGCAGGATACCGCGCCGCAATAAGGGCATCTGACTCCGGCGCGTCATCGGGGCATGTGACTGCGGCGGCACCTTCAAGCCAAGACGGAACGAGAGGGCGAGGCGATCATGAGGCGGGTTGTCGTTACGGGGATGGGGATTGTCTCGTCCATCGGAAACAACACTCAGGAAGTGCTGTCGAGTCTCTACGAGGCGAAGCCGGGAATCTCGCGGGCGGAGAAGCACGCGGAACTCGGTTTCCGCTCGCAGGTGCAGGGCGCGCCGACGCTCGATCCCGAAGGCATGATCGATCGCCGCGCCATGCGCTTCCTCGCGCAGGGCGGCATCTGGAACCACATCGCGATGGAGCAGGCGATTCGCGACTCCGGGCTTGAGCCGTCAGACGTTTCCAACGAACGCACGGGCATCATCATGGGCTCCGGCGGTCCCTCGACGCGCACCATCGTCGAGGGCGCCGACATCGCACGCAGCAAGGGCCCGAAACGCGTCGGCCCGTTCGCGGTGCCGAAGGCGATGTCGTCGACCGCATCCGCGACGCTCGCCACATGGTTCAAGATCAAGGGCGTCAACTATTCGATCTCGTCGGCCTGCGCCACGTCGAACCACTGCATCGGCAACGCCTACGAGACCATCCAGTGGGGCAAGCAGGACATTATTTTTGCCGGCGGTTCCGAGGAGCTGGACTGGACGCTGTCGGTGTTCTTCGACGCGATGGGCGCGATGTCCTCGAAATACAACGATACGCCATCCGTCGCGTCGCGCGCCTATGACGTCAATCGCGACGGCTTCGTCATCGCTGGCGGCGCGGGCGTGCTGGTCCTGGAAGAACTCGAGCATGCGAAAGCACGCGGCGCGCGCATTTACGGCGAGATCATCGGTTATGGCGCGACGTCGGACGGCTACGACATGGTGGCGCCGTCTGGCGAGGGCGCCGAGCGCTGCATGAAGATGGCGATGGCGACGGTGAAGGGGCCGGTGGATTACATCAACCCGCACGCCACCTCGACGCCGGCCGGCGATCCGCCGGAAATCGAGGCGATCCGAAAAGTGTTCGGCACCGGCGACAAGTGCCCGCCGATTTCCGCCACCAAATCGCTGACCGGCCATTCGCTGGGTGCAACGGGTGTGCAGGAAGCGATCTATTCGCTGCTGATGATGAACAACGGCTTCATCTGCGAAAGCGCCAATATTCAGGAGCTCGATCCGGTGTTCGCGGACATGCCGATCGTGCGCAAGCGCATCGACAACGCCAAGGTCGGCACCGTGCTCTCGAACTCGTTCGGTTTCGGCGGCACCAACGCGACGCTGGTGTTCAAGCGCCTTGACGCGTGACGGTGGTTGACGCCTCCTCGCTCCTCGAGGAAGCCCGCGGGCGGCGAATGCTGACATTGCAACGGTCCAAGACGGGGTGTGCATGATTATCGAACCGCGCGTGCGAGGCTTCATCTGCACCACGGCCCATCCGGTCGGTTGCGCCGCAAATGTCCGCGAACAGATCGCCTATGTTCTTCGCCAGGGCCCCATTCCGGATTGCCCCAAGCGCGTCGCGGTGCTCGGTTGCTCGACGGGGTATGGCCTCGCGAGCCGCATCGTTGCGACCTTCGCCGGCGGTGCGGAGACCATCGGCGTGTCGTTCGAACGTCCTCCGACCGAGAAAAGAACCAGCACGGCGGGCTGGTACAACAACCGCTCCTTCGAGATCGAGGCGAAGAAGATCGGGCGCGCGCCCGTCACGCTGGAAGGCGACGCCTTCTCCGACGAGATGAAGGCGGAATTCATCACGAAAGTGCGCGAGACATTCGGGCAGCTCGACATGCTGGTCTACAGCATGGCCGCGCCGACCCGGACCGATCCCGATACGGGTCAGGTCCATCGCTCGGCGATCAAGCCGCTCGGGGAGCCCGTTCACATCAAGACGCTCAATACCGAGACCGGCGAAGTCTACGAGACGACAGTCTCGCCGGCGAGCGAGGAGGAAGCGGCCGCGACGGTCGCTGTCATGGGCGGCGAGGACTGGAAGCGCTGGATCGACCAGCTCGCCGACGCCGGTGTGCTGGCGCCGGGCTTCCGCACGCTGAACTACACCTATATCGGCAGCGAGCTGACCTGGCCGATCTATTGGAAAGGCACTCTCGGGCGCGCCAAGGTCGATCTCGACCGCAAGGCGGAAGCGATCCGGGAGCGGCTCGGCGCGGATGCCGCCCGCGTCGTGGCGTTGAAGGCCGTGGTCACGCAGGCGAGTTCGGCCATTCCGGTGGTGCCGCTTTACGGAACGGTGTTGTTCAAGGTCATGAAGCAGCTCGGGCTTCATGAAGGCTGCATCGAACAGATCGACCGCCTGTTCCGGACGCGTCTCGGCAAGGACGCTGCTGTCGACGACGCGCAACGCCTCAGGGTCGATGACTGGGAGCTCTCGCCCGAAGTTCAGACCGAGGTGTCGCGGCGGTGGCCCCTGCTGTCCACGGACACGCTCGGCGAACTGGCCGACCTTGCGGAATACAAGAGCCAGTTCCTGCGCCTGTTCGGATTCGGCATCGATGGCGTCGACTATGCGCAGGATGTCGATCCTCGCGTCGTCCCGGGCTGATCTGCCGGAAGGACGACAGCCGTCAATTCCCTGCCGTCATCCCATCGCGAGCTTTTCGGCGCGCTGAAAGGCCGGACGCGCCGCGCATGCATCGAGATAGCGGTCGAAGTTCGGCCGCGTCGGGATCATCTTGAAAAGACGAATCGCGTAATGCATGCCCGCGCCGATGGCGATGTCGGCTGCGGAGAACGTGTCGCCGAGTAACCACGGTCCCTTTGCCAGCGCCTGATCCAGCACGTCGAACGTCTGTGTCGTGCTGCCCCAGGCGGCGCTCGCCGCGGGGATCTCGAGTTTGGTGAAGGCTTGCACGATGGCCGGCTCGATGCAGCTTGGCGCGAAGAACAGCCATTGCATATATTTTGCGCGTCTGACATCGCCGGTCGGCGGCGCAAGCTTCGCCTCCGGATAGCGGTCCGCGACGTAAGCGCAGATCGCGGCAGATTCCGCAAGCGTCGCGTCGCCGTCCGCAAGCGCGGGCACCTTGCCCATCGGATTGATCTTCAGGTAGTCCGCCGACTTCTGAGCGCCCTTGGTGATGTCGATCAACACACGCTCGTAGGGCTGGCCGGTCTCTTCCATCAGCCAGAGCGTGGTGAACGACCGCGAGCGCGGCGACCAGTAGAGTTTCATCATCGGATGATCATCCTTTCTTCCAGCGATAGTATTTCATCATGAACCCCGTCGCAGGCTCGATGGCTTCCTTTTCGAACACAAACCCTTCGCGCTCGTACCACCGCCAGGCTTTGTCATTCTCGCGCACGCAACGAAGCCAGATCTCGTCCGGCAGGCGCTGACGCGTGAAGGCAAGCAGCTTGCGACCCAGGCCGCGGCCCTGATCCTCGGGGGCAACGAAGAGCTGGTCGAGATAATTGTCGCGCGGTTGCAGCGCGAGCATCGCAGCCATCCGGATTCCGTCATCGGCGACGAACAAGTCCCAGCCGTTTTCGATCTCGCGGTCGATGCGGGCACGGAGATTCGCCAGGAGAAAATTGCTGGCTTCGGCGAGGCCGGTCGAGACCCAGCTCTCCATCCACACCCGGGCGACATCATCGTAGTCGCCGGTTCGTGCCGGGCGGATATCCATGTCGGTCGTCTCCGGGTGTGATTGTCGCGCGTCATTTTGAATTTTGAATGAAGCGGTGTGTGGCGGATTTGCGGACAGCAAGCTCATACATGGCGGCAAATGAAAAGCCCCCGCGACATGGGTCGCGGGGGTTTTTGTTCGGCGTTTGAGACCGTAGGTCAGGCGTGCAGGTCGAAGCGGTCCGCGTTCATTACCTTGGTCCAGGCCGCGACGAAGTCCTTGGCGAACTTCTCTTTGGAGTCGACGCAGGCATAGACTTCGGCCAGCGCGCGAAGCTGCGAGTGCGACCCGAAGATCAGGTCGACGCGGGTGGCGGTCCACTTCGGCGTCTGGGTCTTGCGGTCGCGGCCTTCGTAGATGCCATCGGCGTTTGGTGGCTGCCATTCGGTGTCCATGGTCAGCAGGTTGACAAAGAAATCATTCGTCAGCTTGCCGACCTGCTGGGTGAATACGCCGTGCCTGGAATCGCCGGCGTTGGCGCCGAGCACGCGCAGCCCGCCGACCAGCACCGTCATTTCGGGCGCCGTCAGGTTCAGGAGTTCCGCGCGATCCACCATGGATTCCTCGGGACTCATGAACTGATGCTTCTTGCTGTTGATGTAGTTGCGGAACGCATCGGCTCGCGGCTCGAGCGGCGCGAACGAATCCACGTCGGTCTGCTCCTGCGTCGCGTCCATGCGGCCCGGCGCGAACGGCACCTCGACGTCGAGGCCGGCGTCCTTGGCGGCCTTCTCGACCGCGGCGGCCCCGGCCAGCACGATCAGATCGGCAAGCGAGATCTTCTTGCCATCCGTTGCCGAACCGTTGAACTCCTTCTGGATCCCTTCCAGCTTGGCCAGCACGGTGGCGAGTTGCTTCGGCTGGTTGACCTCCCAGTCCTTCTGGGGGGTTAGGCGGATGCGGGCGCCGTTGGCGCCGCCGCGCTTGTCCGAGCCGCGGAACGTCGAGGCCGAGGCCCAGGCGGTCGAGACCAGTTGCGGCACGGTGAGGCCGGAGGCGAGAACCTTCGCCTTGAGGTCCGCCACATCCTTGTCGTCGACCAGCTTGTGGTCGACGGCCGGAATCGGATCCTGCCAGATCAGCACTTCCTTCGGTACCCACGGGCCATGATAGCGCTCGCGCGGTCCCATGTCGCGGTGGGTGAGCTTGAACCAGGCGCGCGCGAAGGCATCGGCGAACTGGTCCGGATTCTCCAGGAACCGGCGCGAGATCTTCTCGTAGACCGGATCGAACCGCAGCGACAGGTCGGTGGTCAGCATGGTCGGCACATGCATCTTCGACTTGTCGTGAGCATCCGGCGTGATCGCGGGCGCGTTCTTCGCCCGCCACTGGTTGGCTCCGGCCGGACTCTTCTCCAGCTCCCATTCGTATTTGAACAGGGTCTCGAAGAAGTTGTTGTCCCACTTGGTCGGGGTCTGGGTCCAGGTGACTTCAAGGCCGCTGCCGATGGCGTCGCCGCCCTTGCCGGTGCCGTACTTGCTCTTCCAGCCGAGGCCCTGATCCTCGATCGCCGAGCCATCGGGCGCGGGGCCCACCAGCGCCGCATCGCCGGCGCCATGGGTCTTGCCGAAGGTGTGACCGCCGGCGATCAGCGCGACGGTTTCCTCGTCATTCATCGCCATGCGGAAGAATGTCTCGCGGATATCCTTCGCCGCGGCGACCGGATCCGGCTTGCCGTTCGGTCCTTCCGGATTGACGTAGATCAGGCCCATCTGCACGGCAGCCAGCGGCTCCGCGAGCTCGCGCTCGCCGCTGTAGCGTTCGTCGCCGAGCCACGTTCCTTCCGGACCCCAGAACAGTTCCTGCGGCTCCCATTCGTCGGCGCGGCCGCCAGCGTAACCGAAGGTCTTGAATCCCATCGATTCCAGCGCGGCATTGCCGGCCAGCACGTACAGATCGGCCCAGGAAATCTTGCGGCCGTATTTCTGCTTGATCGGCCACAACAGCCGGCGCGCGCGATCGAGCAGCACGTTGTCCGGCCACGAGTTCAGCGGCGCGAAGCGTTGCTGGCCGCCGCCGGCGCCGCCGCGGCCGTCGGTGATGCGGTAGGTGCCCGCGCTGTGCCACGCCATGCGGATCATCAGGCCGCCGTAATGACCGAAGTCGGCCGGCCACCAATCCTGCGAGTCGGTCATCAGCGCCTTGAGATCGGTCATGACGGCATTGAGATCGAGCGTCTTGAACTCTGCGACGTAATCAAACGTCTTGCCCATGGGGTTGGACAGGCTGGAATTCCGATTCAGGACCTGGAGGTCGAGCAGGTTCGGCCACCAGTCGCGATTTCTCGGTCCGCGTGAGCTTCCGGTGAACGGGCACTTGCCGGCGCCCTTGTCGTCAGTCTTTGCGTCCATGGTTTTTCTCCGATCTGATCTTGTTGTTATCGTCACATGTCGCGTCGGGAGCGTGACGTTATCCGGCAACGCGCTGCGCTCCGGCTATGTCCTGTCCCCGGATGTGAATACGGGGCCGCGTTGCAGTGCGCCGAAGCCAATCCACGAGACTCCGCTCAGCCGCGGTTCGCCTTCCCGGAAACGCGAGGATGGAGCGACTTTGGAAGATATCTAACATCAGGTCCAGTCGAATTGTCTTGGCCCCCTGATAAGTTTATCTGATGGCGATGATCACGCTCAAACAACTCCGCTACCTCTGCGCGCTGGCGCGGCATGGCCATTTCGGGCGGGCGGCGGAAGCCTGCGCCGTGACCCAGCCGGCGCTGTCAATGCAGATCCGCGATCTGGAACAGTTCCTCGGCGTGACCTTGGTGGAGCGGCGGCCGGGTGATGTGATGCTGACGGAGATCGGCCGCGAGATCGCACGCCGTGGCGAGGATGTGCTGGCGGCCTCCCGCGATCTGGTCGATTTCGCGCGACATCGCGCCAAGCCGCTGACCGGGCGATTGACGCTTGGCATCATCCCGTCGCTGGCGCCGTATCTGCTGCCGCGGATCCTGCCCGCGCTGCAGTCGCGGTTTCCCGAACTGCAGCTCGAACTGCGGGAGACCCAGACCCGGCAGCTCGTCGACGAGATCAAGAGCGGCGCCCTCGATGCCGCCATGCTGGCGCTGCCTCTCGGTGAGCCCGACATCGAGACTCTGGCGCTGTTCGACGATCTGTTTTTGCTGGCGGTGCCGGCGGACGATCCGCGGCCTTGCGGCAAACCTGTGGCGCCGCGCGAGATCGACCAGTCGCGGCTGATCCTGCTTGAGGACGGCCATTGCCTGCGCGATCAGGCGCTGGCGTTTTGCGCGACCATTCCGCGACCCTCCGCGCAGCGCGGCGCGGCCGGCATGACCTTCGGCGCGTCGAGCCTCACCACCGTGATGCAGATGGTCGCCGGCGGCTTTGGCGTGACGCTGATCCCGCAGATTGCGGCCGATGTCGAGGCGCGTGACAGCCGGGTGAAATTTCTCCGGCTGGAAGACCCGGAGCCCGGACGCAGCATTGGTCTGGCGTTCCGCCGCACGTCGCCGCGCAAAGCGGATTTTGCGGCGTTGAGCGAAGTGGTGAAGGCGTGTGTGAACGCATAGGTCCCGGTTGAACCGGCGTTCGTCGTCCCGATCTGCGAGGCGGCCTTGCGCCGAGCCTCGAATGGCGACGGCGATCCTTCGAGGCTCGCGACTGATGCCGCTCGCACCTCACGGTGACGCCCCATAAACCCGGAGCGTCTACGAACGCGTCGCGTCCCTTGCCCTCTTCACGTCGGTCGCTTCCCATACCATGCGCTTGCCGCGCTCGCGGCCCAGTAATTCGATCGGATCGTGATTGTCGATGTGGCCGAACTGTCCCTTGTAGACGCTGTAGCCGCACAATTCCTGCAGCCGCCGCGGCATCCGCTGCGCGGTCTCGCGGGGGACGCCGAGTTGCAGGTTTTCCTGCTGCCGCATCCAACCCCAGCAATAGGCGCAGGAGAACGCAAAGCGCCGCGCGTCGCTCTCATTGGCGCCGCCGCCGTGCCACAACGCGCTGTCAAACAGCATGACGCTGCCCGCCGGCATCGTTGCTGTCACCGTATCGTAGTCCTGGCCGTAGGCCGGTGCGTGGTCGAACCTGTGGCTGCCGGGAATGATGCGCGTGGCGCCGTTATGCGCGGTGAAATCCGATAGCGCCCAGATCGCATTGAGGGTGATCGGAATGTGCGGACGCGGCAGCGGGATCAGTTGCGTATCTTCGTGAATCGGCTGCGCCTCCTGACCGGGACCGAGCACCAGCGAGCAGAATGACGACAGCAGGCATTCGCGATCCAGCACCGCCTCGACGATCGGCAGCACCGCCTGATGCAGCGGCACTTCCCAGAAGATGTCGTCGTAGGTCAGCAGGTTGTTGATACGGACGGTCTTGAACCCCTCGAACGAGGTTTTTGCGGGACCGAGATTGTGGTCGCGCTCGATCCGCAGCAGCGCGTTTTTCAGGTCTTCGACCAGCGTGGGCGCGATGCCGCGTTCGATCACGGTGTAGCCGTCGTCTCGGATACGACCGGCATGGCGCTTGATGTCGGCATCGCTGAGCATCGTCCTCTCCCGTCTGCGCTGCGCAGCGCTTGAAGGAGAGTCTATGCGAGATCGCCGCGAGCTGTCATCCGCTGAAATCCCGCGATGACCGTCTCAGTTCGTGGGCTGGCGCGCTTTCCAGAAATTCATCACGCGCTGGGCCGTCGCGGCCGACAGGCGTTCGAAACTGATCCGGGCAGCCTCGAGGTCGGTGGCCGATGGCACCCTGTTCGGGCCGAGACGCAGCAGGATCAGCGCGCGCACGGTTGCCCATTGCAATCCGAGAGACTTGCCCAGGATCAGGATCGGGTCGTGGCGCTCGCCGCTCATCAGGGAATCGATGGTCGAAATCCGCACGCCGGAAATAGCCGACAGTGCCGCGATGGTTTCCTCGTAGCGGTGCGCCTTGGCGAAATCCAGCAGCGTCATTTCCTGCAGGCCTTCGGTCTGGTGCAGCGAGATGATCGTGCGCTGGGCCGCCGCGAAATCGCGCGCCGCCGGCTTGGCGCGGCCGACCATCTCGATCATCGTCTTGTTGATCGCGGCCTTCCGCGCCGGGCTCGCCGCCTCGAACAGCCGGCGGCGGACGATATCGGCCGAGCCGGCCAGAAGGTCCTTGAGTTGGGCCGGCGAGATATCCGTGCGTTGTCCGACCGTGAGCGCGAGGATGCCGTCATCGCTGGAACGCTTTATCAGCGTGGAATATCCCGTTTCCGAGAACGCGGCGCCACCGTTGCCTGCCACGCTGCGGACCACCTCGCGGTCGCCCCGGCGAATGATCACGTCGGTCACGCCGGTGGTCAGCATGGAACGCCGCGAGATGGCCAGCAGATGCGTCTGGCCCCTGGCCTGCGCGATGTCGATCAAGGCCGTCTCGGCGATCAGCGGCGAATGCTGCAGCAACGGTCCGGCGACGTCGATCTCGTCGGCGCGCGCAAGCTGACCCACCAGCATCGGCGGAGCGTTGGGAAGCGAGGCCAGACGCGAGGCCAGTTCGGCGCGGGTGGCGAGGCCGGTCGTGGCCGCAAGGCTGGTCAAGACGTCGTCGAACAGGCCGACGTGGGCCGGCCCAAATCGATCGGCGCCCCGCAGGAACAGGTCGGAAATCTGGCGAACCGCCGCCGCGCGGCGGTTCGGGTCGCCGTGTTCGACGATGTCCTCAATCTCGGGGAACAGCGAGGTGGCAACCGGCATATGACGCACGCAAAACGATACTCGGCTCTGCGGGAACCTAACGGGGCCTGATGAAGGAAGGGTTTAGGTCAAATCCGGGACCAGCGGCAGCGGCCGGGTGCCTCAGCCCTTGCCGGATATCCCCGGACGGGCTATATGCTGCGCAGCTAAAGGTTTCTCATACGATCGCGTATTGAGAGTGGGCCCCCCGGGACCCGCTCTTTTTTATTACCTGAACGGACCTGCCGCCTGACGAAGCCGGCTCCGTCAGGCACGCGAGGCGGAATGGACATGCCGGCCCGAAGACCGCCGGCCCCGAACTTGGACAATGACGACCCTGGATATGACCGACCCGATTGTGACGCTGCCGGAGTCCGACCTGCTCGCCGAGCCACGGCTCGTGGTCGAGCCGGGTGTGGCGGCGCGGGTTGCGGCCATCGCGGCCCCGGTTCTGCAGGGCATGGGATACCGCCTGGTCCGAATCAGGATTTCCGGCGAGGCCGGCTGCACGGTGCAGGTCATGGCCGAGCGGCCCGACGGATCGATGCAGATCGAGGACTGCGAGGCCGTGTCGCGGGCGCTGTCGCCGGTTCTGGACGTGGCCGACCCGATCGACCGCGCCTACCGGCTGGAGATTTCCTCGCCCGGCATCGATCGTCCGCTGGTGCGCCGCTCGGATTTCGCGCGCCACCTCGGACACCTCGTCAAGATCGAGATGGCCGTCGCGCATGAGGGCCGGAAGCGGTTTCGCGGCACGATCGGGGACATTAAGGGCGATCGCGTCCGTCTCCATCGGGATGACGCACGCAAGGACGAGGAGGCCGATGTGATGCTTCCGATGGAAGACATCGCCGACGCGCGGCTCGTCCTCACCGACGAATTGATCGCGGACTCGATGCGGCGCGGCAAGGCCGCGGAGCGCGCGCTCAAGCAGACGCTCGGGCTCGCGCCACCCCCGCCGCCGCACGCAAAACCGGGCCGGGCCGCCAAGCGGCCAAAGCCGACGAACACCAAGCAACACCGCCTCGCCGCCGAGCGTGCGAAGCGCGGCGAAGACGAAGGAGACTAGCCATGGCCGTCAGCGCCAACCGACTGGAATTGTTGCAGATTGCCGATGCAGTGGCGCGGGAGAAGTCGATCGACCGCGGAATCGTCATCGCGGCGATGGAAGACGCCATCGCCAAGGCCGCGCGCGCCCGCTACGGCGCCGAGACCGACGTGCATGCCGAGATCGACCCGAAGAAGGGCGAACTGCGGCTGTCGCGCCACATGCTGGTGGTCGAGCAGGTCGAGAACGCCGCGAACCAGATCTCGCTGAAGGATGCGCAGCGCGCCAACCCCGGCGCGCAGATCGGCGATACCATTGCCGACACCCTGCCGCCGCTGGAATACGGCCGTATCGCCGCGCAGTCCGCCAAGCAGGTGATCGTGCAGAAGGTGCGCGAGGCCGAGCGCGACCGGCAGTATCAGGAGTTCAAGGACCGCATCGGCGACATCGTCAACGGCGTGGTCAAGCGGGTCGAATACGGCAGCGTCATCGTCGACCTCGGCCGGGGCGAGGCCATCGTGCGTCGCGACGAGATGCTGCCGCGCGAGGTATTCCGCAACGGCGACCGCGTCCGTGCCTACATCTTCGACGTGCGCCGCGAGACCCGCGGGCCGCAGATCTTCCTGTCCCGCACCCATCCCCAGTTCATGGCAAAACTGTTCGCGCAGGAAGTGCCTGAAATCTACGACGGCATCGTCGAGATCAAGGCGGTGGCGCGCGATCCCGGTTCGCGTGCGAAAATCGGCGTGATTTCGCGGGATTCATCGGTCGATCCGGTCGGCGCCTGCGTCGGCATGCGCGGCTCGCGCGTGCAGGCCGTGGTAAACGAACTGCAGGGCGAGAAGATCGACATCATTCCGTGGTCGCCGGACATCGCGACCTTCGTGGTCAACGCGCTGGCGCCGGCGGAAGTCGCCAAGGTCGTCATCGACGAAGATCGCGAGCGCATCGAGGTTGTCGTTCCCGACACCAATAACCAGCTCTCCCTTGCGATCGGACGGCGCGGCCAGAATGTGCGTCTGGCCTCGCAGCTCACCGGCTGGGATATCGACATCCTGACCGAGCAGGAGGAGTCCGAGCGCCGCCAGGCCGACTTCGAGAACTCCACCCGCGTCTTCATGGAAGCGCTGAACGTCGACGAGGTCGTCGGCCAGTTGCTGGCGTCGGAAGGGTTCACTTCGGTCGAGGAACTGGCGCTGGTCGATGTGCGGGAACTCGCGGGCATCGAAGGCTTCGACGACGAGACCGCGAACGAACTGCAGAGCCGTGCGCGCGAATATCTGGAGCAGCAGGAAGCGGAGCTGGAGGCGCGCCGCAAGGAACTCGGCGTCGAGGATGCCTTGAAGGCGGTGCCGGGCGTGAGTTCGAAAATCCTGGTCAAGCTCGGCGAGAACGACGTCAAGACCGTCGACGATCTCGCCGGATGCGCCACCGACGATCTCGTCGGGTGGACCGAGCGCAAGGACGGCGAGGCCGTCAAGCACGCCGGTTTCCTCGATGGTCTCGAGATTTCGCGTGAGGACGCCGAAGCGGTGATCATGCAGGCCCGCCTCAAGGCCGGCTGGATCACCGAAGCCGACCTCGCGAAGCCGGCGGAGGCTGATGCCGCCGAAGAACAGCCGGCGTAAGACGCGTGTAAGGAGATGCCGCACCCATGCTCGCCGTTGCCGACCCGGCAGATCTGGACGACGGACCGCGGACCGCAAGGCCCGCGACGGCACGGATGTGCGCGGTCACGCGCGAAGTGCGGCCGGTCGACGAACTGATCCGGTTCGTCGTCGCGCCCTCGGGCGAGGTCGTGCCTGACCTGAAGCGGAAACTGCCGGGACGCGGGCTGTGGGTCTCGGCCTCCCACGCAGCCGTGGCGGAGGCGGTGCGCCGCCATCTGTTCGCCAAGGGATTCAAGCGCGAGGTCCGGGCCGCCGCAACGCTGGCCGACGATACCGCCTGCCTGCTGGCCCGCGGGGCGGTCGAGGCGCTCGCCATGGGCGCCAAGGCCGGCCAGGTGGTCTCCGGTTTCGCCAAGGTCGAGGACGCGCTGACACGACGTCAGGCGACCGCCCTGATCCATGCCGCGGACGCAGCGGCCGATGGAATCCGGAAACTGGACGCCATCGTTAAGAAAAAGTCGGCCGATTCAGATGAATCGACGCCAATTCCGGTCATAACCGCGCTGACCTCGGCAGAATTGGATTTGGCACTTGGCCGGCCAAATGTGATACATGCAGCGCTGCTTGCCGGCGCGGCAAGCAGGACGTTCCTGTCGCGCAGCCAGACTCTGGTCCGATACCGGGATGGCGGCCATGGGCGGAACAGATGAAAGCGGCGAGATTCGAACGATAGGACCTGTGCGAACGCGCACAGCGCAACAAGATTGGGACTGCTGAATGGTTGATACGAAGAATCCTGGCGACAAGACTTTGAGCGTCAGCCCGACCAAGACCTTGACGCTCAAGCCGCGCGTCGAGCAGGGCACCGTGCGCCAGAGTTTTAGCCATGGCCGGACCAAGCAGGTTGTCGTCGAGAAGCGCGGCAAGCGCCGCATCGGAGGCGACGCGTCCGCCGCCACAGAGCCGGCGCCGACAGCCGAGACGACCAAGGCCGCGCCGGCCAAGGCGCCGTTGACGACGGCGCGGTCCGCGACAGCGCCGGCTGCGCCGCGCGCAGGATCGGGCGTGGTGTTGCGAACCCTCACCGAGGATGAGCGCAGCGCCCGCGCCAGCGCCCTGGCCGAAGCCAAGGTTCGCGCCGAGGAAGAGCGCCGCCTGGCCGAGGAGGAAGCCGCCCGCCGCAACAGCAAGGAAGGCCGCGAGCAGGCCGAGCGCGAGGCGGCCGAAGCCCGCCGCAAGGCCGAGGAGGAACGTCACCGCCAGGAAGAGGAGGCCAAACGCAAGGCCGAACTCGAAGCCAAACGCCGTTTCGGCGAAGCCGAAGCCAAGGCTGCGCCTGCGACAACCACCCGCGCGGCGCCTCCGGCGCGATCGGCCGCGGTCGCCGCCGACGGCAGCGACGAGGATGAAGGTCCGCGCGTGATCCGTCGCGGTCCCGGCGGCGCGGCGCGCCCCGTGATCGCGCCCAAGGTCACCGCGAAGCCGGCTCCGCAGAAGCAGCGTACGCGCCTCACCGTCACCACCGCGCTCAACGCCGACGACGTGCGCGAGCGTTCCATCGCCTCGTTCCGCCGCCGCACCCAGCGGCTGAAAGGCCATGCGTCGAACGAGCCGAAGGAGAAGCTCGTCCGCGAGGTCGTGATTCCCGAAGCGATCACCATTCAGGAACTCGCCAACCGCATGTCGGAACGCGCGGTGGATGTGATCCGCATGCTGATGAAGCAGGGTGCGATGCACAAGATCACCGACGTGATCGATGCGGACACCGCGCAGCTCATTGCCGAAGAACTGGGCCACACGGTCAAGCGCGTGGCGGCGTCCGACGTCGAAGAGGGACTGTTCGACGTGGTCGACGACTCCACCGACACCGAGACGCGGTCGCCGGTCGTTACCGTCATGGGTCACGTCGATCACGGCAAGACCTCGCTGCTCGATGCGCTCCGCCATGCCAACGTGGTGTCGGGCGAAGCCGGCGGCATCACCCAGCATATCGGCGCCTATCAGGTCACCGCGCCCGACGGCAAGAAGATCACCTTCATCGACACGCCCGGCCACGCCGCGTTCACCGCGATGCGCGCCCGCGGCGCCAAGGTCACCGATATCGTCATCCTCGTGGTGGCGGCGGATGACGGCGTGATGCCGCAGACGATCGAGGCCATCAATCACGCCAAGGCGGCGAAGGTGCCGATGATCGTCGCGATCAACAAGATCGACAAGCCGGAAGCCAAACCGGAGCGCGTGCGCACCGAGCTCCTCCAGCACGAGGTGCAGGTGGAATCGTTCGGCGGCGACGTCGTCGACGTCGAGGTCTCCGCCAAGAACAGGACCAACCTCGAGAAGCTGCTCGAGATGATTTCGCTGCAGGCCGACATCCTCGACCTCAAGACCAACGCGTCGCGGCCGGCCGAAGGCACCGTGATCGAGGCCAAGCTCGACCGCGGCCGCGGCCCCGTCGCGACCGTGCTGGTGCAGCGCGGCACGCTGCGCGTCGGCGACATCATCGTGGCCGGCGCCGAAATGGGTCGCGTCCGCGCGCTGATCTCGGATCAGGGCGATACCGTCGACGAAGCGGGTCCGGCCGTCCCGGTCGAGGTGCTCGGCTTCAACGGGCCGCCGGAAGCCGGCGATCGTCTCGCGGTGGTGGAGAACGAAGCCCGCGCCCGTCAGGTCACGAGCTATCGCGCCCACCAGAAGCGCGAGAACGCCGCCGCCAGCGCCTCCGGCATGCGCGGCTCGCTCGAGCAGATGATGTCGCAGCTCAAGACCACCGGCCGCAAGGACTTCCCGCTGATCGTCAAGGCCGATGTGCAGGGTTCGCTCGAGGCCATTCTCGGGTCGCTGGAAAAACTCGGGACCGACGAGGTCGCCGCGCGCATCCTGCATGCGGGCGTCGGCGGCATCAGCGAGTCCGACGTGACGCTGGCGGAAGGCTTCAACGCCGCGATCATCGGTTTCAGCGTTCGCGCCAACAAGGAAGCGGCCGCGGCGGCCAAGCGCAACGGCATCGAAATCCGTTACTACAACATCATCTACGACCTCGTGGATGACGTGAAGAAGGCGATGAGCGGCCTGCTCGCGCCGACGCTGCGCGAAACCATGCTGGGCAACGCGCAGATCCTCGAGGTGTTCAACATCTCGAAGGTCGGCAAGGTGGCCGGCTGCCGCGTCACCGACGGCACCGTGGAACGCGGCGCCAATGTGCGCCTGATCCGCGACAACGTCGTCGTGCACGAAGGCAAGCTGTCGACCCTGAAGCGGTTCAAGGACGAAGTGAAGGAAGTGCAGTCCGGTCAGGAATGCGGCATGGCCTTCGAGAACTATCACGACATGCGCGTTGGCGATGTCATCGAGTGCTACCGCGTGGAGACGATCCAGCGTTCGCTGTGAGTCCGAATCTCGCAGCGAATTTGGTTCAAAATTGACGACTGTCATGCTCCGCCAACGGGTCCGCGCAAAGCGCGGACCGACGACAGGCTCCGGCGGAGCATCCAGTAACCCGCGAATGCAGAGAGTGTTTTGATACTGGATCATCCGCCTGCGCGGATGATGACGACAACATGGATTTCAGATCATGCCCCGCCATCAACGCGGCAAGACAGGCGCATCTCCATCCGGCGGCTCGCAGCGTCAGTTGCGGGTCGGCGAGACCGTGCGCCACGCGATCGCCGAGATCCTGTCGCAGGGTCTCGTGCACGATCCGGTGCTCGAAGGCCACCTCGTCACCGTTCCGGAGGTCCGCATGACTGCCGATCTCAAGCTCGCGACGATTTATGTGATGCCGCTCGGCGGCCGCGATACGGACGACGTGATCAGCGCGCTTGACCGCAACAGGAAATTCCTGCGTGGCGAGATCGCACGCCGCGTTAACCTGAAATTCGCACCTGACATCCGCTTCCGCGTCGACGATCGATTCGACGAAGCGGAACGTATCGAGAAATTACTGCGAACACCTGCGGTGCAGAGAGACCTCGCATCGCCTTCGCAAAATCCGGAAGAGTCAGATTCATGATCGTCACGCGCAGCAGCGCAGCCGATTCGTCCCGAGCCGAATCAGCCGCCAATCAGACCCATTCCTTCGACGCCGCGCGTGATGAAGCCGTGCGCGCGGCTGAAGACCGATTCCGTCCCAACGATCCGCGCGCGGGTAAACCGCAACGTCAGCACCAGCAGCCCCGCCGCGACAAGCGTGACGTGCACGGCTGGGTCATCCTCGACAAGCCGATCGGCATGACCTCGACCCATGCGGTCGCCGTGGTGAAGCGGCTGTTCCAGGCGAAGCGCGCCGGCCACGCCGGCACGCTCGACCCGCTGGCCTCCGGCGGGCTGCCGATTGCGCTCGGCGAGGCCACCAAGACCGTTCCCTTCGTCATGGACGGCCGCAAGCGCTATCGCTTCACGGTGCAGTGGGGCGAGGAGCGCGACACCGACGACACCGAGGGCCGGGCCACGGCCACCAGTGACGGCCGCCCCGCCGCGGAAGCGATCGAGGCGTTGCTGCCCCGCTTCCGGGGGGTGATCGAGCAGGTCCCCCCGCAATATTCGGCCATCAAGGTCCAGGGCGAGCGGGCCTACGACCTCGCCCGCGACGGGGAAGCCGTCGAGCTGAAGCCGCGGCCGGTCGAAATTCACGAATTAACCCTTGTGGAACACAGGGATAGCGAACAATCCGTGTTCGAGGCCGAATGCGGCAAGGGCACCTATGTACGGGCGCTCGCCCGCGACATCGGCCGGATTCTCGGCTGCTATGGCCATATCAGCGCGCTGCGGCGGACCCTGGTCGGCCCGTTCGACGAAGCCGATATGATTCCGCTGGAAGAACTGGAGGCTTTGTGCGATAGAGCCGCGTCCGGCGAGGGAAGCCTCGCCGACGCGCTTTTGCCCGTTGAGACCGCGCTGGACGACATCCCGGCATTGGCCGTCACTCGGGCTGATGCGGCAAGGCTCCACCGGGGCCAAGCCGTTTTGTTGCGCGGACGGGATGCGCCCCAAGGTAGCGGCACAGTCTATGTCACGGTGGCAGGCCGGCTTCTGGCCCTCGCCGAACTTGGCAATGGCGAACTCATCCCCAAGCGTGTCTTCAACCTGACCGGGCTGACAGCCAGCTCCGGTCGCAACGAAAGAGTTTGACGATGTCGGTGACCGCCGAACGCAAAGCGGAAATCATCAAGACCAACGCCCTCAAGAAGGGCGACACCGGTTCGCCGGAGGTTCAGGTCGCGATCCTGTCGGAACGCATCAACAACCTCACGAACCATTTCAAGAGCCACGTGAAGGACAATCATTCACGCCGCGGCCTCCTGAAGCTCGTCTCCACGCGTCGTTCGCTTCTTGACTACATCAAGAAGAAGGACGAGGCGCGCTACAAGGCTTTGCTTGAGAAGCACAACATCCGTCGCTGAGCAAAGCCGGCGCGCGCCGGTCGCGTGCGCTTTGACGCGCGGGCGCAAACGCCCGCGCGCTGGCATGATCCCGGAAAGTGGAATCCGGTTTCCGGACAAGATCATGCCTGAAAGGAGAGCGTGTCCAGTCGCAATCCGGCGGCTGGGCGATAACGGGTTAAACGCCCGTACCATCGAAAGGATGGACGCCATTCAAGACCTGAAGACCATGGCAGGATCGCAGGGCGCTGAAATCGCAAATGTTGCGCGATCAGCGCCCCGCAATCTTGCGCATGGTTTTTGCGGTTTGGCGTCCGTGCTTTCGTAAACCCATGAAAGATACCATGATGTTCAACAAGCATTCCGTCGAGATCGACTGGGGTGGACGTCCGCTCAAACTCGAAACCGGCAAGGTCGCCCGCCAGGCCGACGGCGCCGTGATGGCGACCTACGGCGAGACCGTGGTGCTCGCCACCGTCGTCGCCGCCAAGGCGCCGCGCGAGGGCGTCGACTTCCTGCCGCTCACCGTCGACTATCAGGAAAAGACCTACGCCGCCGGCCGCATTCCCGGTGGCTATTTCAAGCGCGAAGGACGCCCGACCGAGAAGGAAACGCTGGTTTCCCGCCTGATCGACCGTCCGATCCGCCCGCTGTTCGCCGACGGCTGGCGCAACGAGACCCAGGTCATCGTCACCGTGCTCTCGCACGACATGGAGAACGATCCCGACGTGCTGGCGATGGTCGCGGCTTCCGCCGCGCTGACGCTGTCCGGCGTACCGTTCAAGGGCCCGATCGGCGCTGCCCGGGTCGGCTTTGCCAATGACGAATTCGTCCTGAACCCGACGCTCGACGAAATGACCGAGACCCAGCTCGACCTCGTCGTCGCCGGCACTTCGGATGCCGTGCTGATGGTGGAATCGGAAGCGAAAGAGCTCAACGAGGACGTGATGCTCGGCGCGGTCATGTTCGGCCATCGCCACTTCCAGCCGGTGATCAAAGCCATCATCGAGCTGGCC
>DASZVY010000080.1:0-16649 GCA_035546855.1 Nitrobacter sp. | reverse complement strand
GACCACATCATCGTCGGCAAGAACGGCCATAGCAGCCTCAAGGGACTGAAACTGATCTGAAACAGTTCATATTTGCGGAGTCAGATTACCGTCATTGCGAGGATCTCAGGGGACGCGTAGCGTCAGTGACGAAGAATCCAGCTTTTTTCTTTGCAGTCTCTGGATTGCTTCGCCTGTCGCAAATTCGTAATTGCGAATTTTGTCGCGGCTCGCAATGACGGGCGAGGTGTCGTTTCCGCCAAGACGTAAACTTCGCTAGAACTGATAGCGGCGCAATCCGCCGTCGACAGGAATGACGGTACCCGTGATGTAGCGCGCAACGGGAGACGCCAGAAACACCGCCAGCGCAGCAAGGTCTTCCGGTTCGCCCCAGAATCCGACCGGAATCTCTTCTTCCGCAAAGCGCGCGCGATAGTCTTCCGGATAATTGCGGCGAATCTGCTCGCTCATGATCCGCCCGGGCGGGATGCAGTTGACCGTGATGCCATGCTTCCCGATCTCCCGCGACAGGCCTTTCGCCCAGGCATGGACCGCTGCTTTTGCCGCGAAAGCGGCATTGAGCCCTTCCGGCTCGGACTTTCCCGTGATGTTGATGATGCGTCCCCAGCGGCGCGCGACCATCTGGGGCAGCACGGCGTGCGCAAGCGTCCGGTAGCTCGTGAAATTGAGAGCGATCGCTTCGTCCCACGCGCTGTCGGGCGCATCGACCGGCAGAGGCCGGCTGCCGCCCGCATTGTTCACGAGAATATCGATTTGACCCAATTCGGCGGTCGCCTTGGCGGCAAGCTGCTTTGCGGCGCCGTCCTGCGTGATGTCCTGAACCATCGGGATAACGACGCCGCCCTGCGCCTTTGCCTCCTGCGCCAGCGTATCCAGCAAATCCTTGCGCCGCGCGACGGCGACGACACGCACGCCCTCGCGCGCGAGGCCGGCCGCAATGGCGCGGCCGATCCCGATACTGGCTCCGGTGACGAGAGCGCTCTTGGACGTGAGAGCGAGATCCATGACCTTGCATCCTTCTTTTATTTGACCATTCGCAGGACTCGCTGCGCCGCAACATCGGCGAGCGGAGCCCTGACCCGGAGTCTTGGCCCGAGGCCTCGGGCGAAATGTACCGCCAGAGACGACAAACCAATTTGGCTTATGTATAATTGCAGAACCTGTGACTTGGTGTCACCAGTGCACCCGGCCGATCAAAAACAAAACGGCTTCAATCGGGAGGAGACTTTATGCTCAAGTTTATTCTTGCCGGTATCGCGGCGGTCGCGCTCGCGGTCCCCGGCAGCAGCGTCATGGCCCAGACGCCGATCGTCATCAAATTCAGCCATGTCGTCGCCAATGATACGCCCAAGGGCAAGGGCGCGTTGAAATTCAAAGAATTGGCCGAAAAATATACCAACGGCAGGGTGAAGGTCGAAGTCTATCCCAACTCCTCGCTCTACAAGGACAAGGAGGAAATCGAGGCATTGCAACTCGGCTCGGTGCAGATGCTGGCGCCATCGACCGCGAAGTTCGCCCCGCTCGGCGTCAAGGAGTTCGAAGCGCTCGATCTGCCCTGGCTGTTCAAGGACGACGCCACCTACGCCGCCGCGATGAAGGGCCCGATCGGCAAGTGGCTGTTCCAGAAGCTCGAGGCAAAGGGCATCCACGGCCTCGCCTACTGGGACAACGGCTTCCACATGGTGTCCGCCAACCGGCCGCTGCTCAATCCGGCCGACTTCGAGGGCCTCAAGTTTCGCATCTCCGGCTCCAAGATCGCCGATCAGTATTTCCGCGAACTCGGCGCGATCCCGCAGATCATGGCGTTTTCGGAAGTGTACCAGGCCCTGCAGACCGGCGTGGTGGACGGCTGCGAGAACACGCCGTCGAACTATCTGACCCAGAAGTTCTATGAAGTGCAGAAGGACATCACCGTCTCCAACCATGCGCATCTGCAGTACGCGGTCATCGTCAATTCAAAGTTCTGGAACGGCTTGCCGGCCGATATTCGCCAGGAGCTCGAGAAGGCGATGGACGAGGCCACCGACTACACCAACAAGAATGCCCACGAAGACAACGTGCAGGCCCTCGAAGCCATCAAGAAGTCGGGCAAGACCACCTTGCACTATCTGACCGACGATCAGCGCAAGGCTTGGCAGAAGTCGATGCAGGGCACCTACAAGTGGGCCAAGGGCCGGGTCGGGCAGGAAGTGCTCGACCTCATTTCGAAAGAGCTTAATATCAAAATGAACTGACGGCACAGTCAGAACACAACAAGCGGCCGGGAGAGATCTCTCCCGGCCGTTCGGGTCTCTAGAGCGGGATGAGGAAAAGTGTGGAGCGGTTTTCCGCCCGCATCCCGCTCCAAGATATTAGAATCGATCACGTTCATGATTTTGGATCGATTCGATCCAAAATCATCGTGATCTGGGGGGATTTCGCGTTGGTCAAGGGGTTCAATCAGGCGCTCAACCATTTGGAAGAATGGCTGATCGCAACTCTCATCGCGGCCGCGACCGGCCTGATCTTCATCGCGGTTCTGCACCGGTACGGCACCGGTCTTTCGATCGACATCTCGAAGTGGACCGCCGCGCACGGCATTCCCGTCATCCCCGAAGTCCTCAAGAGCGTTTATCTGTGGCTTGCCGGCCTCGACCTGTCATGGGCGCAAGAGCTGTGCATCTACATGTTCATCTGGATGGCGAAATTCGGCGCCGCCTATGGCGTGCGCACGGGCATCCATGTCGGCGTCGACGTTCTGGTCAACCTGCTACCGCCGAAGTCCCGCAAGCGGGTCATCCTGTATGCGGTCCTGTTAGGCGCGCTGTTCACGTTCGCGATCGCCGCCTTCGGCGTCTCGTTCGTCACGGAGATGTACAAGACCGGCCAGCAGTCGAACGATCTCGAATGGCCGATGTGGATGATCTATTCGGCGATCCCGCTCGGGTCCGGCCTGATGAGCTACCGCTTCCTGCAGGTCGCGTGGTCGTATTACTGGACCGATCATCTGCCGCATCACAGTGAGGCGCACGTCGAAGGCGTCGCCGGCACCGACAATCTGCATCTGACGACGGATGCACACGGCACCGTCTCCAGCCGCTGGTCGAATCCGCTGTCGTACATCCTGATCTGCCTGCCGCTCCTGATTCTCGCGATCTGTTTCGCGCACAAAACGGGAATCATCGTGATGCCGCAATCGGTGCGGGCGATCACGGTCTTCGTTCTTCTGATCTCGTTCATGATCACCGGCATGCCGGTATCGATCGCGCTCGGCCTCACCGTGCTGACCTTCATGTTCGTCCTCACCGATGTTCCGATCGAGTCGGTGTCGATGAAGCTGTTCACGGGCCTGGAAAGCTTCGAGATCATGGCGATCCCGTTCTTCATCCTGGCAGGCGGCTTCCTCACTCATGGCGGCGTCGCGCGCAGAATGATCAATTTCGCGGTGTCGCTCGTCGGCCATTGGCACGGCGGCCTGGGCCTTGCCGGCATCGTCGCGTGCGCGATGTTCGCCCTGGTTTGCGGATCGAGCGTCGCCACCGTCGCGGCGATCGGCGCCATCGTCCTGCCCGAGATGGTCCGGCACGGCTATCCCATGCGATTCGGCGCCGGCATCATCACGGTCGCCGGCTCGCTCGGCATCCTGATGCTGCCCTCGATACCGAAGATCGTCTACGCCATCACCACCAACACCTCGATCGGCGCATTGTTTGTCGCCGGCCTGCTGCCGGGCATGCTGCTGACCGCCATGCTGTGCACGGTGACCTGGTATCTCGCCAAGAAGCGGGACTATCCGTGCCTGCCGAAGGCGAGCTGGATGGACGTCTGGACCGCGTTCCGCGAAAGCGTGTGGGGCCTGCTGCTGGTCGTCATCATCATCGGCGGCATCTACAGCGGCCTGTTCACGGCGACCGAAGCCGCGGCGATGGCAGCCGTCTATTCGTTCTTCATCGCGGTCTTCGTCTACAAGGAGATCAGGTTCAGGGACGTTCCGCGCGTGTTGCTGCGGGCGGCGAACACCAGCGCGATGCTGCTCTATATCATCACCAACGCGGTGCTGTTCTCGTTCGTGCTGACCAACGAAAACATCCCCTCCGCGCTGGCGGACTGGATCACGGCCCAGAATCTCGGCTGGTTCGGGTTCCTCCTGATGGTCAACGTCCTGCTTCTGGTGGCCGGAAACTTCATGGAGCCCAATTCGATCATCCTGATCATGGCGCCCATTCTTGCCCCGGCCGCGAAGAAGCTCGGCATCGACCTGGTCCATTTCGGCATCGTCATCGACGTCAACATGGAGGTCGGCCTGTGCCATCCGCCCGTTGGCCTCAACCTCTATGTCGCATCCATGATAGCGGGCATGCGCATCACGGATCTGGCGGTCGCGGTCTGGCCCTGGCTGGTGACGATGCTCATCTTCCTGGCCGTCGTGACCTATTGGCCGGAACTCACGCTGTTCCTGCCTCGCCTGCTGGGCATGCACTGATCGATCCGGCGGCGGCCGATCCTGCGTCCGCCGCCGCAGGCTTTACTGACGCAACAGCATCAGCGGATCGGCGCTGTCGGGGACGAGGCGCCACTGGGCGTTATCGTCGGCCTGGAAATGCCACGTCTCACCCTTGGCCGACATCAGCACGATCTCGCCATGGTCGAGATGCCACAGCGTCGGCGCGAAAGCCGCAATCGCCGGATCGCATTTCGGCTTGAGAAAGACGGCAAAGCTGTCCTGCGTCGCTTCGGTGTTGGTCAGCGTTATCCCGCAGATGATGCGCCCGTTGCCGCGGACGAAGGCCCAGTCCCCGATCATCTGGTCCATCGACTTCGTCAGCGAACGGGCAGCGGCAAGGTCCTGCAGGATGTAGATGCCCTCGCCTTCCCGTCGGCCTTCGAAGATGCCGCTCTCGACCTCGGTGAAGTCGATCACCGACTGGCCCTTGGCGTCCTGCAGCCGCACGATATCAAGACCGGCGATAGTCCAATTCGTGATGTCGGCGGTGAATGGCAAGGACTTTGCGCAACCCGGCTCAAGATCCAGCTTGAGACCCAGCGGCGCGGCCTCGTCTTTCAACGTCACGACGCAGGTCTTGCTGCGTTCGGTCGTCGCCAGTTCCCACTGGCCGACCATCTCCTTCTTCAGAGCGGCGGCATCCTGCGCGCTCACCGGCGACAGCAGCGGACCGACGGACAGCGCCATGGCCAAGACCCAGGCCGCCGTTCGCAGCCCGCGCATCGCGGCGCTGTCGTTCAACCGCCGCATGCTCAGCGGCCTTTGAACGGCGTCTCCGCCACCGGCGTCAGCGGCGGCTTGCCCGCGAACCAGGATTTGAGGTTGTCGACGACGAGTTGATCCATCGCATTCCGCGTCACCACCGAGGCCGATCCGACATGCGGCAGCAACACCACGTTCTGCAGCGCGCGCAATTCGTCGGGGACGTTCGGCTCCGTGGCGAACACGTCGAGACCGGCCGAGAGGATGATGCCCGACTTGAGCGCGTGGATCAGCGCGGGCTCATCGATGACGGAGCCACGCGCCATGTTGACGATGACGCCGCGCGGCCCTAGCGCCTGCATCACGTCGGCATTGATCATCTTGGCGGTCGATGCGCCGCCGGGCGTGATGACGATCAGCGTATCCACGGCCTTCGCCATCTCGATCAGGTTCGGATAGTGCTGATACGAGACGCCCGCCGCCGGATTGCGCGAATGATAGACCACCGGCACGCGCGCGGCCTCGAGACGGCGCGCGATCGCCTGACCGATCCGGCCCATGCCGACCATCCCGACCTTGCGATCGCGCAACGAGCCGACGGTCAGCGGATACTTTTGCGTGGCCCACAGTCCGGACCGCACATAGCGATCCGCCTTGATGAATTCCCGCAGCGTGGCGATCAGAAGGCCGATCGCCACGTCGGCGACTTCCTCGGTCAGCACATCCGGCGTGTTGGTGACGATGATGTCGTGCTCGCGGGCATAGTTGGCGTCGATATGGTCATAGCCGACGCCGAAGCTCGAAATGATCTCGAGCTTCGGCAACAGCGCCGGCACCGCGCTGCCGCAGGGAACCGAGTCGGTGATGGCCATGCCGCGAATTTTCGCCGCCACGGCCGGCGGCAGCCGTTCGAGATCGGCCTTTTGCTCGAAGTGATGCAGCACGAACTGATCGGAAAACCCGTTGTCCACGATCGGCTTGTGCGGTCCGTAAACCAGCAGGTCGATCTTTTCCGAAGACACTTGAGCAGCCATCAGCTTTCCTTTCCGAGCGCGCTTTCATGCCAGTGCCGCAGCGCAAAATGCGACGCCAGCACAAGACCCATATAAATGACAATCCCCGTCACCGAGAGCAACAGCAACGCGGCGAACATTCGCGGAATGTTGAGCCGGTAGCCGGATTCCGCGATTCTGTAGGCGAGACCCGAGCCGGCGCCTGCCGATCCGGCCGCGATCTCGGCCACGACGGCGCCGATCAGCGACAGCCCCCCGGCGATCCGCAGCCCGCCGAGAATATGAGGGAGCGCGGCCGGCAGCTTGAGATAACGCAGAGTTTGCAGCCGCGACGCGCCATAGAGGCGGAACAGGCCCGCCAGATTGCGGTCCACCGAATTGAGGCCAAGTGTCGCGTTGGACAGCACGGGAAAGAACGCCACGATCCAGGCGCAGACGATCACCGCCGTTTCCTGCGGCAAGTAGATCAGCAGCAGCGGCGCGATCGCGATCACAGGCGTCACCTGCAGGATGATGGCGTAAGGCATCAGCGCGTGCTCGAGCCACTTCGACTGGTTGAACAGCAGCGCCAGCGCGATGCCGCCGGCCGCGGCGGCCACAAAACCTTCGAGCGTCGTCCGTAACGTCACGAGCAGCGACGACCACAGGATCGGCCAGCTCTCGACCAGCGCAGCCACCACCGCACCGGGGCCCGGCAGCACATAGGGCGGAATCCCGTTAATGCGAACGATCAGGTCCCACGCGACCGCGCCGATCGCGAGCACCGCGACCGGAAGCAGAAGGCGGACAATCTGCTCGCGAAGGTCATGCGTCGACCCCATCGGACCAGGCTCCGCCGTCATGACATCGCCGCTTCCGCGCCGGCCTGCGCCAGCGCCGCCGAGACGTCGCGGCAAAGGCGGCCGTAAAGCGGCGAGGTGCGAAACTCCTCGCCGCGCGGTTCGCCGGTGTCGATCCGGAATTCACCGTGGATGCGAGCCGGCCGTGACGTCAGCACGACCACGCGCCGCGACAGATAGACCGATTCGAACACGGAGTGCGTCACGAAGATGACGGTCTTATGCAATTCACGCCACAGCGCCAGCAGATCGTCATTCAGCCGGAACCGCGTGATCTCGTCGAGAGCGGCGAATGGCTCGTCCATCAACAAGATATCGGGATCGGTGACGAGCGCCCGCGCCAGCGACACCCGCATCTTCATGCCGCCGGAGAGTTCGCGCGGATAGGACTTGGCGAATTCGGCGAGCCCAACCTTGGCCAACGCATCGTCGACCCGCGCTGTGATCTCCGCGCGCGGCTGGCGCGCCAGCGTCAGCGGCAGCGCGACATTCTCGCGAACGGTCGTCCATGGCATCAACGTCGGTTCCTGAAACACGAAACCGATCGCGAGCCGGTCACGGGCACCGCCGCCCGCGACCCGCACCGTCCCCGACGTCGGCGCGGCGAGCCCCGCGATCAGACGCAGCGCCGTCGATTTGCCGCAGCCGGACGGGCCGAGCAGCGAGACGAAATCGCCTTTGCGGACATCGAGGTCGAGCGGGCCGAGCGCCGCGACGCCGGTCTCGTAGACCTTTGCAGCCCCGCGCAGGCTGACTGCGACACCCGCGCGCGGATCGGCATCGGAACTGGGCGGGAGCGCAGCAGGATCGGCCATCGCGGCACGTCCCCCTATTTCCTGGATGGCTGATTCTTGTTGGACGATCGATTCTTGTCGGACGGCAGATCCCTTGGCCGCAAATCCAGGCCAACGGCCTTGTTGACGAAGCGCAGCGTATAGGCCTTGCGGTAATCGATATTGCTGCGCACGACGCCGGCCTTGACCATCTTGTCGAAGAAGCCGGCATAGCGCGCGTCGGACATCGCGCCGATGCCGTCGCGCAGCGAGTCGCCGGAATCCACGATGCCGTATTGCTTCATCGCGCTGACGGAATACGCCAGCAGGCCGTCGGTCATCTCCGGATTGAGCTTCTTGATCATGGCATTGGCGGCGGAGTTATCGCCGTAGATATAGTTGTACCAGCCGATGATCGACGCGTCGACAAAGCGCTGGACGAGGTCCGGCTTGTTGTCGACGAGATCGCGCCGGGTCTCGATCAGGGTCGAGTAGGCGTTGAAGCCCGCGTCGGCCAGCAACAGCACGGATGGCTTGAAGCCCGCCTGCCTCTGCACCGTGAACGGCTCGGAGGTGACATAGCCCTGCATGGCGCTCGCCTTGTCGGCGAGGAAGGGCTGGGCGTTGAAGGTGTAGGGTTTGACCTTGGCTTCGCTGAAGCCATATTCCGATTTGAGCCACTGGAAATAGCTCGACATGCCTTCCTTCGAGATAAACAGAGTGAGCGGCTTGAGGTCCTCGATCTTGCTCACTTTCGACTCGGGATGCGTGATCAGGACCTGCGGATCCTTCTGGAACATCGCAGCCACCGCGACCACGGGAACGTTGTTGGCGACGGCGTCGAACGACTGCAGCGTGTTGGCGCTCATGAAGAAGTCCAGCTTGCCGGCGACCAGCAGCACCCGGTTGTTGACGTTGGGGCCGCCCGGCACGATTCGGACGTCGAGCCCGTATTTCCTGTAGGTGCCGTCAACGAGCGCCTGGTAGAAACCGCCGTGCTCGGCTTCCGCAACCCAATTTGTTCCAAACGACACCTTGTCGAGAACGGGCTCTGCCGCCGCCGCGCGGCCGCATCCGGCCGCCAGAAGCAGTCCGGCCATTAACGCTCGCGACAAATGGGCAAGGCTCATCGTTGGACTCCGTGGATCGTTCTGGCCCATGATGGGAAAGGACGGACCGGCGCGAACCCGTCGTTCGGCCATCGGTCACCTGAGAAGACATGCTCCTATTAACCTGTAATTCGCCTCGATGAAACGCCGCGCCCCATGACCCGGATGCCTCCCTTCGACTGGACCGCCATTCGCTGGCCGGAGATCGCGCCGGCGGACGCGGGCGGATGGATCGCCGTGCTGCCGCTCGCGGCGACCGAGCAGCACGGTCCGCATCTGCCTCTCGGCACCGATGTGATGATCGCGGACGCCTATCTCGCCCGCGTGCGCGCGGTGCTGCCAAAGGACATTCCCGCGACGGTGCTGCCGCTGCAGCCGGTCGGCATCTCCACCGAACATATCGACTATCCGGGCACGCTGACGTTGCCGGCCGAAACGGCGTTGCGCTCGTGGACCGCGCTCGGCGACAGCGTGGCGCGCGCCGGCGTGCGGAAACTCGTGATGGTCACGAGCCACGGCGGCAACAGCGCGGCGATGACGCTGGTCGCGCAGGATCTTCGCGCGCGACATCGGATGCTTGTCGTCACCACGTCGTGGTCGCGCTTCGGCGCGCCGGACGGAGTGTTCGATGCCGGGGAGTTGCGTCACGGCATTCACGGCGGCGCGGTCGAGACCTCGATCATGCTTGCATACGCCCCGCAGCATGTGCGCAGGGATGCGGTCGCGGAATTTTCCTCGGCCGGGGTTGCGATGGAAACGGATTATCGCCGGCTGTCGCCGCAGCGCCCGGCGCCGTTCGCCTGGCAGGCACAGGACCTCAATCCCACGGGCGCCATCGGTCATGCGGCGCAGGCCTCCGCCGACAAGGGAGAACGGCTGCTCGATCATGGTGCGCGTGCGTTCTGCGAGCTGCTCGCCGACATGCATGTCTTCGATCCGGCCACCCTCAGCGCCGGACCGCGCGGCCAAACCTGAGCAACCGCACGGCGACTTACGAGATAACCGACCGCCTCCGCAATGACGCGCGCGGTGGATCACGGCCGGCCATCACGGAGCGAGGGCCGCCGCGGGTCTCGCCGCCGCCGACCCCGCCACCCGCTGTCGCATCGTTGTCACAGCCGGATGGGATGGCAGGCCAACGGATCGATTTCGATCTAGATGCTATTGCGAATTAGTTGCAATAATTGTAGGGAATAAATCGAGGACACCACGATCCGGGAAAGGCGTACGGCTGGCAACGGCAGTATGAAGCGCCTTCAAGGATTTAAGCCGGTTGGTCGGGGGGCTTGTGTGACGGCAGCGGGACCGAAAAAGGCAGGCCGGCCAGCGCAGACGGGGCGGCGCATGACGTGCGCCTTCGCGGGCATCGCGGTCACCCTGCTCTCGCCGCCGTCCGTGGCCGCGGATTTGTCCGACGCGCTAGCCAAAGCAGCCCGGCGGTTGCCACCGGCGGTCGACTGGTCGGGATTTTACGTCGGCGCCCACGTCGGGTACGGCGGCGGCAGTCTCGGACCGGGCAGCAACGCGCTGCCCGAGCAGGCTGTCTTTTTCCCGCCCAGCATCACCGGCCTGATCGGCGGCCTTCAGGCTGGTTATCTGCGACAGCTTCCCAATCACGTGGTGCTCGGCACCGAGGCCGATATCTCCTTTGGGAGCCCCGTCGACGAGGCGCGGCTGACGCCCGCGCCCTTCAACACATCCGTCGACTACGTCGCAACGGCGCGCGGCCGGATCGGCTATGCCTTCGGCGCGCTGATGCCTTACGTGACCGGCGGCTTTGCGTGGGGGCGAACGCAGGTCGGCATCAACGACGCGGCCGGCGACGTCATCGGCAAGAAAGCCCTGCTCCATCCCGGCTGGACCGCCGGTCTCGGCGCGGAATTCGCGGTCGGCGGCAACTGGACCGCCCGAGCCGAATACGACTACATCGCGCTCGCGTCGCGCACGTACGACCTCGGCAGCGCCGGACTGCCCAGCATCGGCGTCGCCCCAGGCATCCATGCCATCAAGCTCGGGCTGAGCTATCACTTCTGGGACACGCCGAACGCGGATGGCAGCACCGCGCCCGCCGCGCGCGCAGGACTTCCGCAATCCACCGACTGGAACGTGCATGCCCAGTCCACGCTGATCGGAACGGGGTATCCACCGATCCATTCGCCCTATGCAGGGCCGGACAGCCTGCCGGGCGGCGGCCAGGGCCGCGAAACATGGACGGCGACGGCGTTCATGGGCTGGCGCCTCTGGCAGGGCGGCGAGTTCTATTTCGATCCGGAAGTGGCGCAAGGCCTCGGCCTCAACGGGACGCTCGGCATCGCCGGCTTCCCGAACGGCGAAGCTCAGAAAGCCGGCGCGGATTTTCCGAAATTCCGCGCCCAGCGCTACTACCTGAAGCAGACCTTCGGATTGGGCGGCGAACAAGAGGACGTGGCCGACGGGCCGAACCAGCTCGCGGGCAAGCGCGACATCGACCGCGTGACGCTGATCCTCGGACGCTTCGCGGTCGGCGATTTCTTCGACGGCAATTCCTACGCGAAGGATCCGCGCGCGGATTTCATGAACTGGGCGATCTGGGCGTCGGCGGCCTATGACTTCCCCGCCGACCTGCCGGGCTATACGCGCGGCGGCATCATCGAACTCAACCGCAAGGACTGGGCGCTGCGCGCCGGCGTTTTCGAGGTCCCCGCCGCGCCCAACAGCGACGTGCTGACGTTCGATACCGCCGGCACGGTGATCGAACTGGAAGAGCGTTATGCGATCGCCGGGCATCCCGGCAAATTGCGGCTCGGCGCTTTCGCCAACCGCGGCGACACCGCCAACTATCGCGACGTGCTGGCCGCAGCCGCCGCCGATCCGACTGTGAACATCAATACGCTGGTGCCGGGCCTGCGCCAGAACAGTTGGAAGTACGGCTTCTACGCCAACGCCGAACAGCAGATCGCGAAAGACGTCGGCCTGTTCGCGCGGGCAAGCTGGAACGATGGACAGACCGAAATCCTGTCGTTCACCGACATCGACCGCAGCCTTTCGGGCGGCGTCTCGATCAAGGGAAGCTCGTGGGGACGCGCAGACGACACGATCGGAATTGCCGGCGCGGTCAACGGCCTCTCCGGCGCGCATCGCGATTTTCTCGCGGCCGGCGGCCTGGGATTGCTGATCGGCGACGGCCAGCTCAACTACCGGCCGGAATCCATTTTCGAGGCCTATTACGCCTACGCGATCGACAAGACCTTCACCGTCACCGCCGACTACCAGTTCATCGCCAACCCCGCCTACAACGCCGACCGCGGACCGGCCTCGGTCTTCTCTGCGCGGCTGCACGGAGAGTTTTAGGGCATGAGGCATCGAACCTGATCCGTCATGCCCGGCTTATGCCGGGCAGCGGATCAGCACGCGCGAACGAGAACGCCATCTGCTGACGACAGGACCGCAGACAAGCCGACACGCCGAGCTTTCAACCTGCGTCGGTCCGCGCCACAACCCGCAAGCGCCGCGCGATGGCCGTTAGCCGGCCGGCGCAAACGAATCCGGGCGCGCCTGCGCCCAGGCGTCGCGAAAGCGCGGATCGGCGGTGCCCTGAAGCAGCTCGCCTGGCCGCAGCGACGGATACAGCACATCGAACGATGCGACTTCGGTATTGGAGACGCGCTGCGAGAAGTGAACCGGACGAAGCTCCTGCGGATGCTCGAGGCCCGCGGCCGCGATCAGCTCGGTCAGCGCGTGCAGGGTGGCGTGATGATAGTTGTAGACGCGCTCCACCTTGTGCGGCACCACCAGCGCGCGGTTGCGCGAGGGATCCTGCGTCGTCACCCCTGTGGGACAGCGATCGGTGTGACAGCTCAGCGACTGGATGCAGCCGAGCGCGAACATGAATCCCCGCGCCGAATTGCACCAGTCGGCGCCGAGCGCCATGGCGCGCGCGATGTCGAAGGCGGTCGCGATCTTGCCGGACGCGCCGATCCTGATTCGGTCGCGCGCGTTGATGCCGACCAGCGCATTGTGCACGAAATTGACGCCCTCGCGCATGGGCATGCCGAGATGGTCCATGAATTCCAGCGGCGCCGCGCCGGTGCCGCCTTCGTTGCCGTCGACCACGATGAAATCCGGATAGATGCCGGTTTGAACCATCGCCTTGCAGATGGCGAGAAACTCCCACTTGTGGCCGATGCACAGCTTGAACCCGGCGGGCTTGCCGCCGGACAGGCGGCGCATCTCGGCGATGAACTCCATCATGCCGACCGGCGTCGAGAACGCCTTGTGATAGGGCGGCGAGATGCAGTCCTCGCCCATGCTGACGCCGCGGATTCTGGAAATCTCCTCGGACACCTTGGCCGCCGGCAGCACGCCGCCATGGCCGGGCTTCGCGCCCTGGCTCACCTTGAGCTCGACCATCTTGATCTGATCGGTCGCCGCCACCCGCGCGAACTCGTCCGCGTTGAAGGTGCCGTCGCGGTTGCGGCAGCCGAAATAGCCGGAGCCGATCTCCCAGATGATGTCGCCGCCGTTCTCGCGATGATACGGACTGAAGCCGCCTTCGCCGGTGTCGTGGGCGAAGCCGCCGCGCTTCGCGCCGGCGTTGAGGGCGCGCACGGCGTTGGGACTGAGCGCGCCGAAACTCATCGCGGAAATATTGAAGACCGATGCCGAGTACGGCTGCTTGCAATCCGGCCCGCCGATGGTGATGCGGAATTTCTCTTCGGCATGGGGCTTCGGCGCCATCGAATGGTGCATCCATTCGTAGCCCTCGGCGTAGATGTTTTCCTGGGTGCCGAACGGCCGCTTGTCGAGCACCATCTTGGCGCGCTGGTAGATCACCGCGCGAGTGTCGCGGGAGAACGGCATGCCGTCCTTTTCGCTCTCGAAGAAATACTGCCGCATCTCCGGCCTGATTTCCTCGAGCAGGAAGCGGAGGTGCGCCGAGATCGGGTAGTTGCGCAAGACCGCGTGACTCTTCTGCAGGAGGTCGCGAATGCCCAGCGCCGTCAGTGCGCCGAAGATCAGGATCGGGATGATGACGACCTTGAGGATCCCGTGGTCCGTGATCCCGAGACCCAGCAGCAGAGCCGTCACCACGCCGCAAATCGTCAGAACGATGAAACGCGGAGAGAAGGGAAGCATCAAGGTTTCCATAAATCCTCGCTCATCAATCGCCGCGCCACTGGCCGGCTTTCCGCTCGCTCAAACGCGCGGCCCGCAATGCCCTGCGGACAATCCCAGGCGATCCCTATACGACGTCGGGCTCGAAGATATTACACGACATGCGTGTCCTGGCCGAGACAAGCCGCATCGGGAGCCGGCGGCAAGGTCGGGGGGCGGGCCGTCCACAGCCCTCCTGCTTTTGCACTGCAATGAGGTGCGGTGGAGACAGGAAGTGCGGCAGGGATGGAGGCGGACAGACAAAACCCGCGACCTCGTAGGAGATCGCGGGCTCGATTCTCGACCCCGGCGGGGCTCGCAAGCGCGCAGGGCGTCAGCGCTCCACGAACGCCTTTTCAATCACGAAATGGCCGGGCTCGCTGTGGTTGCCTTCGAGGAAGCCGCGCTCCTCAAACATCAGCTTGAGATCCTCGAGCATGCCCGGGCTTCCGCACAGCATGATGCGGTCGGTCGCGATATCGAGCGGCGGCTGGCCGATGTCGTTGAACAGTTGCTCCGACGAAATCAGGTCGGTGATGCGGCCGCGGTTGCGGAACGGCTCGCGCGTCACGGTCGGATAGTAGACCAGCTTGTCGTTGAGCAGCGGCCCGAACAGTTCGTCCGCGCGCAGGCCCGCGACCAGTTGCTCGCCATAGGCGAGCTCCGACACCTGGCGGCAGCCATGCACCAGCACGATGCTGTCGAAACGTTCGTAGACATCGGGATCCTTGATGAGGCTCGCGAACGGCGCGAGCCCCGTCCCGGTCGAGAGCAGCAACAGCCGGCTGCCGGGCAACAGGTTGTCGGTGATCAGCGTGCCGGTGGCCTTGCGGCCGACCAGAATCGTGTCGCCTTCCTTGATCTTCTGCAGGCGCGAGGTCAGCGGGCCATCGGCGACCTTGATCGAGAAGAACTCCAGGGTCTCCTCGTGATTGGCGCTCGCCATGCTGTAGGCGCGCAGCAGCGGCCGCCCCTCGACCTCAAGGCCGATCATCGCGAACTGGCCGTTCATGAAACGGAAGCTGGAGTCGCGCGTAGCGCGAAAGCTGAAAAGGGTATCGGTCCAATGGCGGACGGAAAGGACTTTCTCTCGATGAAAGGCGCTCATGGGCTTTGCTTCTTCCGACGGGCGGCGGCGTAGAAAACCACCCTTCTTCATGGGTGCACCGCAAAAAGCCATTGCGAATGCTATGAAATTTGACGCTGCATCGCGCCATTACAAGAGTTAGTCAAGAGGCTTCTGAGGTTCAATTGCGGAGCGAAAATGGCTGCCCCGCGCCGGGAACCTAGATGCTCTCCAGTTGCGGCGATGTGGGGAACCTCACGAAAGAAACTTGCGGGGGACGGCGTGGGTCCGACCGTTCATTGCCAAGGGAGGGGGGGCGCGACCGGCGGCCCTGGGCCGGAGGCTTAGAGACTGTTTGAAGTCGTCGGGCACCCACTCGGTCGTTCCCCGGACGCAGCGCAGCGTGAAACGGTGCGCTGCTGATCCGGGGCCTTTGCGATGTTGACCGCAACGATCCCGGTTCTGCGCAGCGTCACCACGTGCCGCAGCGCGCCCGGGACACCCCAAAAGCAAACTTTTCAAACAGTCTCTTAGAATATGATGAAGTCAGGTTGAACCAACCCGCGCTGTCATTGCGAGCCAACGGCTCGGCGCCGCAAGCGCGTTCACGCGCGTCTTCAACGCGCCACGAAGCCGCCCGATGACAGGCTCCGCGAAGCGATCCAGAGCCCCCTCCCTTCCCTCCCTCGCACGCGGGGGAGGTTAGGGTGAGGGATGCTTCGTCGCTCCGGGACAACGCTGCGCGTTGCCCTTGGGCTCCTCGCAATGACGGTGAGTCAACCTCATGTCATCCCGCTTTAGTCGAGAACGATTTCATCGCCCGCATGAAGCGGCGGCACCGTCGGCCGCGCCGCATTCGCCATCGACGGATCCACCAGAACCGCCCAGTGCAGCGGTGTCTTGGCGATATTGCGCAACAGGCCCCGATGGGCGAAGCGGCCTTCGGTGCTCCAGGCATGCAAGGCCGCCACCATGACATCCGCCTCGGTCCCGTCCCGGCGGCCATAGGGAAGAAAAATCTGCTCCAGCGTCACCGGCACACCGTCAGGGTCCATTACCGGCACGATGGAATAGACCGGCAGCCTGTTGTGGATGCACGCATCCCAGATCGGCTGCACCGCCCGGGCCATCGGCGCATCCAGACACTCATGGAGGAAGCGCGCCTGCAGCGCCTCGCCAAAGACCTGGACGGCCCGATCGCCTGCGACCTGGCACAGATAGGACAGGCGGCCGCCGCCGCGATGGACCTCGTTGATCAGAATGTCGACCGCATCTCCGGCGCGCTCGTTCGGCACGAAATCCGCGATCCGCGGGATCGAGTTCTCGCCGCGGGCGCGTTGCCAGTCCCGGACCAGACTGACCTGGCGGATCGACCTGACGATACTGACGTGCACCTTCTGAAATTGCATCAAGACACGACCAGCCTGAAACGCCGTTTGACCGGCAGGAGGCAACCAGCACCATGACGAAAGAAAGAAGGTCTTGAGCAGGACGCGCAGACCCGATTCGAAATTTTTGAGAACGCTATCAT
>DASZVY010000079.1:0-47946 GCA_035546855.1 Nitrobacter sp. | reverse complement strand
TTTTCCGCCAGCGGCTGGTCATGATCCCAGATCGCGACCTTGGCGCCCGAGGCGACGAAGCGTTCGGTGATGGCGCGGCCAAAGCCTTGCGCGCCGCCGGTCACGACCGCGCAACGGCCGTTGAGATCGATCTTGTTCATGTCCATTTGTCCTTTCGCAGAATATTTGCAACACCTGCGGTAACGGGCCGGTGTCGCGGCAACGAAATCGCTCTCCCTCGCCCCGCACTTGCGGGGAGAGGGTTGGGGTGAGGGGCTCTTTTTGTTGCTATGCCCCTCACCCGGAGACTTTGCTGCGCGCAGTCTCCGACCTCTCCCCGTAAACGGGGAGAGGTGAGAAAAAGCATCAAAGCGTCCAGCCGCCGTCGATGACGTGGGCGACGCCGGTGGTGAAGGCGCTTTCGTCGCTGGCGAGATAGACGGCGAGCGCGGCGATTTCCTCGGGCGTGCCGAGCCGGCCCATCGGCTGGCGCGCCACGAACGCCTCCATGCCGTGCGGTCCCGCGGCGGACGCCCGCCCAAGCATCGACGGCGTCTCGATCGTGCCGGGGCAGATGCAGTTGGAGCGGATGCCGCGGGTGATGAAATCGGCGGCGACGGAGCGCGTCAGGGCGGCGACGGCGGCCTTGGTTGCGCTGTAGACATAGCGGTTCGGCGCGGCCTTGATCGCGCCGGCGGCGGACGCGATGTTGACGATGGAGCCTTTGCCCGCGGCCAGCATGGCCGGGAGGAAGGCGCGAATGGTCCGGTGCATGGATTTGACGTTGAGGTCGAACGAGAAATCCCAATCGGCGTCGGAGCATTCCAGCGCGGTGCCGTGATGGACGAAACCGGCGGCGTTCAGCAGGATGTCCACGGTGCCGACGCGCTTCGCCATGGCTTCGACGGCGCTGCCGTCGCGGACGTCCAGGCGCGCGACTTCCGAAACGCCTTCCTTGGCGACCAGCGCCAATCCCTTCTCGTCGATGTCGGTTGCGACGACGGTCGCGCCCTCACGCGCGAACGCAATCGCGCAGGCGCGGCCAATGCCGACGGCTCCCGCAGTCACGAAGGCGCGCTTGCCTTTCAGTCGGTCGGACATTTGATGGCTCCTTGTATCCGGACGCTTCGATCGTCATGCCCGGCCATAGCAGCCGCAGACTGCATAAACTTGTCTGCGGTGCCGGGCATCCACGGTTTTCTTCCTCTTCAATCAAGAGCAGACGCGGATGGCCGGGGCAAGCCCGGCCATGACGTTGGATTGTTGCGAGGAATGCGCGCGGCATGCATTAATGATTGTGCCTGGCCACGCCGACCGTGCCGGCGATATTCTGATAGCGCGTCGCCAGTTCGAGGCACGCGCCTGTCGCATGCTGGCCGACGGTGTTGCGATAGAGCTCCTGCCACGGGGTCTGGTTGGCGGGGTAGGCGAACCCGCCCTTGGCCATCAGCTCGTCGTGGCGCTTCTTCACCTCGGCCTCGGAGATCAGGATATCGGCGGTGCCCTTGTTGAGGTCGATGCGGACCCTGTCGCCGGTGCGCAGGATCGCAAGTCCGCCATTGGCGGCGGCTTCCGGCGACGCATTGAGGATCGAGGGCGAGCCCGACGTGCCGGACTGGCGGCCGTCGCCGATGCAGGGCAGGGAGAGGATGCCGCGTTTGATCAATGCGGCCGGCGGCTGCATGTTCACCACCTCGGCGCCGCCGGGATAGCCGATCGGCCCGGTGCCCCGGACGAACAGCATGCAGTTCTCGTCGATCTCGAGCGAGGGATCGTCGATGCGGTCGTGGTAGTCCTCAGGACCCTCGAACACGATGGCGCGGCCTTCGAACGCGTTGGGGTCCTTCGGGTTGGACAGATAGCGGTCGCGGAACTCCTTGGAGATCACGCTGGTCTTCATGATAGCGGAATCGAACAGGTTGCCGCGCAGCACGAGGAAGCCGGCGTCCTTCACCAGCGGCTTGTCGTAGCTCCAGATGACGTCGTTGTCCGGCTTCACCGCGTCGCGGCAGTTGTCGCCCATGGTCTTGCCATTGACCGTCATCGCGTCTTCATGAATGCGTTTGTGGCGGATCAGCTCGCCGACCACAGCGGGCACGCCGCCGGCGCGGTGATATTCCTCGCCGAGATAGAAGCCGGCGGGCTGCATGTTGACCAGCAGCGGCACGTCATGGCCGATCTTCTGCCAGTCGTCGATGTCGAGTTCGACGCCGACATGGCGCGCCAGCGCGTTGATGTGGATCGGCGCGTTGGTCGAGCCGCCGATCGCCGAGTTGATGACGATGCAGTTCTCGAACGACTTGCGCGTGAGAATATCGGACGGCTTGAGGTCTTCCCACACCATCTCCACGGCGCGCACGCCGGTCTCGTAGGCGATCTGGCCGCGCTCGCGGTAGGGCGCCGGGATCGCGGCGCAGCCCGGCAGCGACATGCCGAGCGCCTCCGCCAGCGAGTTCATGGTGGAGGCGGTGCCCATGGTGTTGCAGTGACCGGCCGACGGCGCCGACGAGGCCACGATGGACATGAACTCCTCGTAGTCGATTTCGCCGGCGGCAAGCCGCTCGCGCGACTTCCAGACCACGGTGCCGGAGCCGGTGCGCTCGCCGTTGAACCAGCCGTTGAGCATCGGCCCCCCCGACAGCACGATCGCCGGGATGTTGACGGTGGCGGCGGCCATCAGGCAGGCCGGCGTGGTCTTGTCGCAACCGGTGGTCAGCACCACGCCGTCGAGCGGATAACTAAACAGGACTTCGACGAGGCTGAGATAGGCAAGGTTGCGGTCGAGCGCGGCGGTCGGGCGCTTGCCGGTTTCCTGGATCGGGTGGGTCGGAAACTCCATGGCGATACCGCCAGCGGTGCGGATGCCCTCGCGGACGCGGTGGGCCAGTTCGAGATGGTGCCGGTTGCAGGGCGACAGGTCGTTGCCGGTCTGCGCGATGCCGATGATGGGTTTGCCGGACTGCAATTCTTCGCGGGTCAGCCCATAATTCAGGTAACGCTCCAGATAGAGCGCCGTCATGCCGGGGTTATGCGGATCGTTGAACCAGGCGCTGGAGCGAAGTTTGCGGCGTTGGCCGTTGGTGCCGGCATGCCCGTTGGCGTTTGTCTGCAATGGTCTCTCCCGCGCAAATTCATTCGTTGACGCTCTGGCGTCGATGCGGCCCGGATCGGTCGTTTCCGCGTTGGCAACTTATCGCCGGCCGGATGACACCGCTACCATTTTTTCATCCCGCGAAAACGTGATGTCCGGACAGGGGACTTCAGGCGCGCCGGGGAGCCGAACTCTCGCGCGCGATGATTTCGAAGCCGAGGTCGGTGACACGTTGCGGGGAAGGGGTCCCACTCATCGCGGCGCTCAGCATCTCGATCGCCTTGCGGCCCATTTCGTAGCGATTGGTACGAACGCTGGTCAGGGACGGGACCGCGGAAGCCATGAATTCGAGATCGTTGAATCCCATGATTGCAAGTTGTTCCGGCACGGCGATCTGGCGGCGCTGGCATTCGAACAGGGCGCCGAGCGCGATATCATCGTTGATGCAGAACACCGCATCGATGTCCGGCGCCCGCTCGACAAGATCGGACAGCAGGCTGCCACCGAGTGGTACGGTCGATGGCGACAAGGTCGTCACCACATGACGCTGATCGAACAGCGACGCCGCCTTCAACGCATCGCGGTATCCTTCGAAGCGGCGTTGCCCGCGAGGATCCATCCGCGCGCCAAGAAAGCCGATCCGCCGGTAGCCCCGCTCAAGCAAATGTGAAACCGCAGCAAAAGCCGCGTCATTGTGCGAAAATCCTACCATCATGTCGACGGGCTCGGGACCGATCTCCATGATCTGGACCACCGGGCAATCCATGTTCCGCAAGATCGCGCGGGAGTCTTCAGTCTGGTTGATTCCGGTTACGATCAATCCGGCGGGCTTCTGCCCGTGAAAAATCCGCAGCAGCCGTTCTTCCTGCAGATTGCTGTAGCGCGTATTGGCGAGCTGGATGCTGTAGCGGCTGCCTTCGGATGCATCGTAGACGCCACGCAGCACGTCGGAGAAAACATTGTTGGTCAGCGATGGTATCAGTACGCCGATGACTTCGCTGCGATGCGACGCCAGCGTGCGCGCGGCGAGATTCGGAACATAGCCGAGTTCCCGCGCGGCGCTTTCCACGCGCTCCCGTTTGCTTGCGGACAGCGCTGCGGGATTTCGGAAGAACCGTGATGCCGTAATCGGACTGACGCCTGCCAGTTTGGCGACTTCGGTCAACCGGGCTTTGCCGGACGAAGTGCGTTTTCGATCCATGCGACTTTCGACCTATGCCACGCTCGTCTTGTCCGGCCGAAGGTAAACGATGATTGACAGCGCTATCAAGCCATTGCTAGCCTTGCGAGCAGGGACACAATGCCTGCTATCTCGGACCCGAATATCGCGGGCGGGACTTAAGCCGCGACGGCGCGATGCCGGACGACGCCAGGCAGTACAGGGAGAGCGTTCATGGCGTCGGTGCAGATTCAAGACGTTCGGAAATCGTTCGGCGGCTTCGAGGTATTGCACGGCGTAAGCGTTCCGATCGAGGACGGCGAATTCGTCGTTCTGGTCGGCCCTTCGGGTTGCGGCAAATCGACCCTGCTGCGCATGCTCGCGGGCCTTGAGAATATCACCTCCGGAACCATCGCCATCGGCAATCGCGTCGTCAATAACGTGCAGCCGAAGGAGCGGGACATCGCCATGGTGTTCCAGAACTACGCGCTCTATCCGCACATGACGGTAGCGCAGAACATGGGTTTTTCGCTGAAACTCCGCGGCGCGACGACTGCCGACATCCAAACGCGGGTCAAGCGCGCGGCCGACATTCTGGCGCTGACGCCGTTGCTCGAGCGCTTCCCGCGCCAGTTGTCGGGCGGTCAGCGTCAGCGTGTTGCGATGGGGCGCGCGATCGTGCGCGATCCGCAGGTATTTCTGTTCGACGAGCCGCTCTCGAATCTCGACGCCAAGCTACGCGTGGCCATGCGCACCGAGATCAAGGAACTGCACCAGCGGCTGAAGACCACCACCGTCTATGTAACGCACGATCAGATCGAGGCCATGACGATGGCCGACAAGATCGTCGTGATGCACGACGGCATCGTCGAGCAGATGGGGTCTCCGCTCGAACTTTACGACAAGCCGGACAATCAGTTCGTGGCGGGATTCATTGGCTCGCCGGCGATGAATTTCCTCACCGGGCACCTGAAATCGAATGGGCAGGCCTATGTCGAAACCGACAATGGCGCCAAATTGCCGATCGCCACCGCGCCCGCCGCCTCCGATGGACGGCCTGTCGTCTACGGCGTGCGTCCGGAGCATCTCGAGCTTGGCGGCGACGGCATCGAAGCCGAGGTGGCGGTGGTGGAGCCGACCGGCTCGGAAACGCAGATCGTCGCGCGGATCGGAACGCAGGATATCATCGCGGTGTTCCGCGATCGTCACGACGTCAAGCCCGGCGACAGGATTCATCTGCGTCCGCGCGTGACCGCCGCTCACTTGTTCGACAAGGATAGCGGGCGTCGACTTTGATCGACTGGAGGGTCGCCTCCACACACGATCACACTTGAGCACTCTAACACTAGCAAGATCAAACAGCAGGGGAGAGAAGAATGACTCAATTCAAGACCAACCGGCGTTCATTGCTCAAGGGCGGCGCCACATTGCTTGCCGCCGCGGCAACCATGTCCGCCGACGAACTGCTGGGTTATGCCAAGGCCTGGGCGCAGACCTCACAGTGGAAACCGGAGGCCGGCGCCAAGGTCAACCTGCTGCGCTGGAAGCGGTTCGTCGAAGCCGAAGATGTTGCGTTCATGAAGATCGTGGATGCATTCCAGAAAGCCAACAACGTCACCATCAACGTCTCCAACGAATCCTACGACGACATCCAGCCCAAGGCGTCGGTCGCCGCCAATACCGGGCAGGGCCTCGATATGGTCTGGGGTCTGTACTCGCTGCCGTTCCTGTTCCCGGAAAAGTGCACCGACATGACCGACGTGGCCAACTATCTGGGCGACAAGTGCGGAGGATGGTCCCAGTCCGGCAAGGACTACGGCATGCTCAACGGCAAGTGGATCGGCGTTCCCGTGGCAGCCACCGGCGGTCTCGTCAACTACCGCATGTCGGCGGCCGAGAAGGCCGGTCACAAGGAATTCCCGAAGGATCTCGCCGGCTTCGCCGACCTCGTCAAGGGCCTGAAAAAAAACAACACCCCTGCCGGCATGGCGCTCGGTCACGCCTCGGGCGACGCCAACGGCTGGCTGCACTGGGCGTTGTGGGCCCACGGCGGCAATTTGATCGACAAGGACAACAAGGTCGTCATCAACTCGCCGGAGACCGCCAAGGCGCTCGAATACGTGAAGGGCTTGTACGACAACTTCATTCCGGGCACGGCGTCCTGGAACGACAGCTCCAATAACAAGGCTTTCGGCGCGGGTCAGCTCTATCTCACCGTCAACGGTATCTCGATCTACGTGACCGCGAAGACCGAGAATCCGAAGATGGCCGAGGACATCAATCACGCCCACTTGCCGCCTGGCGTCGACGGCAAGACGCGGGAACTGCATCTCGGCTTCCCCATTCTGGTCTACAATTTCACCAAGTTCCCGCAAACCTGTAAGGCCTTCACCGCGTTCATGATGGAGCCGGCGCAGTTCAACCCATGGGTCGAGGCGGCACAGGGGTATCTCTCACCGTTCCTGCTTGGCTACGAGAAGAACCCGATCTGGACGGCCGATCCCAAGAACACGCCGTATCGCAACGTGGCCGAGACGGCGACGACGCCCGCCGGCATCGGCAAGATGGGCGAGAATGCAGCCGCGGCGATCGCCGACTTCGTGGTGGTCGACATGTTCGCGAACTACTGCACGGGGCGCGAGGACGTGAAAACGGCGATGGCGACGGCGGAAAAGTCCGCCAAGCGCATCTTCCGTCATTGATGACACAGAGCCGGCGCGGGGGACCCGCGCCGGCCTGCGCTTCCTGGAAATCGGGGCGGCGCCTGGGTATCGAGAGACCCGAGCGCCATCCGCCGATTTGGAGTTGGAACTGAATGACGACCGTCCAGACATCAATGCCTCCGCAGGCGGCGCGCGTGGAAGCACTGCCGCTGTGGGAGCGGCTGCGGACCAACCGCAACGTTCTTGCATTATGGTTCATGCTGCCGGCGGCGGCGTTCCTGATCCTGTTTCTGGCTTATCCGCTCGGGCTCGGCATCTGGATGAGCTTTACCGATGAGCGCATCGGCCGGGCCGGCATTTTCGTCGGCCTCGATAACTATGCTTGGCTGTGGGACGACGCCATCTTCTGGCTGTCGGTCTTCAACACGCTGCTTTACACAATCATCGCGAGCACCATCAAATTTGCCATCGGCCTTTACCTCGCGCTGTTGTTGAACCGGCACATGCCGTTCAAGGCTTTTATTCGTGCGATCGTGCTGATCCCTTTCATCGTGCCGACGGTGCTGTCGGCGATCGCGTTCTGGTGGATCTACGATGCGCAGTTCTCGATCATTTCCTGGTCGCTGATCAAGCTCGGCCTGATCCACCAGAACATCGATTTCCTCGGCAGCGAGAACTGGGCGCGCGCCAGCGTGATCTTCGCCAATATCTGGCGCGGCGTGCCGTTCGTCGCGATTACGTTGCTGGCGGGCCTGCAGACCGTATCGCCGTCGCTCTACGAGGCGGCAACGCTCGACGGGGCGACCGACTGGCAGCGTTTCCGCCATATCACTTATCCGCTGCTGACGCCGATCATCGCTGTGGTCATGACGTTCTCGGTGCTGTTCACCTTCACCGACTTCCAGCTTGTGTGGGCGCTGACCCGCGGCGGCCCGGTCAACGCAACGCATCTGATGGCGACGCTGAGCTACCAGCGCGGCATCATCTCCGGGCGGCTCGGAGAGGGCGCCGCGATCGCCACCGCCATGATCCCGTTCCTGCTGGCGGCGATCGCGATCTCGTGGTTCGGCATGCAGCGACGCAAATGGCAGCAGGGGGCCGGCAATGACTGATTCAGCCCTGCAACCCAAAACCGCCGTCACGGCCGCGCAAAATCTCGCCAGGGACGACGATACCGAAGGCATGAGCTATCTGGAGTCGCTGCCGAAGCGGCTCGTTACGCTCTATCTGCCGCTGTTCGTGATCCTGATCGTGCTGCTGTTTCCGTTCTACTGGATGGCGCTGACGTCCATCAAGCCGGACGAGCAGCTCATCGACATGAACACCTACAACCCGTTCTGGGTCGTTCATCCGACGCTGAAGCACATCGAAAAGCTGCTGTTCGAAACACAGTATCCGCGCTGGCTTTGGAATACGATGTACGTCGCGACTTGCGCGACGATACTATCGATCTTCGCCAGCGTGCTTGCAGCCTATGCCATCGTGCGGCTGCGCTTCAAAGGGGCGGATACGGTCGGAGTGCTGATCTTCTTCGCTTACCTTGTCCCGCCGTCGATCCTGTTCATCCCGCTGGCCTCGGTGATCCAGGCTTATGGCCTGTTCGATTCACCGCTGTCGCTGATCCTGGTCTATCCGACGCTGCTGATTCCGTTCTCGACCTGGCTGCTGATGGGATACTTCAAGACCATTCCCTATGAACTGGAGGAGTGCGCGCTGATCGACGGCGCGTCGCGCTGGCAGATCCTGGTCAAGATCATCCTGCCGCTCGCGGTGCCCGGTTTGATCTCGGCATTCATCTTCTCGTTCACGCTGTGCTGGAACGAGTTCATCTATGCGTTGACATTCCTGCAATCGACGCCGAACAAGACGGTGCCGGTGGCGATCGTCAACGAATTCGTCGACGGCGATATCTACAAGTGGGGATCGCTGATGGCCGGCGCGCTGGTCGGTTCGCTGCCGCTGGTGATCCTCTACGCCTTCTTCGTCGAGCACTACGTGTCGGCGATGACCGGCGCGGTGAAGGAATAGGAGTTTTCGTTGCATATCCTCGTTCTCGGCGCGGCAGGCATGGTCGGCCGCAAGTTGACGGAGCGTCTGGCGCGCGACGGCCGCCTCGGCAATCGCGATATCAGCAAGCTGACGCTGCAGGACGTGGTGGCGCCGGCAAAGCCGAATACGTCGATCCCGGTCGAGATCGTGACCAGCGATTTTGCCGATCCGCGGGCCGCGGGGCCGTTGGTGGCGGCGGGACGGCCGGACGTGATCTTTCATCTCGCCGCGATCGTATCCGGCGAGGCGGAAGCCGATTTCGACAAGGGCTATCGCATCAATCTCGACGGCACCCGCTACCTGATCGACGCCATCCGCGCTGTCGGAAGCGATTACAAGCCGCGACTGGTGTTCACCTCGTCGATCGCGGTGTTCGGCGCGCCGTTCCCCGAGAAAATCGGCGACGAGTTCCTGTCCGCGCCGCTGACGAGCTACGGCACGCAGAAGGCGATCTGCGAACTCCTGATCTCCGATTACACCCGCAAGGGGATGCTCGACGGGGTCAGCATCCGCCTCCCGACGATCTGCGTGCGGCCCGGCGCACCCAACAAGGCGGCGTCCGGCTTCTTTTCCAACATCATCCGCGAGCCGCTGGCCGGCAAGGGAGCGGTTCTGCCGGTGTCCGAGGACGTGATGCACTGGCACGCGACGCCGCGCTCGGCCGTCGGCTTCCTGATTCATGCCGGGACGATGGATACGGCCCCGATGGGACCGCGTCGCGCGCTCAGCATGCCCGGTCTTGCGGCGACGGTCGGCGAGCAGATCGCGGCGCTGGAACGGGTCGCCGGCAAGAGCGTGGTGGCGCGGATCAAGCGCGAGCCGGACCCGACCATCATCGGCATCGTCGCCGGCTGGCCGCGCAATTTCGATACCGCGCGCGCGCGCAAGCTCGGGTTCACCACTGACGAGAAGACGTTCGACGACATCATCCGTATTCACATCGAGGACGAGCTCGGCGGCAAGTTCGTCAACTGACATCTTGCGGATTCGATCATGACCAGCGTGGCCTGCGTCGGCGAATGCATGATCGAACTGAAGCAGTCGGACAGCACGCTCTACGCGCGCGGCTATGGCGGCGATACCCTGAACACGGCGGTCTATCTGGCGCGGCTCGGCGTCGCGACCGACTACGTCACCGCGCTCGGCGACGATACCATGAGCGATGAGATGATTGCCGGCTGGGCGGCGGAAGGCGTTGGGGTCGCGCGCGTGCAACGGCTCAAGGGCAAGCTGCCCGGCCTTTACATGATCGAGACCGATGAGCGGGGCGAGCGGCGCTTCTTCCATTGGCGTGAGAGTGCGGCTGCGCGAGACCTGATGCGGCTGCCGCAGACTGACGAATTGCTGTCGTCGTTCGCTGGCGATGCGATCATCTATCTTTCCGCCATCACGCTGTCGCTGTATGGCGAGGAAGGGCGTTCGCGGCTGTTGGCAGCGCTGAAGCGCGTCCGCGCGAGCGGAGCGCGTATCGCTTTCGACACCAACTTTCGCGCGCGGGGCTGGCCGGATCAGGACCTGACGCGGCGAGCCTACAACGAGACATTCGCCATCGCGGATATCGTTCTTGCCTCGACCGAGGATTTGCTCCCGCTTTATCCGGATGCAGGCGATGCGGATTTGCTGGCGCGGATTCCTTCACCCGAAACGGTGCTGAAACTCGCGGAGCCAGCATGTATCGTGCGTGTCGATGGACACGAGCGGATGGTCAAAGCCGCGCCGCTGATGCATCCTGTCGTCGACACGACGGCGGCCGGCGACAGTTTTGCGGCGGCCTATCTTGCCGCCCGGCATCACGGTGCATCTCCATTCGAGGCTGCTGAAGCAGGCCACCGGCTGGCGGGCGTTGTCGTCGGATACTCCGGCGCGATCATTCCGCGCGCGGCGATGCCCGTGGATGTGTTGAAGAGGTGAGGTCATGAGCGCAACGGACAATCGCGACGATACGCTCGCGGCGCTGTTTGCGTCGGCGCGGGTCATTCCCGTCCTGACCATCGACCGGCTTGCAGATGCGGTGCCGCTGGCGCGCGCCTTGGTCGCCGGTGGCATCCGCATGCTGGAGGTGACGTTGCGGACTCCGCTCGCCATCGACGCGGCGAAAGCGATCATCGCCGAGGTGCCCGACGCGATCGTCGGCATCGGGACAATTTTGAACCCGGACGACCTGGCTCGCGCGGAAACCCTCGGCGCGCGGTTCGGCATCAGCCCCGGCGCGACGCCCGATCTGTTGAAGGCCGCGGCCGCGAGCGCGTTGCCGTTTGCGCCGGGAATTGCGACCGCATCGGAACTGATGATGGTGCTGGCATACGGTTTCCATCTGGCCAAATTCTTTCCCGCCGAACAGGCCGGCGGTCTCAAGGCCCTCAGGGCGCTTGCCGGGCCGTTTCCGCAGGTGCGGTTCTGCCCGACTGGCGGCATCGGCGAGGCCAACGCCGCCACATGGCTGTCGGAGCCGAATGTGGTCGCGGTCGGCGGTTCCTGGCTCTGCCCGGCATCCGATATCCGCTCCGGCAACTGGGCCGGCATAACCGCCATGTGCCAGCGGACAATGAAAATGCTGCAATCGCGCTGAACTCGCGCTATCGGTAGACTATATTTCTAGCAGACGCGAACCGGGACAGCCAGGAAACCAGCAAGGGAGCACGATCATGACCGCCAGCATCGTTGGATGGGCGCATACGCCATTCGGAAAATTCGACGCCGAGACCGTCGAGAGTCTGGTGGTGCGGGCCGCGACCGAGGCGCTGGCGGATGCGGGCATTACGGCTGGTGACGTCGACGAGATCGTGCTCGGCCACTTCAACGCCGGCTTCTCGCCGCAGGATTTTACCGCTTCGCTGGTGCTGCAGGCCGATCCGCAGCTCCGTTTCAAGCCGGCAACGCGCGTGGAGAATGCCTGCGCCACCGGATCGGCCGCGGTGCATCAGGGTATCCGTGCCATCGCCTCGGGTGCAGCCAAGACCGTGCTGGTGGTGGGCGTCGAGCAGATGACCCGCACGCCGGGTCCGGAAATCGGCCGCAACCTGTTGCGAGCCTCCTATCTGCCTGAGGATGGCGATACGCCCGGCGGTTTCGCCGGCGTGTTCGGCAAGATCGCGCAGGCCTATTTCCAGAAATACGGCGACGCATCGGACGCGCTGGCGATGATCGCCGCCAAGAACCACAAGAATGGCGTCGCCAACCCCTATGCGCAGATGCGCAAGGATTTCGGCTACGACTTCTGCCGCTCCGAAAGCGAGAAGAATCCGTTCGTCGCGGGACCGCTGAAGCGCACCGATTGCTCGCTGGTGTCGGACGGCGCGGCCGCGCTGGTGCTGATGAGCGCGGACGCCGCGAAGTCGGCGCGCAAGGCGGTCAACATTCGTGCGACGGCGCACGCGCAGGATTTCCTGCCGATGTCGAAGCGCAATATCCTCGATTTCGAGGGCTGCACCACGGCATGGCAGCAGGCGCTCGCGAAGGCGGGTGTGGCGCTCTCCGATCTGTCCTTCGTCGAGACCCATGATTGCTTCACCATCGCCGAACTGATCGAATATGAAGCGATGGGCCTCACGCCGAAGGGGCAGGGTGCGCGCGCCATCAAGGAAGGCTGGACTCAGAAGGATGGCAAGCTGCCGATCAATCCGTCCGGCGGCCTTAAGGCCAAGGGCCATCCGATCGGCGCCACCGGCGTCTCCATGCACGTGATGAGCGCGATGCAGCTTGCAGGCGAGGCGCCGGAAGGCATGCAGCTCAAAAATCCGAAGCTCGCCGGCATCTTCAACATGGGCGGAGCGGCGGTGGCGAATTACGTCTCGATCCTCGAGCCGGCGAAGTAGGTCGGCGGAGCTGCCGCGATGAACATCGCGCAATGGCTGGCGGCGACGGCGAAGCTGCGTCCGGCGGCGCCCGCGCTGCTCACGGGGACGCGCATCGATGCCGATTACGCGACCTTCGCGCGGCGCGCAGCCGCGGTCGGTGCGCATCTCGTGCGCGAATACGGGATCATGCCCGACGACCGCATCGCGCTGTTCGCCTCGAACTGCACGCAGTATCTCGAATGCCTCTACGGCATCTGGTGGATCGGCGCGGCTGCGATTCCGATCAACGCCAAGCTGCACGGCAAGGAGGCGGCATGGATCTGCAGCAACGCCGAGGCGAAGCTCGCCTTCGTCGATGATGACTCGCGCGAGGCGCTGCTCGTGGCGAAGGCCGATCTGCCGCCGGCGATGCCGATGATCTCGATGGAGTCGGACGACTATCGAAACGCGCGCGACGGTGCAGGCGAGCCAACGCCGCTGCCGCGCGAGACCGACGATCTGGCGTGGCTGTTCTACACGTCGGGCACGACAGGCCGTCCCAAGGGCGTGATGTTGAGTCACGGCAATCTGGTCGCCATGTCGATGTGCTACATCGCAGATGTCGATACGCCCCTGCCAGACGACGCTTCGCTCTACGCAGCGCCGATCTCGCATGGCGCGGGCCTGTATAATTTTCCGCATGTCCGCACGGGAGGCCGGCACGTGGTGCCGGAATCCGGCGGCTTCGAGCCGGAGGAGGTGCTGGCGCTCGGCAGGCAACTCGGCAACGTCGTGATGTTTGCCGCGCCGACAATGGTGCGCCGCCTCGTCGATGCCGCGAAGCGTTTGGGCGACAGGGGCGACGGCATCCGCACCATTATCTACGGCGGCGGCCCGATGTACCTCGCCGACATCCAGGACGCCATCGCCGCCATGGGCCAGAAGTTCGTGCAGATCTACGGGCAGGGCGAGTCGCCGATGACGATCACCGCCCTCGGCCGTCGCTGGCACGCGGATACGTCGCATCCGCGCTACCTGGAGCGGCTGGCGTCGGCCGGTCCGGCGCAGAGCGTGATGGAAGTCCGCATTACAGATGCCGAGGGCAAGCCGCTGCCTGCGGGCGAGACCGGCGAGATCGAGGCCAAGGGCGCTGCGGTCATGCTCGGCTACTGGAACAATCCGAAGGCCAATGCGGAGACGCTGAAGGACGGCTGGCTGCGTACCGGCGATGTCGGGCGGCTGGACGAAGATGGCTTCCTGACGCTGTCGGATCGCTCCAAGGATGTCATCATCTCTGGCGGCACCAACATCTATCCGCGCGAGGTGGAGGAAGCCCTGTTGACACATCCCGATGTGCGCGAGGTATCCGCCATCGGCGTGCCCGATGCCGACTGGGGCGAGATCGTCGTGGCCTGCGTGGTGCTCAATCCCGGAGCCGCCGCGGACGACGCGACGCTCGACGCGCACTGTCTCGCCTCGATTGCGCGCTTCAAGCGGCCGAAGCGTTATGTCTATCTGGATGCGCTGCCGAAGAATAACTACGGCAAGGTTCTGAAGACCGAATTGCGGCAGATGATGGGACGGCAAGGGTGATCGGGGCGACTACCGGTTCTCTCACGAATGAGATAGCTTTCTCATGCAGATGATCCCGCGAGGTCCGAACATGTCCGACGAAAGCTCGTTATCGCTGCCGGAATTGAATGATCGTATTGCCATCCTACAGGACAATATTCGTCAACTGATCGAACAGGCGGCGGCGCTGTCGGGCGGCCGGAACGAGGAGCGGAATGCCGATCGCATCCGCGAGCAGAGCGAAGAGCTCGAGAAATTGCTGAAGGCCAGAGACGCTCTCCAGAAGACGTGATCTCCAGACCGCCGGCCAGACGCATGCCTCCATTCGGCCGACGCCCTTGATCTCGCTGATCGCCTGACGTTACGTGGCGGCGATAGGCCGGCCGGATGACCGTGCCGCGGAATATCGCACGGGAGTGGAGCGGGCCATGGGACCATTGCAGGGCATCAGGATTGTCGACCTTACGACGGTGCTGATGGGGCCTTATGCCACGCAGACGCTCGGCGACTACGGGGCCGACATCATCAAGGTGGAATCGCTCGATGGCGACGTGACCCGCCTGATCGGTCCCACGCGGCATCCGGGCATGGGGCCGGTATTCCTCAACGCCAACCGCAACAAGCGCAGCATCTGTCTCAACCTCAAGAAGGACGCCGGCCGCGATGCCTTGTTGCGTATGCTCGCGAGTGCCGATGTGCTGGTCTACAACGTCCGTCCGCAGGCGATGGAACGGCTGCGACTTGGCTATGACGTGGTGTCCAAGGTCAATCCGCGCCTGATCTACGCCGGCGTCTTCGGCTTCGGTCAGGAAGGTCCGTATGCCGCGAAGCCCGCTTATGACGACCTGATCCAGGGCGGCTCGGGACTGGCGCATCTGATGGCGCGCGGTGGCGACGGCACGCCGCGTTACGTCCCGAACGCGCTGGTCGACCGCATCGTCGGTCTCGCCGCCGTCGGCGCGATCTGTGCCAGCCTTGTGCATCGCGATCGCACCGGGCGCGGGCAACGTCTCGACATTCCCATGCTTGAAACCATGACGAGCTTTGTCATGGGCGATCACATGGGCGGCCTGACCTACGAGCCGCCTCTCGACAAGGGCGGCTACCCGCGTCACCTTTCCAAGGACCGCCGCCCGTACAAGACGGCGGACGGCTATATCTGCGTCATCGTCTATAACGACAAGCAGTGGAACAGCTTCTTCACCGCCACCGGCCGAGAGGATTTGCGGGTTCATCCGAAATTTTCGACGTTCGCGGCGCGCGCGCAAAACATCGACGAGGTCTATGCCGAACTTGCGCGCATGCTTGAACAGAAGACCACGGCGGAGTGGACCAGGATTCTCAACGACGCCGATATCCCGACGCTGCCGATGCACGATCTTGAAAGCATTCTGACCGACCCGCACCTGGTCGCGAAGGACTTCTTCCCGGTCGTCGAGCATCCGACCGAAGGATCGATCCGCAATATGCGGGTCTCGGCCACGTGGTCGGACACCCAGGCGGAGACCACGCGACTTGCACCGCGGCTCGGCGAGCAGAGCGCCGAAATTCTGGGCGAATTCGGATTTTCCGCCGACGAGATCGAGGCCCTTGCGCGCGAGGGCGTGACCAATGCGCCGCTTGCGCCGAGCGAGAGGAGATAAATCATGGATTTCGCGCTGTCCGAAAGCCAGGAGTCGATCCGCGACGCCATTGCGAAGATTTGCACGCGCTTCGATGATGCCTATTGGCTGAAGAAGGACAAGGAAGGCGGCTTCCCCGAGGACTTTCATCGGGCGATGGCGGACGCGGGGTGGCTCGGCATCTGCATTCCCGAAGCCTACGGCGGCTCCGGCCTCGGCATTACCGACGCCGCGATCATGATGCGGACGATTTCCGAGTCCGGCGCCGGGATGTCCGGCGCCTCCGCCGTACATATGAACGTGTTCGGCTTGAACCCGGTGGTGGTGTTCGGCACGCCCGAACAGTGCGAGCGTATGTTGCCGCCGGTAGTATCAGGCGAGGAGCGCGCCTGCTTCGCCGTCACCGAGCCGAACACCGGCCTCAACACCACGCAGCTCAAGACCCGCGCGGTGCGGCAGGGCGACAAGTATGTCGTCAACGGTCAGAAGGTCTGGATTTCAACCGCGCAAGTCGCGGAAAAAATCCTGCTCTTGGCGCGCACCACGCCGCTCGAGGAGGTCAAGACGCCGACGCGTGGTCTCAGCCTGTTCTATACGGATTTCGATCGCAGCCGGATCGCGGTGCACGAGATCGAGAAGATGGGCCGCAAACCGGTCGATTCCAACGAGTTGTTCTTCGCGGATTTTGAAATTCCCGTTGCCGATCGGATCGGCGAGGAAGGCCGGGGTTTCGAATACATTCTCCACGGCATGAATCCGGAGCGCATCCTGATTGCGGCCGAGGCGGTCGGTCTCGGCAAGCTGGCGCTGTCGCGTGCGGCGGCCTACGCAAAAAGCCGGATCGTTTTCAACCGGCCGATCGGCATGAACCAGGCGATCCAGCATCCGCTGGCGAAGAACTGGATGGAGCTCGAGGCCGCATGGCTGATGGTGATGTCGGCCGGCTGGCACTACGACCAGGGCTTGCCGTGCGGTCCTGCCGCCAACGCAGCGAAGTATCTCGCGGCAGAGGCGGGCTTCCAGGCCTGCGAGCAGGCTGTCATGACCCACGGCGGTTTCGGTTACGCCAAGGAGTTTCACGTCGAGCGATACCTGCGAGAAGTCATGATTCCGCGCATCGCGCCGATCAGCCCGCAACTCATTCTCAGCTTCATTGCGGAGAAAGTGCTGGGATTGCCGAAATCGTATTAAGGGCGATGTCATGAGCTTCATCACGGGCGTCGGACTCACGCCCTTCGGAAAGCACGAGGGGCAATCGACGCTCGATCTGATGACGCGTGCGGCTGAGCTCGCCGTTGCCGATGCCGGCCTGACGCGCGGCGACATCGACGGTCTGCTCTGCGGCTACTCCACGACGATGCCGCATATCATGCTCGCGACCGTCTTTGCCGAGCACTTCGGCATCAAGCCCGCCTATTGCCATGCGCTGCAAGTCGGCGGCGCGACCGGAATGGCGATGGGGATGCTGGCGCATCTCGTGGCCGACGGCGGGGCTGCGCGACACGTGCTTGTCGTTGGCGGCGAGAACCGTCTCACCGGGCAGAGCCGCGACGCCTCGATCCAGGCCTTGGCGCAGGTCGGCCATCCCGACTACGAGGTGCCGCTGGGGCCGACCATTCCGGCTTACTATGGCCTGGTGGCGTCACGCTACATGCACGAGTTCGGGCTGACCGAGGAGGATCTGGCTGAATTCGCCGTGCTGATGCGCGATCACGCGCTGACGCATCCCGGCGCACAGTTTCACGACAGGATCACCGTCGCTGACGTCATGGCGTCCAAGCCGGTGGCGTCGCCACTGAAATTGCTCGATTGCTGCCCGGTGTCGGATGGCGGCGCGGCATTCGTCGTCAGTCGCGAGCCAACGGGCGCAGCCGCCATTCGCATTCGAGGATGCGGGCAGGCGCACACCCACCAGCACGTTACGCAGATTCCGCCTTTCAATGAGCTGGGGGCCGCGATTGCGCTTCGCCGTGCCAGCGAGGCCTCCGGCATGAGCGTTGATGATGTCGGCTATGCCGGCATCTACGACAGCTTTACGATCACGCTCGCGATGTTGCTGGAGGAACTGGGACTCGCCGGACGCGGCGAAGCGGCGGCTCGCGTGCGAAGCGGCTATTTCGGACGCGACGGCGCCCTGCCGCTCAACACCCATGGCGGCCTGCTCAGCTACGGCCACTGTGGAGTTGGCGGCGCGATGGCGCATGTGGTGGAGACCTGTCGCCAGATGACGGGCCGCGCCGGCGATCGGCAAATCTCGTGCGATTTTCCGGCCGCGCTGCTGCATGGCGACGGCGGCGTGCTGTCGTCCCATGTCAGCATGTTCCTGGAGCGGGTGCGATGAGCGACGCGAGGCGCAAGCAGGACTGGACGCAGGGTGAGCCCGCCATCGTCTATCAACGGTGCGTCAGTTGCGGCGCGGTTCAGTATTTCCGCAGGACATTCTGCAGTGCTTGCGGCGCACCCGATCCCGCAGATATGACGGCGAGCGGCTCGGGGACGGTCCATTCCGCGGCGCTGGTGACTCGCGCCGCCACGCCGGAAACACGCGCGCACGCTCCTTACAAGATCGTGCTTGTCGATATGCTCGAAGATTTTCGCATGATGGCGCATGGCGATCGCGATCTCGCCATTGGGGACGCCGTAGCGGTTCGGTTCGAGCAATTCACAGGCCGGATTGTCCCCGTTTTCAGGAAGTCGGGTTGACCACGTGCGCGCGGTATCCGCATGGGAAAGATCTTATCGCCAGTAAAAAACACAACTGATGATGAAGAGCATGGCGACGATTGCCACCGTATTCGCGAGCGCGCTCGACGGAGCGCGCTTGACGGAATTTCGCATATCATAACCCCCTGCGTGAAGCGGCAATGAGAAGGCACGAGTTATCGCGGCCCGGTGAGAGCACGCGACAACCCGACGTTTTACGCAGAACACCCCAAACGATGTCGCACGTCATGCGTCCCCATGCGCCGGACATCGTGAAGGCACGCTCAAACACCAATGCGGCGGTAATTTGTCTTCGTGCCGGGAGCATGTTTTGCTGCAATGCGACGATATCGATTCAACAATAGCGAAGGAGCGAACGTCAATGGCCCGTATGTCCTACTGCGATCTGTCGAAATCGGATGCACGCACCCGCGAAATCGCGGAGAAGAATCGCAACGCGAATATTTTTCGCATGATGGCGCATTCGCCCGCTTATCTGGAGCAGTATTGCCGGCTCGGCCGCGCGATCCGCTTCAAGGGCGAACTCGATCCGGTGCTTCGCGAACTCGCCATCACCCGGACGGGGCTCCTGTGCGAAGCGCCCTATGAGGTTGCAGCACACAAGCGGATCGGGAGCGGCGTCGGCGTCACCGACGAACAGAACGAGGCGCTGATCGACTGGAAGCGGGCGACGTGTTTCGACGATGTGCAGCGCGCTGCGCTGGCCTTCACGGATGAAGTCGTCACGCTTCGCCGTCCGACCGATGCGGTATTCGACGCGATCGCCAGCAAGCTGACGCCGGGCGCGCTGATCGAGCTGCAACTGTCGATCGGATTCTACATCATGACGTCGAAGTTTCTGGAGACGTTTGGCGTTGACCTGCAGCCGGTCTCCGAAGTTGTCTAGAGCGTTGCGACGTACGCCCGTGCGCCTGGATAGCGCGGGCTAAGCGCGAGCGGTCATCGCGTAAGCCACTATTCGGCGGAGTGACATGTTAGGCGCGTTTGTCCGGCAAAGCGCTTCGATGCGCGCTCAGTTCTCGATGATTGCGAGCGCCTGACCTTCCGCGACGACGTCGTCGAGCTTGACGAGCAGAGTCTTGAGGGTGCCGCCGGCCGGGGCCGGGACTGGAATTTCCATTTTCATCGCTTCGACGAACGCCACCTCATCGCCTTCGTTGAGAGCGGTCCCGGTTTCTGCGGGAAGGGCGCACACGCGCCCGGCGACTTCGGTGACGACCTTGATGTCCGGCATTTCGCTCCCCCGAGCCGCGCATAAGCTGGCCCCGAAATAGTCTGCGTCTGATGTTGTGGCGGCACATTGCCTGAGGTAGCGTGTTCTGCAAGTGGAATTTTATTCTGCCTCACGGAATAAGGACATTGCATGGGACGACGCTCGGAACGGCTCAGCAAGCCGGGACTGTTCGCAAACGACTCCGGCCGCGAAGGCGATGTGATTCAGGTGATTTCGCGGGCATTCGACGTGCTGCGATGCTTCGAGGGGCATGAGGCGCGACTTGGCAACCTGGAGATTTCCAGCCGTTGCGGATTGCCGCGCTCGACGGTGTCGCGGCTCACCCACACGCTGACCCGGATGGGCCAGCTCGTGTATCTGCCGCGCGATCAGAAATACCGGATCGGACCGAGCGCAGTGGCGATGAGCACCTCAATGATGCGCGGCCTGCAACTCCGAAGCCTGATCCGGCAGCGTCTGCAGGACGTGGCGGAACAGCTTCCCGGTACGCTCGGCTTCGTTATCCCCGATCGTTTCCACATGGTCTATCTCGAGTACGCGCGGGCGGCTAACGCGCTTGGCCTGCACGAGGTGACGGGCAGCCGCATTTCCATGGCAAGCACCGCCGCGGGACACGCCTATACGGCGGCGCTCGAAGAAAGGATGGGCAACGCGCTGCTTGCGGAAATGGAGCGCGAATTGCCGGAGGCCGCGCGGCTATTGCGGCCGCGGATCGAAAGCAATCGCAGATTTCTGGCCGAGCACGGCTATCTGGTCGTCTGCGGCTTGTGGAGTCCTCACATCAACGGCGTCGCGGTGCCGATGTGGTCGCCGCAGTACCAGACCTACGTGGTCGTCACGATCGGGTTGCTGTCGGCGATGTATGACGAAGCGCGTCTGCATGCGGAGGTCGCACCGCAGCTTCTGGATCTCGGCCGCACGGTGGATGCGATTCTCGGCAATACCGAAGGCGAGGTTTTCGGCAGCCATGATCCGGCCCGTGCCGTACAGTCGGCAACTACAAAAACAATCAGAGCGGAGGATACGAATGAACTGGCAGCCCGAACTCGACGAGCTGGCCCGGCGCGAAGCGTTCGCGCGGGAGATGGGCGGCGTCGACAAGGTCAAGCGGCAACGTGACCAAGGCCGGCTGACGGTTCGCGAACGCATCGACAAGCTGACTGATGACAAGAGCTTTCATGAAGTCGGTGCGATCTCAGGCATCGCTGAATACGACGCGAATGGCGACCTCAAGCAGTTGACGCCTGCGAACTGCGTATTCGGCCGCGCCAAGATCGACGGGCGGCCGGTGGTGGTGGTCGGCGACGACTTCACCGTGCGCGGCGGTTCGGCCGATGCCTCGATTTCCGCCAAGCCGCTGATGGCGGAGGAAATGGCGCACGATTTCCGTCTGCCGATTATCCGCGTGATCGAAGGGTCCGGCGGCGGCGGCTCGGTCAAGACCATCGAGACAAAAGGCGCGGCCAATCTCCCCGGTGGCGTCGGCGGAACGCGCTGGTACTGGTACACGACAGCCAATCTGGCGCGCGTCCCTGTCGTTGGCCTCGGTCTCGGCTCCGTGGCAGGTCTCGGCGCGGCGCGGCTCGCCGCAAGCCATTACTCCGTCATGACGAAATCCTCGGCGATGTTCGTCGCGGGACCACCCGTGGTGAAGCGCCTGGGCCAGGATCTCACCAAGCAGGAACTTGGCGGCGCCGACATTCAGGCCAAAGCCGGCGGCATCGATCACGTCGTCGAAACCGAGAATGAGGCATTCACCTGCGCGCGGCGCTTCCTGTCGTATCTGCCGTCATCGGTCTATGAATTGCCCGCGACGCTGCCCTGTGACGACGACCCCGAGCGCGCGGACGAGTCGCTGATGAAAGCGGTGCCCCGCAACCGCCGGCAGGTCTACAAGATGCGGCCGATCATCGAGGCGGTCGTCGACAAGGGCTCGTTTTTCGAGATGAGCGCCAACTTCGGACGCCCGATCATCACCGGCTTCGCCCGGCTCGACGGACGGGCAGTGCTGTTGCTCGCCAGCGATCCCTATCACTATGGCGGATCATGGACCGCCGAGGCGTGCCAGAAGGTCGTCCGCTTTGTCGATCTTGCCGAGACCTTCCATCTGCCGATCGTCTACCTCATGGATTGTCCGGGCTTCATGATCGGCCTCGAAGCGGAGAAGTCCGCCACAATCCGGCACGGCGTGCGCGCGATGGCGGCGGTCAACCAGACCACGGTGCCGTGGTGCACGATCATCGTGCGCAACTCGTTCGGCGTCGCCGGCGTGGTGCATCAGCCCGCCAACCGCTTCTCGATGCGCTACGCGTGGCCGTCGGCCTATTGGGGATCGTTGCCGCTGGAAGGCGGCATCGAGGCTGCCTATCGCGCCGAGATCGACGCTGCGGATGACCCGAAAGCAAAGCTGAAGGAAATCGAAGAGCGCCTCAACAAGCTGCGGTCGCCGTTCCGCTCGGCGGAGAAGTTCTGGGTCGAGGAGATCATCGACCCGCGCAAGACCCGCTCGCTATTGTGCGAATTTGCGCGGCTCGCGGAGCCGATCCGAACGCCCGGCCCCTCGACCATGTCGATCAGGCCGTAGCGGGGACGGGTGTTGCGGCCGTTTCCGTCTTTTCCGTCGTGATGGTCAGGATCACGACGGCCGCGACGATGCAAAGCGCGCCTGCCACAAAGAAGGCCGGCAGATAGGTCGCGAGCATCGTCCGCGACAGGCCGGCGCCGAACGCCGCTGCTGCGGCGCCCAACTGATGGCCGGCGAAGATCCAGCCGAACACCAGGCCGGCGCGCTCGGCGCCAAAACGCTGCGCGGTGAGCCGAACGGTCGGCGGTACGGTGGCGATCCAGTCGAGGCCATAGAACATCGCGAAGACCGACAGGCCGTAGAACGAGAAGTCGGTGAAGGGCAGAAACAGCAGCGACAGTCCGCGCAGACCGTAATACCAGAACAGCAGGACGCGATTATCGTATCGGTCGGACAGCCATCCCGACATGATCGTCCCGATGAAATCGAAGATGCCCATGGCAGCGAGCAGGCTCGCAGCCTGAACTTCCGGAACTCCATAGTCGGCGCACATCGGAATCAGATGCACCTGAATGAGGCCATTGGTGCTGGCGCCGCAGACGAAGAAGGTCGCAAACAAAATCCAGAATACCCGCGAGCGGGATGCATCGCGCAAGGTGCCAAGCGCCGCCGACAGGATCGGCGCAGTCGTGGGTGGCGGCGCGGGCAACGGTTCGGCGCTGTGATCGCCGAACGGACGTAAACCCACGTCGCCGGGCCGGTCCCGCATCAGAAGCAAAACGGCGAACGCCGCGACGCCGAGCATGAGGCACATCAGGTCCAGTGCAATGCGCCAGCCGAACCGGTCGGTCAACGCCGCCAGAAGCGGCAGGAACACGAGTTGTCCGGTCGCGCTGCTCGCCGTGAGGATTCCCACGGCGAGACCGCGCCGGGCATTGAACCAGCGCGCGGCCACCGTCGCACCGAGCACCAGCGCCGTCATGCCGGTCCCGAACCCGACCACGACGCCCCATAGCAGCACGAGTTGCCAGACTTCGGTCATTCCCAGGGACAGAACGAGCGCAGAGACCACGATCAGCAGCGCGGTCAGCGTGACATTGCGCAGGCCGAAGCGATTGAGCAGGGCGGCGGCGAACGGCGCCATCAGGCCGAACAACAGCAGCCGGATCGACAGCGCTGACGAAATCTGCGCGGTGGTCCAGCCGAATTCCTTTTGCAACGGCAGGATGAAGACGCCGGGCGCACCGACCGCGCCTGCGCTCACCAGCGCGGTCAGGAAGGTGACGCCGATCATGACCCAGCCGTAGTGGATGTTTCGGCGGGCGAGGGCGGAGCAGAGCCAGGACGAGATCATGGATCCTCGAAGATTTGAATCGGAGCCGTTGGGGCCGCAAGATCTGGCACAGCCCGCTCATATCATAAATGATGTATTTCCCTCATTTTCTGACTCGGGCGGTCATTGCCGCGCGACACGCTCGATGGCGATCGCGGTGGCCTCGCCGCCGCCGATGCAAAGCGCCGCCACGCCGCGCTTCAGGTCATGAGATTCCAGGGCGTGAAGCAGCGTTACGATCAGTCGCGCGCCGGTGGCGCCGATGGGATGACCGAGCGCGCAGGCGCCGCCGTTGATATTGAGCTTGTCGCGGGGAATCCCGAGATCGCGCTGCGCGGCCATTGCGACGACCGCGAAAGCCTCGTTGATCTCGAACAGGTCGACGTCGCCGACGCTCCAGCCGACTTTGTCGAGCAGCTTGCGGATCGCGGGGATCGGCGCCGTCGTGAACCATTGTGGTTCCTGGCTGTGGGTTGCATGGCCCTTGATCACGGCGCGCACCGGCAAGCCGTCGCGATCCGCAAGCGACCGCTTGGCGAGGACGAGGGCCGCCGCGCCGTCGGCATTGGCCGATGACGCAGCCGGCGTGATCGTCCCGTTGGCGCGGAACGCGGGTTTGAGCGACGGGATTTTGGCAGGATCGACCTTCAGGGGATGTTCGTCGGTCGCGATTGTGCGAGAGCCGGCTTTTTCGGCGGCGGTGAGGGGCGCGATTTCGGCTTTGAAGGCGCCGTTCTCGACGGCCCTGCGCGCCCGGGTCAGGGTTTCGATCGCATAGTCGTCCTGATCCTTGCGGGTGAACTGGTAGGCTTCCGCCGTCGCCTCGCCGAAATCGCCCATGGAGCGCCCGACTTCGTAGGCGTCCTCCAGACCGTCCATCAGCATGTGGTCGATGATGCGGTCGTGGCCGACGCGGTAGCCGCCGCGCGCCTTCGCCAGCAGGTAGGGCGCGTTGGTCATGCTTTCCATGCCGCCCGAGACGACAATCTCGGCTGATCCGGCATTGATGATGTCGTGGGCGAGCATCGTCGCCTTCATGCCGGATCCGCAGACCTTGTTGATCGTGGTCGCGCCGGTCGCGTCCGGCAGCTTGGCGCCGCGCGCGGCCTGCCGGGCCGGCGCCTGGCCCTGACCGGCCGGCAGCACGCAGCCCATGAACACTTCGTCGACGCGGTCGGGTGCGAGGCTGGCTCGTTCGAGCGCGGCGCCGATGACACGACTGCCGAGTTTGTGCCCGCTGAAGGACGAAAGCTCACCCTGAAAGCGACCCAGCGGGGTTCGGGCGGCTGAAACGATGACGACGGGATCGGAACCGGACATGACGTGCTCCTTGTCGTTGCGGACCGCCAGCGGCGGCCATATTGCATGACAACCATCATATGATGCATCGCGAAGGATGCAACACCGCACGGCCAAATTTTCTGTGAGCGGGATTATCGCTTGCGGTTGACAAAGGCCCGCATCAGCCGGGTCGGCTCGTCGGTCAGGAAAGAGCGTCCGAAAGCGGCGACGCTGAGGTTGACGGACTCCGTCAACGGCAGCTCTTCCCACTGGCGCAGAAGGGCCTTCTGGGCCCGCAGCGCTTCCGGCCCGCATTCGAGGAGGAGATCGATGACCTTTTCGACCTCGGCGTCGAGCTGGCCGTCGGCCGCCATCACGTCGATCAATCCCCAGTTCAGCGCCGTCGGGGCGTCGATGGTGGCGGCAGTCATGACCAGCCAGCGGGCGCGTCCCCAGCCGATCAGGCGCGGCAGCAGCGCAGCATGGATCACCGAGGGGATGCCGACCCGCACTTCCGGCATGGCGAATTTTGCATCATGAGCCGCAACCCGGACATCGCAGGCGGCCGCGACTTCGAGACCGCCGCCGAGGCACCAGCCCGGCATGCGCGCGATGACCGGCGCCGGAAATTTGCGCACCGCTTCGCAAAGGTCGCGCAGGCCGCTGATGAATTTTTCCGCGGACGGCTGATCGAGCTTTGCCATTTCCTTGATGTCGGCGCCGCCGATCATGCTCTTTTCGCCGCTCCCCGCCAGCACGAGAACCCTGATCTGCTTGTCCGCCGCGAGGGTCTCCAGCCCGTCACGGATCGCGTTGATGACAGGCGAGTTCAGAATATTGAGCGTTCCGGCATTGCAAATGGTCAGTCTGACGACACCGCGGGAATCGCGGGTCACGCCGCAATGGGGATTGAGCATCTGCATCGGGATCATCTCGCCGGGTTCAATGAACGTTGGCTATCCATAGTCAGTGCCGACCTGTCGAGCAACCGACAGGGCCGTTGTCGTGGCGCAATGCGGGTACCGGTTCCTGAAATCCGGTTTGCGCCGGCCTTCGTCCGCTGCAAGATAAATGCGGTACCGGGCTGCAGCTTCTGCTATTATATGATTTGAGACATTCCATAGGACGCGCGATGCGCTACTCGAAAGACCACAAGCAGGAAACCCACGCCCGGATCGTGAAGAATGCCGCCGTGAAGCTCCGTGAAAAAGGCGCGCACGGGATCGGCGTTGCCGACCTGATGAAGGACGCCGGCCTTACCCATGGCGGGTTCTATGCCCACTTCGCCTCCCGCGAAGCGCTGGTGATCGAGGCGTTCGCCTATGCCATGGATCGATCCACGGAACGCTGGCGCAAGAAGGCTGGCGAGTTGCCTCCCGAGAAGCGGTTGGCGGGTATCGTTGAGTCGTACCTGACGCCCGTGCATCGCGACGATCCCGGCCATGGCTGTGCCGTTCCGGCGCTTGCGGCCGACATTGCCCGCGAAAGCGCGAAAACCCGCAGGGCGTTCAGCGCCAAGGTCGAACAGATGATCGACATGCTGGCCGACCAGATTCCGCACGTGTCCCGCAAGGAGGCACGCAAGCAGGCGATCGCCTCGCTGGCGACCATGATGGGAGCTCTGATCCTGGCCCGCGTCGCCGGCACCGGTGACTTTTCCAATGAGATTCTGGAAGCCGGCCGGGACGCCGCTCTGGATTCGGCGAAATCGCCGGGCAGGCGGGCTCCCGGAGGTAAACCGGGCGCGAAGGCATCAGCGCCGGCCCAACACTGACCGGATTGCTGGAAATCCGGACCATGCGCCCAAAAGGGGCAGCGTGTGCATTTTTGCAAATGGGTTGCGCGTAGAATCCCTTTTCAAGACCCGAAAATACGGGTCAAGATGACCCAAAATCGGCTCTTGCAAACGCTCCGGGAGGACACATGCGCAACATCGGACATTTCATTGGTGGCAAGCACGTCAGCGGCAAATCCGGACGTTTTGCCGATGTCTATCAGCCGATGACCGGCGACGTGCAGGCCAAGGTCGCGCTGGCCTCCAAGGCCGAACTGCGCGAGGCCGTCGAAAACGCCAAGGCCGCGCAGCCTGAGTGGGCCGCGACCAATCCGCAGCGGCGCGTCCGCGTTCTGATGAAATTCCTCGAACTGGTGGCGCGGGACAACGACGCGATGGCGGAGTTGCTGGCTCGCGAGCACGGCAAGACCATTCCGGACGCCAAGGGCGACATCTTCCGCGGCGTCGAGGTGGTGGAATATGCGCTCGGAATCCCGGAACTGATGAAGGGCGGATATACCGAAGGCGCCGGGCCGGGAATCGACAGCTACTCCATGCGCCAACCGCTTGGCGTCGTCGCCGGCATCACTCCCTTCAATTTCCCCGCGATGATTCCGATGTGGAAGTTCGCGCCGGCCATTGCCTGCGGCAATGCGTTCATCCTCAAGCCGTCCGAGCGCGATCCCGGCGTACCGATGCGGTTGGCCGAACTGATGCTGGAAGCCGGTCTGCCGCCGGGCATCCTCAATGTCGTCAACGGCGACAAGGAAGCGGTCGACGCCATTCTCGACGATCGTGACATCTCGGCGGTCGGCTTCGTCGGTTCGTCGGATATCGCTCAGTATATCTATGCGCGGGCTGCTGCGACCGGCAAACGCTGCCAGTGCTTTGGCGGCGCCAAGAACCATATGATCATCATGCCGGATGCCGACATGGATCAGTCGGTCGATGCCCTGGTCGGCGCGGGCTATGGCGCGGCCGGCGAGCGCTGCATGGCGGTGTCGGTCGCCGTGCCCGTCGGCAAGACCACCGCGGACCGGCTGATGGAGAAGCTCATTCCGCGCGTCGAGAATCTGAAGATCGGTCCATCCACCGACGGATCGGCCGATTTCGGCCCGCTGGTCACCAAGCAAGCGCTGGAGCGCGTCAAGAACTACGTCGAGATCGGCGTCAAGGAAGGTGCGACGCTCGCCGTCGACGGCCGCGGCTTCAAGATGCAGGGCTACGAGAACGGCTTCTACATGGGCGGCTGCCTGTTCGACAACGTCACCAAGGACATGCGGATCTACAAGGAAGAGATCTTCGGGCCGGTGCTCTCGGTGGTGCGGGCGAAGGATTTCGACGAGGCGGTCGCGCTGCCGTCAGATCATGAGTACGGCAACGGTGTCGCGATCTTCACCCGCGACGGCGACGCCGCGCGCGAGTTCGCCTCGCGCGTCCAGGTCGGCATGGTCGGCATCAATGTGCCGATTCCAGTGCCGGTGGCGTATTATACCTTCGGCGGCTGGAAGCGTTCGGGCTTCGGCGATCTCAACCAGTACGGCCCGGACTCGGTGCGGTTCTACACCAAGACCAAGACCGTGACCTCGCGCTGGCCGTCGGGCGTCAAGGAGGGGGCCGAGTTTGCGTTCCATAGCAAGTGATCGGCGGCGTCGCGCATGCAGTTCGCTCTGACCGAGGATCAGCTCGCGGTTCGCGACATGGCGCGGGATTTCGCCGCTGAGAAGATCGCGCCGTTCGCGCTCAAGTGGGACGAAGAGCGGCACTTTCCGATCGAGGTCATGCGCGAGGCGGCGAGCCTCGGCATCGGCGGCATCTACATTCGCGACGACGTCGGCGGTTCCGCGCTGACGCGCTTCGACGCTGCGCTGATCTTCGAAGCCCTGGCGCAGGGCTGCCCGACGGTGTCGTCGTTCATCTCGATCCATAACATGGCGTCGTGGATGATCGACGCCTACGGCTCCGACGAGCAGCGGCGCAATTGGCTGCCAAGACTCTGCACCATGGAGCTGTTGGCGAGCTATTGCCTCACCGAGCCCGGCGCGGGCTCGGACGCGGCGGCGCTGCGGACGCGCGCGGTGCGCGACGGCGATCACTACGTTCTCAACGGGCAGAAGCAGTTCATCTCCGGCGCCGGTGCGACTGATATCCTCGTCGCCATGGTCCGAACCGGCGACAACGGCCCGGGTGGTGTCTCCACCCTCGTGGTCGAGCGCGATACCCCGGGCGTGTCCTTTGGCGCCAACGAGCGCAAGATGGGCTGGAACGCGCAGCCGACCCGCGCGGTGATCTTCGAGAACGCGTGCGTGCCGGTGGCCAATCGGCTCGGCGCGGAGGGCATCGGCTTCAAGATCGCGATGGCCGGCCTCGACGGCGGCCGGTTGAACATCGCGGCCTGTTCGCTCGGCGGCGCGCAGGCCGCGCTCGACAAGGCGCTCGGCTACATGAAAGAGCGCAAGGCGTTCGGCAAGCGGCTCGACGAATTTCAGGCGCTGCAGTTCAAGGTCGCCGACATGGCGACCGAGCTGGAGGCGGCGCGAACCTTTTTGTGGCGCGCGGCGGCGGCGCTGGACCGGAAGGACGCCGACGCCACCATGCTGTGCGCGATGGCGAAGCGGTTCGGCACCGATGTCGGCTTCGATGTCGCCAATCAGGCGCTGCAACTGCACGGTGGCTACGGCTATCTCGCCGAATACGGCATTGAGAAGATCGTGCGCGACCTGCGCGTGCACCAGATTCTCGAAGGCACCAACGAGATCATGCGCCTGATTGTGTCGCGCAAGCTGATCGAGGGCGCGCGATGACGGCTGCGGTTGCGGCGAACGCCGAGCCCGATCTGATCGTGCGGCGCGAGGGCGGGGCGGGCATCATCCGCCTCAACCGTCCGAAGGCGATCAACGCGCTGACGCTCGAGATGACGCGCGGCGTTGCCCGCGCGCTCGCCGATTTCGAGAACGACCCGAAGGTCGCGCTGGTGCTGCTGGAGGGCGCGGGCGAGCGTGGGCTGTGCGCCGGCGGCGATATTCGCAGCCTCTACGACAGTTCGGTGGCGGGCGGCGATCTCGGCAAGGTGTTCTGGCGCGAGGAATATGCCCTCAACGCCTGGATCGCGCGCTATCCGAAACCCTATGTCGCCTTCATGGATGGGCTCGTCATGGGCGGCGGCGTCGGGTTGTCCGCGCACGGCAGCCACCGCATTGTCACCGATCGGACCAAGGTGGCGATGCCGGAAGTGGGACTCGGTTTCTTTCCGGATGTCGGGGGCACCTGGCTGCTGTCGCGCGCACCGGGCGAGATCGGAACCTATTTCGGGTTGACCGGCCAGACCATGAATGGCCCGGACGCGATCCATGCGGGATTTGCGGATGCGGTGGTGCCGTCGGCAAAACTTCCCGCGCTCCGCGAGGCGCTGGTGGACCTCGGCCCCGGGGCGGATTCGGCCCGCGTGAAGGTCGCGATCGCGGACTTCGCTACCTGCGAAACCTCAGGGCCGGTCGCGGCACTCCGGCCGCAGATCGACAACTGGTTCGCCCATGGTCGAATGGACGACATTGTCGCGGCCCTGCATCGTGACGGCTCGGAACTCGCGCGGTCGACGCTCGAAACGCTCAACGAGAAATCGCCGCGCGGCATGGTGGTGGCGCTGAAGCTGCTGCGGCTCGCGCGGGCTTCGTCCACGCTGGAGGAATGCCTCGTGCGGGAATACCGTGCGGCGTTGGCTGTCTTTGCCAGCGACGATTTTCGCGAGGGCGTGCGCGCCGCTGTCATCGACAAGGACCGCAACCCAAAATGGTCGCCGCCGCGGATCGAGGATGTTACACCGGAGATGATTGCGCCATACTTTGCCAGCCTCGGCGCGGATGAACTCGTACTAAACAATAAATAACCTCCACGGGAGAACGGAACATGGCGACCATCGCATTCATTGGCCTCGGCAACATGGGCGGACCGATGGCCGCCAATCTCGTCAAGGCAGGCCACAAGGTGATCGGCTTCGATCTCGTGCAGGCGTCGAAAGATGCGGCGAAGGCGGACGGCGTTGCGATCGCCGACAGCGCCACTTCGGCGGTGAAGGATGCCGGCGTCGTGATTACGATGCTTCCGGCCGGCAAGCATGTTCTGAGCGTTTGGAAAGAGATCGTCCCGGCGGTCGGCAAGACGACGTTGCTCATTGACTGTTCCACCATCGACGTGGAAAGCGCCCGTCTGGCCCATGCCCACGCGACGGAGCGCTCGCTGCCGTCGGTCGATGCGCCGGTCTCGGGTGGGACGGGCGGCGCCAAGAATGCGACGCTGACGTTCATGGCGGGCGGCGAGGATTATGCTTTCGGGCTGGCCAAGCCCATTCTCGAAGCCATGGGCAAGAAGATCGTCCATTGCGGCAAGGGCGGCGCCGGCCAGGCGGCGAAGATCTGCAACAACATGATCCTCGGCATTTCCATGATCGGCGTTTGCGAGGCGTTCTCGCTGGCGGAGAAACTCGGCCTGTCGCATCAGGCGCTGTTCGATGTCGCCTCGACCTCGTCGGGCCAGTGCTGGTCGCTGACGACCTATTGCCCGGTGCCGGGTCCGGTTCCGACATCGCCCGCCAACAACGATTACAAGCCGGGATTCGCATCCGCGCTGATGTTCAAGGATCTGCGTCTGTCGCAGGAGGCCGCGAAAGCGTCCGGCGCGAAGACGCCGCTCGGCGCGCATGCGGAGAGCATCTATGAGGCCTTCGACCGGGCAGGTCACGGCGGGGTCGATTTCTCCGGAATCATTCAGCACATTCGCGGTCTCGCCGGAAAGTAGAGTGGGGACGCCATGACGACGTTTCAAGACGCCCGCGAATTCCTGCTGAAGCATCGCAGCGACTACGATGCCGCCATCAAGGGTTTCAAATGGCCCGATCCCGTGCCGTTCAACTGGGCGCTGGATTGGTTCGATGCCGGTCTCGCCGCCGATCCCGCAAGCAAAGATAGAACGGCGCTGTGGATCGTCGAGGCCGCCAGCGGCACCGAGACCAAGATCACGTTCGAGGCGATGTCGCGGCGCTCCAACCAGGTCGCGAATTTCCTGCGCGCGCAGGGCCTGAAGCGCGGCGATCATCTGTTGCTGCTGCTCGGCAACGTGGTGCCGCTATGGGAGACCATGCTGGCCTGCATCAAGCTCGGCGTCGTGGTGATCCCGGCGACGACGCTGCTCACGACCGAGGAGTTGCGCGACCGTCTCGATCGCGGGCGCGCCAAGGCTGTGATCGCGTCGCAGGATCAGGTCGCCAAATTCGCGAGCCTCGGCGGCGAAGGACTCACGCGCATCGTCGTCGGCGCGACGGCGTCGCATGCGGGCTGGCTGCCGTATGAAAAGACCAATGACTCGCCCGACGCTTTCCGGGCGGACGGGCCGACCAATGCCGACGATCCGATGCTGCTGTATTTCACGTCGGGCACCACGGCGAAGCCGAAACTGGTGCGGCACAGCCAGCGCAGCTATCCGGTCGGCCATCTGTCGACCATGTACTGGATCGGCCTGCAGCCGGGCGACGTCCATCTCAATATTTCCTCGCCCGGTTGGGCCAAGCACGCCTGGAGCTGTTTCTTCGCGCCATGGAATGCGGGTGCGACCATTTTCATCTGCAACCAGCCGCGCTTCGAGGCGAAGGGCCTGCTCGCCACCATCGGGCGCTGCGGCGTGACGACCTTGTGCGCGCCGCCGACGGTGTGGCGGCTGTTCATTCAGGAGAAGCTGTCGGACTTCAAGGTGTCGCTGCGCGAGGTCTGCGGTGCCGGCGAGCCGCTCAACCCGGAAGTCATCGACCAGGTGAAATCGGCGTGGGGACTGACGATCCGCGACGGCTATGGCCAGACCGAAACCACCGCGCTCGCCGGCAACTCGCCGGGGCAACCGGTCAAGGTCGGCTCGATGGGCCGGCCGCTGCCCGGCTACAAGGTCAAGGTGATCGACGCCGATGGAAACCCGGCCAAGGAAGGCGAGGTCGCGCTGATGCTCGGCGCCGACCGGCCCGCCGGCCTGATGCAGGGCTATCAGGGCGAGGGCGGCAAGCTCGGCGGTGCCGAGGGCGGTCTCTATCGCACCGGCGACGTGGTGTTCGTCGATGACGACGGCTACCTGACCTTCGTCGGCCGCGCCGACGACGTGTTCAAGTCGTCCGACTACCGCATCAGCCCGTTCGAGCTGGAGAGCGTTCTGCTCGAACACGACGCGGTGGCCGAAGCCGCGGTGGTGCCGAGCCCCGACCCGATCCGGCTGGCGATCCCGAAGGCGTATATCCTGTTGGTCGGCGGCGCCGAGCGATCGCGCGAGACGGCGCTGTCGATCTACAAGCACATGTTCGAGCGGATGGCGCCGTTCAAGCGCATCCGCAGGCTCGAACTCGTCACCGAGCTGCCGAAAACGATCTCTGGAAAAATCCGCCGCGTTCAGCTACGCCGTCTGGAGCATGAAGACGACCGCAAGGACCCCTTGCGCGGCGTCGAGTTCCGCGAGGAGGACTTCCCGGAACTTCAAGCGCTGAGGTCCGGGAACGCGGAGGCATAACGCTTTGAACGAAGTCTGGAAGAAGCCGCCGATCACGCTTGAGGCATACCGCAAGCTGGTCGGGCAGGAGATCGGTGTGTCATCGTGGCATCTCGTTGATCAGAAGCGGATTGACCTCTATGCCGACGTGATCGAGGACCACCAGTTCATTCACGTCGATCCGGAGCGGGCGAAGCGCGAAACCGCGTTCGGCACCACGATCGCCCACGGCTTCCTCACCATGTCGCTGCTCAGCATCATGTCCTATGAGGTGATGCCGCTGGTCGAGGGCGTGACCATGGGGGTGAACTATGGCTTCGACCGGCTCCGGTTCATCTCGCCGGTCAAATCCGGCTCTCGCGTTCGCGGCCGCTTTACGCTAACTGAAGCGACGCTTCGCAAGCCCGGCGAACTTTTGTCACGAACTGCCGTGGCCGTCGAGATCGAGGGCGAGAAGCGATCCGCGCTGGTCGCCGACTGGCTCGGGCTCCTCTACTTCTCCGAGTAACAGGGACTGAATTCATGACAATCAGGTTTGATGGCCGCGTGGCCATCGTGACCGGCGCAGGCAACGGCCTTGGCCGCGCCCATGCGCTGGGGCTGGCGAGGCGTGGCGCAAAGGTCGTCGTCAACGATTTTGGCGGCGCGCGCGACGGAACCGGCGGCTCGCTGACGCCGGCCGAGGCCGTGGTCGAGGAGATCCGGAAAGCCGGCGGCGAGGCGATGGCCGATGGCGCCGACGTCTCCAACTACGAGCAGGTCAAGGAAATGGTGGCCAAGGCCACAAAGACGTGGGGCAGCGTCGATCTGCTCTGCGCCAATGCCGGCATCCTGCGCGACAAGTCGTTCGGCAAGATGGAGGTCGCCGATTTCGCCAAGGTGATCGAGGTGCATCTGACCGGCACCTTCTACTGCTGCAAGGCGGTGTGGGACGGCATGCGCGCGCGCAACTACGGCCGCATCGTCCTCACCACGTCGTCCTCGGGACTTTACGGCAACTTCGGCCAGGCCAATTACGGCGCGGCGAAGTCCGGCATGGTCGGCTTGATGAACGTGCTGGCCGAAGAAGGCCGCAAGAGCGACATCCGCGTCAACATCATCTCGCCGACGGCGGCGACCCGCATGACCGAGGAATTGCTGCCGCCGCAGGCGCTGGAATTGATGAAGCCGGAGTCGATCACCCCTGCTGTGGAATACATGCTGAGCGAGAACGCGCCGACCCGCACCATCATGGGCGCCGGCGCGGGGTCGTTCGCGGTCATCAAGATCCTCGAGAGCGAGGGCATCAACCTGCCGCCGGCCGAGTGGACGCCCGATGCCGTCGCCGCGCATTTCAACGAGATCGCGGACATGTCGAAGGCCAAGGCGCTGCTGGGTGCATTCGAGCAGACCCAGAAATACGTGGCGCAGGCCGCGGCCCGCGCGGGGATCAAGCTGGAGCGCTGAGGGGCCGGTCGCATCCAAACGTTTTGTCATTCCCGGGGCGGCGCAAAGCGCCGAACCGGAATCCGGTATTCACGGAATCCTTCGTGTTACTGGATTCCCGACGGCCGCCGCCGCGGCTTCGGGAATGACGAGACAGGGCGTGGCACAAAGCCAGGCGCTGCGATTTGCTGTAGTTGTCGGACGGCTACTCAGGCATATCCGTCGCCATGTCTGATCCCGTCCGCACCCAAGCCGCAGTCATCGGCGCCGGTCCCGCCGGCCTGATGGCCGCCGAGGTTTTGGCGCGCGGCGGCGTGCGCGTGACGGTGTTCGACGCGATGCCGTCCGCCGGCCGCAAGCTGCTGATGGCAGGGCGGGGCGGCCTCAACCTTACCCACAGCGAACCGTTGCCGCAGTTTCTCGCGCGCTACGGCGCGGCGGCGTCGCTTCTCAAGCCAGCCATCGATGGGTTTCCGCCCGATGCCTTGCGAAAGTGGTCCGACGATCTCGGGCAGCCGACCTTCGTCGGCTCCAGCGGGCGGGTGTTTCCGAAAACGCTGAAGGCTTCGCCCTTGTTGCGCGCATGGCTGCGGCGGCTCGATTCGCGCGGCGTGACGCTGATGCTGCGGCATCGCTGGACCGGCTGGGATCGCGACGGCGATCTTGTGTTCGAAACCCCGCAGGGTGTTCGGAGCGTCGCGGCAGATGCGACGATCCTGGCGCTTGGCGGCGCAAGCTGGCCGCGTCTCGGGTCCGATGGCAGGTGGGTCGATGTGCTGAGGCGAGGCGGTATTGCCGTCGCGGAGATGCAACCGGCCAATTCCAGGTTCACGGTGGCGTGGTCAACAACTTTTCGCGACCGCTTCGAGGGTCAGCCGCTCAAAAATATCGCGCTGTCATCCGACGCGCAGACCGTGCGTGGCGAAGCCGTCGTGACGCGCGACGGCATCGAAGGCGGGGCGATCTATGCGTTGTCGGCGATCCTTCGCGAACGGATCAGTGAATCCGGCAGCGCCACGCTATATGTCAACCTGCGTCCGGACATGGCGGTGGACGACCTCGCAGCGCAGCTCAGCGGGCCGCGCGGAAAGCAGTCTCTTGCAACCTGGTTGCGCAAGGCCGCGAGACTTGCGCCTGTTGCGATCGGTCTGCTGCAGGAAGTTGCGACGACCGGACGAAAGCCAGGCGAAATGTCGCCGGGCGCGCTCGCGGGATTGATCCACGCCGTTCCGATCACGCTGACCGGCACCGCGCCGGTCGCGCGCGCGATCTCGTCCGCAGGCGGAATTGCGTTCAGCGAACTCGATGCCGATTACATGATCCAAAAACTGCCCGGCGTGTTCGCGGCCGGCGAGATGCTGGATTGGGAGGCACCGACCGGCGGCTATCTTCTGCAGGCCTCGTTCGCGACCGGCGCCGCTGCGGGACGCGGCGCGCTGAAATGGCTGAAGGGAAGTAAATAGGCCGGCGCCCTTCGAGGCCTTCGCTGCGCTACGGCACCTCCAGCGACAACGGCAAAGCCGTTGCGCGGGGGGCAGGACCGTCATCCTGAGGTGCGCGCAATTTGCACGCCTCGAAGGATGACATGTCATGGTCACACCTACCGCAGCCGCCCCCGCGCCGCGACCGGCAGGATGCCGACGATCTCGCCACCCCGCACCATCACGACCTCGTCGACCATGTTGACGACGACGCAGACGTGATTGGGCACGATGCGCACGACGTCGCCCACCGAGGGGCGGGTATTGCTGCGCGTGAGGTCAAGGAAGCCGTGTTCTTCCGCGAAGCGCGCGATCTTCGCCTCGGGATGTTCGAGGATCAGTCCGTATCCCTCGAGTCCGCCGCCGGTGTCCGACGTCAGCGTCTTGGAGCCGGCATCGAGAATGCCTCGATCCGGACCGGCGCGACTGACGACTGTGGAATACACTGTCAGCGCGCAGTCGTCCCAGCCCGCGACGCCGGCCGCGATCTGCATGCGGTCGTTGTAGATGTAGGTGCCCGGCCGATGCTCGGTGGCGCCCCTGAGATTGCCGACGTTCTTCATGTTCGGCGAGCCGCCGGTCGAGACGATGCTCGGCTCCAGTCCGGCGGCGCGCACGCCGGCCAGCGCCTCGTCATAGAATTTCTGCGCCTCAGGCCAGCCGCCCTCGGTCGGATACAGCATGAAGCCCGCGAAGCTCAGGCCCCTGGTGACGGCGATCTCGCGCGCCAATGCGATCGCCTCGGCGGGCGTTTCGACGCCGGCGCGCTTGCGGCCGGTATCGCATTCGACGGCCACGCGCACCTCGCGGCCGGATTGCGCGGCGGCCTTCGGCAAGCCCGCGACGACCACGGAATTGTCGGCAACGACCGTGACATTCGCCTTCGCCTGCAGCGCGCCGAGACGCGCCATCTTTTCTTCACCGAGGAGATTGTAGCTGATGAGGATGTTGTCGATTCCGGCGTCCGCCATCACCTCGGCCTCGCCGAGCTTCTGGCAGGTGATCCCGCGCGCGCCGGCCGCGATCTGCATCTTGGCCAGCATCGGGCTCTTGTGGGTCTTGATGTGCGGACGGTTGGCGATACCCGCCGCGTCGCAGATCGCCTGGACGCGCGCGATGTTGCGCTCGACGCGATCCATGTCGATGACGAGCGCCGGCGTGCCGTAGTCGCGGGCGATTTTCGCGGCGAGGGGTATTGTCATTGCACGGATTTCCAATTACGCACCGCCGCCCTTCGAGGCGCGCAAACAGCGCACCTCAGGGTAACGGTGACAGACGAAGTGTCTCACGCGCCCTCGATCTCCTCGCGCAGCATTTCCAATTCCAGCCAGCGATCCTCGGCCTCTTGCAGCTCGGCCTGCGCTTTCGCCAACGCCGCCGACGCTTCGTCGAAGGCTATGCGATCTTTTCTGTAGAGATTAGGATCGTCAAGCTGTTGCTGCTGCCTTGCGATCTCCGCCTGAAGCTTCGACATGGTTTTGGGGAGGGTTTCCAGCGCGTGCTTCTCGTTGAAGCTGAGCCGCCGCTTGCTTGCTTCGGGAGCGATCTGTTTCGGCGCGCGCTCCGCCTCGGGTGCCCGCGCCGCCGCTGTCTTTGGCGCGTCGCGTTTGATGTCGGCGCCGCGCTGCGCCAGCATATCGGTGTAGCCGCCGGCATATTCGATCCAGCGGCCGTTGCCTTCCGGCACGATCACCGACGCCACCACACGGTCGAGGAAATCCCGGTCGTGGCTGATGAGGATCACCGTGCCCTCGTAGTCGCCGAGCATCTCCTCGAGCACGTCGAGGGTTTCGAGGTCGAGATCGTTGGTCGGCTCGTCCAGCACCAGCAGGTTGGACGGTTTTGCGAGCGCGCGCGCCAGCATCAACCGGGCGCGCTCGCCGCCGGACAACACCTCCAGCGGCGTGCGCATCTGCTCCTGCGCGAACAGAAAATCCTTCATATAGCTGACGACATGACGCGGCTTGCCGCCGACCATGACGTGGTCGCCGCGACCGCCGGTCAGCGCTTCCGCCAGCGTCGATGTCGGATCGAGGCTTTCTCGGTGCTGGTCGAGGGTTGCCATCTCGATGTTGGCGCCCAGCCGGACCGTGCCGCTGTCCGGCGTGTCCGCGCCGGTCAGCAGATTGATCAATGTGGTCTTGCCCGCCCCGTTGGGGCCCACGATGCCGACGCGGTCGCCGCGCTGGATGCGGGTCGAGAAATTGTCGATGATCTTTCGTTCGCCGTACGTCTTGCCGATGTCCCTGGCCTCGATGACGAGCTTGCCGGATTTGTCGGCTTCGGCGGCGGCGAGACTGGCATTGCCTGCGGTGCCGCGATAGTCGCGGCGCTGCTGGCGTAACTCATGCAGCCCGGCGAGCCGCTTGACGTTGCGCTTGCGCCGTCCGGAAACGCCGTAGCGCAGCCAGTGCTCCTCGGCGACGATCTTGCGGTCGAGCTTGTGCTGCTCGCGCTCTTCTTCCGCAAAAACCTCGTCGCGCCATTCCTCGAATTTCGAAAAGCCCCGATCGATCTGCCGGATCTGGCCGCGGTCGAGCCAGGCGGTGCTGCGCGAGAGATTGGAGAGGAAACGCCGGTCGTGACTGATCAGCACCAGCGCGCCGCGGCGGGAGCCAAGCTCGTTCTCCAGCCATTCGATGGTGGTGAGATCGAGATGGTTGGTGGGCTCGTCCAGCAGCAGGATATCGGGCGAGGGGGCCAATGTGCGCGCCAGCGCCGCGCGGCGGCCTTCGCCGCCGGACAAATGCGCGGGATCCTCGTTGCCGGTCAGGCCGAGCTGTTCGAGCAGGTAACGCGCCTGATAGGTGTCGTCGCCGGGGCCAAGCCCGGCCTCGACATAGGCGCGGGTGGTCGGAAACCCGGCAAAGTCCGGCTCCTGCGGCAGGTAGCGCACCGTGGCGCCGGGCTGCACGAAGCGGGTGCCGCCGTCGGGCTCGACCAGGCCGGCCGCGATTTTCAGCAGCGTCGATTTGCCGGAGCCGTTGCGGCCGATCAGGCAGAGCCGCTCCGACGGCGCAACCGTCAATTCGACGCCCGACAAGAGCGGCGTGCCGCCGAACGTCAGCGCGATATCCTTCAACTGGATCAGCGGCGGCGCCATCGTCTCAACCTCGTCGCGCGGCATGGGCGCGCTGTATGCGACGGATCGCCTGATCCAGCGCCGACAGGAAAGCCGAGCGGTCGCGCGGCTGGAACGCGCGCGGGCCGCCGGTGACTTCGCCGCTCGAGCGCAGGTCGGTCATCAGGTTGCGCACGGCGAGTGTCATGCCGATGGACTCCTCCGTGAACGGCTTGCCGTTCGGCGCGATCACGCTGGCGCCCGCCTTGACGCAGCGGCTTGCCAGCGGAATGTCCGCGGTGACGACGATGTCGCCCTTGCCGGCGCGTTCCGCGATCCAGTCGTCGGCCGCGTCCATGCCGGACCCAGCGGCGATCCGCTCGATCAGGGGATCGTCGGGCACGCGGATGTACCCGCCCGCGACGACGCTGACCGGCAGGCCGTGGCGCGCGGCGACGCGATAAATCTCGTCCTTCACCGGGCAGGCGTCGGCATCGACGTAAATACGGGGCGAGGTCAATCCTGGATATTCCGGCTCGTGCTGCGATCGAGGCGGGTGTTACTCCATACCGCGGAAAATTGCGAGCGGAACAGGGGCGTCAGCAGGGTTGATATGGAGCCCCCTTCGCGTACCATCGCGGGCAACAGCAACGACAACGCAGAGGACCATGCATGGCCCCGCTCAAGTCCCATCTCGTCACGGCCTACAACACCGCCAAGGATTCCGAGAACAAGATGCACGACGACACCGTCGCGCGGCAGTTCGGCTTCAGCGGCGGCCTCGTGCCCGGCGTGGATGTGTTCGCCTACATGATGCATCCGCCGGTGGCGAAATGGGGACGCGCATTCCTGGAGCGCGGCCTGATCGAGGCCCGCTTCGTCAAGCCGGTCTATGACGGCGAGACGGCGGAGGTCCGCGCCGACGAGGCGAACGGTGGTCTGACGCTTGAGGTGCAAAGCCGCAGTGAGTTGTGCGCGACGGGATCGGCCTCGCTGCCGGCATCCGCGCCAAAATTTTCGCTGGCCGATTATCCCGAGACATCGGCGGTGGCACAGCGCAAGCCGGTGGATGCCACCTCCTATGAGACGGGCAAATGGCTCGGCGTGGTGCCGCGCGCGTGGACCGGCGCCGATGCGACCGGCTATCTCGCCGATGTCCGCGAGACGCTGCCGATCTACGCGCAGGAGGGCGTCGGCCATCCCGGTCTGTTCCAGCGGGTGATGAACAAGGTGCTGGTCGACAACGCCATCCTGGGGCCGTGGATACACGTCGGCAGCCGCATGCAGATGCTGGCCGCGGCGAACGCAGGCGACGAACTGACGGCGCGCGCAAAAGTCGTCGCCAACTACGAGAAGAAAGGGCACCGCTTCGTCGAACTCGATGCGCTGGTGCTCGCCGACGGCGCGCCGGTCGCCCATTGCTGGCACATCGCGATCTACCAGCCGCGCCATCGGGCAGCGGCGTAGCGCGATCACATAACCCTTTCTGTCATTCCGGACGCCGCATCAGCGGCGATCCGGAATCCATGCTCCTCCCTATGCTGGTGTTGCGGATAAGAGTGCATGCGGGGGTTATGGATTCCGGGTTCGACGCTGCGCGTCGCCCCGGAATGACGGATGTGGTGGTTTCACGCCGCCTTCGTCTTCTTCGCGTCCTGAAGCGCGCGCCAGACCCGCTCCGGCGTCAGCGGCATGTCGATGTGGGTGACGCCGTGCTCCGACAGCGCGTTGATGACGGCGTTGACCACGGTGGAGAGGCTGCCGGCGCAACCGGCCTCGCCGCAACCCTTGGTGCCGAGCGGATTGGATTTCGCCGGCGAGGGATGATCGCCCACCGCCATGGCCGGCGCGTCCTCCGCGCGCGGCATGGCGTAGTCCATGAACGAGCCGGTGATCGGCTGACCGCTCGAGTCGTAGCTGACGCTTTCCATCAGCGCCTGGCCGATGCCCTGCACGACGCCGCCATGCAATTGGCCCGCGACGATCATCGGATTAACCACGGTGCCGAAGTCGTTGACGCCGGTATAGCGAACGATCCGCACCACGCCGGTCTCGGGATCGATCTCGACCTCGGCGACATGACAGCCGTTCGGGAAGGTCGAAGGCACCGGCTCGGTGGTGTGATCAACGTCGAGCGACGACGGCACGCCGTCAGGCATCTTGCTGTCACGCAGCTTCTCCGCGAGCTCCATGATACCGATGCCGCGGTCGGTGCCGGCGATGGTGAAGCGGCCGCCGGAGAATTCGATGTCCGCTTCGGCGGCTTCGAGCAGATGCGCCGCCGCTGCCTTGCCCTTGGCGATCACCAGCGCTGAGGATTCGACGATCGCCATGCCGGTTGCGGTGATCGAGCGCGAGCCCCCGGTGCCGTTGCCGGTGTGAACGATGTCGCTGTCGCCCTGTTCGAGCTTGATCCTGTCGAAGGGGACGCCGAGTTGATCGGAGAGCACCTGCGCGAACGGCGTGGCGTGGCCCTGACCGTAGTCGAGCGTGCCGGTGATGAGCTTCACCGAGCCATCAACCTCGAACACGATCTTGCCGAGCTCGACGCTCGGAGGCGCCGTGACTTCAAGATAGGAGCCGACCGCGATGCCGCGCAGCTTGCCGCGCTTGCGGCTTTCCTTCTTGCGCTTGGCGAAGCCGGCATGATCGGACAATTCCAGCGCCTTGCTGAACACACCCTGGAAATCGCCGCTGTCATAGGTGACGCCCGACGCTGCGGCGAACGGAAGCTGCGACGGCCTGATGAAATTGCGCTTGCGCAGCGTCAGCCTGTCGATGCCCATCTCGTCGGCCGCGCGGTCGATCAGCCGCTCCATGTAGTAGTTGGCCTCGGGGCGGCCGGCGCCGCGATAGGCGCCCATCAGCGTGGTGTTGGTCAGGACGCACTTGATGTCGACCCCGATCAGCGGCGTGCGGTAAACACTGGCGAGATTCTTGCCGGTGTTCACCGAGAGCGGTCCGGGCGCGACGCCGGTAATGTAGGCCCCGAGATTGCCGTAGCCGCTCAGCCGCACCGCCAGGAATGCGCCATCCTTGTCGAGCGCGAGCTCGGCATGGATCTGCTGCGCGCGGCCATGGCTGTCCGAGAGGAAACTCGTTGATCGCTCGTCGGTCCATTTTACCGGGCGTCCGAGCAGTTTCGCCGCGTGCAGAATGCACATGTATTCGGGATAGTTGATGTTCTTCATGCCGAAGGATCCGCCGACATTGGCGGTGAGGATGCGGACCTTCTCGTTCGGGAGTTTCATGTTCTTGGCGAGGTTGGCGCGATTGCCGGCCACGCCCTGGGTCGGGACCTGGATCGTGTAATGGTCCGCGGCCTTGTCATAGGATGCCAGTGCCGCGCGCGGCTCCATCGGCACCACGGCCACGCGGGTGTTGACGATGTCAAGTTTGGTAACGTGTGCCGCGGCCTTGAAAGCGGCGTCGATCGCGGCGGTGTCGCCGTAGTGATAGTCGAGCGCGACGTTGTTCGGGATATGATCGTAGAGCTGCGGCGCGCCGGGCCTGGCCGCCTCGGCCGCATCGGTGACGGCGGGCAGCTCCTCAATGTCGAGCACCACCGCTTCGGCGGCGTCGCGCGCCTGTGCCAACGTCTCGGCGACGACGAACGCGACGGGATCGCCGACATAGCGGACCTTGTCGGTCATCAGCGGCATGCGGTGGGTCTGGTGCAGCGGGGTTCCGTCGCGGCTTTTCAGCGGCATGCCGCAGGTGAAGGGGTTGTAGCCCGCTGCCGCGAGATCGGTTCCGGTCCAGACGCCGAGCACGCCGGGCATACCTTTGGCGGTCGAGGTATCGATGCCGCGGATGATCCCGTGGGGGTGGCTCGAGCGCACGATCCAGGCATAGGCTTGGCGTGGCAGATTGAAATCATCGGTATATTTGCCCTTGCCGCGGACCAGCGTGTCATCCTCCTTGCGGCGGACAGGCTGCCCAACGCCGAATTTTTGCATCGCAATAGAATTTTCGAGCGCGTTCGCAGGCGTGTAATCTTGCATCGGAAACGTCCACCAGAGCGGGGTTTTGAGCCGGATCGACGGGGCCCGTCCCCCAAGTAATGCAGCCGCGCCGAAACGACAATGCACGATTGGGCATGCGGAGGGTGCGCGCCACGGTTGCGCGGAACGGGGGCGCTGCTAGACTTTACGCGAGCAAAGTTTCCACGCGGGCCTTGAGGTCGCGGAAAGACGCGTTTTGATGAATGATGACGTTCGGAGCCGCGACGGCGCGCCGCTGGGTGGCGATCCGCCGGGATTGGTTGCGGGTCAGTCGCTGGCCGCAGCAAGACATGTTGTGGCCGCGTCGGATGGCGTCTACGCCGCGCTCGATCTCGGCACCAACAACTGCCGCCTGCTGATCGCCTGTCCGACCGGCGACGGCTTTCGCGTGATCGATTCCTTCTCGCGGATCATCCGGCTCGGAGAGGGTATCTCCTCCACAGGCCGGATCAGCGAAGCCGCGATCGGCCGCGCCATTTCCGCGCTCAGCGTCTGTCGCGACAAGATCCGGGCACGCAACGCCAGGCGGCTGCGCCTGATTGCCACCGAAGCGTGCCGCGCAGCCTCCAATGCCGCCGTCTTTAGGGATCGCGTCGCGGCCGCGACCGGCATCGAACTCGAGGTGGTCGATCGCGAGACCGAGGCGATGCTGGCTGTCATCGGCTGCTCGCCGCTGATCGATCCCGCGGGGCAGGGCGCGATCCTGTTCGATATCGGCGGCGGATCGACCGAACTGGTGCGCATCGCGCTGGAGGGCGGTTCCGAGCCGCGCATCCAGGCGTGGATGTCGATTCCGCTCGGCGTGGTGACGCTCGCCGAACGGTTCGGCGGGCGTGACGTCACGTCTCGGTCCTATGCAGCAATGATCGATGCGGTAACGGAGCACATTGCACCCTTCGCGCGGGATCACGGTACCGATCTCGAGGGTATGCATCTGCTCGGCACCTCCGGGACCGTGACGACGCTGGCCGGTATTCATCTCGAACTGATGCGCTACGACCGGCGCCGGATCGACGGCATCTGGATGGACGATGCGGATATCGATCACGCCGTCGCGCGCCTGCTCGGCATGAGCTACCGGGAGCGCGCCGGCAACGGTTGCATCGGCGTCGATCGCGCGGACCTCGTCCTGCCGGGCTGTGCGATCCTCGACGCGATCCGCCGCGCGTTTCCGCTGCCGCGCTTGCGGGTCGCCGATCGCGGCTTGCGCGAGGGCATGCTGGTCGAGATGATGCGCGAAGACGGCGCGATCCGCGCCGACTGAACGATACCGCGATGGCAAAAGATACCACAGGCCGCCTGCGCGTGACCGTCAAGACCGGCGGCAAGCGCAAGTTGTCGTCAAAGCTCTGGCTGGAGCGGCAGCTCAACGATCCCTATGTGGCGCAGGCCAGGCGTGACGGCTGGCGTTCGCGCGCGGCCTACAAGCTGATCGAAATGGACGACAGGCATCGCTTCCTGAAGCCCGGCCTGACGGTGGTCGATCTCGGTGCTGCGCCCGGCGGCTGGAGCCAGGTGGCCGCCAGGCGCGTCGGCGCCGCCGAGGGCAAGGGGAAGGTGATCGCGATCGATCTTCTGGAGATGCCGGACATCGTTGGCGTGACCTTCGCGCAGCTTGATTTCCTCGATGACAGCGCGCCCGACAGGCTGCTGGCGATGATGGGCGGACGGGCCGACGTGGTTCTGTCCGACATGGCCGCCAACACCACGGGCCATCGCAAGACCGATCAGTTGCGCATCGTCGGTCTGGTGGAAACCGCCGCCGCCTTCGCAACCGAAGTCCTGCGTCCCGGCGGCACGTTCATCGCGAAAGTGTTCCAGAGCGGCGCGGACGCTGAGCTTCTGACGCAGCTCAAGCGCGACTTCCAGACGGTAAAGCACCTGAAACCTGCTGCGAGCCGGCAGGACTCGTCGGAACGTTATGTCATGGCGACGGGCTTTCGCGGCACGGCCGGAAACGCAGGCTCGGCTAGCTGATGCGCTGGTCGCGCGCGGTGACGGTCTCGCGGGCGGCTTCTTCCTCGGCCTCGGTTTCGCGGGTGGGATCGGAAATCACCACCATGCGCCGCCCCGAGATCTGGTAGCCGGCGTCGGCCGGCATTCGGAAGAAATAATACGCGGACAGCGCCGCGAGAACCGACACGACGAGGAAGCCCGGGCCGAAATCCTGGGCGGTCAGCTCCGTGCTGTGATGGAACAGCATCGCGGATTCCACTGAGAATGCGCCGACCGCGACGCCCGCCGACACGGCCAGTTGCTGGTTGACGCTGGCCATCGTCGTGGCGCGGCTCATCTCCTCAGGTTCGACATCGGCATAAGCCAGCGTGTTGATGGCGGTGAACTGCAACGAGCGGAAGAATCCGCCGACCACCAGAATGATCATGATCAGCAGCAGCGGCGTCGTGACGGTGAACAGCGCGCACGCCGCCAGGAATACCGAACTGACGATGGCATTGATGGTCATGATGTTGCGGAAGCCGAAGGTGCGGATGATGCGGGCGGCGAGCGTCTTCATGCCCATCGAGCCGACGGCGGATGAGAACGTGACCAGTCCCGAGCCGAACGGCGACAGACCGAAGCCGACTTGCATCAACAAAGGCAACAGAAACGGCAGCGCGCCGATGCCGAGGCGGAACAGGAATCCGCCGTAGATGCTGGCGCGGAATGTCGGCAGGCGCAGCAACGCGAGATCCAGCACCGGCGACGCGGTGCGCCGGGCATGTATCACATAAAGCGCCATCGATATCGAGCCGATGCCGATCAGCGCGATCACCATCCACCATGGCAGCAGGTTGAGTCCGGCGACAGAGAGGCCGAAGGCGATGCCGCCGAGCCCGATGCCTGCGAGCAGCATGCCGTAGAGATCGAACCGCTCGGGGTTTTCGCTGCGGATCGGATCAATGTAGCGCAGCGCCATGACAATGCCGAGCACGCCGACCGGAATGTTGATCAGGAAGATCCAGTGCCAGGAGAAATAGGTGGTGATGAAGCCGCCGAGCGGCGGACCGACCACGGGGCCGATCAAGGCGGGTACCGTCACCCAGGCCATCGCGTTGACCAGCGCGCTCTTGTCGATCGAGCGCAGCAGCACGAGGCGGCCGACCGGGGTCATCATCGCGCCGCCCACTCCCTGCAGGGTGCGGGCGATCACAAAATCCGTCACCGACGACGATAGCGCGCAGCCGATCGAGCCGATCAGGAACACCGCGATCGCCGTGCTGAATACGGTGCGTGCGCCGAACCGGTCGGCGGTCCAGCCGCTTGCCGGAATGAACACCGCGAGCGACAGCAGGTACGAGGTGATGGCGAGCTTCAGCGTCAGCGGGCTCGTACCGATGTCGGTCGCGATCGCCGGAAGTGAGGTCGCGATTACCGTGGAGTCCATGTTCTCCATGAACAGCGCGGCAGCGACGATCAGCGGAATCAGGCGTTCTTTGTTCATGGGGATGGGTTGGACGGCGCGGCGGAAAAGCGGGCTGTAGCATCGTTGGTTGAGGCCGGCTATTGCGGAGCGCTGCATACCTCCTAGATGATTGGCAACTACCCGCTGGGGAGACCGGACCATGATCTACGTGCTTGCCGCCTTGGTGCCGCCGCTCGGCCTGCTGTTCAATGGGCAGCCGTTTTCGGCGATCCTGAACGTCATCTTGATCGTATTTTGCGCGATTTTCGGCCTGGTTTTCCATATTCTCCTGCTGGTGCCCTCGGCCCATGCCCTGATCGCGGTCCATATGAAGCGGGAGGATCGGCGCCATCGCGAGGTGGTGGAGGCCATCCGCCGGCACGGGCCGCCGCCGGGCTATCCGAATTGAGGGGAGTCGGGCCGAAAAAGCCTGTGCATGGCTGGGCGGCGGGGGGGGGGGGGGGGGTGTCGGCGGCGGGGAGGGCGGCCGGGGCGAGGAGGTGGCTGCGGAGGTGGCTGCGGTAGCCGGCGATGGTGCGGCGTTTGCCTGGGTGCGCGTCGATCCATTGTTGGGCGAAGTCGGCGAGGGTGATGTCGCCGCGGCGGGGGTCGAGGTAGCTGCCGGTGACGATGTGGGCGTCGAGTTCGCGGATGAAGTCTTTGGCGTCGCGGCGGGTACGGAATCCGCCTTGGGAGAGTTGGTCGCCGGTGTCGGGGTCGAACCAGCGGACCTCGTATCGGCTGGGTTTGGGCTTGCCGGTTTTGGGGTCGCGGATTTTGCTGGGTCGTTCCCGGATGGCTGCCATGTCTATTTTTCCGCCTGTGGTTGTTGATGTTTTCGGGTGTGGACATGGACGCTCGACTCGGCCGGTGGATCAAGTCCGTGGACTGAAGCCGCTGACGGTTCGACGTCGCCGGCGCCGCGGCAGCCCGCTGATCGGAGGCGGCGTGGTTGTGGCGGCGGGTTGGGAGTGGGCGTCGAGGTAGGCGGTGACGTCGTCGGGTCGGAAGCGCAGTTGCCGTCCGAGTCGTACGACGGGGATGCGGCGGGCTTCGACTTGGTCGTACAGCCAGCTGCGCCGGCAGGCCAGCGCCTGGCAGACCTGCTCCGGCGTCCAGAGAATCAAGGTTTCCTCAGTCGTTTCAGGGGTTTTCTCATTCATGCCGGCGCCTTGACCGATCAGATGCGCGGAAGATGAGGAGATCTTCATGGGCGATAACGACGAGCGGGACGCGGCGGCGGCGGGCCTCGCGGACGGTTTGCAGTTGAAA
>DASZVY010000078.1:0-22151 GCA_035546855.1 Nitrobacter sp. | reverse complement strand
GACGCAGGATCTTCGACCAGATGCCCGACATAGGGATAACCGTCCATCGCGATAAGGGCGCCGGTCATCTCGGCGAACTCGACAAAGCGGTGCGGCAGCGTGACGTCGACGATGTCAGCGCCCAAGCCTGCCAGCGCGCGCAGGGACTCATCATAGGCTGCAAGCACCGCCACCTCGATGCCCTCGCGTTCGGCCTCGGGCATCCGCGCGAGGCGCAAGCCTTTCGCACCGCGCCGCAGCGCCTTCATCGACAGTTGCCGACCGTCGGTCCGCATTACGTCGAACAGCAATGCCGTGTCGGCAGCACTGCGCGCCAGCGGACCCACCGTGTCGAGCGTCGTGCTGAGCGGCAGGATGCCGTCGGTCGGTATCAGCCCAACCGTGGTCTTCAGTCCGGTTAGCCCGCAAAAGGCCGAGGGAATGCGCACCGAACCGCCGGTGTCGGTGCCGATCGCCCACGGCACCATGCGTGACGCCACGGCAACGCCGGAGCCGCTGCTCGAGCCACCCGGCGTGCGATGCGTCCGCATGTCCCAGGGATTGCGCGGCGCGCCCATGTGCTGGTTGGTTCCCCATGCGCCGAATGCGAACTCCACCGTGTGGGTCTTGCCGATCACGATCATGCCTGCCGCAATCAGCCGTCGGGCCAGCGTGCCCGTCGCCTCGGAAACCCTGTTTTGCCAAGCCTTCGAGCCGCCGGTCGTCACCCTTCCCTTGAGGTCGACGAGGTCCTTGAGGCCGAAGGGAATGCCGTGCAGGGGACCAACGGCGTGACCGGCGCCGCGCGCGATATCGGCAGCCTTTGCGGCGTTGCGAGCGTCCTCGGCATAGACATCGATGAAGGCATGAAGTGCACCGTCATAGCGCGCGATCCGGGCGAGACAGGCTTCCGTCAGCTCGACCGACGACAGCTTCCGGTCGCCAAGCTGGGCTACGAGGTCCACGACATCGAGTGCAGTCGGATCATTCGCGCTGGTCATTGGGACGCCGCCAGTCTTGTTGATACGTGGGTTACTTCAAGCCGAAATAAGCCCGGTGCAGCTCTTCATTGCCGCTCATCTCGGCAACCGTGCCGGAGAAGCGGATGCGCCCGCCTTCCAGCACGAACACGCGCGTTGCGACCTCAAGGAAACCGATATTCTGCTCAGCGATCAAGAGCGCAAGTCCCCGTCCCTGCAGATTTGAGAGAACGCGGATCACCTCCTTGACGAACAAAGGCGACAGCCCGGCGGATGGCTCGTCCATCACGAGGAGCTTCGGTTCGGCCGACAGTGCCTTGGCGATGCCGAGCATCTTGCGCTGGCCGCCGGACAGGCTGGAGGCGGGATCGCGGCGCTTGTCGCGCAGCACGGGGAACAGGCCGTAGAGTTCGTCGACGCGTGCAGTCGGATTGGCGTGGCCCAGCGCCTGTGCGCCGACGCGGATGTTCTCCTCGATCGACAGATCAGGGAATACCGCCAGCTCCGACATATAGGTCATCCCACGCTTCATGCGATCGGCCGAGCGCATCCGCGTGATATCCTCGCCGCCGAGCTTGATCTGACCATGACGTGCATCGATCAGGCCAACCAGCGATTTCAGGAACGTGGTCTTGCCGGCACCGTTCGCGCCGAGCAGCAGCACGGTCTCCCCCTGGCGCACGTCGAGATCGACGCCCCAGAGCACCTGCATGGTGCCGTAGCCGGCATCGACTCCCCTGGCGTCCAGCAAAGGCGCGGCGTCAAGCGGCATGCTCGCCTCCCAGGAACACCTCGATCACCTGTGGCTCGCGCACGGCCGCCGCAAGCTTGCCCTCGAAAATCTCCTTGCCGGCATTGAGCACGATGACGCGGTCGGTGATGTGCTCGATGAAGCCCATGAGATGTTCGACCACGATGATCGCCATGCCGCCTGCCGCGAGCGCCTTGATGCGGCCGGCGATCCAGTCGAGCTCCGCCGGATTGAGGCCAGCGGCGAGCTCGTCGAGCAGCAATAGTCGCGGACGGGTCGCGAGCGCGCGCGTCAGGTCGAGCATCTTCTGCTGCGCGCTGTTGAGATCGGCCGCGGGACGATCGGCGACTTCCCGCAGGCGATATTCGTCGAGCAACGCGTCGATGGTCGGCGGCGCCACCTGCGCATGGCCATAGGATAGCGCGACCTGGATGTTCTGGCGCACGGTCAGCGACAGGAACGGTTTTGGCACCTGGAAGGTGCGGTTGATACCGCGATGGACCAGCCTGTGCGAAGCCCTGCCGCCGATCGAATTGCCGTCAAACCTGATTTCACCGCCATCGGGCGCATACAGACCCGAGATGACATTGATCGCCGTGGTCTTGCCCGATCCGTTGGGGCCGACCAGTCCCAGGATCTCGCCGGGCACGACATGGAAGCTCAGGCCGTCGAGCGCATGGAAACCGCCGAAGCGCTTGACCAGCTTCGAAACGTTGAGGATGGGCGTTGGCTCAGGGGACATTCCACCCCCTGCGCGTTGCCAGCGACACCAGTCCTGCCGGCAGGAACAGCACCAGACCCATGATCAACAGGCCATAGATGAGCTGGAAATATTGCGGCGTGGTGAAGCCGATCAGATTGTAGATGCCGTAAAGGATGAGCACGCCGACGATCGGCCCGGTGATGGTGGCAACACCGCCGAACAGCGCGAACACGATGGCGAAGATCGAGAAGTCGCCGGAGAAGACGTTGTCGGGATAGAACACCGAGACATACCAGGCGTAGATGCCGCCGGCGAGACCGGCGACCAGCGCCGACGCCAGCCAGGCGATCACGCGCATCCTGACGACGTTGACACCCGCCATCGAGGCCGAGACCGCATCCTCGCGCACCGCTTGCAGCGCGAGGCCGAACGATGAATTCTTCAGATAGATCACCCCGCCCACCGTCAGCGCCAGCACCACCAGCGCGGCATAATAGGCATCGGTCGGATTGAAGGTGCCGGTGAGCGAGACGCCGTACGGGCCCTTGGTGATGTTCTCCAGCGCCGGGTTGGCGACGAAATGCAGCACCGCAAGCGCGGCAGCGAGATTGGCGATCGCGAAATAGGCGCCGGACAGCCGGAGCAGCGGCGTGAGCAACAACCCGAGCAGCACGCCGACCACGCCGCCGGCGAGCACCGCAACCACGGCCGGCGAATGCAGATGCATCACCATGATCGCAAATCCGTAGGCGCCGGCGCCGAAGAAGCCGACATAGCCGAACGGCAGATAGCCGGTGAAGCCGTAGATGATGTTCACGCCCTGCGCGAGGATCAGGAAGATCACGAAGTTGAACAGCAGGAGATGGTTTTGATAGACGCCGGGCGCCACCGCGAACAGGGCGAGCAGCGGCGCGAGGATGAACAGCGTATGCTTGATGGCGTTAGGCAACGCGCACCCGCCTTCCGAGCAGTCCGCTCGGTCGCAACAGCAGCACGAGGATCAACAGCACATAGGGCAGCAGGTCCGCCCAGGAGCTGAAATAGGTCTGAGCCAGCATGTAGAAGATGCCATAGACGATGCCGCCAAGCGCGGTGCCGAGGGGATTGCCGAGCGAGCCCAGCACCACGATGGCAAACGACGTCACGGTCGCATCGGCGCCGAACGCCGGCGTCACCGAGCCGAACATGAATGGGGCGAACACGCCGGCGACGGCCGCGAGTCCGAGCCCGATGCCGAACGCCGCGGCCGAGACGCGGTCGACATCGATGCCGGTGGCGAGCGCCTCGTCGCGCCGCGACATCACCGCGCGCGTCAGCGTGCCGAGCCGTGTGCGATAGAGATAGACATAGACCAGGGCGATCGCGATCAGGCTGACCGCAGCGGCAATCACCCAGGGCGCAGGAAAGCCCTGACCGAAAATCTGGATCGGCCCTGGCCTGCCGGCCTTGCCGCCGAACCATTTCACCTTGATGGTGGTGAAGACCGTGCCGAGCAATCGGCTCTGGATCGAGCGCTCGCTGGTGCCGGCGAAGATCGTGGTGATCGCCTCGATCACCTGCGACAACCCGAAGAACAGGATGATCGACAGCATTTCCGGATTGGCCGAGCCCTGCAGCCGCGGCACCAGCACCCAATAGAGGAGCAGGCCGGCCAGCACGAACACCACAAAGGCGATCGGCACCGCGAACAGCGGATCGACACCGGCGATCGCGACGACGCCGAACGCGATGAACGCGCCCAGCATGAGCATGTCGCCATGCGCAAGGTTGACGATGCGCATGACGCCGAACACCAGATTGAGGCCGATGCCGACCAGGCTGAAATACAGCCCGAACAGCACGCCGGCGACGAGCGGATACGTCAAGCTGGCAAGGAACGCGTGCATCAGGATGTCACCCGCTCCATGCCATTGATCGAACTACGCCCCCGCGATCCCATCACGGTGCCGGATAGACCGGCTTGCCGGTGGCCGTCTCGTGCGGATAGATCGAGTTGAACTTGACGTGGTCATGCTCGTCGACCGAGAGCTGGCCGAGCGGCGTCAATTCGCCGATCTGGCCGCCCATGTCATCCAGCGCGAAGGTGCCGTCGAGCGTCTTGAGCTGGTTGTTCAGCGAGAACGTGGCGCGGCGCAGCTCCATCTGGTCAAGGCTCTTCGCCTCCGCCAGCGTCTTCTCCAGCACGAGCGCAGTGGTATAGCCCGCAACCGCGTTGAAGCCGAACTCCATCTTGCCGTCGTTGTACTTCTTCTCCCAGGCGGCGCGGAAATCCTTCATGTTCATCCCGAAATTGACGGGATAATCGAGCTCGGACGGCGGCACATAGGTCCAGACGTGATCGAGGCCCTTGGCACCGACGTTCTTTTCCAGAAGCTCGGTCTCGAGGCCGGCATAGATCGAGAACAGCATCTTGAAGTTGACGCCGAGGTCCTGGACGTTGCGCAGGAAGGCGATGTCGTTCGGCGCGTAGCCGAAATGGATCACCGCATCCGGATTGGTGTTGTTGATGTTGTTGATGATGGTCGTGTAGTTCGTGGTCTCGGTCGGAACGCCTTCGTCATAGACGATCTCGATCGGCGCGCCGGAATCCTTGACGAACTTGCGGAAGGCGTTGGCCTGCGTGCCCGTGAACTCGTTGGTCGCATAGAGGATGGCGATCTTCTTGATGCCGAGGCCCGGCCCGTCATGGGTGATGAAGTCGGCGACCGGCTTCGGCCAGACCGTCGAGACCGGATCCGCCATCAGCGCGATGTAGGGATTGTCCTTGGAGAAGAAGCTCGCACCGGTGCCGGTCTGGTCGAACAGGAACATCTTGTGGTCGCGCGCAATCGCAACCGCCGGCGCCGTCAGCACCGAACCGGAATCGGCGACCAGGAGGTCGACCTTATCCTGGGTGATGAGCTGGTTATAAAGGGTCGACGCCGTCGCAGTGTTGCTCTGGTCGTCATAGGCAATGAGCTTGATCGGCAGCTTCTTGTCGAACGCCTTCACGTAGACGCCACCGTCGGCATTCTTCTGCTCGGCCCACAATTTCAGCGAGCTATAGACCGGCATGGAGATCGAGGCGAAACGTCCGGATGACGCATAGAGCGTGCCGATCTTGATCTCCGACGGCGCGTCCGCGGCCATCGCCTGGGTTGCCATCAGCAGGCTTGCGGCCAGCGCCGCGCCCGTCATTTTTAGCATGAAATTCCTCCTGAACTACTTGATGCTGCGGGTCCTTCTACGCGGGCGATCCGAGGGATACAAGCGCCCCTGTCTCATCCATTGTGCGTGGGATGGAATACGCGGCATGCGCCCCGGTGGGGCTCGCCCGTTGACGGCCCGAGGTCAAATGTCGCATCAAGATATCCAACAATTTTGGGGAGAAACGACATGGCCGAGCCCGCCCGCGCGAAACCAAAACCAACGCCGGAGACCCAGCATTTCTGGGACGGCACGCGAGACGGCGAGTTGCGGCTGCAACGCTGCGACGCTTGCGCGCACACCTATTTCCCACCGCGCCCGTTCTGCCCCTCCTGCGGATCGCGCAAGGTCTCGATCTTCAAGGCGAGCGGCAAGGGCAAGCTCTACAGCTACGTCATCAACCATCGCCCCGCCGCGCCGGGCTTCACGCCGCCCTACTCCATTGCCGTCGTCGAGCTCGACGAAGGCCCGCGGATGATGACCAACATCGTCGATTGCCCGCAGACGCCCGAGGCGCTCGAGCTCGACATGAAGGTCGAGGTCAAGTTCGAGAAGCTTGACGACAAGATCACCCTTCCCCTGTTCCGTCCGGCGAAGGGGTAAGCCATGCGCAGGAATCAAGTTGCCGTCGTCGGCGCGGCCGAAACCACCGAGCTCGGCGTCATCCCGAACATGTCGCAGATCCAGCTTCATGCGGATGCGGCGCTGAACGCGATCGCGGACGCCGGACTGAAAATCTCCGACATCGACGGCTTCGCCACCGCGGTCGAGACGCCGCAGCAGGTCTGCCATTATCTCGGCATCAAGCCGACCTGGGTCGATGGCACCTCGGTCGGCGGCTGCTCGTTCATGCTGCATGTCCGGCATGCCGCGGCCGCGATCGAGGCCGGGCTGTGCAAGACGGTGCTGATCACCCATGCCGAGAGCGGCAAGTCGATGATCGGCAAGCTGCCGCGCTCGACCGCGGCGGACAGCCTCAACGGCCAGTTTGAATCGCCCTACGGAGTCTACGGTCCGCCCAGCATGTTCCCGATTCCGGTGCTGCGCTACATGAAGACGCACGGCATCACCCATGAGCAGATCGCCATGGTCGCGGTGGTGCAGCGCGAATGGGCCGCGAAGAATCCGCGCGCCACGATGAAGGACCCGATTACGGTCGCAGATGTCCTCAATTCGCGCATGATCGCCTATCCGTTCCGCCTGCTGCAATGCTGCCTCGTCACCGATGGTGGCGGCGCGCTGATCCTGACCTCGGCCGACCGCGCCAGGGATTTCCCGAGGAAGCCGGTCTACATCCTCGGCACCGGCGAGAGCGTGGAGACGCCGATGGTGAGCCAGATGGAGACGTTCAACTCCTCGCGCGCCTTCAAGGTCGCAGGTCCCCTGGCCTTCAAGGAAGCCGGCATCACCCACAAGGATGTCGATCATCTCATGATCTACGATGCTTTCGCGCATTTGCCGCTGTTCGGCCTCGGCGACCTCGGCTTCATGCCCTACGAGGAGACCGGAAAATTCATCGCCGACGGCAACACACGCCCCGGTGGCAAGCTGCCGCTCAACACCAATGGCGGCGGCCTCAGCTACATGCATTCGGGCATGTACGGCATGTATGCCTTGCAGGAGAGCGTGCGGCAGATGCGCGGCATCGCGCCGGCGCAGGTCAAGGACGCGAAGATTTCCGTGTGCCACGGCGTCGGCGGCATGTTCGCCGCGTCGGGCACGATCATTTTCACGAACGAGAGGTAATCCGTCGTCATTCCGGGATGGTCCGAAAGGACCAGACCCGGAATCTCGAGATTCCAGGTTCGCGCTTCGCGCGCCCCGGAATGACGGCAACAACAGGAGTAGACACCAATGGCAAAATCACTCGACGGAAAAGTCGTTATCGTCACCGGCGCGGGCCGCGGCATCGGCCGCGAGATCGCGCTGCTGTGCGCGGCCGAAGGCGCCAAGGTCGTCGTCAACGATCCCGGCGGCGCGGCCGACGGCGCCGGCACCGACGCGGCTCCCGCCGAACAGGTCGTCGAGGAAATCAAGAAGCGCGGCGGCACCGCCGTCGCCAACTTCGAGACCGTGGCCGAAGCCGTCCCCGCCAGCAAGATCGTCAAGCAGGCTGTCGACACCTACGGCAAGCTCGACGGCGTGGTGAACAACGCCGGCATCCTGCGCGACGCGATCTTCCACCGCATGAGCGTCGATGCCTTCGAGGCCGTCATCAAGGTCCACCTGATGGGCTCGTTCTATGTCTCCCACGCCGCCGCGCGCCTGTTCCGCGAGCAGGAGAGCGGCTCCTTCGTGCACTTCACCTCGACCTCCGGCCTGATCGGCAATTTCGGCCAGGCCAACTACGCGGCGGCGAAGCTCGGCATCGTCGGCCTGTCAAAATCGATCGCGCTCGACATGAGCCGCTTCCATGTCCGTTCGAACTGCATCTCGCCGTTCGCATGGAGCCGCCTGATCGGCACCATTCCGACCGAGACGCCGGAAGAAAAAGCACGCGTCGAACGCATGCAGCGCATGACTGCCGACAAGATCGCGCCGATCTGCGCCTATCTGCTCAGCGACGCCGCCGAGGACGTGACCGGACAGATCTTCGCGGTGCGCATGAACGAGATCTTCCTGATGGGCCAGTCGCGACCGATCCGCTCGGTGCAGCGGAGCGAGGGCTGGACGCCGCAGAGCATCGCGGAGCACGGCATGCCCGCGCTGAAGGGGTCATTCTACAAGCTCGACCGCTCGGCTGACGTTTTCAATTGGGACCCGGTGTAAGGTATCCTCTGACAAGACGCCGTCATGCCCGGCCTTGTGCCGGGCATCCACGTCTTACGAAGAATCAAGAAAAAAGACGTGGATGGCTAGGACGAGCCCGGCCATGACGCAATTCACATGGTCACGCACCGTCTTCAGTCTACCCGCTATTCCGCAAGCCCGCCGAGATGCCGTTGATGGTGAGCTGAATGCCGCGCAGCACCTGCTGGTCGGCCGTCTGCGCGCGGTGCGTCTTGAGCAATTCGACCTGCACGTGGTTAAGCGGGTCGAGATAGGGAAAGCGGTTGCGGATCGATCGCTCCAGCAGCGGATTGCTGCTCAGGAGCCGGTCCTGCTCCATGATCGCAAACAGCATCTCGATGGTGAGATGCCATTCGCGGCGGATGCGCCCGAAGATGGCGTCGCGCAGTGTCGCGTCCGGCACCAGGTCAGCGTAGCGCGAAGCGATGGCGATCGAGCTCTTCGCCAGCACCATGTCCATATTGGACAAGAGCATGCGGAAAAACGGCCACGCGCGGTAAAGCTCCTGCAGGAACGCCATGCCCTTGTCCTGATGATCCGCGATCCAAGACTCCACCGCGCTGCCAAAGCCGTACCAGCCCGGCAGCATCAGGCGGCATTGCGCCCAACTGAACACCCACGGAATCGCGCGAAGATCCTCGATCCGGCGGGTTTTCTTGCGCGACGCCGGGCGGCTGCCGATGTTCAGCGTCGCGATCTCGTTGATGACCGTCGACGCCCAGAAATAGTCCTCGAAGCCCGGCGTTTCGTAGACCAGATTGCGATAGGCCTTGAAGGCGCGCGACGACAGCTCTTCCATGGCGTCGAGATATTCGGGCCGCGGCGCGCTCTGCCGCGGTTGCAGCAGGCTGGTCTCCAGCGTCGCCGCCGTGAGGATTTCGAGGTTGTTGCGGCCGACCTCGGCGTTGGAATATTTGCTGAAGATGATTTCGCCCTGCTCGGTGATCCTGATCTGGCCGTTCACGGCGCCGCCGGGCTGGGCGAGGATGGCGTCGTAGCTCGGCCCGCCGCCGCGGCCAACCGAACCGCCGCGCCCATGGAACAGGCGCAGCCGCACGTGATGCCGCTCGAATACACTAACGAGGCCGATCTCCGCCTTGTAGAGTTCCCACCCCGAGGTAACGAAGCCACCGTCCTTGTTGCTGTCGGAATAACCGAGCATCACCTCCTGCACGCCGCCCCGGCTGTCCACCAGCCGACGGTATTCCGGCAGTGACAGCAGCCGATCCATGATTCCGGCGCAGGCCTGCAGGTCCTCGATGGTCTCGAACAGCGGCACGATGTTGATGGCGCTGCGGCCCGACGATCCAACGATCCCGGCTTCCTTGAGCAGCACCGCCACTTCGAGTAGATCGGACACGCCCCTGGTCATGGAAATGATGCATTGAGGGATCGCGCCTGCGCCGAACGCCGTGTGCGCCTCGGCGGCGGCGCGGAACACGGCAAGCTCGTCGCAAGTTTCCGCGCTGTATTTGATGAAGGGCGAAGCGAGCGGCCGGATGCCGCGCAGCTCACCGGCCAACAGCGCGATCCGCGCCTCTTCATCCAGGGCGAGATACGAGATGCCGGGCATGGCGGCATCCAACAACTCGGCGACGGTGCGCTCGTGCACCGCGGAATTCTGCCGCATGTCGAGGCGGGCGAGATGGAAGCCGAAGCAGTCGGCGGCGCGGCGCACCTGCCGCAGCCGGCCGCGCGCGATCACTTCGGAATGATTCAGGATCAGCGAGCGGTCGAGAACGTCGAGGTCGGCGCGGAATTCGGCGGCGCTGGCGTAGGGCTCGGCTTCGCCGACCGGCGGCCGCAGCGTTTCCACATCGAGCTTCAGCGCTGTCGCCGACAGCCGCGCATAGATACCCGATACTGCAAGACGATAGGGCTCGCCGCTGCGATGGGGCGAGGTGTCTGGTGAACGCTCGGCCAGCGCCCGCAATTCCGGGGAGACGTCCGCGAGATTGGCCGCCAGCGACAGTTCGCCGCCCAGTTCATGCAGTTCGTCGAGGTAGTAGCGCAGGATTCGCGCGCTCTGCATTCGCAGCGTGCCGCGCATGACATCGGCGGTGACGAACGGATTGCCGTCGCGGTCGCCGCCGATCCAGCTTCCCATCCGCAGGAAGGAGGCGATTTCCTTGCTGTCGCCCGCGCCGTCCTGCAGCCGGTCCTCGAGCGCGCTGTGCAGCCGCGGGACCTCGCGCAGGAAGGTATAGTCGTAGAACGACAGTCCGTTGGCGACCTCGTCGAGCACGGTGAGCTTGGTCCGCCGCAACAGGTTGGTCTGCCATAATGTCAGCACGGCGCGGCGCAACTGCTCCTCGCTGGCCTCGAATTCGTCGGGAGTGAGCTGCGTGCGCTCACGCCGTTCGAGCAGCGCCGCGATCTCCATCTCGCGGTCGATGGTGCTCTTGCGCCGAACCTCGGTCGGATGCGCGGTCAACACCGGACTGACCAGCGCGCCGTCGAAGAATGCGCGCAGCTCCGCGCTGCTGAACCCGGCTTCGCGCGCACGGCCGAGGGTGCGCGTCAGCGTGCCGTCGTTCGGCCCGCCGCCCGCGAGGCTTTGATGGCGCATCTGGCGGATGTTGTTGTGATCCTCGGCGATATTGGCGAGGTGCGAGAAATAGCTGAAGGCGCGAACGATGCGCACGGTATCCGGCGTCGACATGCCGTCGAGAATGGCCTCGAGCTCGCGCCGTGCCGGCTCGTCGTCGTCGCGATGAAAGCGGATCGAGGTCTGGCGAATGCGCTCGACCAGATCGAACACCGCCTCACCCTCCTGGTCGCGCACGGTATCGCCGAGAATGCGGCCCAGCAGGCGGATGTCGTCGCGCAGCCGGGCATCGAGCGCGGCGGCGTCCCCGTCCCGCTGGCTTGTATCCAGTGATGGCATCGTCTGAAGGGGCATGGCACGGCTCCGAAAACCCAGCCATCCTCCCCTCGCAAGTTTTGGGGTACGGCGCAAGAAGCCGGCGGAGTATGGCGCGCGCGATCGTGCATAAAAGATGAGCGCAGTCCGGGCGCAGAGGGCCGGTCCCGTTATTCTCGAAGCCTCTATTCGCGAAACCTCGCACCGCAGTCATTCCGGAGCGCGAGTGTAACGCGCGAACCCGGTATCCAGTAATATGAAGAGCGTCTGTACTGGATTCCGGGTTCGCACCTCAGGTCGGCAATTGCCGACCCACGGTGCGCCCCGGAATGACGGGTAAGGCTCTAAATTTTCCGCCCCGCCCGCTCCCAATAGGGATCGCGCAGCCGGCGCTTGAAGATTTTTCCGGAATCCTCGCGCGGCAGGTCGGAACCGATCTCGATGTGTTTGGGCACCTTGTAGTCCGCGAGCGACCGCTTCAGTTGCGCGCGGATTTCGGTCGTATCCAGCCGCACGCCGGGCTGCAACTCGACCACGGCCATCAGCGCCTCGCCGAATTCGTCGTCGGGAATGCCGAACACCGCGCAGTCGTGCACGCCCGGAATCGCATGCAATGCCGCCTCGATCTCCGCCGGATAGATGTTGACGCCGCCGGAAATCACCATGTCGCGCTTGCGGTCGCAGATGAAGACGTAGCCGTCCGCATCAATGTAGCCGACATCGCCCGATGTGATGAACCCGTCGCGGTCGACCTCCGCGCGCTTCTCCGGCTTGTTGTGGTAGGTGAAATCCGGATTGGCCGCGATCCGGGAATAGATTTCGCCGATCTCGCCTTGCGGCAGCTCGCGGCCATCGTCACCGATGAACTTCAGCTCCGCGCCCGGCGAAATCCTGCCGACGGTCCCCGGCTTCTTCAGCGCATCCTCGGAATTGGCGAAAGTCACCGCGCCCGATTCGGTCGAGCCGTAGAATTCGTAGATCACCGGCCCCCACCAGTCGATCATGGCGCGCTTGACGTCGGCGGGACACGGCGCGGCGGCATGGATGATGTGGCGCAGCGACGACACGTCGTATTTCTCGCGCACCGTCGCCGGCAGCTTGAGGAGACGGATGAACATGGTCGGCACCATGAAGATGGTATCGATCCTTTCGCTCTCGACAAGGCGCAAAAACTGTTCCGGATCGAAACGCGGCATCAGCACCAGCACCCCGCCGAGCTTTCCCGCCCGCAATCCGAACGAATTCGGCGCGGAGTGATAGAGCGGTCCCGGCAATAAGGCCCGCACACCCGGACGCAGGCCATAGATCATGGCGCGCATTTTTTCCGCCGCGGCGGTCTGCTCCGGCGTCGGCGCGGTCCGGCGCACGCCCTTGGGGTGGCCTGTGGTGCCCGACGTATAGATCATGTTCTGCGGCTGCGGCCGCGCCGGCCCGTCATACGGTGCCTGCGCCGCAAGCCAAGCGTCGAGGTCTTTCGCATCGCGCGGCGGAGCCAGCAGCGCCGGGTCGATGGTGTAGGCTTTCAGGATTTCCGGCGGGGGCGTCGCGCTGAGCACGGTGACGCCGGGCGGAATCGCATCGCGCAACCGGTTGAGCATGTCGGCGTGGCCGATCACGACGCGCGCGCCGGAATCCTTGATGACGTAGTTCACCTCCTCCGGCTTGAAGTGCCAGTTCACCGGCACCGCATAGGCGCCAAGCGTCATCACCGCATAGACGGCTTCGATGAATGCGATGTCGTTGCGCATGATGACGCAGACGCAGTCGCCCTGGTCGACGCCGAGCGCCTGCAACCCGCCGGCGATGCGCGCCGCGCGGTCGGCGACTTCCGGGAATCCGCGGCGGCGGTCGCCGGAGACGATGCCGTGAAAGAGAGAGCGTGTGTTCATTGTTTTCTTCTGAATTCGAGAGCCGTCGTTGTTATTGTCATCACCGGGCTAAAGTGCAAAGCGCGTCTTTGCGCAGATGTCCCGGTGATCCACGTCTTGCTTTCTTTTCGTTGATACAAAGACGTGGATGGCCGGGCAAAAGGGCGTTCACGCCCGTCTTCGACGGGCTATGCCCGGCCATGATGGCATGGAACCCCTCAGACATCCGCAAATTTCGGCGCGCGCTTTTCGAGGTTGGCACGCACGGCTTCCGTCTGGTTCGGCGAGCCGAGCAGCTTCTGCTGCTCGACGGATTCCGCGAGCAGCGCCGGGCCGGGATCGACCGACAGCTTGTTCAGCATGCGCTTCGCGGCACGAATCGCATCCGGACTCTTGTTGGCGATTTCGCGCGCCACGCTGAGCGCGACCGTGAGCGGATCGTCGCAGATCTGCGTGGCGAGCCCGTAGCTGATCGCCTCCTGTGCCGAGAAGATGCGGCCGGTATAGGTCAATTCGCGCAGGATGTCGTCGCGCACGAGGCTCGCCAGGATCGGCGTTCCCGCCATGTCCGGCACAAGGCCCCACTTGATTTCCATGATCGACATGCGCGCGTCCGGCGCGAGGTAACGCATGTCGGCGCCGAGCGCGAGCTGAAAGCCGCCGCCGAAGGCGACGCCGTGGATGGCCGCGATCACCGGCACCGGCAACTGCCGCCAGCCCCACACCGCCTGCTGTGGAAAATTCGCCTGCCCGTGGGTGCGGACCGTGAGGTCGCGCTTCTCGCCGCCGGCTATCCCGTTACCGCCATTCTCCTTCATGGCTGCAAAACGTCCCATGTCGAGACCGGCGCAAAACGCCCGCCCCTCGCCCGAAAGCACCACCGCGCGCAGGCCCTTTTCACGGCTGAGCCGGTCGCTGGTGGCAACAAGGGCCTCGAACATCGCAGCATCGAGTGCATTCATCTTGTCCGCGCGGATCAGGCGGACATCCGCGACACCGTCCGATAGCGACACCGACACGCGATCATTCATAAATGTCTCCCAAGATTTTTATCGGTTTTCGGCTTTACAGAAAGCCGATCTCCGGTTTTAGTCAATCAACTAATTAACGAAGTTTTTTCTCTCAAAACCGGGGATCGTCCATGTTCACCCCACAGCTTCTTGCGGGCCGCAATATCCTTGTCACGGGCGGAGGCACCGGCCTCGGCAAGGCCATGGCCGCGCGGTTCCTCAGCCTCGGCGCCAATGTCCATATCTGTGGCCGCCGCAAGATCGTGTGCGACGAAACCGCCACAGAACTGATGGCCGAGCATGGCGGCCGCGTCACCAGCCATGGTGTCGACATTCGCGACGCCGCCGCGGTCGATCACATGGTCGATACGATCTTCACCGCCGACGGCCCCCTCACCGATCTCATCAACAACGCCGCCGGCAATTTCATCTCGCGCAGCGAGGACCTGACGCCGCGCGGCTTCGATGCGGTGGCCAACATCGTCATGCACGGCACCTTCTATGTGACTCACGCCGTTGGCCGGCGCTGGATCGCGGCAAAACTGCCGGGCAACGTGGTCTCGATCACCGTCACCTGGGTGCGCAACGGCAGCCCCTATGTGGTGCCGTCGGCCATGAGCAAGTCGGCGATCCACGCCATGACCATGTCGCTTGCCACCGAATGGGGCAAATACGGCATCCGCCTCAACACCATCGCGCCGGGCGAAATCCCCACCGAAGGCATGAGCAAGCGCATCAAGCCCGGCGACGAGGCCGGCGCGCGCACCAAGGCGATGAATCCGATGGGTCGCGTCGGGACCATGGAAGAATTGCAGAACCTCGCGACATTCCTGATCTCGGGCGGCTGCGACTGGATCAACGGCGAGACGATCGCCATGGACGGCGCGCAGGCGCTCGCGATGGGCGGCAACTTCTATCAGTTGCGCGACTGGAAGGACGCCGACTGGCAGCAGGCGCGCGACGCCATCAAGGCGCAGAACGACAAGGATCGCGCCAAGCGCGGTTAGTTACGGCGATCCACGTTGCCGCGGGCGGCGATGCGCGAGTGGCGTGCGCCATATGCGGCATAGATGACGAGTCCGATCACGAGCCAGACCATCAGCCTGATCCAGGTGTCCAGCGGCAGACCGAACATCAGGAAGCACGAGGTTACGACGCCGGCGGGCGCCACGATCCAGATCGCCGGCGTCCGGAACGGTCTCTTCTCGTTCGGGTGACGAATGCGCAGCGCGAGAACGCCGCAACCGACGATCGCGAACGCGAACAGCGTTCCGATGCTGACGAGTTCGCCGACGAGGCCGATCGGCAGCAAGCCGGCGAGCGGCGTGGTGACGAGCCCCGTCGCAATCGTCGCCACATAAGGCGTCTGAAACCGCGGATGAATCGCCGCCGCGCCTTTCGGCAGCAGGCCGTCATGCGCCATGGCGCGGAAGATGCGCGGCTGCGCCAGCAGCATGACGAGGATAACCGATGTGAGGCCGGCGACAATGCCGAGCTTGATGAACGGTGACAGCCAGCCGACGCCGGCTGCGTCAATTCCCACCGCGATCGGATCGGCCACGTTAAGCCGATCGAACGGCACGATGCCGGTCAGGACCAGACCGACCGCAACATAGAGCAGCGTGCAGATCACAAGAGAGACCAGGATTCCGATCGGCACGTCGCGACCGGGTATTTTGGTCTCTTGCGCCGCGGTCGAGACCGCGTCGAACCCGATGTAAGCGAAGAACACCACCGCCGCTCCGCGGATCACCCCGCTCCAGCCGAACACCCCCGGCGCCTTGTTCGGCGGGATGAATGCGCCGTGGGGATTGTTGACCGTGACCCAGTTCGCGGTGTTGAACGCATGGGCGCAGAAGATGATGAACAATGCGATGACAATCAGCTTCACCGCGACAATGACGTTGTTGAACCGGGCCGACTCGCGGATGCCGATCACCAGCAGCGTCGTGATGGCGACGATGACGACCATCGCGGGCAGATTGATGATCGCGCCGGTCACGGACCACGTGTGTTTCGTGGCGTCATAGGCCAGTGGCGCGGAAGCGAAGCGGCTCGGGATGACGATGCCCAGATCGCGAAGGAAGCTCACGGCATAACCGGACCAGCCGATCGCAACGGCAATGGCGCCGACGGCGTATTCGAGGATCAGATCCCAGCCGATGATCCACGCGATGAGTTCGCCGAGCGTCGCATAGGCATAGGTGTAGGCGCTGCCCGAGATCGGGACCATCGACGCCATCTCGGCGTAGCACAGCGCCGCAAATGCACATGCCGCCGCGCCGAGAATGAAGGACAAGGTGACCGCCGGTCCGGCGTTCGCGGCCGCCGCATGTCCGGTCAGGACAAAGATGCCGGCGCCCACGATGCCGCCGATACCAAGCGTCACCAGATTGAGCGCCGTCAGCGTTCGCCGCATCGGCCGGGCCGTGGCATCGCCCTCCTCCGCCGCGCCCTCTGCCGTCAGAACCGCCAGCGACTTCCGTGCCCAGATGTCCGTCATGGATTGCCCCTACGCCATCCGATTCTGCCCGAGCCGATCCTGAATACAACGGAGAAATCTCGCACTGGTTGCAGCGCGCCGACGCTCGGCGCTATTGTTTTCCCAACAGGTTGGCCTCACACTGCGGCAAACAAGAACACGTGAGGGGAAACATGCCAACCATCGAGGAAGCCTCGACACTTGCCGACGTGGCTCGCGTCCAGGGCAAGGCGCGTAGCGACGCCACCGCGTTCGAATTCGAGGGGCGCGTCACCAGTTTCGCGGACTTCGACCGCAACACCAACCGCGTCGCCAACGCATTGATCGCATCCGGTCTCAAGCCGAACGATCGCATCGCCTATCTCGGCAAGAACAGCGATCGCTATTTCGAGTTGTGGTTCGGGGCGATGAAGGCCGGCGTGGTGCTGGCCCCGGTGAACTGGCGGCTCGCCGGACCCGAGATCGCCTTCATCGTCGAGGACTGCAGGGCCGTCATCCTGTTCGTCGGCCCCGAATTCGTCGAGCAGGCCCGCGCCATCAAGCCGCAACTCAAGCGCGTTCGCGAGATCATGACCACCGAAGGCGGCGCGCCCGAATGGAAGGACTTTGCCGCGTGGCGCGACGCGCAGCCAGATCGCGATCCGAACATCCCGATCACGGAGAGCAACGTCGCGATCCAGCTTTATACGTCCGGCACCACGGGCAAGCCGAAGGGCGCGATGCTGTCGCACTTCAATTTCCTGTCATTGGTGCGCGCCGGGCGCGGCGGCGACGCGCCGGACTGGAACAAGTGGGTGGAGAGCGACGTGTCACTGGTGGCAATGCCGATCTTCCACATCGGCGGCTCCGGCTGGGGCGCGGTTGGCATCTACCACGGCGCCAAGGGCGTGATCGCGCGCGAATTCGATCCCACAAAGGTTCTCGATTTTTTCGAGAATTCCAAGATCACAAAGCTGTTCATGGTGCCGGCCGCGATGCAGTTCGTGGTGCGGCAGCCGCGCGCCCGCGAGATGGATTTCTCGCAGCTTCGCTACATGCTCTACGGCGCCTCGCCGATCCCGGCAGCGTTGCTCAAGGAATGCATCGAGGTGTTCAAGTGCGGCTTCGTGCAGCTTTACGGCATGACCGAGACCACCGGCACCATCGTCGCGCTGCCGCCGGAGGATCATGTCGAGGGGTCGGAGCGGATGCGCTCCGCCGGCAAGCCGCTGCCCGGGGTCGAGATCGCCATCCTCGATGCCGATGGCAATCGCCTGCCGCCCAGGGAAGTCGGCGAGATCGCGACGCGCTCGGGCTCCAACATGGTCGGCTACTGGAATCTGCCGGACGCCACCGCCAAAACGCTCGACAAGGACAACTGGCTGCGCACCGGCGACGCCGGCTACCTGGACGAGGACGGCTACCTCTACATCCACGACCGCATCAAGGACATGATCATCTCCGGCGGCGAGAACATCTATCCGGCCGAGGTCGAGAGCGCGATCTGCGATCACCCCGACGTCGCGGAAGCCGCCGTGGTCGGCGTGCCCGACGACCAGTGGGGCGAAGCGGTGAAGGCCATCGTGGTGATGAAGCCCGGCAAGAGCGCGACCGCGCTCGACATCATCAGGTTCGCGCGCGAGCGCATCGCCGCGTTCAAGACGCCGAAGACGGTCGACTTCATTCCCGCGCTGCCGCGCAATGCTTCGGGGAAGATCCTGCGCCGCAACCTGCGCGATCCCTACTGGGCAGGCAAGGATCGGCAGGTGAATTGAGGCCCTAAACTGCACGTTCCGCACCGAGCGCGAATGCCCGGTGTCTGCCCCCGCCGTAAACAAAAAACGGACGCGCTTCTTCTACTTCCACGCGGCCGCTTTTTGATCTCACGCCAATTACCGTCGATGTTGAGCCTTCTATCGTCATGGCCGGGCTTGTCCCGGCCATCCACGTCTTTCAACTAGCAACGTCTTAAGACGTGGATGCCCGCGACAAGCGCGGGCATGACGAGTCAGAGACAGCGGCCACTGGCATCTCGCGTAAACAACGCCGCCCTCACCTCTTGTTCGCACCCATGTAGCCGAACAGGAATCCGGCGACCTTGCGCTTCTGGATCTCCTCGCTGCCCTCGGTGATGCGATAGCGGCGGTGATGACGATAGATGTGTTCGAACGCCTTGTGGCGCGAATAGCCCATGCCGCCATGCACCTGCATGGCGCGGTCGGCCGCCTCGCAGCACAGCCGGTTCGCCCAGTAGTTGCACATCGACACCTTGTCCGACAGCGTATGCTCGACCTGCGCTTGCGTCAGTTGATCCATCTCCCACGCCGTCTTGCGGATCAGGAGCCGCAGCATCTCGGCCTGCGTCGCCAGTTCGACGAGCGGAAACTGGATGCCCTGATTGCGCGCCAGGTCCTCGCCGAACGGTTTTCGCTCGCGCGCGTACTTTACGCTCTCGTTGATGCAGTAGACTGCGGCGCCAAGCGAACTCGCCGCTTGGCGGATGCGGTTCTCGTGCACGAAGCATTGCGCCAGCGACAGCCCGCGCCCGATCTCGCCGAACAGCGCATCGTCAGGCACGAAGACGTCGGTAAAGCTGACGCGGGGATGATCGGTCGGCATGTTGAAGGTCCACATGTATTCCTCGACCTTCACGCCGGGACTGTCCGCCGGCACCAGAAAGCAGGTGATGCCGCGCGCGTCGCCATCGTTGCCGGAGGTGCGCGCGAACAGCGCGCAGTGGCTCGCGACATGCATGCCGGTGGTCCACATCTTCTCGCCGTTGATGACCCAGCCGGATTTTCCATCGCGTGTCGCCCGCACGGCGCGGGTTTCCATGTGGGTGGCGTCGGAGCCGTGATCGGGCTCCGTGAGCCCGAAGGTGATGCGGTACTTGCCGGTGATCGATCCCTCGATCATGGCCTTCTGGCCGTCGCGGCCGTAGCGATCGAGCATCGTCACGATGGGAAAATTGCCGACGATGGAATGCTCGTTCTGCAGGTCGTTGTGCAGGCCGAGCCCCATGGTCGCAAAATGCTCGCGGATCACGGCCATCCAGAGGTTGGAGCCGTCCTTGCCGCCGTAGCGTTTCGGGATCGCGAAACGCAGATGGCCGGCGTCATCGGCGAGATTCTTGGCCTTGCGCAGCAGCGCTTCCCATTCATGGCGCGGCAAGCCGCCGTTCTCGAAGTCCGTACGCGCCCATTCGCGCCGATGATCGAAGAAGCGAATGTTGTCGTCCTGTTGCTCCAGTGGCTTGATCGTCGTGGCGATAAAGCGGTCAAGCTCGTCGAGATAGGCGACGAGATCGGCGGGCAGGGAAAAATCCAAGGCGAAGCTCCCGGTACTTTGGTTGTTGTTGTGATCGTTGCCGCGATTAAGGTGACAAGCCCAAACCGAGTCAAGCGATCGGATGGCCCTTGCCGGGCAGCGGTAGCCTGCGTATTTGAAATGGCAACAGTCCGGACGGGTCCGCTAGCATTGGAGCCGGATATTCCTCGCTGTGGAAACAACATCAATGGAAACACCATCAACGGGAGCGAACATGGCGCTGCAATTCTCGAAAGTCACCCGCAAGGGGCCGATCACCATCGTGACGCTGTCGCGCCCGGAGGTCTACAACGCGCTGCATATCGAGGCGCATTTCGAGCTCGACAAGGTGTTCGACGACTTCGCCACCGATCCGGACCAGTGGGTCGCGATCGTCACCGGCGCGGGCGACAAGGCGTTCTGCGCCGGCAACGACCTCAAATGGCAGGCGGCGGGCGGCAGACGCGGCTGGGGCAAGGGCGGCTTCGGCGGGCTGACCTCACGCTTCGATTGCGACAAGCCGATCATCGCCGCCGTCAACGGCGTCGCCATGGGCGGCGGCTTCGAGATCGCGCTGGCCTGCGACCTCATCATCGCGGCGGAGAACGCGACCTTCGCCCTGCCCGAGCCGCGCGTCGGGCTCGCCGCGCTGGCCGGCGGTCTGCAACGCTTGCCGCGACAGATCGGATTGAAGCGCGCCATGGGCATGATCCTGACCGCGCGCCACGTCAAGGCGCGCGAAGGCCTCGAGCTCGGCTTCGTCAACGAGGTGGTGCCACAGGGCGAGGCATTGGCCGCGGCCGAGCGCTGGGCTGAAACCATCTGCCAGAACAGCCCGATGTCGATCCGCGCCTCCAAGCAGGCCATCCAGAAGGGAATGGCGGTGTCGCTCGAACAGGCGATCACCGAACAGCGGGAGTATCCGGCGGTGAAGTCCATGACGGAATCGCAGGATTATATCGAAGGCCCGAGGGCATTTTCGGAAAAGCGCCCGCCGAAGTGGCTGGGGCGGTAGCGCTGGCTACAACGCCAGTGCGCTGGCGAGCTTGCGGGCGGGCAGCGTCATTGCGATGACGCCAGCCACCACGCAGGCCAGCCCCAGCCAGGCCGTCGACGACAACCTTTCTCCGAGAAACACAACCCCGATCGCAACGCCGATCGGCACCCGGAGATAGGCCTGTGCTGTGACGCCGACCGAGCCGAGCGTCTGGACGAGCCGGAAGTAGATCACGAACGCGAGTGCCGTCGAGAAGATCGAAAGCGCCAGCAGCGCAAGTAGGGAGTTCGTGCTCGGCGCCAACGTCCAGGGATGGTCGATGACCACACTGGCCGGCAGCAGGATCGCCGCACCGCAGATCAGCGATCCCGCAGCCGGCATCATCGGATCGAGGCCCTTGAAGCTTTTGCCGAAGATCGCGGCTCCGGCATAGCAGACGGTGGCGGCGACGATGGCGAGTTGGGCCCATACTTCGTGCCCAAAGCCGCCGAGGGCCTCGACACCGACGATCAGGCACGTTCCGATCAATCCCGCGATGATGCCGAACAGCTTGCGGATCGTCACCGCTTCATGACGCGTCATCAGCGCCGTCAACACGAACGCAAAAATTGGCGAGGTGGAATTCAGGATGGTGGCGAGGCCCGCGTCGGTGGTTCGTTCAGCCCAGGCGATCAGCGTGAACGGCACGACGCTGTTCAGGCAGGCCTGAAACAGGAATCGAGCCCAGATTTGTCGATCGGTTGGCAGTTTCAGGCCGCGCAGCCACAGAATGACGACTAGGATCAGGCCGGCAACGAGCGTTCGGACGGCGATCAGCGTCACCGGTGGAATGGTTTCCACCCCGACCTTGATGAAGGTATAGGAGGCGCCCCAGAGCGCCGACAGCGCCAACAGAAGCGCCCAATCCGTTGCAACGCGCGTCTTTCCGATCATCCTGTTTCCATTCTCCGGGGAGGACCTCGCTCCTCCGGTAGCGGAAACCGGCCACGAATATTACGGCGCCCGTCGAATTATCGAATGTTGATCGCGCGCGAAAGCATCCGGCTTTTCCACGCGACGAGTCCCTACTCTTCGCCGTTGTCCAACTCCCTCCGATAACTCCCATAATTTGGCTGATCGATCGCGAGCTTGTCGAGCGTGGTCTGCCAGAGGTGATCGCGCACGCCTGGCGTCTCCAGATCGACCCCGCCGCTGGCGATGCCTTCGGCCAGCGCCCGGTTGAGATCGGCAAGCGAGCCTTGCCGGCCGAGCAGTTTT
>DASZVY010000077.1:0-58878 GCA_035546855.1 Nitrobacter sp. | reverse complement strand
TCGTCCCGACCGTGGTCAGGCCGAACTTCGCCCATCCGGTGATGGCCGGCGGCGAGCCGGTCCAGCCTGCCTGCCAGTCGCCGGCGGCGCCCGACGCCAGCGCCGCACCGCCGTTCGGACAGTACTGGATTTTCACGGTCAGCCCGCGATCGGAGTAATAACCGAGCTTGTTCGCGAGCCACATTGGGAAGCCGGCCTCGTTCGGCTGGCTCGACAGCACGATCGGCTTCTTGTCATCCGCTCCCGCAGGCGCGGTGACTGCGCTTAGTCCGGTCAATATCAGCGCCACGACCGTGGCCTGAACGGCTTTCGATGCAATCATGATGTCCTTCCTCCCTTTACACTATTCGTTGACGTTTATTCGCGCGCGACGTCACGTCATTCGCGCACGATCTCGCTGCGGACGAGTTCCCAGATGTGCCTGCGAACTTCGTTGAAATCCCGATGGTTGCCGGCGTCCTCGATTTCCCTGCCGCGCCAGGCCGCATCGCGGGGAATGGCGATCTCGGCCTTGATGCGACCGGGCCGGCGCGACATCACCACCACCCGGTCACCGAGGTAAACGGCCTCCTCGACGCTGTGAGTGATGAAGAGAACGGTGTAGTTCATCTGCCGCCGCAGCCGTGACACTTCTTCCTGCAACACCGTTCGTGTCTGCGCATCGAGCGCGCCGAACGGCTCGTCCATCAGCAGGATTTCCGGGCGCACCACCAACGCCCGCGCAATGGCGACGCGCTGCTGCATGCCGCCCGACAGCTCGCTCGGATAGGCGTGGCGGAACTGCTCCAACCCCATCAGCGCAAGCTGCTCCTCCACCCGCGCTTCGCGCTCGGCCTTGTCGATACCCGCGACGCGCAGGCCGAATTCGATGTTCTGCGCCGCTGTCTCTGAAGGAAACAGCGCGAAGCGCTGAAATACGACGCTGCGTTTCGGACCCGGCGGACCGGCCGGATGCCCATCGACAAGAATATCGCCGGTGCTCGGCTCCGTGAGGCCAGCCGCGATCATCATCAAGGTCGACTTGCCGCAGCCGGACGGACCGACGACGGTCACGAACTCCGCCTTCTGAATCGCGAGATCGCATGCGGCGAGCGCGACGACCTCGCCGCGGCGCGTCTGGAATTTCTTCGAGACGCCGCGTATCTCCATTTTCGGCGTTGCCGGCACAGCGTGCGGCGCCAGTGGCCCGGTTTTCACTTTCTCCATCATATCAAGCCTTGCTTGCATCGGCCGTCAGCCAGGGTAAGGCCGCGCGCTGCAGCCAGCGCACGCCGGTATCGATCAGAACGCCCAGCAGCCCGATCGCGATGATGCCGACGAACACGGTCGCAACGGAATCGTTGGCCTGACCTTGCGACACAAGAAATCCAAGACCGACCTTGCCGACCACGAGCTCGGCGCCGACCAGCGCCATCCAGCCGTTGCTCACGGCAATGCGAATTCCCGTAAAGGCATCATGAGCCGCAACCGGCAACACGACCTTGCGTAGCGTCGTCCACGAGCCCGCCCCGAGCGTGCGCGCCGCCTGCACGAGCACCTTGTCGACCTGACTGACGCCAAGCTGCGTGTTGATCACGCAGGCCGGAAATGCGGCGACGAAAACTACCAATGCCTGCGTCAGGGTCGACGCGCCGAACCAGAGAATTGCGATCGGCACCCAGGCAAAGGGTGGAATGTAGCGCAGCAATTCAAACGCCGGCGTCAGGGCCGCGCGGACCGGTGGCAGCCATGCGAACAGCACGCCGAGCGGCAGTCCAAGCCCGATCGCGGCCAGCACGCCAAACGTCCAGCGCTCGAGCGAGGCCACCGCGTGGCCGAACAGGTCATGGCCGCCGAACGGCGTGGTCGCGAGAACGAAGATGCGCTCCACCAACACGGAGGGCGACGGCAACAGCCGCGGCGCGACCAGACCTATTCCGCTGGTGACGATGAACCAGACGATCAGCAACGCGCCGAGCGAGCAGCCGCCCCAGACCAGCGCCGAATTGTTCGCCGATCTGATCTGCACGCGCGGATGTTGTGCCGCTGCCATCACGCAGCCTCCCGTCGCGACCATGGCGCCAGGATGCGCGCCACGATCTGCATCGTGAAGGACAGCAGCGCACCGAGGATGCCGATGATCGCCATCGCCACCAGCAGGATGTCGGTATCGAGCGTGCGCGAGGCATTCAACGCGACATAGCCAAGACCCGATGACGCCGCCAGCAACTCCGCAGCGATCAGCGTGGTCCAGGCATTGCCGAGCGCAATCCGCGCCCCCGCGATCAATGTCGGCAGCGCCGTCCGCGCGACGACGCGCGACAGCACGACGCGATCGCTGGCGCCGAGGGTGCGCGCCGCCTGCACGAGAACGGGATCGATCGACACTACCGCCTGCATGGAGTTCATCACCCAAGGCACGAGCGCAGCGACGAATACGACCGACATCCGCGCACCGGGTCCGATCCCGAGCCAGATGATAGCCAGCGGAATCCACGCGAGCGGCGGCACCGGCCGCACGAGCTGAAACACGGGAAAGACAATCCAGCGCAGGCGCCGCCACCAGGCCATCGCGATCCCGAGCGGCAAACCGACAATCGCGGCCAGCAGCCAGCCGCCGAGGACGACGCCGAGGCTGGAGAGAATGTGCACATAGAGCGGATTGCCGAGATAGGGCCTGCGCAGCAACCGCCACAGCGCATCCATGAACGCCCGAGGCGATGGCATCAGCAGCGACGAAACCGGTCCGCCGTCTCGCGTGAGCCATGCCCATATCGCAATAAAGAAGAGAGACGCGCCAACGCCGATCGCAACGGCAACAACTGGCGACGGCTCGCGGCGCCAGACGGACATTGTGCGTCCACGACGCATGATCGGCGTGCGCGCCGCAGGGGCGTCGGCCAGCGCCGTCACGGATAAACCCTGACCACCCGACCGCGACAGACTTGAATGGAATGATGCGTCACGCGGGCCTCTTCTATTCGCGACCTCGATTGAGGTTGGCAGCTTGCCGGATATGCGTCAAGTTATTTGCGGAAAATAACATAAAAAATGTGATCTTCACAAAATCAGATGTTACAATGACTCTGGTTTGTGATACGATACTCATGTACCCTGAGGGATAACCACGTTGCGCAAGCCGAACGGAGAGAGTGACATCGGAGCCCAGTTGGCTCGGCGCACCCGGATTCGCGAAGAGGCGCTGGCCCACGGCTATGTGTCGATCGACACGCTCGCCGCGGCCCTCAACGTCAGCGCCATGACGATCCATCGCGATCTCGATTCCCTCGCATCCGAGGGCTGGCTTTTGAAGGTGCGCGGCGGCGCCCGCATTCATCCAGCCGCCCTGCTCGACACCACCGTCCGCTCGCGCGCCGAACGCAACGTGCCGGAGAAGCGCGCCATTGCCGCGCAGGCCCTGACCCATGTGCGGCAGGGACATGTGGTGTTTCTCGACGAGAGCACGTCCGCGGGCGCCATGATCGAAGGCTTGCCGGAGCGCGGCCCGCTGACGGTGGTGACGAATTCACTCTCCGCCATCACGCGCCTGTCGGGAGAGCCAGGCATCGACGTCATCTCGACAGGCGGCACCTTCAGGCACGGCTATGACGCTTTCTTCGGGATGATCGCGACCGATGCGGCGAGCCGGCTTCAGGCGGACATTCTCTTCATGTCCACCACGGCGATCGATCGTGGACAGTGCTGTCACAAGTCCGAAGAGACGGTATTGTTCAAGCGCGCGCTGATGAAGTCGTCCGCGTTCAAGATCCTGCTGGTCGATCATTCGAAGTTCGGACTGCGCGCCCTGCACCGGCTTGCACCGGTGGCAGATTTCGACCTCGTCATTGTCGACGACCGGATCAGCCCGAGCGATCGGGCCGATCTCGAGGCGCTCGGCGTCACCGTCGAAGTCGCATCCATGGACGACACCGTCGTCAACCAGCGTACGGGTTGACGGCGCCGTGACGATCATTGCGATCGATGCCGGGACCTCTACCATCAAGGCCGCAGCCTTCGACCGGAGCGGCCGCGAGCTGTTCGTGGCGCGCCGCGACTCCATCGTCGAGCGGCCGCACGATGGCTGGTCCGAACAGGACATGCTGTTGGTGTGGGATCGCGTCTGCGACGCTGTGCGCGAAGCCATGAACCACGCCGGGACCGTCGAGGCGATCGCCATCACCGCGCAAGGCGACGGATGCTGGCTGATCGATGCCGCGGGCAATCCGGCCGGCCCTGCCATGCTGTGGAACGACGCGCGCGCCTCCGACCGTGTGGCCGCATGGACCCGCGACGGAACGATAGCGCGCGGCTACGCGCTCAACGGATCCGTCACCTTTCCGGGCCTCGCCAACGCGCTGCTGCATTGGATGCAGGAAAACCAGCCGGTCCGTCTCGGCCGCAGCGCCTATGCACTGACCTGCGGAAGCTGGATCTTCTACAAGGCGACCGGCGACATCCGCGCCGAACTCAGCGATGCCTGCGCGCCGTTCGTCGACGCGCGCACGACGGCTTATTCCGACGAACTGCTTGCAACCTACGGTCTCGCCTCGCACAGGGCCTTGCTCGCGCCGATCAAGTCCGGCGCGGCACGTCTCTCGGCGAAGGCGGCGAAAGATATGGGGTTGCCGAGCGACGTTCCTGTCGTACTTGCACCATATGACGTGCCGTCGGCTGCGCTCGGTGTCGGCGCTCACGAGGCCGGTGACGCCATTGCCGTGCTGGGGACGACGTTTCTCTGCGGCGTGGTGACCGACCGGCCCGTGATCGCCGACGATCCTTCCGGTTGTCTCGTGACGCTCGGCCTGCCCTCGCGCTATCTGCGTTTTCAGCCGACGCTTGCCGGCATGGAGGTCGTGCACTGGGCAGCGCGGATGCTCGGCCTAGCCGATGCACGCGATGTGATCGCGCTCGCGAGCGACGCGCCGCCCGGCGCCAACGGCGTGATTTTCCTGCCCTATCTTTCGCCGGCCGGCGAACGCGCGCCGTTCCTCGATCCGGCTGCGCGCGGAAGCTTTTGCAACCTATCCCTCGCGCATTCGCGCGCCGATCTCGCGCGCGCGGTCGTCGAAGGTCTGTGCATGGTGATCCGTGACTGCCTCGAAGCGACGGACGTGCATCCGTCCGAGCTGCGATTGAGCGGGGGCGGCACCACGTCGCCGGTGTTCTGCCAGATGCTGGCCGATGTCACCGGCGTGCCGGCGCAGCGCGTGACCTCCTCTGAGCTGACGTGTCGCGGCGCGGCGCTATATGCGTTGCTGACGCTGGGTACCCTGTCGGTTGCCTCCGGCTGGAGTACACCGGCCAGGGACCGCTGGTCGCCCGATCCCGCGCGCAGCACTTTCTATGCATCGCACTTCGCAAAATTCCGCAGGCTTCGCGGGATCGCGCGTCAGGGATGGCGTAATGAAACTACGCCGACAGGATCACGCTGATGAGTGCGGGATCCGACATCTGGATCGGTATCGATCTCGGCACGCAGAGCGTTCGCGCCCTTGCCGTGACCAGCGATGGCGAGGTCCGCTCGAGCGGACAGGCCCCACTGGCCAGCGAGCGCCGCGACACGCGCCACGAACAGAACCCGGACGAATGGTGGTCGGCCCTCGGGCTCGCCTGCCGCGCCGCCATGAGCGGACTTCGCCCGACCGACTGCGTGCGCGCGCTGTCGGTCTGCGGCACCTCCGGCACCGTTCTGCTGGTGGATGCTCAGGGCAAGGCACTGACGGTCGGCCTGATGTACGACGATGGACGCGCCGCCGACGAGGCCGAGCGCGCCAATGCCCTTGGGCGCCCGCTCTGGACGCGGCTTGGCTACGGCACAATCCAGCGGGTCTGGGGCTTGCCGAAGTGGATGTGGCTCGCGTCCCGGCACAAGGACCAGCCGGCCTATCTTGCGCAGCAGGCCGACTATATCACCGGACGCCTCGCCGGGCGCCGCACCGCCGCCGATCTCAGCAACGCGTTGAAATCGGGATGCGACACCATCGAAGGGCGCTGGAACACGGCGCTGATGGAGTCGCTGGGGCTCGCGCCCGATCGCCTGCCCGGCCTCGTCCGGCCCGGCACGCAAGTCGGCACTGTCGATCGCTCCGCCGCCGCGCATACCGCGATCCCGGAAGGCGTTGCCATCATCGCAGGCATGACCGATGGCTGCGCATCGCAGCTCGCTTCGGGCGCCGCAGCCGCCGGAAGCTGGAACAGCGTGCTCGGCACGACGCTCGTGATGAAGGGCAAAAGCCCCTCGTTGATTCACGATCCCGGCGGCGTGGTCTATTCGCATCGCTCGCCGGATGGCGACTGGCTGCCTGGCGGCGCGTCGAGCGCGGGCGCCGGCGCATTCGTGCGCGCACTTGGTTCCGACGCCGATCTCGGCTCGCTGTCGCACAAGGCCGCGCAAAGCCGCGAACGGCCCGCGATCGTCTATCCACTGGCGTCGGGGCGCGGCGAGCGGTTCCCCTTCATCGCAGCCGATGTCACGCTGGCGCTGCCGGATACCTTGACCGGAGATCCCGTGCAGACCTACCGCAGCCTCAGCCATGGCATCGCGGCGGTCGAGCGCCTCTGCTTCGACTATCTTCAGGCGACAGGTTTTCCGATCAACGGTCAGATTTCGCTGACAGGCGGCGGTATCAAGAGCGCCTATCTCAGCGGGTTGCGCGCGACGATGCTGAATCGTCAGTTAGTCGTTCCTGCGATCGCGGAGCCCGCGCTCGGCATGGCGCTGCTGGCCTCGACGATCGAACACTCGCTGAGCAATGCTTCGCGCGACATGGTTCGCATCGCACAGCGCATCGATCCCGACCCAGCGCATCGCGCCGAGGCGGACGACTACTACACCGCATTTGTCGATGACCTCCGTGCGAAAGGCTGGCTCGCGCCCACCCTCGCCGATCAAGCACATGGGCACGTCAAGGCATGACCGAATTGTTGCTCGTCAGGCACGCCGAAACGATCTGGCATCGCGAGAACCGCTACGCCGGCCGCACCGACGTCGCGCTGACCGATTTTGGCCATGAACAGGCTGACCGCTTGGGCCGCTGGGCGGCCAACGCTGCGATCGATGCGGTCTGGACCTCGCCGCTTGGACGCTGCCGCCTCACCGCCGAGCCGGCCGTCACGCGAACCCGTTGCCCGGAACACGTTGACGACCGCTTGATTGAACTGGATTTCGGTCCGCTGGAAGGCAAAACCAAGTCGGAAGCACATGCCTTGTTTGCGGAAGCCATGCACGCCTATCTGCACGATCCGGTCACCAATCACTTTCCGGGCGGGGAGGCGCCCGAAGTCGCCGCCGATCGCGCCCTCTCCTGCCTGCAGGATATCGCTGCGGCCTATCCGAAACAGCGCGTCATGGTCGTTGGCCATTCCACTCTGACACGGCTCGCGCTGTGCCGGGCGCTCGGAATCGAACTCAGCCACTACCGAAAACGATTTCCCGTGCTGCTCAACTGCGCAGTGACGCAGTTCCGCTTGCGTGACGGCGAAGCGAGTCTCGTCGCCCTCAATCTGCCGCTCTCCTACCTCGAATTCTCCGGAAAGGATGCCATCCTGTGACGCGGGTTCTGCTTGCGGGCGATCATTTTATAAGGGCCGACGCGCTGGCCCGCGAAATCAGCACGGCTTCGCCGAACGCATCGCTTGACGTGCAGACGCTGCTGCTGCCGTGGCCCAACGTGCCGTTTTCTGCCGTCGCGGAGGTGGATGAAGCATCCGGCTCCGAAGACGAGATGATCGCAGCGATCAAGGGCGTCGAAATATGCGTGACGCAAATGGCGCCATTCACCCGGCGCGTGATCGAGGCCGCCGACGCGCTCAAACTGATTTGCGTGACGCGCGGCGGACCCGTGAATGTCAATCTCGAAGCCGCGCGCGCGCGAGGCATCGCCGTGTGTCCTGCGCCGGGCCGCAACGCGGCCGCCACGGCGGAACATACCATCGCGCTGCTGCTCGCCGCGCTTCGTAACGTCCCCGCGCGCCATTCCGAAATTCTCGAAGGACAATGGCGCAGCGACTATTACGGTTTCGATCAGGTCGGATTCGAGATCGGCGGATCAACCACGGGTCTCGTTGGATATGGCGCGGTCGGCCGGCTGGTCGCGCGCATGCTCCAGGGATTTGGCGCGAAGGTCATGGTCTACGACCCCTTCGCGGCCATCGACCCGGCCGACGGCGTCGATCAGGAGGACGACCTCCATCGGCTGCTGGCGGCTTCAAGAATCGTTTCGCTCCATGCCCGCCTCACCAAGGAAACGCGCGGCATGATCGGCGCGCCACAGATCGCGGCGATGCCGCGCGGAGGCGTGCTGGTCAACGCGGCGCGCGGCGCGTTGCTCGATTACGATGCTGCCTGCGATGCGCTCCAGAGCGGCCATCTTGCCTCCGCGGCTTTCGACGTCTTCCCGGAAGAGCCGCTGCCCACGCGATCGCGGCTGCGCACCACGCCGAACATCGTCATGACGCCGCATCTCGCCGGCGCGACCAAGGAGACTGCGCTGCGCGCCGCCCGCATCGCCGCGGGTCAGGTCGCAGCCTACCTCGCGGGGCAACCGCTTCCCTTTCGCATCGGCGCCTAGCCGCCGGCCACCACGCCTCTCAACTCGACAGGATTCGCCATGAACATCATCCTCGTCCTCATCGACAGCCTGAACCGGCATCTGATGAACGCCTACAAGGATAGCTGGATCAAGACGCCGAATATCGACGCCTTTGCCGCAAAGTCGTTTCGGTTCGACAATCACTTTGTCGGCAGCCTGCCCTGCATGCCGGCTCGCCGCGAGATCTTCTCGGGCCAGAAGGAGATGATGTGGCGGCCATGGGGCCCGCTTGAGCCGTCGGATATTCCGCTGCCGCATCTGCTTGCAGACGCCGGACTGACCACGGCGCTGGTCACCGATCACTATCATTACTGGGAAGAGCCCGCGAACGGCTATCTGCAAACCTATCAGAGCGTGCATCTGGTGCGCGGCCACGAGATCGATTTCTGGAATCCGCCGCTGCCGGCCGGCGAACCGCTGCCGGCTTTCGCGCAGGCGATCGACAACTGGCGCCCCGGTTACGGTCGCCGCTACTACGCCAACGTCAAGGACTTCAAGCACGAGGAAGATTTCTTTCCTGCGAAGGTTTTCTCGGGCGCGGCGGAGTGGCTGCGCCGCAACGACCGCAACCGGCCGTTCTTCCTGCACGTGGAGTCCTTCGACGTGCACGAGCCGTTTCACGTGCCGGAACCCTATTTCTCGATGTACAACAACGAAACGGGGACGGACGATTTTACCGTGTGGCCGCCCTATCAGGACGCCAAGAAGCAGGCCGCCTACTTTGCCAAAGTGACTGAAAAAGAACTGAACTTCGTCCGCTCCCAGTATGCGGGCAAAATGACCATGGTCGACAAATGGTTCGGCCACTTGATGGCCGAGCTGGACCGGCAGGACCTATGGAAGGACACGATGGTGATCGTGACCACCGATCACGGCCACGACCTCGGCGAGCGCAAGGCGTTCGGCAAGAGCTATCCGCACTACGACAGCCACGCCAATATTCCGCTGTTTGTGTGGCATCCGGACTTCGCCGGCAAGACCCGCAAGGTGACCGGCCTGACCCAGACCGTCGATCTCTATGCCACGGTACTCGATGCCGCCGGCACCAAGCCGCTCAAGGATACCCACAGCCGGAGCTGGATGCCGCTACTGAAGGGCGAGCAATCGATCCGTCCCGCACTGACCTACGGCACCTTCGGGCAAGGCGTCTGCGTCACCGATGGCGACTGGAGCCTGTTCAAGTCGCCGGTCGACGATCGCGGCCTCTTTATCTATTCGTCGCTGATTTATCGTCCGCTGGTCGTCGACAGCCAGGTCGGATCGCAGATCGTCACCGACGTCACCGTCCCCGTGGAGAGCGGCAATTTCGTGCCGGGATCGCCGTTCCCGCAGTGGAAGACGCCAATGAAGATCGCACCGCGCAATCTGGAAAATTTCCTGTTCGACAGACGCAATGATCCCGGCCAAACAAGAAACCTTTGGGCTACAAACGTTCAGCAGCGCGAGCGGATGCTCGATGTGCTGCGCGGCATGCTGAAGGCCGAAGGCGCGCCGCCGGAACAATGGGAGCGCCTGGGGCTTTGAGAAATCTTACAACCAGTAAGGTGGATAATCAGGGTTTAAGCCGCAGGACGGACACTCACGTTCTCGGTCCACTTTGTGATATGTTTGGCAACGGCAACAAGTTCGCCGCGCTGGTTCTTGATCTCGATATTGGCGAGCGTCCGTCGTCTCGGCTCATCGATCTCGCTGATCACATAGATGACGGTTATCGTATCGCCGAAGAAGACTGGCTTCAGAAAACGGACGCCATCGTAGCCGAGCGAGACCGGAGTGGAATCGATTCCCTTCTTCAGGCTCTCTTCGATCATGCGCGTGGAAGTGGTCGACATGAAGCCGACCAAAAGCGCACCGTGCGCGATGCGATGCCCATAGATCGAGTGACCCATGAACTGCTCATCGACGTGGTTTTGCGACAGATCTCCGGTCAATCCTGCAAACATATAGACGTCGGACTCGCCGACCGTCTTCGCGAAAGTAACGGTGTCACCGATCTTGGCGTGCATGACCGCCATGGAGATGATCCTTGCAGTTAATGTGAGACGAAAATCATAGCTGCCGCCCGATCGCACCGGTGTCGTACAGCGATCGGATCGCAGCGGCGCCGTAACCGAGCTCCCGAAGGATTTCTTCGGACTGCGCGCCGAGTTCCTGCGGAGGCAATCGGACCTCCGGCACTTGGCCGTCGTATTGGATGGGATGGCTGACCAGCGTGATCGGGGCACCGGTGGCGCCCTGCACGGTCTGAAAACTGCGGTTATGAACGATCTGCGGATCGTCGGCGAGCTTGGAATAATCGTTGACCGGAGCATGCCAGATTGCGCGCGCAGCGAAAATCTCAACGCACTCCGCTGTCGTTCGCTTGACGACATCGGCGGCGATAGCGGCAGTGATCTCGTCGCGCCGTGTAAACGCCTCGCTGTCCGGCACGCGTTGCTCACGGGGCAACTCCAGCGCCTCACCGAGGACATCGAGTGAGCCGAGCGAAATCGCGATGTGACCGTCCTTCGTCGCGTACAAGCCGTACGGCGCGCTGTAATACCAGCCCGCAACGTGCTCAGGCTGCCGGGTGTCGTCCGGCCGATCGCCATTCATGTAGCAGGTTAACGACTCCTGTTGCAGATCGAGCGCCGCCGACAACAAGTTGACGTCAACCCGGCATCCCTTTCCGCTTTTCGCGCGTCCGACCAGCGCGGCGAGAATTCCAGCCGCAAACAAGGCCGCACCGTGATGATCGACAGCAGATACGCCGATTGCGCGCGGACCTTGCGTCCTGGTGCCGGTGATCGTTGCAAGCCCGGACAGAGCTTGTACAAGAAGGTCCTGCCCGGGCCGGTTGACGTAAGGCCCGTCAGGGCCGTAGCCCGACGCCGTAGCATAGATGATATCCGGTTTGATCGATCGCGCCGCATCGTAGCCAAGGCCCAACTTGTCGAGCACGCCGGGGCGGAAATTCTCGGTCAGCACGTCAGCCGTCGCAATCAGTTTGCGCGCGATCTCGATCGCTTCCGGCTTCTTTAGGTCCAGCACAAGACTGCGCTTGTTGCGGTTGCCGACCAGCAACAGCATGCTTTGTCCGTCGACACGCTTGTTGCCGGCACCGCTCCATTTGCGCTGGAACGCGCCGTCGGGCGGCTCGACGGCGACAACGTCCGCGCCGAGATCGGCCAGGAACTGCACACCGACCGGGCCCATCAAGAAGTGATTGAAGCTGAGGACGCGAACGCCCTTCAAAAGATCGACCATTCCGTGTCCGCGCTACAACGTCATGTTCGGAAGCCGAGGCTTCCGTGTTCTGAAATCGTTTTCAGACTTCTACGCGCCTGGTCTCCGATGTCAACCCGCTGCGAATTGCGGGCTGTACAACTGGAGGGGAATGAACCAAGTTGGCGCGTTTTCCGATCGACAAGAACGCATCCGCCCCGGCTGTCCACGAACGCCGATTGAGAGACCATGGTCCACAAATCACCGAGCACGCCGGCATTGAATCGACCGAAGGGGCGCGCGAAAATCGAGGATGTCGCGCGCGAGGCCAAGGTGTCTTCCGCCACCGTGTCGCGCGTGCTGAATCATCCGGCGATTGTGCGGCCGGAGCTGCGTGACAAGGTGGCGCGCGCGATAGCCAAGCTTTCTTACACCCGGGACAGTGCCGGGCGCGCGTTAAAATCCGGGCGGACGCACACCATTGGCGCCGTCGTTCCGACATTGGGCCTCAGCATCTTTGCCGAAGGCATTGAAGCGCTTCAGAACCGCTTGAGCGAATCCGGATACACGCTCCTTATCGCAAACGCGCAATATGACCAGCAGCGCGAGTTGCAGGAAATGCGCAGCCTGCTCGAACGCGGAATCGACGGAATCGTGCTTGTTGGCGACTCGCATAGTCTCGAGTTGCGCACCTTGATTCGCCAGGCGGGCGTTTCCGTGATTACCACTTACGTCTCCAAGGCATCCAAGGGCATGCCCGCGATCGGGATCGACAACGAGGCGGCGACGCGGGAGCTGACGCACTATCTGCTCGACATTGGTCACGTTTCTTTCGGCATCATTGCCAACGTGCCGCCGTCGAACGATCGCTCACGGGCGCGACTTGAGGGTGTGCAGAAATCGCTGTCGCTGGCCGGAATCAATCTAAAGCCGACCCAGATCATCAAGACCGACCATTCGCTGGGACAGGGCCGCAGCGCATTCCGCCAGCTCATGACCGACCACCCCGAGGTCACGGCCGTGATCTGCACCACGGACTCGCTGGCGATCGGCGCCATGGCCGAGGCGCGCAAACTCGGATTCAGGGTGCCGCAATCGCTATCGATCACCGGTTTCGATGACATCGAGCTTGCAGGCCAGGTTGATCCGCCGCTGACCACGATAAGCGTCCCGGCCGGCGAAATCGGGAGGGGTGCGGCCGACTATCTGATCAACGCCATTTCCGGGCTTTCAATTCCGAAGAGCATCCAGCTACCGTATCGCTTGATCATGCGCGGCTCGACCGCGGCGCCGCCTCCGTCACGAACCCGCAAAAGCCCTCACGCGAAAGCACTCAGGCGCCGCTAGACAGGCGCGCCGGTGTCGCACGCAGCTTGCCAGGCATCGCAACACTGCAGAGCGCTTCGACAAAGAAGAAATCACCGAACATGACGGCGCTGTCGACGCCCTGGTTGTGTGGCTTTGAATAACAGCCATGGCGCAGCAAGCCGCGAGGTGCCGCGTCTCGCGCCAGATGCTGCTCGCATAGCACAGCAAGGATATCGCGAGCGCGTTGCGACCATATCGCCGCTTTCTTCAGATCCGGATACAGGGCAGCCATATCCATGAGGGCAGACGCGACGATCGCGGATGCGGACGTGTCGATCAGCGTGTTGGGAACAGCCGGATCGTCGAAATCCCATGGCGGCACGAGAGAAGGGCCGGTCCGCCGCAAAAAATAATCCGCGAGCTGTTCGGCGAGATCGAGATAGATGCGTTTGCCGGTGGCCTCGGCAGTACGGATATAGCCATAGATCGCCCAAGCCTGCCCGCGCGGCCAGCAGGACGAATCCGAATAGCCCTGAAAGGTGAAACCCCGCGCGCGCTCTCCGGTGTCAATGTCGTATTCAACCGCATGGTACGTGGAATTGTCGGGGCGGATGAACGCCTGACGCGTCATCATCGCGTGGGCCTCGCCCGCCAGCGTGAAGCTGGCGTCTTCCTTGTAGTGCGCCGCCCAATAGAGCAGCGGCAGGTTCGCCATGGTGTCGATCGCGGACGAGCGGCGGCCGCGCATGTCGCTAAGTGGTCCCCACGCCGAGATATAGCTGCCTCGCGGAGTCATAATCAGCCGGCGCCGCAACCGGTCTGCGGCCTGCGCCGCCAAATCGGCATACTGCGCTTCTCCCGTGACATGAAACAGCGCAATCGCACTTGGATAGAAGATGAAGCCGATATCGTGGGTGTTGCCGTCGTTGACGCGCGGCGCGACCAACAGCATCCGCTCGCGTGCCAAGCGCAGATATTTTTCATCCCGCGTGTGCAGATATGCCGCGATCAGGAGTCCGATCCAGAAGCCACAGAACCAGTTGCCATGGTTCCAATTCTCGCCCTGGTAGCCCGCCGAGAGCGACGCCGGCAGCGTGTCCCATTGGCCCGAGGGATCCGTGACATATGGAAAGTTGACGCCGAGTCGCGGCTCGTCATCCAGAAGCTTCGCGGCATTGACGTCCAGTGCTTCCAAAAACAGCTTGTCTGCCAATACGTTATCCTCCCAGCACTGCATTGCGTGAGCCATCACCCGGCTGTGACCCTTCGCGAGAAAGCGCGGCTATCGCAGAAACCGATTTCAATGTAAACGATTTCAGATAGCATGCGGTCGTGGGGACGTTGCCTTGGATTTCCAACACACAACGGCCAATATGATTGGCGTGCGATTAACGACCCTCGCCTTGGAAAAATAACGGCAAGGGCTGCAGCACAAGCAGCCTGGTGAACAGGGAGCACCTATGAAAATGAGCGACAAGACCGGATTTCGTATCAGCCGTCGGACCCTCTTGGCAGGCGCGGCATTCGGGGGGGCGCAACTGGCGGCTCCCTTTGTCATCACAGCACGCGCAGCAGAAGCGATTAAGATCGGTTTGCTGTTGCCCAAGTCGGGACCTTACGCGGTGCAGGGCGAGATCGGTCACAACGGTGCTCAGATCGCGATCGACGATTTTGGCGGAAAAGTTCTGGACAGGCCGATCGACCTGATCTGGCTCGACGAATCGTCGCCGCAGACCACGCAGCAAAACATGCGCAAACTATTGGACGAAGAAAAGGTCGTTGCGGTACAGGGCGGCGTATCGAGCGGAGACGTGCTGGCGATCATGCCGGTTGCGGAACGTGCCAAGACGTTGCTGATGGCGTCCGGCCCCAATGCGACCGAAATCACAGGCAAGAACTGCAGCAAGTACACGTTCCGCGTCGATCTACCGAACAAGGTGACCGTAAATAGTGTCTACCCGCTGCTCAAGGAGCGCGGCAAGAAGTGGTACTTCGTGGTGGCGTCCTATGCCTGGGGTATCGACGCCTACAATCAAATGAAGGACGTGGTCGTCAAAGGCGGCGGCAACGTGGTCGGATACGATCAGGCCCCGCTCGGCACGACCGACTACAGTTCGTATTTGCTCAAGGTCCGCCAGGCGAAGCCGGACGTGGTCTATGTCGGCCTCGGCGGCACCGATCTCACCAACTTCCTGAAGCAGATGAAGGAGATCGGCCTCACCAAACAGATGGCGCTGTCGGCGCCGATCGTGAACGATACCGACCTGTGGTCAGCGGGTCCGGATGCCGCGTTCGGCATCTATCCCAAGATCTGGAATTACACCGGCGCCCATCTGGCCAAGCGGAGTGCCGATTTCGCCGCCGCCTATACGAAGAAGCACGGCGGGCCGCCAGAGGCCGAGGGTTGGCAGGACTGGTTCGGCATGACCTCGATCCTGACTGCGATCAAGGAAACAAAATCGACGGACTCGGCCAAGCTCGTCGGCTTCCTCGAAGAGCACAAGTTCGAAGGATACAAGGACACCCCGATCTTCTTCCGCAATTTCGATCATCAACTGGTGCAACCGCTCCTGGTCGCTCAGGTGAAAGACAAGATTACGGACAAGTACGATTATTTCGATATCAAGAGCGAATATCCGAAAGACGCATCGGCGCTCAATGAGGCCTACGGAAGCCAAGCCGACATCGGCTGCACCTTCAAAGCCTGACGCCGCACGCTTTGTCTTCCTGACGAGCAGGGCGATTGAGGTCGCCCTGCTCGTCGTCATCCCTGCAACGGTACAGATATGACCGAGCTGATCATCTCGCAGGTCGTCAACGGACTTGTCCTTGGTTTTCTCTATGTTCTGATTGCAATCGGGCTTTCGATCATTTTTGGAATGCTCGGCATCGTCAATTTTGCGCACGGCGTTTACTTCGCGCTCGGCGCCTATTTCGCTTTGACACTCCGCGATAGTCTCGGCCCGTGGGCCATTGTTCTTGCGCCGCTGGGGGTCGGTATCGTCGGCATCGTCATCGAAATGACGTTGATGCGTCCGCTCTACGGCAAGGAGCCGCTGCTCGGGCTCTTCATGACGTTCGGCATCGCGCTGTTCATCGAAGAATTGATCCGCACGATCTGGGGCGCTGCCGGGCATCCGTTCAACCCTCCGGCATGGCTGTCAGGCTTCATCGTCTGGGGCCCCGTGCTGGTGACGAAGTATCGCCTGTTCGTGCTGATCGTGACGGTCCTAATCCTGATCGCGCTGTGGCTATTCCTGCAGGGAACCCGCTATGGCCGTATCATCCGCGCCGGCAGCCGTGATCCTGAAATGGTCAGCATGCTCGGCATCAACCTCAAGCGCGTATTCACCGCCGTGTTCGGTCTGGGGACAGCCGTTGCCGGCATCGCCGGCGTCCTCGCCGCCCCGCTGTGGAGTGTCGTGCCGTCGATGTCCGAGGCCGCGATCATGCCGGCCTTCGTCGTCGTCACCATCGGCGGCCTCGGCAGCTTTGGCGGCGCCGTGATCAGCGGTCTGTTGGTCGGCGTTTCCGTCGCACTGTCGATCCAGTTCTGGCCCGCGGCTTCCACCGCAGTGATGTATGCGCTGATGATTCTGATTCTTCTTGTTCGACCGCGCGGTCTGCTCGGCGAAAGCTGGGAGCGTTTCGAATGAAATCTCTTGGCAAGTGGTTGCTGCATCCGGTGCTGGTCGCCGGTGTGGTGCTCTCGGTGCTGCCTTTCGTGCTGCCGCGGATCGGATCGTCGGCCAGTCTGGCGACCGAAATCGCGATCTATGCGCTCTATGGTCTCGGCTTCAATCTGCTGCTCGGTTACACGGGCCTCGTGTCATTCGGTGCATCCGCTTTCTTCGGCGCGGCAAGCTACGCCGCCGGGCTGGCGATGCTGCACTTTTTCAACAACATCTACCTGTCGATTATTTTCGGGACTATAGCATCCGCCGTACTCGGCCTCATCATTGGCCTTCTGATTCTGCGTCGCCGCGGCATCTATTTCTCGCTGCTGACCCTTGCTTTCACCCAACTGTTCTACGAGATCGCATTCAAATGGACCGACGTGACCGGCGGCGAGAACGGTCTGCAGGGCATCGTCCGCAACACCCTGGTATCGCCGCTGGCCTATCACTATTTCGTCGTCGCAGTGGTGCTGTGCGGCATCTATGCGATCTGGCGCATCGTTCATTCGCCCTTTGGCCGCGTGTTGCAGGCGATACGCGACAACCAGCAGCGCGTCCTTTGCCTCGGCTTCGACACGACACGCTTCAAGCTGGTTGCCTTCGTGCTTTCGTCGACGTTCATCGGCCTCGCTGGAAGCCTGCTCACGTTCATGATCCAGAGCGTCTACGCGGATAATCTGAACTGGCAGCACGCCGGCGACCCCGTGATGATGACGATTCTCGGAGGCATTCATCACTTTCTCGGCTCCACCTGGGGCGCGCTGATTTTTCTCACGCTGGGCGACAAGCTGAGCTCGATCACCGAGCATTGGTGGCTGGTGTTCGGCCTGATCCTGATCGCCTTTATCCTGCTGTCGCCCGAAGGCGTTTCCGGCATCTGGATGCGTCTGCGCGGCCGCGGCGACCGCTGGTCGCTGACCGAGCAGGAGATTCCGCCGCAGAGCAAGTCCGTGAGCTTGCTCAACATGGAGTCGGCGGCTCCCGTTCGGGCTGATACGCCAGTCCTCGAGGTGCGCGGTCTTTCGAAGAGGTTCGGCTCGCTGGTGGTCGCCGACAAGATCGATCTTACCGTGAAGGCCCGGACGCTGCACAGCGTGATCGGCCCCAACGGCGCGGGCAAGACCACGTTCTTCAACATTCTGACCGGCCTGATGTCGCACGATGCGGGCACCGTCAGTTTCCTTGGCCGCGACATTACCAAGATGGCCCCTCATAAGCGCATCGACAGCGGTCTGGCGCGTTCCTTCCAGATCGTCAGCGTTTTCAGCCATCTGACGGTCTTCGAAACGGTGCGGGTGGCGGCGCAGGCACGTTCGCCTTACCGCGCGTCGCTATGGCGCGATGCGTACCGGTTGCCCGACGTATGCGAGAAGGCCTGGACGCTGCTGGCGACCGTTGGCCTCGTCGAGCGCGCCTACGAATTGTGCTCGAACTTGGCGCATGGCGAGCAGCGCCTGCTCGAGATCGCAGTGGCGCTGGCGACCAACCCAGAACTGCTTCTGCTCGATGAACCGCTCGCAGGACTGGGCGACGCCGATCGCGAGCGCATCGGTACGCTGATCCGCGAACTCTCCCGCCGCCACACGGTTCTCCTGATCGAACACGACATCGATCGCGTCCTGTCACTGTCCGACAGCATCACGGTATTCCATCAGGGACACGTCATTGCGGAGGGCGAGCCGTCGCGAATTGCGAATGATCCGGCCGTGCTGGAAGCCTATCTCGGTCGTCACGGCACTCGCCGCACCCTATCGACGTCGTCCGAGAGCGTGGCACGACCGGATCGCGCACCGCTACTGACGCTGAAAGGAGTAGGCGCGGGTTACAATACGAGCGACGTCCTGCAGAACATCGATCTGGAGGTACGCGAAGGCGAAGTCGTGGCACTGCTGGGGCGCAATGGCGTCGGCAAGACCACGACGCTGATGACGATCATGGGCATGCTGGCTCCGAGCCGCGGCAGCATCGACTTTGGTGGCAAGAGCATCGCCTCATTACCGCCGGATCAGGTCAATAGATGCGGCATCGCGATCGTACCGGAAGGCCGCCGTATCTTTCCCAATCTGACAGTGCTGGAAAACCTGACATTAGCGCAGCGCGAGGGCGGCTGGCCCCTGGAAGAGATCTACCGTCTGTTTCCAAAGCTGAAGATGCGGCAGGATGCGCGCGGCGAGAACCTTAGCGGTGGCGAGCGGCAAATGCTTGCGATCGGTCGCGCGCTCTGTGCGCCACAGCGGCTGATTCTGCTCGACGAACCATTCGAGGGCCTGGCGCCATCGGTTGTCGCTGAGGTGCTTGCCGCGATCGAGCAGCTACGCCACAAGACCAGCATTCTGCTGGTCGAACACAAGGTTGACCTTGTCCTGGACTTCGCCGATCGCGCCTACATCATGGTCAACGGCCAGATGGCCTACAGCGGTGAGAGCCGTGCCTTGCGCGACGACGTGGAGACACAGACCAAGTTCCTCGGCGTATGACGTGCCGCGAGCGTCACGTTAAGATCACGAAGCGACGCGCGATCTTTACCGTACGGCGAGCCGACGTGCTTTGATCTATCCATCAGGCGCAAATTAGCGATCCAACCGGCAAACATACGCAAATACTCCGTCTTTTCCGTCAGCTTTTGACCAAGCACGATAGCGGCATCCTCCTGATCACGCGCGATTTCGGCGTTGTGACAGATGTGGCGGATCATGTTGCCGTCATGCGTCAGGGCCGCATCGTCGAACAGGGGTCGCCCGCCGATATCCTGAAGGCCCCAAATTAATCCTACACGCGCGCGTTGATCGATGCCGTTCCGCATCGCAAATTCCGCCAGACTGAAGAGAAGCCGCCAGCGCTGCTCGAAGCGCGCAACCTGTGTTTGACTGATCGCAACACCGGCCTGTTCGATCATCGGCGTGAAACCGTGGCGCTTGACGACGTATCAATTCAGCTTTGTGCTGGCGAAACTATCGGCATTGTCGGCGAGTCCGGCTCGGGCAAGACAAATCTTGCCAAGTGCCTGGTCAGGTTCGAAACGCCCTCCTCCGGCCAGATTTTTATCTCTGGGAAAAACTTGACGGATATGGGCGGCGCCGAGCTTCGAACCGCTCGCTCCGATATTCAAATAGTCTTTCAGGATCCCTGCAAATCGCTAAATCGGCGCCGCAGAATCGGATTATCGCTCACAGAAGGACGGATTCAGCAAGGCCTCCGGCCTTCCGCGGCAAGATGCCCTTGAACGCGCAGCGAACCTGCTCGACCTAGTGGGATTGAAACGCGATGCACTCGGTCGTTTTCCGCACGAATTTTCGGGCGGGCAACGTCAGCACATCTGCATCGCGCGGGCGCTCGCCATGGCGCCGAAAACGGGAATTCTTCAATGACTGCGTGGAGACTTTGGGCCGATTTCGGGAATATGGCGTTTCGAGCCCGACGCAGTGGCGCGCCACAACGTCTCCAGAAAAATTCGCTGCTAGCAGGAAATTTAACAGGGATTTTGCCCAATATTTTGGCGAGAGATATACGCCGCCAGTTACAAGCACTTGTTATTACTGTTATTTTTTACGCAATCCTTAACAGTCAAAACCGGGAACTAAAATCAAAGAACAGCGAATCGCAGAAATTATGCAAGCTATTGCACTCGCGCGCCCGCTGCGATCAGCTTGCGGACTTCATCCTTGATCTGGTCGGATAGCATGCGGTCCTCGAAGGCGTGGGGCGGAACGGCGATCTCGGCCATCAGGCGTGCCGGGGCGCCAAACACCAGGATGCGGTTGGCGAGGAAGATCGCCTCGTCTATGCTGTGGGTGACGATCAGGAAGGTCGTGGATTGCGCTTGCGCCAGCGTCTTGAAATCCTGCCGCAGCCGCATTGCGGTGACGTCATCGAGCGCACTGAACGCTTCGTCCAGTAGCACCAGTTCGGGATTGGGCGCGAACGCGCGGGCGATATTGACACGCTGGCGCATGCCGCCTGACAACTCGCGCGGCAGGGCTTCCTTGAAGCCGGACAGTCCCACGGCATCGAGCCACTTCGCCGCCGTGGCACGACGATCCTTCTCCGTCACGCCCTGCATTTGAAGGCCGATCGCTGCATTGTCCTTGGCCGATAGCCACGGCAGCAGACGGTCCTCCTGGAAAATGCGGGTGATATGGCCCTTCTGCTCCCGCACGAAGTTCTGCACCGGCCGCCCGTCGATCAGTATCCGGCCGGCATCGAGGGTCTTGAGACCAAGCAGGCAATCGAGCAGCACCGACTTGCCGGCGCCGGTCGGGCCGACAATCGCGACGTATTCGCCGGAGCGCACGGTGAAACTGAGGTCGGCAATCGCGTCAACGCCAGCTCCGTTGGCTTGGCGGAAGCTCTTGCGAGCATGCTCCACCGAGAGCTTGGGCACGGCAGTGGTGGCAACGACGGACGCTGCTGCGGACATCGGATATCCCCTTATTCTCGACCCCGGCTATCGCCGCGCCAGCGCAGCGTCACGCGCTCGGCGTATTCGATGCCCTGCGCCATGATCAGCGCCATCAGCACCAGGAATATCGTCCAGGCCAGCACGGTCGCCATATCAAACACGTTCTTGGCAAGGTCGAGTTCCTTGCCAATGCCGAGCGGCGCGCCGACCAACTCGGCGACGATGACCGTACGGACCGCGTTGGCGACGTTGAGCTTGGTCGCGGTGAAGGCCGAGGCCTTGACGTAGGGCCACAGCAGCAGCCGCACATGCTGGATCGGGCTGGCGCCGAATGCCAGCACCATATCGGTGAGCTTGCGGTCGATGGCGCGGACGCTGTCATAGACGCAGTACACCGTCACGGGAGTGCAAAGCACCACCAGCACGAAACCGATACGCAGTTCGGTGCTGGAGAACCAGATGATGACGATGATCACCCAGTTCAGGGCCGGTACGCCCATGATGAATTTGACGATCGGTCGCAGGAATTCGTCGACCCGCGGCGACAGGCCCATGGCAAGGCCAATCGGAACGCCGATCACCAGGGAAACGGCGACCGCCACAACGAGGCGCGCCCAGGTCACAAGTCCCTGGGACAACAGATCCCAAGTGGTCAGGATGGTCCAGAAGCTCTTCGCGACGCTGCCAAGCCCCGGAAACAGGAAGGGCTTTGTATAGAATGAGGCGATCTGCCACACGATGGCGATAACCACGAACGGCAGCGCCGCGTGTATGACGCGGCTAATGAAGCTGCGATTTGCCGTCGTGACGGGCTCCACCGAGGCCGCCGGGAGGGTGCCGGTGCTTCGCCGCGCGGGACTGGCTGCATCCGCCATGCGTCAGCTCGCCCACTTGTGGTAGATGCCATCGTCGGGCAGATCGTTGAGGAAGCCGACCTCGTGAAAGCCGCGGAACAGCGCGTCAAGATTGGCCTTCTGCGTTATCGCAGGTTGCACGTCGAACTTGGTGATGCCCAGGGACCGGCTAAGTTTGAGCGCTTCGCGCGAAACGTGGGTGAACTCGGAGATCAATTTGTCGGCATCGTCCGGACTCTGGTTGTAGAACTGAGCTGCCTCCTGCCACATCTTCATTGTCGCCGCGGCGCGATTGGGATCGGCCTCCACCCAGTCCCTGTGGGCGTAAGCGCCGAGATACCACACCGGCGCATCGTGCTTCATCTTGAGGTGGTCGCGAATGCCATCGTTCATGTCGCCGATCAAGTGATAGCCCTTCGTCAGCATGCTCGACAGCGCTGGATCGAACAGCAGCCCGGCGTCTGCCTTGTCAGCCAGCAATTCGGTCTGCACCGCCACAGGTGGCGCGTTGATGACATTGAGGTTCTTGCGCGGATCGAGCCCGTTCTCCTTCAGGAACAATACCGCCATGCCGTAGAAGCCGGAACTCGTTGTTGCGGCCACGGTCTTGCCTTCCAGATCCTTGGCATTCTTGACCGCCGGATCCTTGGACACGAATGCGTGGTTGGCCGTGGAAATGGTGAACAGCAGTTTCAGCGGCAAGCCCCGAACGTAGAAGTTGGCGCAGTTATAGATCGCACCGAAGATATGACTGGTCCGCGCGGCGGCAAAATCCGAATACAGCGTCGAGGGGTCGCTGTAGAGATTGATGTCGAAGTCGAGTCCGTTCTTCTTGTCGAGCGCGAGCTTGCGGATGATCGGCACCAGAAACGAGCCGTTTGACGGCGGTGCGAGGCCGCCGGCTCCCGAACGGTTGATTTGCGCAGCGGCCTGCTCCGGCCGGATCAGGCCGCTCGCGAGCGCTGCGCCGAGACCGAGTATGCTGTTGAAACTCCTGCGGGACCAATGGCTGGCGGGCATCGACAATTCTCCTCGTCTGTCTCGTGAATTTTCAAATGGCCGGTCGTCCGAATTCCGCTTGACACGATGCGGTATCTGTCCACGACGCCGTTTGATCGTGCTGGCGCCGCGGTCGTTCATGACAGCGCGCTCCATATTGCGTTCAGGCGGCATGAAGCGTGGCCGCGCGTTCCAGCGAGTCGAGCATCGCGATCCGGCGCAGCAACTGCCGTGCCTTCTCGCTATCCGCCGCTGCCGCACGGATCTCATCGCGGAAACGGGCGCGGTCGACTTCGTCTTTCGCTTCGAGGTTTCGCTTGTTGCGAATGGTATCACCCTGGATCGCTTGCATCGTCACGGTGCGGCGCTGCACGTCATAGTCGGCAAGCAGGCGCATATCGGCCTTGCCATTGATCACAGGTCCGAGCTTGGCCGTGAGATTCAAGGCATCGTGGATGCCGCCATTCATGCCCATGCCGCCGAGAGGGTTGTTGATGTGTGCCGCGTCGCCGACCAGAAAGGCGCGCTCCTTCTGAAAGGACGACGCGACGCGCTGATGGACGCGATACAACGTCGTATGCTGGATGGCGGCGTCGATCTCGGGCGGCACCACGCGGCGGATGGAGTCCTGCACGTAAACATCCGACAGTGCATCCGCATCGCTCATCTCGGTGGGCACCGGCATCATGACGCGCCAGGCGCCGATGATCCGTAACAGGAAATACCAGCGTTCCGGATCGGCGACATAGCTTACCGACGACACGCCAGGACGCAGCGCGGTGAAATCAACCGGCGTGGTCATGACGAGAAACCGCTCCGGCCAGGTAAAGCCCTCGAATGGAATATCCTGCGCGCGGCGGACGATACTGTTGGCACCATCGGCGCCGATCAGCCACGAACAATTGAAGTTGACCTCACGTCCAGCCTGCAAGGCCGCAAGCGTCACGCCTTCGGCCGTCTGCGCAATTCCAGTGACCTCGCAACCGAACTCGATGGCGAACAGCGGATGTCTGCGCAGCGTTTCGAGAGCAATTCGCGTCAGCTTGAATTGCTCGGCCTGAAGGCGATACGGATGGCGGGTCAGATCGGAAATGACGGCAAAATCGAAGGTCCCGAGCAACCCGTCCGCGGTTGAACTGTACTGCACCGTCGGTGCCTTGAGTCCCTGCGCAATCAACGCTTCCGCAAAGCCGAGATCATGCAGCATGTCGAGGGTCGGCGGATGGAATGTCGAGGCTCGGGACTCCTTGCTGAGATCAGCGCTCTTCTCCAGCACCAGTACCGGAATTCCCTGCTGCACCAAGCTTGCCGCCGCAACCATGCCAACGGGACCTGCACCCACGACGATCACCGGATGCTTTGCACCATTCATATCAAACCTCAGCGTCAGACGTATAGAACTCGAACGAGTGCGCCTTCACGCGATGGCCGTCACATCTGTGCCAGTGCGAGAAGAATGACAGCTCAATCAGGCAGGGTCGTAGTAATGGATCTCAAGCAGCAAGCAGCCGCCGTTCGACTTGAAGGGCCCGTGCCAGGCGCCGGGCGGACGCACTGCGTAAGTGTAGCCGGAGAACGGCGTGCCGCCCTCGCCATTGGCGTCATTGCCGACCGTCAAGTCGCCGGAGACGAGAAAGACCTCTTCCCAGAAGTCATGGACGATCGACTGCGTGGTGAACAGCCCCGGCGGGAACTTGAGCAGACGCGTGCGACTGCCACGCTTGTTGATCGTGTCGAGCGAGCCGGAGAGGATTTTTTCCAGGGCGCCGGACTTCGGATCGTAGCCGTCCGGAAGCTGCCAGCCGCCGATCATGTCCAGAGCGTGAAATTCATGATGCAGTTTATTGACGGCCACGTCGATCCTCTCGTGAATAAGCAGGGTACAGCACATCGCATCAACGACAGCGTTGCGGCCTCCATGGCGTATCCGAAAGAGGACGTCGAATTGCGATACCTCCTTGCCGCCGGCAAAAACCGTGCTTGCCGACGTCCGACAGCGCCCCCCTTTTCGCCTTGGGTAACCGGGACTTATTTTGGGTAACTTGTAGGCGCCGTCGCAAACGATATATTCTGGAGACATCTTGAGTTTTTGGAATGATCTCGTGCGACGCAAACTGCCCAGCATCGCGGCATTGACCGCATTCAACGCCGCCGCTCGCCATCTCAGCATCACCCGCGCCGCCGACGAGTTGGCACTCACCGAAAGCGCAGTCTCCCGTCAGATCTCACAGCTTGAAGATCAACTCGGCGTCCGGCTGTTCCATCGCATCAAGAAACGCATCACGCTAACCCGCGCCGGCGCGGCTTACCGCACCCGCGTGGTGCAGATGATCGAGCGCATCGAACGCGATACTCAGGAAGTCATGGGTTATGAGGCTGATGGCTCGATGCTGGAAGTGGCGTCGCTGCCGACGGTCGGCGCGGAGTGGCTGATCCCGCGTCTGCCCGACTTCTATTCGCGCCAGACCGGCGTCACCGTGCATGTCAGCGCACGCAACAAACGCTTCTTCTTCAGCGAGAGCGCGCTGGACGGCGCGCTGTACTTCGGCCAGCCGGATTGGCCCGGCGCGCGCGCCGACTACCTGTTCGACGAGGTGCTGTTCCCGATGGGAAGCCCGGCGTTGCTCGGCCGGCAGGCGCGCCTCGCACCGGAAGCGATCGCGCGCCATCGGCTGCTGCACCTGGTGACACGGCCCGAGGCGTGGCGACGCTGGTGCCTTGCTGCCGAAATCGGTGACGTCAACGTGATGCGGGGTCCGCGCTTCGACATCCAGGCAACATTGATAAGCGCCGCCTGCTCTGGCCTCGGCGTCGCGTTGCTGCCGCGCTTCCTTGTCGCCGACCAACTCCGCTCTGGCCAGCTCAAGGTGTTGTCCAGCTTGTCGATGTTGAGCGAGGGCTCTTACTACTTTGCCTATCCGGAGGAGAAAACCGGCGATGCGTTGCTAACCACATTTCGCGCCTGGTTGCAGACCCAGGCCGCCTCCTTCCGGCAACGCGACGCCTCACCGCACACCAGCCGCACGACGCCGCGAAGCGACGAGCGTTGACGGAACGAGTGCCCCGCTCCCATATGTTCAAGATGGCAATTATCCCTAGCCGCTTATCAGGGGAACCCTCTGACCGTGGAGGAAAGCTTCCCCGATTTTGATTGGCGCTAACGGCAATGCCGCCGTGATCGGGAGTTGCGACTCCCTCATCGCGAATACAATGCGGCCTCAACGCAAGATGCGATATTGAGGAGGCGTCGATCCGCGTTCCTGCGGCCGATCAGCATCAGTCTGGCGGGCGAGATCGGGTGAGGCGACGCGCACCAGCGCGGCTTCAAGACGTTGAACGGCGGTGAGGGACGAAGCGTTGCGCGTTGCAGTCATGACGACAATTCTCGAACAGGATCAGGAAACGACCGGAAGCACGTCGATGTCGTAGCCATGCATCAGCGACCGCCTCAGCACCGGATCGTGCAATTCCATCTCGAAACGTGCGGCCGGGCGGATGCCGCCGATCGCGCCAGGCGTGCCGCAAAACATCAGCGTGCCGGGGGCCAGCGTGTCGGCGTTCGCATAGCGGCAGACGAGATCGCGCGGCGTGCGCAGGCTCGATACCGCGCTCTCCTGATACAGCACGCGCTTGCCGTCGATGGTGGCCCATGAGCGCAGGATCAGTTCGTCCCAATGGCCTTCGATGTCGGCATAGGACCATAGCTGCCGCCCGACCGGCTTGCCGCAAAGCTGCTTCGACAGCGCGATGCCCGCCGCCTCCGCCTTGCGGTCGGTGTGGTCGGAGCCGATGCCGATCCACAGACCGTCGGCCATGGCGACCACCACCGGCTCGATCTCGCCGGAACTGTCCGGCCCGAGCACGACGAGCCTGTCGGCCTGTGTCAGCGTCTGCGCGGCGACGCGATAATAGAGCGGCGTGGTCGAGGGACGCGGCACGCCGATCGCCGCCAGTTCCTCGATGTGATGCTCGATCGCCGCGACGTCGCGTCCCGCCCAGCCGGCGATCACCAGCGTGTCGATGGCGATGCCGATGCGATCCGTGCCACTCTTTGCAATACGATCAAACTTCAGCATGTCAGGCTCCCGCCGTTTCTGTCGATTGTTCGAAGATCTCGCCGCGCTCGATCTGCAAGGTGCGATCGGCGATCGCATCGAGCAGCGCGGGCGTGGATTCAGTGATGAGCAGCGCCAATTCGGGGCGATGCTTGCGCAACTCACCGAGCGTGCGCGCGTAGTCGAGCGCGAGCGCAGGCGCTAATCCCTGGAACGGCTCATCGAGCAGCAGCACCTTGCGCGCAATCATCAGCGCGCGGCCGAGCGCCACCATCTTGCCCTGCCCGCCCGACACGCCCCCGCCCGGCCGCTTGCGCAGGTCGTGCAACTGCGGAAGGAACGCGTAGATCTCATCGAGCCGCCGCTTCAATTCGCTCTTGTCAAGATTGAGCGCGAGGCCCGGCAGCGTGATGTTTTCCTCGATGCTCATGTCCGGCACCAACCGGCGATCCTCGGGAGCATAGCCGATGCCGGCCCGCGCCCGGTAATGCGCCGGATGCTTGCAGAGATCGTCGCCTTCGAGCCGGATCTCGCCGCTGTCGCGCGGGAGCAGGCCCATGATCGCCCGCAGCGTCGTGGTCTTTCCCGCACCGTTGCGGCCGATCAGGATCGTCGTCTTTCGCGCGACGATCTCGCAGCTCACGCCGCGCAGCACGCGCACGCCTTCGATTGAGACCTGCACCTTGTCGAGAACCAGCGTCATGCGACACCTACGACGTTCTTCAGCACGCGCTCATCTTTGAACACCGCATCGGGATGGCCCTGCGCCATGATGTTGCCGGCGTTCCACACCAGCACGCGGCTGGCGTAACGCTGCACCACGTCCATGTCGTGCTCGACGAACAATGCGGTGATGTTGCGGCTGCGCAGCGCGCTCATCAGCGCCTCCATCAGCGTGAAACGCTCCAGCGTGCTGACGCCGCTGGTCGGCTCGTCGAGCAGCAGCAGGCGCGGCTTCAGCGCCAGCGCGATGGCGATGTCGAGCAGCTTGCGATGGCCCTCTGGCAGCGTGCGGCTGACGCGATTGCCGTCGTCGCGCAGGCCGACCAGATCGAGCAGCGCGACCGCCTCCTCGCGCCGCACTGAAAGACCGAGCGGACGGATCATCGTCCACAAGCCGTCGCGCGCCGCCAGCGCCAGCATCATGTTGTCGAGCACGCTCTGGGCGGAAAAGAGTTGCGGGATCTGGAAGGCGCGGGCGACGCCGCGACGCGTGATCGCGCGCGGCATCAGGCCGGTGATGGCGCGGCCGTCGAGATGGATGCTGCCGGATTTCGGCTTCACGTACCCGGTGCAGAGATTGAGCAAGGTGGTCTTGCCCGATCCGTTCGGCCCGATAATAGCGAGGAATTCGCCCTCGTTGATGTCGAGGCTGACGCCGTCCGCCGCCTTCACGCCGTTGAACTCGACGCGCAGATCCTTGACCTGGAGAAGCGCCTTGCTCATTTGGCCGCAACCTCGTCGCGCGCGAACAGGCCGTAGAGCCCTTTCGGCAGAAACACGATGACGCCGATCAGCGCCGCGCCGACGATCAGGTTCCAGGCATCGGTGAGAGCGGTCGCTTCGGAGTGGAGCAGTTCGAGAAACAGCGCGCCGATGAAGGCGCCGGGCACGCCGCCGATACCGCCAAGCACCGCGACCAGCACGAGATGCCCCGATGCGGTCCAGAACGCGAAGTCGGGCACCACGCGGCCGATCGCGAATCCGCCGATCGCGCCGCCAAGTCCGGCCAGCGCCGCCGAGACGATATAGGCGATCAACAGCACCGCCCAGACCGGAACGCCGAGATATTCGAGCCGCACCTCGTTGGTGTGAACCGCCGACAGAGCGTGGCCGAGCGGGCTGTCGAGATAGCGACGGACTGCGAGACCGACCACAATCGCCAGCGCGACGCTGCCATAGAACAGCACGCTCTTGAATGCGGGTTCGGCAAGCTGCATGCCGAACACGGTGGGAACGGGAATGGTCATGCCGTCGGTGCCGCCGGTCACGCCATACATTTTGGCGAACAGCGCATAGAACACCATCGACACCGCGAGGTTGAGCATCGCGAAGAAGATCGCGCGATAGCGAACGAGGAACGCGCCGACCAATGCGCCCGCAAGGGAGGCGATCACGACCGAAAGAACCAGCAGCGTGGCGAAATCGGAGATGCCGCCGGCCGCGAGAAAGGCGACGCCATAGGCGCTCGCCGCGAAGAACATCGCGTGCCCGATCGAAATCAGCCCGGCGCGCAGCAGGATCGCGACGCCGAGCGCCGCCATGCCCTTGGCGATCGCCAGCGTGAGCACGAATTGCAGCCACGGCGCGGCCAGAGGCGCGGCGAGAACCGCGAGGATCGCAACGATCAGGATGAGCATCCGCATCAGATTCTCCGCGCGGTCATCGTGCCGAACAGTCCGTAGGGACGGACAAGCAGCACCACCAGCATCGCCGCGTAAGGCGCGACCGCATCGAGCGACGGCTCGAAATAGATCGCCAGCACCCGCGCCAGCGCGACGATCAGCGCGGCCAGCGCCGCACCCTCGATCTGGCCGAGACCACCGATCGCGGCGACCGCGAAGGCGAGCACCATCGTATCCGCTCCGAGTCCCGGCGCGACGCCGGAGGTCGGCACCGCGAGCGCGCCGCCGAACGCCGCCAGAAAAACGCCGAGCGAGAAGGCAAGCACGAAGATCCGGCCGGTGTCGACGCCGATCGACTGCGCCATTTCGCGATCCGCGACGACGGCCGCGACGAGACGTCCGAGCCGGCTGTATTTGATGAGAAAGCGCAAGCCGAACAGCACGACCACCGCCATCGCGATCAGGAACAACTGGTAGTTCAGATAGACGATGCCGCCTATATTGGTCGATCCCATCAGCCGCATCGGCGTGTCCTCATAGAAGGACTGCACGCCGAATACCATGCGCTGCGCGTCTTCAAGGATCAGGAACAGGCCGAACGTGATGAGAATCTGAACGGCTTCCGATTTGCCATAGGTCCAGCGGATCAGGGTCCGCTCGATCAGCGGGCCGAGCACCACCGCCACCAGCACCGCGCTGACCAGCAGCGCAAGGAACGACAGATACGGGTTGAGATGCTTGCTGGCGATGAAGAAGCACATCGACGCCGCGACATAGGCGCCGATGGAATAGAAGCTGCCGTGCGCGACGTTCAGCACGCGCAGGACGTTGAAAACGAGTGTCAGCCCGACCGCCGCGAAGAAAATCAGGGCGGCGCTGGACAGCGTATCGAGCACCAGCGGAATGATGTCATTCATCGTCCGTTCCCCCGCACCGACGCCTCTCGCGAAGCATGCCGCGAGAGGCGTGGGCTTGCCGGACCTATTTATAGCTGCCAGGCTTCGGCAGCGAAGCCGCGAAAGCCGGCATCAGGGTCGAAATCCAGGCAATCGGATCCTGCCCTTCCTTCGGCATCAGCGCATCGCCGTTGTAGCGGACCATGTCGCCGATTACCGGGAAGCTATGGTCCGGCGACTTCACGGTGACGCCGACGATCTGATCGACGACGCCGTCGCCGTCGGGACGGGTCTGGGTCTTGCCGGTCAGCGTCGTCACGGTGCTGCCGCGCATGGCTTCGGCGAGTTCGGCGCGGCTCGGCCACTTGCCGCCGTTCTTCTTCATCGCGCTCTCATAGGCGGCCTTCACATAGAGAATCGTGTTGGCCATCTTGATCGACGGAAACACCGGATATTCGCCGAATTTGGCCTTGTAGGCCCCCACGAACTTCTTCGTCTCCGGATTGGCGGCGGCGTCGGGCGACATCCACCAGCCGTCGCCGAGCACGCCGACGATAACGCCGTCGGGCAGCGGCACGCGCTGAAGTATCGTTTCGCCGAGCGCCAGAATGACCTGGCTGGAGGTGAACAGGCCGCGCGGCTCAGCCTGCCGCACGAAGTTTTCCAGATCCGCGCCCCATAGATTGGAGAACACGACATCCGGCCGCGCCGTGGTCAGACGCGAAATCTCGGTCTGGTAGTTCGGCGAGCCGAGCTTCGGATAGAGTTCGGCGACGACCTGAACGTCGGGCTTCAGCGCATGCAGCGCGGCCTTGAAAATCGTCGCCGCATCATGACCGAACGCATAATCCGGGTTGATGATCGCGATCGTCTTCACATTCGGCTTCTTCGCCAGCAGATAGGCGGCATAGGCGACGAATTCGGGAACGGTGTTGCCATTGGGGCGGAACATATATTTGTTCTTGCCGTCCTGAAGAAGCTGATGCGTGTCGCAGTTCCAACCGACGGTCGGCACCTGGAGCTGTTCGGCGAGCGGCGCCAGCGCGAGGCAGTTCGCGCTGGACAGCGCGGCCACCATGACCTGGTTGTTCGGCTCGCCGGCCAACCGCCGATATTCGGCGATGACGCCCTGCGCTCCCTGCGCTTCATCGACATAAGTCGGCGCGATCTTGACACCTCCGATGCCGCCGGCGGCATTGATCTGGTCGATCATCAGGTCGGCGGCGTTCTTGCCGGGCATGCCATAAGCGGCGGCCGGACCCGACGTGAAAGTGAAGATACCGAGGCCGAGCGATGCCGGCTTGTCCTGAGCCGACGCAGGCATCGTCGCGCCGAGGCAACCCGCGAGCGCGAGCGCAGTGAGAACCGTCTTGAACTTCATCACATTTCCCCTCTCGAAGTCATTTTGACTGTTTTGGAAGGCCGCATTGATCAATCCGGCGATTACACCGGATCGAAATAGTGGATCTCGATCAGCATGCAGCCGTTGACCGACTTGAACGGACCATGCTTCGCATGCGGCGGACGGCAGGCATAAGTATTCGGCGGAAAGCTCTTGCCACCCTCGCCCTTGGCATCGTTACCGACGATCAGGTCGCCGGAAACGAGATACACTTCCTCCCAATACTCGTGGGAGAAGGGCGCGGTGGTGTAGACACCCGGTGCAAAACGCAACAACCGTGTACGGGTGCCGCGGCGGTTGTCCTCATCCAGCGCACCCGACAGGATCTTCTGCTGGATGCCCGCCGGATAACCCGCCGGCGTTTCCCAGCCGCTGTTCATGTCGAGCGTATGAAATTCGTCGTGCTTCTTGTTCACTGGCATTGTCGTACTCCTTGAATCCGGATCAGGCAGCCTTGCCCTGCGCGGTCGACAGGCCGTTCAGGTCGTAGGAATCGAGCATGCGCTGAACGAGCGTGTCGGATGCTGTCCAGTCATACGTGCGGTAGGAATGTCCTTTGGTGACGAACGTCGCGCCCGCATAAAACATCTCGTACTGCTGATGGCGCGAACCGAATTCGGAACCCACGGCGTCCCACGCCAGCTTGTAGAATTTCACGCGATCATGCGAACTCGCCTTCGGCGACTGCTGGGTCTTGCCGATCAGGTTGGCAATTTCCGGGTTGTTGAAATCGGCGACCGAGGACGGCAGCATAATCATGCCGCCACCCGCCAGTTCGCGCAGCGTCGAGAGAATGTGTCCGTAAAGCTGCTGCGTCAGCACCTGCGCGGAATAAAGCGTATGCCGGTGCGGGATGAAGTAAGGACCGACGTGCGAGCCCTTAGCTTCCATCGCCGCGACCAGCGCGTCCACCATGCCGGTCTCGGCGGCAAGCTGGCCCAGCATCTCGCGTACCTGCGGGAATTGGGTGACGCCGTTCATTTCGGCAGTGCGATGCGCAAGCCCGGTCAGGAATTTGAGCTTCACGCTGAGACGCACCATGGCCTGATAATTCTGATAGACGTGGCACGGCGTGGCGTGGAACTGCTTCTGGCACATTTCAACATTGTTATCGATGAAGACGCGATCCCACGGCACCTTCACATCGTCGAAATAGAGCACGGAGTCGTTCTCGTCGAAGCGGCTCGACAGCGGATTGTCGAACACCGACATCGCCGCGTCCTCATAGGATTTTCGCGACAGCATCTTCAGGCCCTTCGTATTCATCGGAATCGCGAAGGACATCGCGTAACGCTCCTCGCCGGGGCGCATCGGCTGAATGGTGGTGACGAACACCTCGTCGGCGACGACGCCGCCGGTCGCCAGCATCTTCGCGCCGCGAACTGTGATGCCCTCGGCATCCTGATCGACGACGCCGGCGGTGAGGAACGGATCGGCCTGGTCGGCCGCGCCTTTGGAGCGGTCGGCCTGCGGATTGATGATGACGTAGGTGAGGTAGAGATCGTTGTCGCGCGCATAGCGGTAATAGGATTCGAGAGCGTCGGCCCGCTCCGGATCATACGCCTTGAACACGTCGAGACCCATATAGAGGCCGGCGATGCAGGACGCGACGTGATCGGGCGCGCGGCCCATGAAGCCAGCGTGGAGAGAGGCCCATGCCTCCAGCGCCTTGCGACGCTTGACCAGCTCCGCATAGGATGCGGGCAACTGCCAGATGCGGTTGGCGCGGCCGCCACCATAATCATAAGTCATCAACTCGCTGTTTTCCGGCGCGCTGGCGAATTCGAACAGCGACGACATCGACGTGGCGACATTCCGGAAGGCGTGATGGTTCGTCACATCATGCACGACCTCGCCGTTGATATAGATGGAGCGGCCGTCATTCAGGCTCGACAGGTATTGTTTGGCAGAGCGCATCGGGTGGTCTCCAGCATGGGAAGTGGATCTTCGAGGAACGTTCAGTAGTGGATCGGAAGCGGCCATTCGGGCTCGCGCTCGGTCTCGTCGACCAGATCGCGATAGCGGCCGCGGAAGAAGATCAGCGGCATCGGCGCCGCCGCATGTATCGAGTGGCGGACGACCCGGACCACGAAAATCACGTGATCCCCGCCGTCGTAATTGGCATAGGGCTCGCATTCGAAATGCGCGAGCGCGCCGGAGATCAGCGGAGCCTCGGCGTGTCCCACCGTGGTCTTGACCTGGTCCCATTTGTTGGAAAGGGCGCGGGCGAACCTGTTGGAGATGTGCTCCTGCTCGCGCGCCAGCACGTTGATCGCGAAGCCTTTGGCCTCGAGCATCGCGGGCAGACTGAGGGCCTTGCGGTCGACGCTGAACAGCACGAGCGGCGGATCGACGGAGACGGAATTGAACGAACTCATCGTCATCCCTACGAGATCGTCGCCCCGGCCCCGCGCGGTGACCACCGCGACGCCGGTGGCAAATTCTCCGAGTGAGCGCCTGAATTCGCGATCCTGCATGACTGCGCGTCCGCTGTTGACGTTCCCGATGGTTGTATTATCTTTTTGGAATAGCTTTGTAATAAAGCTAATTTGCGGGATGTCAACGACCATTCAGGGAAATTATGTTTCGCGAGCACCGACGCGACTCATGGTAGGCTGCAAAATTCAAGAAAAATGAGGGACTTACAGTGGGTTCTCCCTTGCTGACGACATCACGCCCCGAACTCCTGGACGATAACGGCGATCAGGCTTTCCGAGAGCTTCTGTATGCTTACTTTGCGTTCGGACGCAGCCTCGACGCCGCGCGGGCTAAATTCGCGCGATACGCCGACCTATCGACGACGCAGTATCTGATCCTGATCGCCGTTACGCATTCACGACAGGACGAACCGTTGGGAATCAACCAGCTTGCCGAGCGCCTATATCTCAGCGGCGCCTTCGTCACCATCGAAGTCAACAAGCTCGTGTCCGATGGGTTGATCGAAAAAACCACGCACGCCGGCGATCGCCGTCGCGTCCAACTCGCCGTGACTCCGGCCGGCATCAAACGATTGACCCGTCTTGCTGCGTTTCAACGTCCAGTCAACGACGCGCTGTTCGGCACGCTGACGCGCGCCGATTTCAAGCAGTTGCTTCAGCTTCTGAACCGCCTTGCCGCACATGGCGACCAAGCGGTCAAGCTCGCTGCGCATATCGAGACAAATCTTCGACTGAACGAGCCGGTGGTACCTTCTGCCATACGCCACCGGAAACGGGTGAGCCGCGGGTCTGTGACCACATGATCTGAAGCCGTCAACCACGATAGTCGCTTACGAGCGACCGGCCATGGAAACATTGTGGGCGCAATTAACCTATCCCCTGCATTCCCGTTGAAACGGCGCAAGTCAATATATAGGGCAGCCTACGATTTCATGGGCCACGTCTCCCAGCGGTTGTTGTACGTGATATCCTGTGACACCATCCGGGCAGCATCACTTTAATAGCCCTAAAATCTTATGCCGCATCGAAAATTTGCCTGGGAAAAGCTACCGGACGAAGAGTTGCTTGAACGCCGCCTCAGCAGTTTGAAGGTCGGAGTTAAGGGAACCTGGCTCGAAGATTGCCTCGCCACGCTGCACGAGGAATTGGAGGAACGGGGAATTCGGCTGCGGCCGCATGCGTGGATCTCGAGCGAATGGTTTAGCCCGGCGAATACACCGGGCATAGCTATTCCTTTTTACCTCGCCCATCCCCGGCTGATGAAAATCGAAAAGAAAATGATGCTCGAGGTCGAAGGCGGCACTTGGGCCGAGTGCATGGCCATCCTCCGCCATGAAGCGGGCCATACGGTGCAGCATGCCTACCAACTGCAACGCCACCGGCGCTGGCAGCAGTTGTTCGGTCCGTCCTCGAAACGTTACCCGCGTTACTATCGGCCCAATCCGGCCAGCCGGCGGTATGTCCAGCATCTTCGGCTCTGGTATGCGCAAAGCCATCCGGACGAGGACTTCGCTGAAACCTTCGCGGTGTGGCTGCGTCCACGCTCGAATTGGCGGACCCGCTATGCCGGCTGGCCGGCGCTGAAAAAGCTCGAATATGTTGACGAACTGATGGGTGAGATCGCCGGGAAGCGCCCGCTGTTCACGACGCGGGAACGCGTCGAGCCCCTGAATGAACTCAGCCAGACGCTCGCCGAGCATTACCGGAAAAAGCAGTCGTTCTACGCTTTCACGCCGCCGAAGACCTATGACCGCGACCTTTCCCGGTTATTTTCCGCGGACCCCCGACATATTCGAGCGCAAGCGGCATCGAGATTCATCCGGCGGCACCGCGCTCATATCCGGGAGTTGGTTGCGCGGTGGACCGGCGAGAACCAACTTACGCTTGATGCCGTGCTGAATGATATGATTTCCCGCTGCCGGGAGCTCGACCTGCGTGCCGTTGGCTCCGAACGGAAGCTCGTGATGGACTTCACCGTCCTGTTGACCGCCAAGACCATGCACGCACTGTTCGGTCCGTCACGACGGAAGTGGATCGCGCTATGAGGCGTCTGCGAATCCTCGTGCTCATGCATCCGGACTTCGTGCCGCCGGATTCGAGCGACGGCTACACGGCGCAAGAGATCAACAAATGGAAAACGGAATACGATGTCGTCAGCACCTTGCGCGCGGCTGGCCACAATGTTCGTCCGCTCGGCGTACAGGAAGAAATCAAGCCGGTGCGCGACGAGATCGAAGGCTTCGAGCCGCATGTGGTATTCACACTGCTGGAAGAATTTCACTATCAGACCGGGTATGACCAGCACATCGCCAGCTTTCTCGAATTGATGAAGGTCCCCTATACCGGGTGCAATCCACGCGGTTTGGTGCTGGCGCGTGGCAAGGATCTGTCAAAGACGCTGGTGCACCATCGTCGCATCTCAGTCCCGGCTTTTGCCGTGTTTCCCATGCGTCGCAAGGTCCAGCGCCCGCGGCATCTGGCGTTGCCGCTGATCGTCAAAAGCCTCAACGAGGACGGATCGCATGGCATCTCGCAGGCTTCCATCGTCGATACGGACGAGAAGCTCGCCGAGCGCGTCGCCTTCATCCATGAGCGGATCGAAACCGCCGCCATCGCCGAGCAGTTCATCGATGGGCGAGAGTTGTATGTCGGCGTGCTGGGCAATAACCGGCTACGCGCTCTGCCGGTGTGGGAATTGAAGTTCGGCACTATGGGCGGTGCCCATCACATCGCCACCGAGAAGGTCAAGCACGATACCAGCTATCAGGAACGCGTCGGAATCGAGGACGGTCCAGCCGAGGGGCTGGCGCCGGAAGTCTCCGCCCGCATTCAGCGAACAGCGAAACGTATTTACCGGACGCTAGGGCTTGATGGATACGCACGCATCGATTTTCGTCTCGCGTCCGACGGAACGCCGTATTTCATCGAAGCGAATCCCAATCCGGAGATCGCGAAAAGTCAGGAATTCGCCACGGCGGCTCGGCACGATGGTCTCGAATACTTGGATCTCTTGCACCGCATTCTCGCTCTCGGAATTAGACGGACAAAAGCAGGCGCATCTGTGGGTTGAAGGCCATTGGGCACGACGAAGCGCAATATTTGTCTACGCCTAGAACGCAATCAAACTGGTCTGAGATGTCTTGGTCGCGAAAAACATGCCGCCCTGCCTGGCGATTCCAGCCAGAGACACACCTTAGGAGCCATAACCGCACTCCCACCTGTGTCACGCAATGACTTTATTCTTCCGTCTCCAACCCGAGGCTCCCGAAAACGGGAATTCTTCAATGAGTGCGCGGAGACTTCAGGCCGATTTCGGGAACATGACGGTTCGAACATCAGTCTCCAGAAAATTCTCTGTTCACAAAAACCCGCCATTGGCGGCCTTTTGAGCACGAAAGAAAGAAATTCTCCAAATTTCGCACTGGATGGCTGGGGCGGGAGGGATCGAACCTCCGAATGGGGGAATCAAAATCCCCTGCCTTACCGCTTGGCTACGCCCCAACGGCCTGAAACGCGACATCGCATCGCGTAAGCTCGATAGCAACGACGGTCTACAGATAGAGCGCCGTCATTTCAACAGCCGGAGGCGCCCGGACGGCGATGCCGGATCGGAACGGGGCCGGTATTTTCGACACCCACGGCTGGAAACCCGGCCATCGGCGGGACTTTGTCGGAATGGGCGGCGTCCGGAGGCGTTGAGAACCGGACCATTTCATGGGAAGACAGCAGGAAAATGCCCCGCGAACCGGGTGACGATCTGCTCTTTCGTCCTCACAGCGAGATGATGTCATGACCTACCGCGCGCCGATCGACGACATGCTGATGGCCCTCAACCACGGCGCCGGCCTGCAGGCCGCCGTGAGCGCCGGCCATTATGGCGACTACGACAGCGAGATCACGACTGCCATTCTGGACGAGGCCGGAAAGTTCGCGACCGACGTCCTGGCGCCGCTGAACAAGACCGGCGACGAAAACGGCATCAAGCTCGCGGACGGCAAGGTCACCACCGCGCCCGGATGGCCCGACGCCTACCAGCGCTGGGCCGCCGCCGGCTGGAACGCGGTCTCCGGTCCGGAACAATTCGGCGGCCAGGGCCTGCCGCTCGCCATCAATGCGGTGTGCACCGAAATCTGGAGCGCGTCCAACATGGCGTTCGGGCTCTGCCCCCTGCTGACGCTCGGCGCCATCGAAGCGCTGGCCGCGCACGGCAGCGACGCCCTCAAGTCCATCTATCTCGAAAAGATGGTGTCGGGCGAATGGACCGGCACCATGCAGTTGACCGAGCCGCAGGCCGGCTCGGACGTCGGCGCGCTGCGCAGCCGCGCCGAGCGCGCAGCGGACGGCAGCTACCGCATCTTCGGCACCAAGATATTCATTACCTACGGCGACCACGACATGACCGATAACATCGTGCATTTCGTGCTGGCCCGGTTGCCGGATGCGCCGCCCGGCACACGCGGCATCTCGCTGTTCCTGGTGCCGAAATTCCTCGTCAATGCCGATGGTTCGCTCGGCGCGCGCAACGACATCCATCCGAGCGGCATCGAGCACAAGCTCGGCATCCACGCTTCTCCCACCTGCACCATGACCATGGGCGACAAAGGCGGCGCGGTCGGCTATCTGATCGGCGAGGAGAACCGCGGCATGCAGTGCATGTTCACGATGATGAATCAGGCGCGGCTCGGCGTCGGCCTCGAGGGCGTGGGCATCGCCGATCGCGCCTATCAGCAGGCGCTGGCCTATGCACAAGAGCGCAAGCAAGGCCGCGCCATCGGCAAGACGGGCGACCGCAAGACGGACGACGGCTCCGATGCCATCATCGCTCACCCCGACGTCAAGCGGATGCTGTTGCAAATGCGTGCGATGACGGCAGCCGCCCGCACCATCTGCTATGCCACGGCCGTCGCGCTGGATGTCGCCGCGCGCGCTCCCGATCCCGCGATTCGCGCGGCCGCGGCCGCACGCGGCGCGCTGCTGACGCCGATCGCAAAGGCGTTCTCGACCGACATCGGCAACGAGGTCGCCTCGCTCGGCGTGCAGATTCATGGCGGCATGGGCTTCATCGAGGAGACCGGCGCCGCGCAGCACTATCGCGACGCGCGGATCACGCCGATCTACGAGGGTACCAACGGCATCCAGGCGATCGACCTTGTGACGCGCAAGCTCGGCGCGAACGGCGGCGAATCGGTGTGGGCGCTGCTCGATGAATTGTCGGCGGTCATCAAGCGCGTGGAGGAATCGAACGATCCCGCATTCGGCACGACGGGCGCGAAGCTGCGCGAGGCGCTGGGATCGCTGGAGCGCGCCAGCAAATGGCTGCTCGAACGCATCACGTCCGCGCCGAACGATGCCCTTGCCGGTGCGACGCCGTACCTTCGGTTGTTCGGAACGACACTTGGCGGCTGCAAGCTCGCCGAGGAAGCGCTTGCCGCCCGCGGTCTCGGCGACCAGATCGGACACCCCAAGCGTTACGTCGCGCTGGCGCGGTTCTTCGCGGAGAACGTCGCCGTCCAGGCCGGCGGGCTCGAGCGGACCGTGCTCGAAGGCGCCGAGACGATCAATGGGGCGGACGCCATTTTGCTGGCCTGATACGTTGCGGCAAACCTGTGGCAGGCTCCAAACGGCCGCCGCGCGACTGGAAAACCCAAGCCAGTCGTTTTGAGGCCGCAGCGGATCATGTAGGATGCGTCTTGAGCAGGCGCACAAGGACGACCGCATGACCGGGCACCTCATCGTTACCGACGAAGACGCCACGCGGGTGATCACTCTGCGGCGGCCGGAAAAGAAGAACGCCATCACGCAGGACATGTACCGCGCGATGAGCGACGCGATCGACACCGCGCAGGACAACGCCGCGATCCGTTGCCTCATCATCACCGGCGGCTCCGGCGTGTTCACCGCCGGCAACGACCTGGACGACTTCCTGAAAGACGGCACCGCCAGCGGCGACAAGCCGCGCGCGTCCAACGCCGCCAAATTCCTTTACTCGCTCGCGCACAACACCAAGCCGCTGATCGCGGCCGTGGACGGCATCGCCATCGGCATCGGCACGACCATGCTGTTCCACTGCGACTATGTGCTTGCGAGCACCACGGCGACATTCTCCACGCCTTTCATCCATCTCGGTCTCGTGCCCGAAGGCGCATCGAGCCTGCTGGCGCCGCGCACCATGGGGCATCAGCGCGCCTTCGCCATGCTGGTGATGGGCCGCACGCTCAGCGCCGACGAGGCCCGCGGCGCCGGGTTCGTCAACGCGGTGGTCGCGCCGGGACACACCGGAACCGAGGCGCGCAAGGTTGCGCGGGACATCTGCGCGCTGCCGGCGGAAGCCGTCGCCATTTCGCGCAAGTTGCTAAAGCTGCCTCCCGAAGATCTGACGCGGCGCATAGATCAGGAAGGGCATCTGTTCGGCGAACGGATGCGCTCGCAGGAAGCGATCGCCGCCTTCAAGGCTTTCTTCGCGCGCAAGAAGGGATGACGGACTTACCTCTCTCCGCATGCGGGGAGAGGTCGAAATTCGAGCAGAGCGAGAATTTCGGGTGAGGGGCCGCCGCCGCGACAGGCTTATCCGTCATGAAAAGATGATACCAAATAATCCGTCGCCACGAGGTCGCGTGCAACTTTCGAGTTCGATAAACAGGCAGTTCGCCCCTCACCCGGATCGCAAGCGCGATCCGACCTCTCCCCGTCAAAGACGGGGAGAGGCTTGGAAAGCGACGATTCGCGCGCTTGCGACAATCGCGCTGACGTTTCTGACATTTCAGACACCATGGCGCAGTGCCGCCCAGGACCCTGCGACCGTCGACGTCCGCATTCTCGCCATCAACGATTTCCACGGCAACCTGGAGCCGCCGCCGGGCGGCATCCGGATCACGGACCCGCACGATCCGGCCAAAACCATCGCCGTGCCCGCGGGGGGCGCCGAGCACATGGCGACGCTGGTCAGGCAACTGCGCGAGGGTCACCCGAACACGATCTTCGTTGCCGCCGGCGACCTGATCGGCGCGAGTCCGCTGCTGTCGGCGATGTTTCATGACGAACCGACCATCGAATCCCTGTCCATGATGGGACTCGCCATCGCATCCGTCGGCAACCACGAATTCGACGAGGGCAAGGACGAATTGCTGCGCATGCAGAACGGCGGCTGCCACCCGGTCGACGGATGCCAGGGCCCCCACCCCTTCACCGGCGCGACATTTCGCTACCTCGCGGCCTCGACCATCGACAACGCCACCGGCAAGACCGTATTCCCGCCCTACGCCGTCAGGACATTCGGCGGCATTCCCGTCGCCTTCATCGGCCTGACGCTGAAGCAGACGCCCGACATCGTCTCGCCGGCCGGCGTCGCCGGGCTGACGTTCAAGGACGAGGCGGAAACCGTCAACGCGCTGGTGCCGCAATTGAAGGCGCGGGGCATCGAGGCCATCGTCGTGCTGATCCACCAGGGCGGCATTCCCACCGGCGGCTACAACGAATGTCCGGGAATTTCCGGACCGATCGTCGATATCGTGCGCAAGCTGGACAAGGCGGTGGATGTCGTCATCAGCGGCCACACCCACCGCGCCTATATCTGCACCATCGATGGGCGGCTGGTGACGTCGGGCGACAAGTTCGGCACGCTGGTCACGACCATCGACCTCACGCTCGACCGGACCACCCGCGACGTCGTCAGCGCGCATGCGACCAACACCATCGTGCGCGTCGATGCCTATCCCAGCGATCCCGCGCAGACCCAATTGATCGCGGACTATGAAAAGGTGGCGGGGCCGATCGCCAACCGGCCGGCGGGCGCGATCTCTGCACCGCTCTCTCGCGACCCCAATCAGGCCGGCGAAAGCCCGCTCGGCGACATCATCGCGGATGCGCAACTCGCCGCGACCCGGGCCGCCGACAAGGGCGCAGCGGTGATCGCCGTCACCAACCCCGGCGGCATCCGCACCGGCATCAATCCCGCGCCTGACGGCGCCGTCACCTACGCCGACCTGTTCGCCGCGCAGCCCTTTCGCAATCAACTGGTGACGCTTACGCTGACGGGCGCGCAGATCAAGGCCATGCTCGAGCAGCAATGGCTCGATCCGGCGCGGCCGCGCATCCTGCAGGTCTCGCACGGATTCAGCTATGCGTGGGACGGCACAAAACCGTTCGGCGAGCGCGTGATTGCAGACCGCATGTCGCTGAACGGACAGCCGATCGAGCCTGCCACCCCCTATCGCGTCACCGTCAACAACTTCCTGTCCACCGGCGGCGACGGGTTCACGACGCTGAAGGACGGCACCGACCGGCTGTTCGGCGTCTATGACGTCGACGCGCTGTTTACCTATTTCAAGATGCATAGCCCGGTCGCGCCAGGCGCGTTGGGCAGGATTTCGCGGCTCGATTGACCGTACGAACCCGGCGAAAGATCTTGAAAATCCGGCCATATCCGGATATTCTAGTCAGAATGACCAGAACATCAAAATCATCACGCGCAAGATCCATGAAGTCCCCTCGCCGGCGCAAACCCGGCCAATGGCTGCTGCAGGACGCGAAAGCACGGTTCAGCGAGCTTGTGCGAAAGGTCCGCAGCGAGGGAGCGCAACACGTGACGGTGCATGGCCGCGACGAGGTCGTCATTATTTCCGCGGAGGAATTTCGTCGCCTCAAGGGCGATCTGACCGGCGAAACGCTGATTGCCGCGATGCAGTCATCACCCCATCGCGACATTGATATCTCCCCGGAGCGCGGACCCCTGCCCGTGCGCGACGTCGCCTTGTGAGCGGTTGGCTGCTCGATACCAACGTCCTGTCTGAACTGCGCCGCCCACAGCCGGACCGCAAGGTCGTCGCATTTATCGCTGCGCAGCCGCTTGAATCACTTTTCGTGAGTGTCGTGACGCTCGCTGAAATCCGGTTCGGCATCGAGCAGCTACAGAATGCCGGCTATCGCGCCGAACTCAATGACTGGCTGACGCACAGAGTGCGCCCGATGTTCGAGCAGCGCGTGCTGGCCGTCTCCGAGGACGTCATGTTCAAATGGCGGCTGATGGTTGAGGATGGCCGCAAGATGAGACATACATTCTCACAACCTGACCTCATCATCGCGGCGACGGCGCTGCATCACGGATTGACGGTCGTCTCGTGCGACGCACGCGACTATCAAAAGGCACGCACGCCGGTGTTGAATCCGTGGATAGACTCCCCGCCGCCCACGCCGGAAAAATCCTAAGCGGGATGAAATGAGGTTGAATCACCGTCATTGCGAGGAGCGCAGGGCGACGCGCGGCGTTGTCCCGACAGCGACGAAGCAATCCAGTCCTGACGGTCGGCGCCGGATTGCTTCGCTCAGCGCAAAATTGGTACCAGAATTTTGCTCCCTCTCCCGCCCTTTCGGAACCTCCCGCAAACCGATACATTGATTCATTCTCCTTTCGCCGCGCATGCGACGCGCCAGGACACGGCATGACCACACTCCTTCTCACGCATCCCGCGAGTCTCGATCATCTCACCCCGCCGGGCCATCCGGAGCGGCCGGATCGGATTCGCGCTGTCGACCAGGTGCTCGCCGAGGATCGCTTCAACACGCTCGTTCGCGGACAGGCTCCCGAAGGCTCGCTGGATCAGGTGCTGCTGTGCCACAACGAGCACTATGTCGAGGAACTCCGGCACATCGCGCCGAAAGAGGGGCTGATCTATCTCGACGGCGACACCTCGATGTCGCCGGGGACGTGGGAAGCCGTGATGCGCGGCGTCGGCGGCGCGGTCGCGGCGACGGATGCCGTCGTCAGCGGGGCCGCGAGCAATGCCTTCGTCGCGACGCGTCCCCCCGGACATCACGCCGAGAGCAACAAGCCGATGGGCTTCTGCTTTTTCGATCAGGCGGCGATCGCGGCGCGCCATGCCCAGCGCAAACACGGCATCGCGCGCGTGGCCGTCGTCGATTTCGACGTGCACCATGGCAACGGCACGCAGGATATCTTCTGGGCCGATCCGACGGTGATGTATTGCTCGACCCATCAGATGCCGCTGTTTCCGGGCACCGGCGCCAGCGGCGAACGCGGCGAACACGACAACATCGTCAACGCGCCGTTGTCGTCGGGCGACGGCAGCGCAAGGTTTCGCGCGGCATTCGACAACCTCATCCTGCCGCAGTTGCAGAAGTTCGCACCGGAATTGTTCATCATCTCCGCCGGCTTCGACGCGCACCGGCGCGATCCGCTGGCGAGCCTCGAACTCGACGCCGCCGACTTCGGCTGGGTGACGCGCAAGCTGATGGACGCGGCCGATGCGACTGCCGGCGGCCGAATTGTCTCGGTGCTGGAGGGCGGTTATGACTTGCAGGGACTGCGGGAATCGGTGGATGCCCACGTCACGGCGCTGATGGGCGCATGATCCTGCGAACATAACTCTTGTCACCACGAGCCTTGCCGCCACGAGCCTTGCCACATTACGCCCGGAAACCGCCTGTAGGATTCTGCGCGACATCGATTCCGGGGATATGAGATGGCCGACAACACCCATGCCGACGTGAAGAAGCTCAGTTTCGAGCATGCGATCGAGGAGCTCGAGTCGATCGTGAAACGACTCGAGGACGGCAAGGTGCCGCTCGAGGAATCCGTCGCCATCTATGAGCGCGGCGAGGCGCTGAAGCGGCGTTGCGAGGAATTGCTGCGGCAGGCCGAAGCCCGGGTCGACAAGATCACGACCGATGCCGCGGGCCAGGTCACGAGCACCGAGCCGCTCGACGTCCAGTAGACGGCTGAACTCGATGAGGCGCGCGGACAGCGCGCCGCGGGACGGCGGCATGCGTCGGCAATTCCGGTCTCATCCGGATGGCGCAGAAAAACGGCCGGTTTGGCCGCTTCCTCCCCGGGCAACTCTTGGAACCGGGACGCTCGATCCCGGTTAGTTCCCGATGGGAGGTTATATCGAACCCAAAATCAGGGTTAACGCCCGGTTCTCCGGGAACCTGAACCTGCACTGCTTGAACCTTGGACCTGCCATGCCTACTCATGGCGAAGGGTCGGTTGGCTTTGGGTGCCGGTTTGGTGTAAGGATCGGTGGAACTACGCGCTGTCGATCTCACTCCGCGGCGAGCCCCTTAAGCGCCAAGTGCTTCAAACGGCTTGTCAAAATGATTGGAATGGGTGACGCGACTGAAAGTGATCTATATCACAGTTATCGGCCGGAGCGCGATCTAGCCTCCGATATCAGGCATCTCGGTCCGCAAAGGGGGCGAGGCTAAGGGATGATTTGTTGGGCGATCGCGCCCGTATCCGGCAGCCGCACCGTCTTCGGACATGTAAAATTGGAATATCGCCCGTGAGCAATTTCAGTAAAACGCCGCTTCTCGACACGATCCGCACGCCCGCCGACCTTCGCAAGCTGAAGATCGAGCAGGTCCGGCAGGTCGCGGACGAACTGCGGCAGGAGACCATCGACGCCGTGTCGGTGACCGGCGGCCACTTCGGCGCGGGTCTCGGCGTCGTCGAGCTGACCACCGCAATCCATTATGTCTTCAATACTCCGCAGGACCGCCTGATCTGGGACGTCGGCCATCAGGCCTACCCGCACAAGATCCTGACCGGCCGGCGCGACCGCATCCGCACGCTGCGCACCGGCGGCGGCCTCTCAGGCTTCACCAAGCGCTCCGAGAGCGACTACGACCCGTTCGGCGCGGCGCATTCCTCGACCTCGATCTCCGCCGGGCTCGGCATGGCCGTGGCGCGCGACCTTTCGGGCGGCAAGAACAACGTCATCGCCGTGATCGGCGACGGCGCGATGTCCGCCGGCATGGCCTATGAGGCCATGAACAACGCCGGCGCGATGAACTCGCGGCTGATCGTGATCCTCAACGACAACGACATGTCGATCGCGCCGCCGGTCGGCGCCATGTCGGCCTACCTGTCGCGCCTCTATTCCGGCAAGACCTACCGCTCGCTGCGCGAGGCGGCCAAGCAGCTCGGCAAGCACCTGCCGAAGATGATCGCCGATCGCGCCGAGCGCGTCGAGGAATATTCCCGCGGCTTCATGACCAACAGCGGCACGCTGTTCGAGGAACTCGGCTTCTACTATGTCGGCCCGATCGACGGCCACAACCTCGATCACCTGCTGCCGGTGCTGAAGAACGTCCGCGACATGGAGGACGGCCCGATCCTGGTTCACGTCGTCACGCAAAAGGGCAAAGGATACGCGCCGGCGGAAGCCGCCGCCGACAAGTATCACGCCGTGGTCAAGTTCGACGTCGCCACCGGCGCGCAGTCGAAGTCCAAGCCGAACGCGCCCGCCTACCAGAACGTGTTCGGCCAGTCGCTGGTCAAGGAAGCCGAGAAGGACGACAAGATCGTCGCCATCACCGCCGCGATGCCGTCCGGCACCGGCGTCGACATCTTCAACAAGGCGTTCCCGAAGCGCACCTTCGACGTCGGCATCGCCGAGCAGCACGCGGTGACCTTCGCCGCCGGCCTCGCCACCGAGGGCTACAAGCCGTTCTGCGCGATCTACTCCACCTTCCTGCAGCGCAGCTATGACCAGGTGGTGCACGACGTGGCGATCCAGTCGCTGCCGGTGCGCTTCGCCATCGACCGCGCCGGCCTGGTCGGCGCCGACGGCGCCACCCATGCCGGCTCCTTCGACAACGCCTATCTCGGCTGCCTGCCGAATTTCGTCATCATGGCCGCCGCCGACGAGGCCGAGCTGGTGCACATGGTCGCGACGCAGGTGGCGATCAACGACCGGCCGAGCGCGGTGCGCTATCCGCGCGGCGAAGGCCGCGGCGTCGAGCTGCCCGAGGCCGGCATTCCCCTGCCGATCGGCAAGGGCCGCATCATCCGCCAGGGCAGCAAGGTTGCGCTGCTGTCGTTCGGCACCCGCCTCGCCGAGTGCGAGAAGGCCGCCGACGAGCTCGCCGCCCACGGTCTATCCACGACGGTCGCCGATGCGCGCTTCATGAAGCCGCTCGACGTCGATCTGGTGTTGAAGCTCGCGCGCGACCACGAGGTGCTCATCACCATCGAGGAAGGCGCGATCGGCGGCTTCGGCTCGCACGTGATGCAGACGCTGGCGGAGCACGGCGTGCTGGACAGCGGCCTGGTGCGCGTCCGCGCGATGGTGCTGCCCGACGTGTTCCTCGATCACGACACGCCGAACGCGATGTACGCCCGCGCCGGACTCGACGCCAAGGGCATTGTCGCCAAGGTGTTCGAGGCACTCGGCAAGGACGCCAAGACGGAAACCGTCAAGCTCGCCTGAGTCTGTTCGTCATTGCCGGGCATAGCGGTTCGAGGGACGGCGCCGCCTCGCTCGCCTGTGCCCTGGCAAATCATCTTTGAGCGCGGACCGATGCGCGGACCATGTCTGCGCATGCCGCGCTGAAACGTCCGGATGACAACGCCATGGCTTCAACCCGCAAGCGCGCCGATGTGCTGCTGGTGGAGCGCGGCTTGTTCGAGAGCCGCGCGCGGGCGCAGGCGGCGATCGAGGCCGGTCTGGTCATTGCCGACGGCAGGCCCGTGACCAAGTCCTCCGAAACGATTGCCGTCGACGCCGACCTTTCCGCCGCTCCGGCCCACCCCTGGGTCTCGCGCGGCGGCGTCAAGCTCGCGGGCGCGCTGGAGCGCTATCCGATCGACATCGAAGATCATGTCTGTCTCGACATCGGCGCGTCCACCGGCGGGTTTACCGAGGTGCTGCTCGCCAACGGCGCGGGCCTCGTGTTCGCGATCGATGTCGGCCGCGGCCAGTTGCACCCGAGCCTGCACGGCCATCCGCGCGTCGTCTCCCTGGAGGAGACCGACATCCGCAGCTATGACGGAAAGCGCCTTCCGCAGCGCCCTGATGTCGTGGTGATCGACGTCAGCTTCATTTCGCTGAAAGCCGTCCTGCCCGTCGCACTGTCGCTCGCGGCCGCGCCGATGCATCTGCTGGCGCTCATCAAGCCGCAGTTCGAGGCGCCGCGCGCCGCGATCAAGAAGGGCATCGTCCGCGACGCGGCGGTACATCAGGCGGTGTGCGACGACATCGCCGCCTTCGCCGCGTCGCTCGGCTGCACCGACATCGAGGTCTTTCCATCCTCGATTGCCGGCGGCGACGGCAATCTCGAATTCTTCATCGGCGCGCGCCGTGGCTGAACAACTGACCATCGACCATGTCGGCCATCGCGGCGACGGCGTTGCGCAGGCGAGGCGCGGCAGCGTGTTCGTGCCCTATACGCTCGGTGGCGAAACCGTGGAGGCCGAGCCCGTTGCCGGTCATCCCGACCGTGCACGCCTGATCCGGATCGAGACGCCGAGCCCGGACCGCGTCACACCGTTCTGTCCGCATTTCAGCCGTTGCGGCGGCTGCGCCATCCAGCACTGGCGGCCGGACGCCTATCGCGCGTGGAAACGCCGGATCGCGTTCGACGCGCTGGCGCAGGCGCGCGTCGATTGCGCCGTGGACGATCTCGTCGATGCGCATGGCGCGGGCCGTCGCCGCATCACGGTGCACGCGCGACGCGGTCCCGACGGCGCGTGGCATGTCGGCTTCGCCGCGCCGCAGAGCCATGCCATCGTCCCCATCGACGCCTGCCCGATCCTTGATCCCGGGCTCGGCGGCGCGCTCGATGCCGCGCGGGCCCTGGCCGGGGCGCTGAAACCGGTCAACAAGCCGCTCGACATCCAGTTCACGGCGACCACCGGCGGTCTTGACACCGACATCCGCGGATCGGGACCGCTGCAACCAGCCGTCATTGCCATGCTGTCGCGGCTCGCCGAGCAACATAAGCTGGCGCGGCTGACGCGCCACGGCGAACCGGTGCTGCTGCGCACGCCGCCGGTGATCGGCATCGGCACGGCACAGGTGACGCTGCCGCCCGGCTCGTTCCTGCAGGCCACCGTCGCCGGCGAGCAAACATTGGCGGCGCTGGTGGCCGGTCATTGCGGGAAGGCGAAACACATCGCCGACCTGTTCTGCGGCGTCGGACCCTTCGCGCTGCGGCTCGCCGCGAAGGCGCGGATCGTTGCGCTGGACAGCGATGCCACTGCCGTGGCTGCGCTCGCCAAGGCTGCGGCGTCCACATCCGGATTGAAGCCGATCAAATCCGAGGCGCGCGACCTGTTCCGCCGGCCGCTGGTGCCGCAGGAACTGCGCGACATCGACGCCGTCGTGTTCGATCCGCCGCGGCAGGGCGCGGACGCGCAGACGCGGCAACTCGCTGCCAGCAAGGTGCCGCTCGTCGTTGCCGTGTCATGCAATGCCGCGACGTTCGCGCGCGACGCCAGAACCCTGATCGACGGCGGTTACCGTCTCGAACGGATCACGCCGGTCGATCAGTTTCGTCACTCGCCGCACGTCGAGCTGGTCGCGCGGTTCGTGCGCTGATCCGGCGCACTACGCCTGTACGTCATCCGTTGCCGTCGCCAGTTCGGCCTGCAACTGTCGAATCTGCTCCCAGATGAAGTCCAGCACGAGCCGCGTTCGTGGCGCGAGATGCCGCCGCGAGGGATACACCAGACTGAACGGGACTCCCGGGGCCGGGAAGCCGCTCAGGACGCGAACCAGCCGGCCGCTGCGCAGATCGTCGAAGATCTCGACCAGCGTCAGGTACGCGATGCCATAGCCGCTGCGGGCCGCCAGATGCACGGCGCGCGCGTCGTTCGCGAGAAATCCGCCGGAGACCCGAAAATCCCGACGCCCTTCGGGCATTCCGAACGTCCAAACGTCGGAATCCGGGCCGATGTTGTGCACGATACAGGTGTGGTTCGCGAGGTCCGACGGGGTCGCAGGCGCGCCGTTGCGCGCGATATAGTCCGGCGCCGCCACGGCGACCCGTACGCCCGCGCCCCGGCGGCGCACCACAAGCGATTCATCCTTCACCTCGCCCACCCGCATGGCGAGATCGAGCCGATCCTCGATCATGTCGCCGAGCCGGTCACCCACAACCAGCTCGACCCTCAGGCCTGGATGGGCATTGAGCAGGGTTGGCAGCCGCAATGCGAGGAAGCGGCTTGACGATACCGTGACGCCGACCCGCACCAATCCGACCGGCGAGGCGCTGTGCTGACGAAGCGCGGCCTCCAGGGCCTCCGCGCCTTCAAGCACCGGCTGCGCCATTCCAATCAGCATCTCGCCGTCATCAGTCAGACTTAGCCGGCGCGTCGTACGGTGAAACAGGCGCACTCCGAAATGATCTTCCAACTGCGAGACCTGACGCGCAACCGCGGCTTGACTGAGATCGAGCTCGCGCGCCGCGGCCGAGAACGAACCCGTCTTCACCACCCGCACAACGAGATCGAGCGCGCCGAGCAAGTCCATTTCATTTCCTCGCAAAATGCAAAGATCATTTGTCAGAAACCGGGATTATCGCCCCCGAGCGGGAGACGTATCTGCACAACATTGCATAGCGGCGTTGCGCGCTTTTCACTTCCGGAATGACCGGCCACGACAGGCGCGCCGCCCTCAGCGGAGGTTGACCATGTTGACGTTCATTCGATTGCCCGCGCGTCTGAAGGCGATGCTTTTTGCTGCGAGTGTCGGCCTTGCGCGCGGCGATATGCTCCCCATTGTTGTGATTTCGAGTCTGTTCAGCGCGGCCCGCCGCGGGTTTGGCGCCAAAAGAGGCGACAGGATCAGCGTCGGACCGGCGCGAGTTCCGCGTGCAGATCAGCCATTCAAGAATGAAAGCCTGCACAAAACCGCATAGCCACCCGATCTCACTTCAGTTCGATTTCCTCGCAAAATGCAAAAGTGTTCGGAGAAAAAGCGAGATTATTTTCCTGCGAAAAGGGGACTAATCGAAGGAGACAACTGCGATCAGGAGCAACGTCATGACGACCTATAAATTGCTTGCCGCCGTATCCCTTGGCTTGATGATGCTGACATCCCAGGCATCCGCCCAGTGCACGGACTGCGCGATGTATCCCAATCGGGATCACCTGAACGGAGGCGCCGAGACCCCGGCCGGACGGCTCGGCCTCGAGCACTCCGGCGGAGCCGCCTCGACCTACAATGGCGCCAACGCCCAGATGGAGCCGCAGGTACGCTCGGTGCAACCGTCTCATAAAAGGAGCACCGGGCGACATCACTATAGCAAGTAATCGGCTGACCCTTTGGTGGCGCCAGCGGCAGGCATCTGCTGCTGGCGTTATCGCCCCCACCTCTCCTGCCAGATCTTCTCGCCGATCATGCAGGAAACCCGCTGCTCGCGCTGCGCCGCGTGGACGATGCGAGGCTCGGGCGTCCGGCCGGCCACCTCCATGACAAGCTTGGTGCGGATCGCCTCCTTGAATTTCTCCCGGGTCTTGATCGGGAGCACGAACGATCCGGGGCCGCCGATCACGCAATCCTCGTAATAGACGTCGAGATTCGCGATATCCATGATCGACGTGGACGGCTCCTTCACCATGATCGGCAAGCCGTTGATGACGATTCCCTTGGCCACCGCCGCGTCGCGCGCGGTCGTGACGGGGATGCCGCTGTTGTTCGGACCGTCGCCGGAAATGTCGATCACCTGACGAAGCCCATGATACGGATCCGTCTCGAACAGCGGCATGGCAAAGGTGATGGCGCCCGAAATCGACGTGCGCGACGCGCGGCGCACCGGCGTTTTCAGGATCTCACGAGCGACGGCGTCCGCCGATTCCGGCCCCTCGACGAGCCGCCAGGGAATGATGATCTTCTGATCGCCGGAAGCCGCCCACTCGAAATAGGTCACGGCAATCCGGCCGTTGGGACCGAGTTTCAGCGCCTGCAGGAAATCCTTAGACACGATGGCTTCGGCGTAGCCCTCGCGCTGTACCGCCAATTCGTCCATGTCCATCGAATAGGACACGTCGACAGCCAGCACGAGTTCGACGTCGACCTTCTTCGTGTCGTCCTGGGCGGCTGAAGGCACGGCTTGCGGGCGAGGCGCGGCGATGCCCGCGGCATCTCCAGCAGCCATCATCGCAACGATGGCCATCGCTCCCATCGAGATCAACCAGCGCATTGCGGCCTCCCGTCGAACAGCGGCCTGATGGTGACATGCGAAACGCACGACGGAAAGCGGGAACATGCGCCGCACACACGCATGGAACGCCGGACGGTTTTCCGGCAAGCCGAAAAGTTGTAGACTTCGGCCATGGCCGAAACCGTCACCAAGCCGCGGACCCGGGTTGCGACCAAGACCGAGCGCCCGCGCCTGCACAAGGTCATTCTCGTCAACGACGACTATACGCCGCGAGAATTCGTCGTGACGGTGCTGAAGGCGGAGTTCCGCATGACCGAGGACCAGGCCCACAAGGTCATGATCACCGCGCACCGGCTCGGGAGTTGCGTCGTCGCCGTCTTTACCAAGGATGTCGCGGAGACCAAGGCGACCCGCGCCACCGACGCCGGGCGCGCCAAAGGCTATCCGCTGCTGTTCACCACCGAACCGGAAGAATAGTTTCGCGGCCCGTTCAGGGCGCCGGTGCTGCCGGGATTTCATCCTTCAGGCCAAAGACGCGCTCGGCCTTTGCAAATCCCGCAATGGGAAATTCACCCAGATCACTCCAGTTGGCGGACGCGCACAATCGGGTGAAGTCTGCCGACGCAACCACGGTGCGATGCAGGCTGCCCGCGATCTTTTCCAGCCGCGCCGCGAGGTTCACGGCCGGACCGATGCAGGTGAAGTCGAGCCGGTTGCCGCCGCCGACGTTGCCATACAGGACGGTGCCAATATGCAGCGCGAGACCGAAGCGAAACCGTTCGACGGTGTGGCCGCCTTCGGAATAAACCAGATCGGCAACCCTCGCGCGGCATTCGTGGACGGCTTCGAGCACCTGATCGCAAATCGCGGCGGCATTGTCTCCCGTCACCGGGAATACCGCGAGAAGTCCATCACCCATGAATTTCAGGATTTCGCCGCCACGCCGCTTGATCGCCTCCACCTGGCAATCGAAGTAGCGGTTGAGGATATCGACCACGATCTCCGAAGGCAGGCGATCGGAAAGCCGCGTGAAGCCGCGCAGATCCGACAGCCAGATCACCGCATTCATGGTTTCGGTATGGCCGCGGCGGATCTGCCCCGCGAGGATGCGTGCGCCGGCGCGGTTGCCGACATATGTATCCAGCAAGGTGGTCGCGGTACCGCGCAGCACGGTGACCTCGACGATGCGCGCAAGCGGCGGCACCAGTTGCCGGATCGTCGCGATATCGCCGTCGCTGAAGCCGCCGGGCTGCTTCGTGGTCCAGCTCGAGGAATGGACCGATCCGTCCACGAACAGAAACGGCACCGCGATGTAGTCCGTCACGCCCTCGGCGCGCATGTCATCGAAAAACGGAAACCGCAGGCTGTCGGGATCATCGAGACGATAGCGGACCTCCTGCTGCTTCTCATAGAGGATCGACAGCGGACTGCGCTTGAACTCCGGGCTCTCCTGGATGTCGAAATCGGCCGTACCGGCCACGACGTCGGCACCGGGACGCCAGATGAAATTGCGCCCGAAAATTTCCGGATGCAGCGTTTGGATGAACACGCCGACGCGCCATAGCGGCAGGCCGCCCGCCACCAGCCGCTCGCAGGCCTGCGCCATCATCTGGCTCGGCGCCCGTGCCGAGCGCGCGCCGTCGATCAGCCAGTCAATGATGCCTTTCAGATCGTCCGGTGACATCCTGCCTCGATTGGCCCGCGTCCCGCGCAACTCAGGCCAGCATTAGCTTCTGTGCCCTCGCATTGAAATAAGGATTTTAATTGCGGCATGCCATCCGCGACGGGAGACTGCGTCCGCCCGCGCCCGCCAGCAACCGGAGGAAATCCTGCCCATGCCCGATCGGTCCGCACGCCATTCGCCTGTCAGTTCATTGCTGGTCGCCAGCGCTACCCTGCTGGCCTCCGCGACCATCTCGCAGGCCGAACCCGGCAATCCCGCGGGCATGAAAGCGCATATCGCGGCCGCCGAACACGCCGCCGCCGGCCATCCCGACCTCGCCGGGCCGCTGCATCTGTGCAAGACCGTCGCCAGCGCGCCGCCGGCGTCTGGCTTCATGGCGAACTACAGGAAGTGGTCCGCGGAGCCGCCGCTGCCGCCGATGCAGGTGTTCGACAATCTCTACTTCCTCGGATCGAAGTGGACCACCGCATGGGCGATCAAGACCTCCGGCGGTCTGATCATCGTCGATGCCATGGACAATGCCGACGAGGCCGAGCACTACATCGAGGGCGGCCTGCGCAAGCTCGGGCTCGATCCCGCGCAGATCAAGTACGTCATCGTCAGCCATGCCCATGGCGATCACTACGGCGGCGCAGACTACCTGCAAAAGAAATTCCACCCTCATGTGGTGATGAGCGCGATCGACTGGGACGCGCTGGACAAACTGCGTAACGATCCGGAGGCCCTGAAAAAGCTGCCTCCGCTGTTCGGGCCGCCGCCGGCCCGCGACATGGCGGTCAACGATGGCGACACCATCACCCTGGGCGACACCACCGTGACCGAGCATCTGATCCCCGGCCACACGCTGGGGACGCTGGCGACGACGTTTACGGTGTTCGATCACGGCCAGCCGCATCATGCCGTCGCGTGGGGCGGCACGGCTTACAATTTCGGACCGCTGCCCGATCGCCTGCAGATCTACGCGAACACCACGAAGAAGTACGCCGGCTTGTTCAAGACGGAGAATATCGACGTGGTGCTGTCGAACCACGTCAGCTTCGACGCCGCGGTCGCGAAAATGGCGAAACTGAAAGAACGCAAGTCAGGCGAGCCCAATCCGTTCGTGGTCGGCAACGACGAAGTCGAAGGCTTCCTCACCATTCTCGGCGAATGCGCACTGGCGACGAAGGACAGCCTGCCGGCGAAGTAGTCGCCGGATTTTGGTTGAATGAGTTTCGCCGTCATTGCGAGCGCAGCGAAGCAATCCATGACGCAGGAGTGAACTGGATTGCTCCATCGGCGGCGCCTCCTCGCAATGACGAGACCTGCCTGACGTCCTCAGCGCGGGCCGACCTGCCCGCGGTGGCGCAAATAATGATCCGCAAGCACGCAGGCGACCATCGCCTCGCCAACCGGCACGGCGCGGATGCCGACGCAGGGATCGTGACGGCCCTTGGTGAGGATGTCGGTGTCGCCGCCCTTGCGATTCACGGTGCGGCGCGGCGACAGAATCGACGAGGTCGGCTTCACCGCGAACCGCGCGACGACCGGCTGACCGGTCGAGATCCCGCCCAGAACGCCGCCCGCGTGGTTCGACATGAAAGTCGCACCGTGATTGCCCATCCGCATCTCGTCGGCATTGTCCTCGCCGGATAACTCCGCCGCACCGAAGCCGTCGCCGATCTCGACGCCCTTCACCGCATTGATGCTCATCAGCGCCGCGGCGATGTCGCTGTCGAGCTTGGCATAGATCGGCGCGCCAAGCCCCGCGGGCACGCCCTCGGCGACCACCTCGATCACCGCCCCAATGGATGACCCCTGCTTGCGAATCCCGTCGAGATAATCCGCGAAGAACGCGGCCTTGTCCTTGTCGGGACAGAAGAAGGGATTGCGATCGATCTCGTCCCAGTCCCACTTGTCGCGGTCGATCTTGTGCGGTCCCACCTGCACCAGCGCGCCACGCACGATCATGCCAGGCACGACCTTGCGCGCGATGGCGCCGGCGGCCACCCGCATCGCGGTCTCGCGCGCTGAGGAGCGTCCGCCGCCGCGATAATCACGCAGGCCATATTTCGCCTCATAGGTGAAGTCGGCGTGGCCCGGGCGAAACTTGTCCTTGATGTCGGAATAGTCCTTCGAGCGCTGATCGGTGTTCTCTATCAGCAGCGCGATGGGCGTTCCCGTCGTCACCTGCACCCCGGTGTCGGGATGCGCCATCGTGCCGGACAGGATCTTCACCGCGTCCGGTTCCTGGCGCTGCGTGGTGAAGCGCGACTGGCCGGGACGGCGGCGATCGAGGTCGTGCTGGATCTCCTCGACTGTCAGGGCAAGTTGCGGCGGGCAACCGTCGACCACGCAGCCGATCGCCACCCCGTGGCTCTCGCCAAAGGTCGTAACCCGGAACAGATGGCCGAAAGTATTGTGGGACATGAACAATCCGAGCTGGCGAAAGTCGCTATTTCTCGTAGCGGCATGTAGCGAAAATCGCAACATTCGTCACGGCCGGGCTCGTCCCGGCCATCCACGTTTTTTGCTTAGCGGCGCTCCAAGGCGTGGATGCCCGGCACAAGGCCGGGCATGACGCGGAGTGTTCGGCTATTCAATCCCTTAACTATACTTCGCGATCCCGCCCTCGCCCAACACATATACCGCGCCCTGCTCGATGGTCAGGCCGGCGGCGCTGTCGGGCGTCTCGAGGCCGAGCGCCACCATCAGCGCCCGCGCCGTGCCGCCATGCGCAACTGCCACGGTGTCGCCAAGCAGAGAGTCATACCAGTCCCGCATCCGCAGCGTCACCGAGGCGTAGCTCTCGCCGCCTGGCGGCGCCACGCCCCACTTGTCGGTCTGGCGAAGCGCGAACACGTCGGGATTGGCGACTTCCATCTGCGGCAGGGTCATGCCTTCCCAATGACCATAGCCGATCTCGCGCAGGCGGTCGTCAATCGCGTAGCCATGCGGCGGCAGTTCGATCGCACCGCGCATCAGCTCCATCGTGCTCCGTGCCCGCCCCAGCGGGCTCGCGACGAACGGCAGCGCGAGGGGGTCGCGGCCATCGCGCGAGAACAGATCGGCCAGGATGCCGCCTGCCTTCACGGCCTGCGTGCGGCCGAGATCGTTGAGCGGAATATCCTGCGACCCCTGAAAGCGACCGTCGGCATTCCATTCGGTCTCGCCGTGACGAACGTAGTAGATGGTGGGCATGCGCGCGCCGTTTGTTGTCGTTATGCTCGGCTCGCGCCGTCGCGCCCGACCTACACCAGCCTCGCCCGCCGGGCAAAGGCGAAATGTACGGCGATCGAGGTCGTCGGCCCGCAAACGCTCGGTGGAATAGACGGCGAATCCCGGTGTTCAACTGGCAGACCAATACGTGCCGGTGCGTTCTGAGCGGACCGCGGTCGTATGATCCAGGTTTGGCATGAGCACGCCCGCATGAACGCGTTCCGCGATGATCTCGAGACCATGATCCCGGCGATGCGGCGCTATGCCCGCGCGCTGACGCGCGATGCCGACATCGCCGACGATCTGGTGCAGGACACCCTGGTCCGCGCCTTGCGGTCGGAGCGGCTATTCCACGGCGGCGACATGCGAAGCTGGCTCTACACCATCCTGACCAATCTCAACCGCAACCGGCGGCGTTCGCTGGCGCGACGGCCGCGGATCGCGCCGCTCGGCGAAACCATGCCCGACGCCAGCGGCACCGAGGCGGAAGGCCGCGACATCGCCCGCGCGCTTGCGACGCTCGCGGAGGATCAACGTTCGGTGCTGCTGCTGGTGATGCTGGAAGGGTTGAGCTATCGCGAGGTGGCGGAGATCCAAGGCGTCCCGATCGGCACCGTGATGTCGCGCCTTGCCCGTGCCCGCGCCCACGTGAAGGCGTTTCTCGACGGCGGGCGCCCCGCGCTGCGGCGGGTGAAGTGAGCAGAGCACCCATGACGACCGAATGCGTAAAGCTCTCCTTCATCCTTGTGGGAGGGACGCCACAGGGACCGTTTCCAAGAGACATTCGAACTGAAAGACCACGACCATGACCGCTTCCAAAATCCCCGTCACCGAGGACGAACTTCATGCCTATGTCGACAACGAGCTGCCGGCGGAGCGCCGCGGCGATGTCGAGGCGTGGCTTGCGACCCATCCGGACGACGCCGAACGGGTGCAGTCGTGGCGCGCCATGGCGGACGCGCTGCATGCGCGCTACGACCGCGTCGCCGACGAAGCGATCCCCATGCGGCTTGAGATCGACCGGCTGGCAAGCCAGCCGCGCCGCTGGATGATGGGTGCGGTCGCGGCAACGCTCGTGGCCTTCGCGGCCGGCGGCGCGGCGGGATGGTTCGCGCGCGGCGCGGGTGCGGCGACGCCCGCGTTTCAGAACGTGACGGCGGATGCGCTGGAGGCCCATCGCCTTTATGTCGTCGAGGTCCGGCATCCCGTTGAAGTGCCCGGCAGCGAGCGCGCCCATCTTCAGCAATGGCTGAGCAAGCGCTGCGGCTGGGCGGTGCATGCGCCCGAGCTCAACGCTACCGGATTGAAGCTCGTCGGCGGACGGCTGCTGCCCGGGCCGACCGGACCGGCGTCATTCCTGATGTATGAGAGCGCGTCGGGCGAGCGTTTCACGATCTATGCCGCGCGGGTGGATACCCGCAACGCCCAAATGCGCTATGCGACGCAGGCGAATGACGGCGCACTTTATTGGGCCGATCGGGGCGTGGGCTATGTGCTGTCGGGGCCGACAGGCGACAAGAATCGCCTGCAACAGGTCGCACGGCTGGTCTATGACCAGACCGACAAAACGGGCGGCTAGGATCAGCGACGCACCGCTAACGCGCGGCATCGCGTCCGGACACGACGGCCCCCTTCCGTCGTCCGTCGTTTCAGGTCATCCTCCCCGCACCATGAGCACGAGGGGAGAGACGACCCGATGACGAGCGGAAACATGGCGACGAGCGCCGGCAAAATCGCCTGGCGGCAATCCGCGGGCTCAGGACCGGCAATCGTTCTGGTGCATGGCAATTCGGCATCCACCCGCGCTTTCACGCGTCAGCTCGACAGTGCGCTCGGCGAAACGTATCGCATCGTCGCGTTCGACCTGCCGGGCCACGGCGACTCCGACAATGCCGCCGAGCCGGCATCGACCTACACCATACCGGGCTATGCACGCGTGCTGCGCGAG
>DASZVY010000076.1:0-16491 GCA_035546855.1 Nitrobacter sp. | reverse complement strand
GAAGGTGCCGTTCTTCTCGATCTCGGGCTCCGACTTCGTCGAGATGTTCGTCGGCGTGGGTGCGGCGCGCGTGCGCGACATGTTCGAGCAGGCGAAGAAGAACGCGCCGTGCATCGTGTTCATCGACGAGATCGACGCGGTCGGCCGCCATCGCGGCGCCGGCCTGGGCGGCGGCAACGACGAGCGCGAGCAGACGCTCAACCAGCTCCTGGTCGAGATGGACGGGTTCGAGGCCAACGAGGGCGTGATCCTGATCGCCGCCACCAACCGCCCCGACGTGCTCGATCCGGCGCTGCTGCGTCCTGGCCGCTTCGACCGTCAGGTCGTGGTGCCGAATCCGGATGTCGTCGGCCGCGAGCAGATTCTGAAGGTTCATGTCCGCAAGGTGCCGCTGGCGCCGGACGTCAACCTGAAGGTGATCGCGCGTGGCACGCCCGGTTTCTCGGGCGCCGACCTGATGAATCTCGTCAACGAAGCCGCGCTGACCGCCGCGCGCCGCAACAAGCGCATGGTGACCCAGGCCGAGTTTGAAGAGGCCAAGGACAAGGTGATGATGGGCGCCGAGCGCAAGTCGCTCGTCATGACCGAAGAGGAGAAGCTGCTGACGGCCTATCACGAAGGCGGCCACGCCATCGTCGGCCTCAACGTGGTCGCCACCGACCCGATCCACAAGGCGACCATCATTCCCCGCGGCCGTGCGCTGGGCATGGTCATGCAACTTCCGGAGCGCGACAAGCTGTCCATGTCGCTGGAGCAGATGACCTCGCGCCTCGCCATCATGATGGGGGGCCGCGTCGCGGAGGAGATGATCTTCGGCCGCGAGAAGGTGACCTCGGGTGCGGCGTCCGACATCGATCAGGCGACGCGTCTCGCGCGCATGATGGTGACGCGCTGGGGCCTGTCGGAAGAACTCGGCACGGTGTCCTATGGCGAAAACAACGACGAGGTGTTCCTCGGCATGCAGGTCAACCGTCAGCAGAACGTCTCCGAGGCGACCGCGCAGAAAATCGACAACGAAGTCCGCCGGCTGGTCGAGACCGGCTACAAGGATGCGACCCGCATCCTGACCGAAAAGCGCGCCGACCTCGAAACGCTCGCCAAGGGCCTGCTCGAGTTCGAAACGCTGACCGGCGAGGAGATCACCGATCTGCTCAACGGCAAGCGGCCCAATCGTGAATCCGTGCTGGAGCCGTCGGGCCCGCGCACCTCGGCGGTGCCCCCGGCGGGCCGTCCGCGCCCGCGGCCCGATGCGGATCCAGGCCTTGAGCCGCAGCCGCAGGCCTGACGCGGTATCTTATTGAAATCAAACGCGGCAGTGACGCCGCGTTTTTCTTGTCCTGTCCTTGCGAACTGTGCGCGGGACGCGCACGAGCGCTATGGCTTTACTCTGACCGGAAGCGCCTGTTCGCGCAGATGTCGCGGGCATCCACGTCCTGTCTTGAAGCCTGAGACGCGGGTACGGGCCAAGTCCTGAGAGGGCGATGATTCAATCTTTGTCGCTCCATCGCTGCCCGAAAAGCATCTTGCCTTCCGATCTGAATAGGTGTTCAGTTTTTCAGGGTGATTTGCAGCAGTATTATCACCAAGGAGTTGAAAAGGCGCGGGTTCCGTCGGGCTGATCGGTGGTCGCGCGCGGGGAGGCGAAGCGCGTCATGGTGTATCGGCGAACCCAGCAGGTGGTGAAACGGCTCGCGGCGCGGCGCAGCGCCATCCTCGCGGCTGCGCGGGAGACGGCGAGCGAGGGCGGCATGGCGGCCGTCCAGATCGCCCCGGTCGCGGTGCGTGCCAATGTCGCCGCCGGCACGGTCTATCGCTATTTCCCGTCGAAGGCCGATCTTATTTCCGAGTTGATCGCCGAGGTGTCGCGCGACGAGCTCGCCGCCATTCGCCGCGCCGCGGATGCCGCGCCCGGGCCATCTTCCGCGCTTGCCGCCGCTGTCACCACGGTTGCGGTGCACGTGGTGACGCACCGGAAACTCGCATGGGGCATTCTGGCGGAGCCGGTCGATGTCGACGTCACGGACTCGCGGCTGGCCAGCCGCCGCGCGATCGCCAGCGAAATCGATCTGCGGATCGCGGCCGCGGTCCGTGCCGGACATCTTCCGGCGCAGGATACGGCGATGGCCGCGACCGCGCTGCTCGGCGCGCTGAATGAAGCACTCGTCGGTCCGCTGGCGCCGGACAATCTCGACGATCCCGGACGGATGCGCGATGCCGTGCAGACGGCGACGCTGCTGGCGCTCCGTGCCGTCGGCGTCATGGATGCGCGCGCACGCGGCCTGGTGGTGCAGGCGGCCTTGCCGGCCAAAATGCTGGTCGGCGCTTAACCCGCCTGCCGAGGCGGGCGTCCGGCTTACTTGCTCTTGATCTTGCCGTCCTTGTCGAACTGCGAGACATAGGCCCAAAGGTTGTCGAGATCGCTTTGCTTGGTGATGCCGGCAAACGCCATCTTGGTGCCGGGCACCTTGGCCTTCGGGTTCTTGATGTAGTCCTTGAATTGGGCTTCGTTCCAGGTGATGCCCGAATTCTTGTTGGCCTCCGAATAGGAATAGCCTTCCACCGTTCCAGCCTTGCGCCCGTCGAGCCCGTTCAACTCCGGTCCGACCTTGTTTTTGGCGCCTTCGCCGATGGCGTGGCAGGGCAAGCACCTGTTGAACACGGTCTTGCCGGCCGCCGCGTCCTGTGCGTGCGAAAAACCGGTGCTGGTGAGCGTTATGGCAAGGATGGTCAGGGCGGAGAGGGCGAACGGCTTCATGGAGACCTCTGCAATTTCGAAGCGGTCAGGGGAGTGTGGTGATTCAGAAGTTCGTTGCACTTTCGCTGCGAGTCCTGACGAGCGAACTTCTGAACCCAAACCACACTCGATCGTGAGCTTGCTAGATCGTGAGCTTGCTAGCGCCCCTTTTGATTCCGAAGTTCGCAAGGGCTGCTACAAGTGCATGCGGACTTCGGAATCGGGACACCGGGTCGGATGCTACCATTCGTTCCTTGCCGATCAATGATGCTTTATGGCAAGGCGGCGACGCCTACCCGAAGCGGATGGAATGTGCTTGATCCGCTATGTTTGCTACTGTGCCCCGCCGACGGGAAGCACGATGGCCGGAGGGCCTGTCCATGACGATCATGATGCCAGAGGCGGATTCGGCGGTTCTCGCTCGCCGCGAGACAATCATCGCGGATTTGCGTGCGATCGTGCCGGGCGAAGGCGTGATTTCCAGCGCGGCGGAGATGTTGCCCTATGAATCCGATGGTCTGACCGCCTATCGCCAGCCGCCGATGGTCGTGGTGCTGCCCGAAACCACCGAGCAGGTGTCGCGCGTCCTGAAGTATTGCCATGACAACGGCATCAAGGTGGTGCCGCGCGGGTCCGGCACCTCGCTGTCCGGCGGTGCTCTGCCGCTCAAGGATGCCGTGCTGCTCGGGCTCGGCAAGTTCAAGCGTATCCGCGAGATCGATTTCGAGAACCGCGTCGTCGTCACGGAGCCGGGCGTGACCAACCTTGCCATCAGCCAGGCGGTGGCCCATGCGGGCTTCTATTACGCGCCCGACCCGTCGTCGCAGATCGCCTGTTCGATCGGCGGCAACATCGCGGAAAACTCCGGCGGCGTGCATTGCCTCAAATACGGCATGACCACCAACAACGTGCTCGGCTGCGAGCTTGTGCTGATGTCGGGTGAGGTGCTGCGGATCGGCGGCAAGGCGCCGGAGAACGCGGGTTATGACCTGATGGGCATCATCACCGGCTCGGAAGGCCTGCTCGGCGTCGTCACCGAAGTCACCGTGCGCATCCTGCAGAAGCCCGAAACCGCCCGGGCGCTGATGGTCGGCTTCCCGAAGGTCGAAACGGCCGGCGAATGCGTGGCCAAGATCATCGGCGCCGGCATCATTCCCGGCGGCATGGAGATGATGGACAAGCCTGCGATCCACGCGGCGGAAGCCTTTGTCCATGCCGGTTATCCGCTCGACGTCGAGGCGCTGCTGATCATCGAACTCGACGGCCCGAGCATCGAGGTGGACGAACTCATCAAGCGGGTCGAGGCGATCGCGCTGGGTTGCGGCTCGACCACCTGCCAGATTTCAGACTCCGAGCAGCAGCGTCTGCTGTTCTGGTCCGGCCGCAAGGCGGCTTTCCCGGCGGTCGGACGCATCTCGCCGGACTATCTCTGCATGGACGGCACCATCCCGCGCGCCGCACTGTCGCACGTGCTGGTGCGAATGCGAGAGATGTCGGAGACATACGGATTGGGAGTCGCCAACGTTTTCCACGCCGGCGACGGCAACCTGCATCCGCTCATTCTGTACGACGCCAACAAGCCCGGCGAAATGGACAAGGCGGAGGCGTTCGGCGCGGATATCCTGAAACTCTGCGTCGAGGTCGGCGGCGTTCTGACCGGCGAGCATGGCGTCGGCATCGAGAAGCGCGACCTGATGCCGGAGATGTTCTCGGACATCGATCTCAACCAGCAGCAGCGGCTGAAATGCGCCTTCGACGCGCAGGGCCTGCTCAATCCGGGCAAGGTGTTCCCGACGCTGCACCGCTGCGCCGAACTCGGCCGGGTGCATGTGCACAAGGGTCAACTGGCGTTTCCGGATTTGCCGAGGTTTTGAGGCGATGGTTGAGGCTGCGATCCTTTCTTCTCCTTCCCCCTTGTGGGGAGGGTCGGCCGAGCGACGCGGAGGCCGGGGTGGGGGTGGATGGCTTTTCGCACACAGACCCCCACCCGGCGTATTGTTCGCTTCGCTTTACAACACGCCACCCTCCCCAAGAGGGGGAAGGAAGCAACCGGCCTCCAGCGGGACTCAAGACGAAGACGATTTATCGTGGACATTCTGAAAATACGCGATGCCGCCGATGTCGAGGCCGCCGTGCGCGCGGCGATCGCCGGCGAGCAGCCGCTCGAGATCAGGGGGCATGGCACCAAGCGATCGGTCGGCCATGCGATGGCGACCAACGCCGTGCTCGACATCTCGGCCCTGAACGCCGTGACGTCCTATGAGCCGAATGAACTCATCATCACCGTGCAGGCCGGCGCGCCACTGGCGGACGTCTTGTCGCTGATCGATTCGAAGAACCAGGAGTTCGCCTTCGAGCCGATGGACACCTCAGTGCTGCTCGGCACCGCGGCCGGGCAGGGCACGATCGGCGGCATGATCGCGGCGGGGCTGGCCGGCCCGCGCCGCATCAAGGCCGGCGGGGCGCGCGACCATCTGCTCGGCGCGCATGCGGTGTCGGGCTTCGGCGACAGCTTCAAGGCCGGCGGCAAGGTGGTGAAGAACGTCACCGGCTACGACCTCTGCAAGCTGCTGGCGGGGTCGTGGGGTACGCTCGCGGTCATGACCGAGGCGACGCTCAAGGTCATGCCGAAGGCGGAGGCCGAACAGACGCTGGTGCTGCGCGGGCTCGACGACGTCGCCGCCAACCGGGCGATGACGGCAGCGCTGGGCTCACCCTACGACGTCTCAGGGGCGGCGCATGTGTCGGTCACGGCTCTCAGGGCCGCGCGAGGCGCGCTTGCCGGCCTCGCAACGGCAGGAAAGGCAGTAACGCTGTTGCGGCTGGAAGGCATCGCCGCTTCGGTCGCTCATCGCGCATCGGCGCTGGCGGCCGACCTTGCGTCGTTCGGGGCGGCCGAACTCATCGAGGACACGGGGTCCGCTGCGCTGTGGCGCGATATCCGCGACGTCACGCCGTTCGCGTCCGGCGGCGCGCTTGGCGCGTGGCCGGTGTGGCGGATCGTCTGCCCGCCCGCGTCGGGTGGCGTGTTTGGCGAAGCACTGGCCCGGGAGATCGGCGGCGAGGTGATCTATGACTGGGGCGGCGGGTTGATCTGGGCGGCGCTGCCGCCATCGCCTGATGCCCATGCCGCCCTGCTGCGCCAGCGGCTGAGCGGGATCGCTGGCCATGCGACGCTGCTGCGCGCTTCGGAGGCGGTGCGCCACGCGGTGGACGTGTTCCATCCGCAGGCGGCCGGCGTTGCCGCCCTGGCGGAACGGGTCAGATTCGGCTTCGATCCAAAACACATCCTCAATCGAGGCCGGCTGAAGCGGACGCCCATCTGATGAAGACCGAGTTCACGCTGGCCCAACTGGCCGATCCCGATATCGCGGAAGCCGACAAGATTCTCCGCAAGTGCGTGCATTGCGGCTTCTGCACCGCCACGTGCCCGACCTACGTCCTGCTCGGCGACGAGCTCGATAGCCCGCGCGGACGCATCTACCTGATCAAGGAGATGCTGGAGAAGGACAAGCCGCCGACCGCGGAGGTGGTCAAGCATATCGATCGTTGCCTGTCGTGCCTGTCCTGCATGACCACTTGTCCGTCCGGCGTGAACTACATGCACCTGGTCGATCAGGCGCGGGTCAGGATCGAGAGGGATTATGTCCGCCCGCTTCCCGAGCGCCTGCTGCGCGGCGTTCTCGCCCTCGTGCTGCCGCGGCCAAAACTGTTCCGGCTCAGCATGATCCTGGCGCGGCTGGCGCGGCCGTTTGCGGCGCTGCTGCCGGCTTCTGCCCCGGGCGCGACCACGCCGTCGTTTGTCAGGCGGATCAAGGCGATGCTGGCGCTGGCGCCGGCGTCGCTGCCCCCGGCGGGGCCGGCCGGAGGCACCGTATGGCCGGCGCGGGGCGCCAAGCGCGGGCGGGTCGCATTGTTGCAGGGATGCGCCCAACAGGTGCTGGCTCCCCGCATCAATCAGGCCGCGATCAACCTGCTGACGCGCCACGGCATCGAGGTCGTGCTGGTGGCGGACGAACAGTGCTGCGGCGCGCTGACGCACCACATGGGCGATGATGCCGACGCACTGGCACGGGCGCGCGCCAACGTGTCGGCGTGGAGCAGGGAGATCGGCACGAACGGCCTCGACGCCATCCTGGTGACCGCGTCAGGCTGCGGCACCGTCATCAAGGACTACGGCTACCTGCTGCGCGAGGACCGTTCCTTCGCCGAACCCGCCGCGAAAGTGTCCGCCCTTGTCAAGGACATCACCGAATATATCGCCGCGCTCGATCTGCCTGCGCCGCAGGATCGCAGCGACCTTGTGGTCGCCTATCATTCAGCTTGTTCCCTGCAGCACGGACAGAAAATCACGCAGCTTCCGAAAGAATTGCTTTCCAAGAACGGATTCGTGGTGAAAGATGTGCCTGAGAGTCATCTGTGTTGCGGTTCGGCGGGAACTTACAACATTCTCCAGCCTGACATTGCGGACCGGTTGCGTGATCGGAAGGTCGCCAACATCGCAAGCCTCAAGCCGGACATGATCGCCGCGGGCAATATCGGGTGCATGGTTCAGATTGCCGGCGGAACGTCGGTCCCCGTTGTTCACACCATCGAGCTTCTCGATTGGGCGACGGGCGGTCCCCGGCCTGGATCGACCTGATCGGTTGGCAGTCCGCGGCAAGCGGTCCGCCGGACACGGTTGTGGCAGCTATGGATTGGCGGCAACAGGAGGACCATAATGGCCAAGAAATCCAGGAAAGCGAAAGCCAAGAAAAGCAAGAAGAAAACGGTAACGACGAGGAAGATGACGGCAAAGAAATCGTCGAAGAAGTCCGCGAAGCGCTCCGCAAAGACGTCTCGAAAGAAGGCTGCGAAGAAGACGGCCAAAAAGTCTTCCAAAAAGAAATCGTCGAAAAAATCCGCAAAAAAAGCGGCGCCGAAAAAATCAGCTAGGAAGGCCTCTTCCCGGAAGGCTTCCGCCAAGAAAGCCTCTGCCAGGAAAATTTCAGCCAAAGCCGTGAAAACGGCCGCTGCCAGGCCGGTCGCGCCCAAACCTGCCGCTCCGAAGCCGGCGGCTCCCGAACCGGCCCCGGTGACGAGTTGGGCTATGCCCGAACCGGCTCCGGTGGCGTCGCACGACCATTCCCACACATCGGATCATACCTCGGCGCCGGGCTCCGAAGAGCACGGTCACACCGGCTAGTGTCCCGAATCCGAAGTTCGCACCATCTGTCAGCGCGCGCCGCCGCGAACTTCGGATTCGAAAGGACACCAGCAAACCTTATGATGCTCGTGTGGTTCAGGTTCAGAAGTTCGCCGGAAGAGTCCGCTGAAAGGATGAAGCGAACTTCTGAACCACCACACTAAAGCAGGCTGGGGTTAGGTTGAACTAACCCGCGCTGTCATTGCGAGCGAAGCGAAGCAATCCAGAGCCACAAGGAAAGACCTGGATTGCTTCGTCGCTCCGGGACAACGCTGCGCGTTGCCCTTGGGCTCCTCGCAATGACAGCGATTCAACCTCATTTCATCTCGCTTTAGCAGTTGTTCTGATCGTCTCATTCCCTGTCAAGCCGCGGCCTCGCGCTGCGGCTTTTTTGTTGGAATCATCACGACGACCCATGTCGTTCCGCCGGCGCCGGCGGACGAGTTGAAAAACAGGCGGGCCGGTCAAGGATCCCGAAAGGAATCCCGCTCCTCCGACGTGACGAAATTGCAACAGAGCCGGACAACCCGTTCGGAAGTGCGTCAAACGCCTAAAGAGGCAGCAAATGACCGCCATTTCATCTTCGTGACAACGGCATCCCGGGCCAGATTGCGGTTGCTAATGAATTGGTGCAGCCGGCGTCGGATATCGCTTGCCGCGAAATCGATCCGGTTCTTTTGGACTTGATGGGGGTCATCATGAAGAAACTGCTTCTGGCTGCAACCGCGCTTGCCGTGACGGCGGCAGGTTCGGCCTTCGCCGCCGACATGCCTGTGAAGGCCTATAAGGCGCCGCCACCGGCGGCGTTTGATCCCTGGGACATTGCCTTCGGCGCCGGCATCATGAGCGACTACGTCTTCCGCGGCGTCACCCAGTCGAACCACAAGCCCTCGGTGACTGCCTACTTCGAGCCGCGCTACAACGTCACCAAGGACCTGCAGCTTTACGTGGGATCGTCGTTCGAGAGCATCTCCTTCGCCAACCGCGCTTCCGCGGAGGTCGATATCTACGGCGGTATCCGCCCGACCTTCGGTGCATTCGCATTCGACTTCGGTGTCTGGGGTTATCTGTATCCGGGCGGAAGCTGCGTCGACACCGTCGCCGGCGGCCTTGGGACCCTTTGCCCCGGCGACACCGGCGCCATCGCGCTCGTGAACGGCAACGTCATGAAGAAGGACGTCAGCTTCTACGAGGGCTACGCCAAGGTGAACTACACCATCAACGACAGTTTTGCGGTCGGCCTCAACGAATACTATTCGCCGAATTTCCTGAACACCGGTGCATGGGGCAACTATTCGTCGATCACCGCCAAGTATACCGCGCCGAGCACGGTTTTCGGCAGCAGCGGCGTCGGCATGTACGTGTCGGGTGAATTCGGACGCCAGTGGCTGGGAACATCCGACGCGTTTTACGGCACGGTCGCGTTCCCGAACGGCATCAAATACGCCGACTACAACACCTGGAATATCGGCATCGGCTTCACCTACAAGGTATTCACGCTCGATCTGCGCTATTCGGACAGCGATCTGTCGAAAGGCGATTGCAACGCCTTCACGTCGGATTTCACCGCCGGCGGCGTCAACAATATCACCTCGATCAATCCAAGCGGCGCTGGCTCCAACTGGTGCGGATCGACCTTCATCGCCAAGCTGTCAGCGGACCTGACGGCCATGAGCAATCTCAAATAGGGTTTCTCCAGATCTGGGCGCGGAGGGCGGCAGAGCGATCTGCCGCCCTTTTTGTTGGAGCGCCTTGCACGTGGGTCAGGCACGTGGGTCAGGTCACCTCGGCGGCTTCGGTCGCCTCGCGCAATGTCACGTGATCACCTTCGCGGGTAAGGCTGACGCTGTGTTGATGCAGGCTGTCGAGCGTGCTGCGATGGCCGATGGACACGACCGTCGTATCCGGAAGCCGTTCCGCGATCAGGCGATAGAGCGCGATTTCCGAAAGCTCGTCGAGCGATGCGGTCGCTTCATCGAGGAACAGATAGTCGGGACGATGCAGCAGGGCGCGCGCCAGTCCGAGGCGTTGCTGTTCGCCGAGCGACAGCATCCGGTTCCAATGCGCGTTCTCGTCCAGCCGCGCCGCGAGGGCCGGCAGGCCAACCGCCGTCAGCGCATCGGTAACTTGCGAGCGGCCGAATTTTCCCTCCTCGGCAGGATAGCTGACTGCGGCCTGCAGCGATCCCACCGGGAAATAGGGGCGCTGCGGCAGCATCATCAGCTTGGCGTGCGCGGGGATTGAGATGACGCCTTTGCCGAACGGCCAGATGCCGGCGATGGCGCGGAACAGGGTTGACTTGCCGGAGCCTGACGGGCCAGCGACCAGCGTCGTAGCGTGACCGTGAAGATGGAAGTCGTTGGCCGCGACCAGCGGCCTGCCGTCGGGCAAGCGCACCAGCAGATCGTCCAGCGCGATATCCGCGCCGGCCGGCGCCTGCGATACCTTGATGATATCGGGGCGCGCGGCGAGGGCGGACGCCTTCGCGATCGAGGCCTCGAAGCCGTCGAGCCGCATCACGATGGACTGGAATTGCGCGAGCTGCCGGTACGCGCTGACGAAGAAGGACAATGCGCCCTGAACGCTAAGGAATGCCGACCCGGCCTGCATCATGCCGCCGAGCTGGGTCTTGTTGGCGAAATAGGCGGGAGCAACCAGAATATAGGGGATGATCTGCGTCGCCTGGCTGTAACTCGCGGTGAAGGCCGTGATCTTCTTGGTGCGGATCATGATGTCCATCCAGTTGGAGACGATCAGTCCAAATTTGTCCATCAGCCGCGCACGCTCCGCGGTTTCACCCTGAAGGAGCGCGATCTGTTCGGAGTTTTCCCGGACCCGCACCAGATTGAAGCGGAAATCCGCTTCATACTGTTGCTGCCGGTAGTCGAGCCCGACCAGCGGCTTGCCGATCAGGTGCGTCAGCACGGTGCCGAGAATGGCGTAGATCAGGGCGCCCCAGACCAGATAACCGGGAATGTTGTATTGTTGCCCGAACACATGCAGCGGCGCGGCCTCCGACAGGCCCCAGAGGATCACGACGAACGACACCAGCGTCACCACCGAGTTCAGAAGGCCGAGGCCGATCGAGAGGACGCCCTCGACGAACAGCTTGATGTCGTCGGTGATACGCTGGTCCGGATTGTCGGCGACTTCGCCTTCGAGCTGCATCCGATAGTGGTTTGCGTTGCTCAGCCATTGGCCGAGATAGTGTTTGGTCATCCAGTTGCGCCAGCGGATCTGCAGCCACTGGTTCAGGTAGAGCTGATAGACTGCGATGACGACGTAGATCGCGACCACCACGCAGAAATAGATCGTCTCGGAGACGAAGGCGTTCCAGTTGTGCGCCTGCAGGGCGTCGTAGAACCGATTGCGCCACTTGTTCAACAGCACGTCGATGGCAACGGTCCCGAGTTCGATCGCGACCACGATAAAGAGCAGACCGAGGCCCGCCCATTTGTCGTCCGAACGGAAATAGGGCGTTGCGATCCGCCATACGGGCGTGAGCATGGAGCGAAGGTTCTTCACGGCTGGATGTCTCCGGAAACAGGTCCGGGCGCGGAGGAATTTGCAGGAGCCCGGACGAAATCAGGAATCTCGAAAAGGTCGCTCTGTTCTACCACGCTGGACGGTGAGGAGGAGCCCGGCTTCGCGAGAACGTGACGCTTGCGCCGGCCCGGCGAAGGACGGCGGGCTTTACACCTGTCGAAGCCAACAGGAGTTTGTGGCGCCAGTTCGTCGATGGTCCCCCTGCGGAGATTACGTTTTGGACAGGTATCGGTCCGGTGCACAGGTGGGGTGCCAAGATCGCCACGGGCGCGCTATAGAGCCTGCGAACCGGCGGAACGTCAAAGAGGTGAGATGATCGCGAAGTTCATATCGATGTGCCGCGCGGCACTTCCTGTCGTGGCGGCCATGATGGTGTGTGGCGGGCCGGTGCATGCCCAGGAGGAATTTCCCTTCGGTCTCGAGATGACGCTCGATGCCGCGCCAAAGCCGGGATCGCGCCGGGTGCCGTCGCTTGAAATCGGAGAGAGCGGAGAGGTCCGCCTCGAGCTCTGGTGCAAGAGCGGCCGGGGACAGTTCTCGGTGGCCGGCAACACCGTGATATTTGCAGCCGGCCCGCTGGAGGATCGATCCTGTCCGCCGGACCGGGCGCAAGCCGATGACGATCTGGTCGCGGCGTTGAGCGCGGCGACGACCTGGACGCGGCGGGGCGACCAGGTCTCCTTCGTCGGCCCGACGACCCTGCGCTTCCTGATCAACAGCAACTGAAATTGGCGGGAGTTGCACGGCGCCAATACGGCGATACTGCGAGATGGCCCGCTCTGTGCGACGGATCACGGATCGCGGTGGCGGCGCGTGAGAGGCTCCGTGGATCAGCCAGGGAGCTTCGCCATGATGACCACGTCCTCCGGCACGGCCACGCCCAAAAGTTTCGCGACAGGCGTTATGCTGGTCGCCGTCGCGTTCGGTCTGCCGACCTTTGCCGGTGCGGCGCTGCTGCTGAAGCTTTTCGGCAGCGACGTGGTCGTCAGGGACAGCCACGGCATTGTGCCCTTCGTCGTCATGACCTCGCTGTTCACGGGGCTGATGGCCGGCTGGCTCGGCCCGCGCTATCCGAAACTCTTCATCGGCAGCTATGAGCCGGTGTTCTTTGATGCCTCGCTCAGCATGAGCGACAAGATCATGCGCTGGCTGGCGGAGCCGCGTTGTCAGCGACGGGTGCTGACCTCGATGCTGATGCTGGCGATGCTGTCGGTGATGGTGATGGCAAAGGGGTGAGGGTCAGATAGCGTCATCCGAATTCTCGCCTTCGTCGAGAAGTTTTTTGATCTCTGCAGGCTTCTCGCCGAATGTCACCATGGAGGAAGGCAGTCCGATCAACACCAGCGGGCAGGGATTCCCGACGCCGCGCTGAACGCGATCTTGCAACTTACTCCAGTGCGTTGTCGCTGCGCCGAATTTGTCGGAAACGAAGTGACTGGCCCATGCGTCGCGAAAATGGAGTGGATTGTTCTTGCGATTGACCCGCTTCATGACTTCCTTGATCTGCCGTCGGGTCGGGTTGAGCCCGATGCGATCCATATCATCGAAGGAATTGACCGTTTGATCATCCGCGAAGCGGCGAACGAGGCCACGCAGCGAATCCTGAAGGCTGGCCCCGCGAGTCACGGTGACGCCGAGTGGAATGCCGCCGTCCGCGTGTAGCCGCTTGAAGTTTTCAAGGTCGCGGTCGAAGAACGGGTCCTTGTTGTTCCATTCGATTTCCAACGCGATCGTCCCGACCTCAAAGGGCTTCACATGATCGATCTCATGCGACTGCGATTCGCGTTCAACGCCGTCGATGATTCGCTGCACGACGAAATTGTGTTTTTTCCAGCCATGGGAGGCCAGCGCATTCCGCAAACGCTGGGTGCCCTTGGTCTCGCCGCCGCCAGAACCGATAATCTCTTCGATTGGAACTGTTGAGGCGAGCAGTACGCCTTCGAGCTGCTCGCCGACCTCGGGAAAATCGACGCCGAGAATGGCCCGTGCATGCGAGCGGAATTCGATGTCGAAGCCATGCTCCTTCAATTGGTCGAACATCGTTTCGGTCTGTCCCCTCTGACCCAGGAATTATCCACTAAGCATCTTGAGAACGTAACATGAACATGATAGGATGCAGAACGCATAACGCGTATATCCGGTTGATATGCCTAATGTGGGTGGAGTCGTCGATGCTCTCGGCCGAACAGGATTTGCTGCGCTTTGCTGAGGGCCGTCGCTTTGCGACGATACTGGCCGATCCACCGTGGCAGTTCATCAACAAGACCGGAAAAGTCGCGCCTGAGCACAAGCGCCTGTCGCGCTATGGCACCATGAAACTCGACGAGATCAAGGGTTTGCCCGTGGCGGAGATATCTGCGCCGACCTCGCATCTCTATCTCTGGTGCCCGAATGCCTTGTTGCCGGACGGCCTCGCCGTGATGCAGGCGTGGGGCTTCACTTACAAGTCCAACATCGTCTGGCACAAGGTGCGCAAGGACGGCGGGTCGGATGGCCGCGGCGTCGGGTTCTATTTCCGCAATGTCACGGAATTGATCCTGTTCGGCGTGCGCGGCAAGAACGCGCGCACGCTCGCGCCGGGGCGGCGGCAGGTGAATTTGCTCGGCACGCGCAAGCGCGAGCACTCGCGCAAACCGGATGAGCAGTATGACATCATCGAAACCTGCTCACCGGGACCGTTCATTGAACTGTTCGCGCGCGGCACGCGCAAGAACTGGACGACATGGGGCAACCAGGCCGACGACGACTACAAGCCGACGTGGAAAACCTACGCGCACCATTCGCGGGCGGGGTTGGTGGCGGCGGAATAATTCCGCCGTTCGCTCACCGCGCCGCCTCCATGATCATCTCGAACGACCTCAGCCGCGTCGGATGATCGTAGATATCCGAGACCACGATCAGCTCATCCGCGCCGGTTTCCTGCACCAGCGCGGCGATTCCGGCGCGGACGGTGTCATGTGATCCGACGATCGAGCGCGCCAGCATCCGCATCGCCTGGATCTTTTCAGTCGGCGACCAGTAGGTCTCGATATCGTCGATGGGCGGCTGGCTCAGGCCGCGTGCCCCGCGGAAGATATTCGTGAAGGACATCTGCTGCGTGGTGGCGAGGCGCTTCGCCTCGGCGTCGCTGCCGGCCGCGATGATGTTGACGCCGACCATGGCATAGGGCCTGTCGAGCTGTTCGGACGGCTTGAAGCGGGCGCGATAGATCTGCAGTGCCGGCAATAGCTCGTCGGGCGCGAAATGTGACGCGAACGCGTAGGGCAGGCCAAGTTCGGCGGCGACCATCGCGCCGAAATGGCTCGACCCGAGAATCCACAGGGGCACATTGGTGCCGGCGGCGGGCACGGCCTGGATGCGCTGGTTCGGACCGGCCGCTGCCAGGAAGGCCTGCACTTCCAGCACATCCTGAGGGAAATTGTCGGCCGCGTCCGGCGTGCGCCGCAGCGCCCGCAACGTGAGTTGATCGGTCCCCGGCGCGCGCCCGAGGCCGAGATCGATGCGGCCTGGAAACAAACGCTCCAGCGTTCCGAACTGCTCGGCAATGACGTAAGGCGCATGGTTCGGCAGCATGATGCCGCCCGCGCCGACCCGGATGGTCTTCGTGCCAGCGGCGATGTGACCGATCACGACCGAGGTCGCCGCGCTCGCGATGCCGACCATGTTGTGATGCTCGGCGACCCAGATGCGGCGATAGCCCCATCGTTCCGCGTGGGCCGCGAGATCACGCGCGTTGTCGAGCGCACCGCGGGCATCGGTGTCCTGGGTTACGCGGACGAGATCGAGGATGGACAGGGGGATCATGAGGACTTTCAGTTGGCGCGTCTTCGGACGACTCTAAAAGGTGCATTCGTCGATGATATGGAGACCGCGCCCGCTCATTGCCATGCCGTTACCGCTTCTTCCATCCGCCCCGATGCCCCGGCGCGCCGCCGCTGGAGCGTGGACGCGGGCCGAATTCCGGTCCGGCTTCGCGCGAGGATGTCGGCTGATAGATCCGGCTTTCGGTGCCCGGACCCATTTCATCCAGTGTCGGCTTGCGCGGTCTGGCCCGCCCCTCGGTTGGCTTGACCTCATGCCAGGTGGCGATACCCATCTCGTCGAGCGAGGGCTTGTGGATTTTTGATGTACCCCCACCCCGACCGGCTTTGCCGGTCGACCCTCCCCGCAAGGGGGAGGGAGAAGCGGTCCGCGCCGGCAGGTTCGCCGCGTCGCCGTATTTCTTCGCGCCGGCATAGCTGCCGGCCTTCGCCGCAATGCCGCGCTGCTTGATGGTGGGATCGTCCACCACCGCCAGCTCGGTGGCGCGCAGCCGCTTCACCTCGTCGCGCAGCCGTGCGGCCTCTTCGAAATTGAGATCGGCGGCGGCCTCGCGCATGCGCGTTTCGAGATCGGCGAGGACGGCCTCGAAGTTGTGACCGATGGCGACGGTGTCGTCCGCCATGCCGCCGTCGCCGATCTCGACCAGCACATGGTCGCGCTCGTAGACCGAGTTGAGGATGTCGCCGATGGATTTCTTCACGCTCTCCGGCGTGATGCCATTGGCTTCGTTGTATTCCACCTGCTTCTCGCGACGGCGATTGGTCTCGGCAATGGCGCGTTCCATCGAGCCGGTCATCTGGTCGGCGTAGAGGATCACCCTGCCGTCGACGTTGCGCGCGGCGCGGCCGATGGTCTGGATCAGCGAGGTCTCGCTGCGCAGAAAGCCTTCCTTGTCGGCGTCGAGGATGGCGACCAGCGCGCATTCCGGAATGTCGAGGCCCTCGCGCAGCAAATTGATGCCGACCAGCGCGTCGAAGGCGCCGAGCCGCAGATCGCGGATGATCTCGATGCGCTCCAGCGTGTCGATGTCGCTGTGCATGTAGCGCACGCGGATGCCCTGTTCGTGCAGATATTCGGTCAGGTCTTCCGCCATGCGCTTGGTCAGTACGGTGACCAGCGCGCGATAGCCTTTCGCGGACACCTCGCGCAATTCGCCGACGAGATCGTCGACCTGCGTGCGCGCGGGCCGCACCTCGACCGGCGG